>CAITDJ010000018.1 GCA_903891085.1 uncultured Bacteroidota bacterium | reverse complement strand
ATCATGGCGATGATATGATCATATTTGTCGGTTAATACTGTATGCGTTTGTTCACTGATATATTCACATTTTAATGCATAATCAAGCCAGACCTGCGTTTCAGCGAGGAAAGTGACTTAAGTGACGGAGAGACGGAGAGACGGAGGGACTGAGAGACTGAGTGACTGAGTGACTGAGTGACTGAGAGAATGGGTGAAGAAGAGCATATATGACTCAGGAAAGGAGGTTATTAATATGACCACTTTTCGGGCTGCAATGACATATTTACCAGTTTTCCTAAAATTTGGTCGTATTTTTCGTAAAGTTCCTGGTAGATTTCTTGTTCTATATACTTGAATTCGAATGCATAATCCAGCCAGACCTGCGTTTCAGCTGCCTCACCTTCAGAATCCGAGAGTTTTGCGACAAATGATTTAGGATATTTCCGTTTCCGAAAGGCTTCAGCTAAATTGGCACAGACCGAACGTGAAGATCGTCTAATCTGATCAGTCAGTGAATATCTTTCATCTTTAGGAAATTTTTTCGTCAACATATAAATATCGATAGATGCTTTAAATGCTAACTGATAGGTATCCAACTCTTTGTGTGATCGAATTTTCATAAAATGGTTTGTATTTTGGAAAATTTATTTATACAACATAATCAATCTATCACCCTGTCAATAAATCTCTTAGTCATCTTCCCTAACTCCCTACGTCTTTTCGGCTCTAAGTCACTAATTCTCTATGTCTCATCCCTCCGTCTCTTCGTCTCTCAGTCTCAATACTCACTCCTCAAAACCCAATACACAACCCGCCATTCACCGTGCTTTTTGTACCACGATAATACTCAGGGGTGAATTTTTCAATTTTGTCCTGCTGGCCAGTGATATCCTGATAGGTATAGGAAGCGAAGAACCAGGTATTTGAAACAATTTCATAACGTGCGGTGCATTGAAGCTGCCGGTTCTGCCAGATGATGTTTTTCAGGATGGGATCGGAATGAGGATTGATATTAGGATCATTCAAACTATAATCATCACCATGCCTGGCCAGGGAATATGCCATTTCAAACGCCAGCCCCCTGATAGGGATGTATTTGAGCGCAAAATAGTATTCCTCTGCATTGTCGCGCAGGTAGTGCCCCATATTGTAACTGTTGGAAGTGTAATTCTGCGTTTCGGTATGGTGCTGATATACATAAGGATTGGTAAGTGTATATTCAGCGGTAAGACTAAGGTTCCGGATGGGGAAGTCTGACAAACGAAAGCCCAGCTTATAACTGAATGAATTGTATAAGTCCTTGTCTTTGAAATAGCTGAATGAAATGTCATCGGCAAACAACGAAAAGTACAAATGCAGATGTTTAATATTTCTGGAACTGATATTGAAAAAGAAATGGTTGTTGTTTCCGGAATATCCTCCCTTGTCATTCGAACTCAGGGTCAGGTCCACACTTTTGTAAAACAGAAAGGGTATCAGATAGGCTGCATGGGGGCCGCCTCCACTTTCGTTGGTGTAAACGATTGAATTACCAAAGGAGAAGTTAAGGTGTTTGATGGGATAAAGGGTAAACATATTCGCTGCCATGTATTTCTGGAAATATACCACACGATAGGTATTGTCTGACCAGTAGGAACGGGCGCTGTCGATCACTTCAGACACCAGTGAGCCATGGTAATAATTGAATTCACCCCACCGGACCGGTTTTAACTGTAATTTGATCATAGCAAAAGAAGGAGTATGACCCGACTGAATATTTGTCCCGTTGTAACCCAAACCCCATTCGATATGGTCCTTTACCAGACCCACTGTACCCCATTTCCAGGCATAGGTTATCCCACCTCTGGCTTCGGTGTAATCGACCCCTTCGTCGCCAAAGTTTTTCACCGGAACGCCCTGCTGTCGCTGCAGATAACCGGGGGCAATCATTAGGCGGCTTTCGTTGTTGTCGCGCACATTAGTATAGAAACCGAGATTTTTCCCGATATATCCGAAAAGACCGGCACCACTCCAGGTATGGGTGAGACCGCCATTTGCATTGGAACTGAAAGATGTGCCAAGAATGGGTTGCAATGCCATGGTAAAAACCGAATCTTTATAAAATAACCCAACTGGATTGAGTGCCGTGGCAAATCCAGTACTTTTTTTGATAAGATCTGTTTTTGGCGGGAAAGGCAATGAAGCATTCGCTTCCAATGCATAGGCTGTCTGATAAAAAGCCAGATCCTTTTGTTGTCGTTTATTTAAATTATCCGCATGGAGTTCGTTGTACCTGGCAATCTCAGTTAGTTTTGAATAGATAAACTCCCTGCTGTACGGTTTAACTACATTGTTGAGTTCGATGATTTTGAGGTTGGCCATCTCATCGAGATAATCGTAAATGCCGGTGTTTGAAATATGTTCATATACTACCTGGGCATTTGTACTATGTGTTATTCCTCCAAAAAAGAACAACAAAACAAGAATAATTTTGATATTTACTACTGATACATGGGGTGTATTCATAATGTTGAATTGATTTGACAAAAGTAGGTGTAAGGATTTGTTCGTACAAATTTATAAAAACTGAAAATCCACCTCCACCAAAACTATCCAACAATTGATTTTGTCTGAAATTTTGATGAAAATGGATGCATTGGAAAAGAGGACTGCTCATCGCTGAAGTACATGGTAAATGCAACAGCAATTTTACATTAGAGATCCTGGGATTTTACATTCACTATTCAGAGGCTGCTGAAAAACACTTATGACCATGAATATCAATTACTAAACCCAGATTTCCATCTTTTTGATACAAGCATTTGCTTCATTCCGCCTCGAAAAGCTTGCATGTCCTTTCAAAATTCAGTTTTAAATTTAACCGCAGAGATCGCGAAGAAGGCGCTGAGGGCGCAGAGAAATCATACTGTTAGAAGTAAATCTTTACTTTCAGGTTCAACAGATAATTTACCATTGTCTTTTGGACAGGGAGCAAATGCTCTGGATGTGGGCCGTCCGGTATGTTTATCTATGTGTTTTTTATCAGCACGGTAAACCCTTCGCCAAAGTGTTTCATGATTATCAAGCAGGTCACCTTTATTCATCATCAGATAACCATGTTAATAATTCAGGCAAAATAATGGCCGTATATATGCCCTGACTTTGAAAAGTGTTGTCGTTGAATAAAACATATTTTTCCTTCTGACTATAAAAAACACATTCCATTTCTCTTTTTCCTTTTTTTAACTGAACCATCACTTCCCCGTTTGGGCCTGGTGAGCTTAGGTAGGCATCAATGTCGAAATTATTGATCTCGTTAATAAAACCGATTGCTTTTTCAATGGCTATAGGGTTTAGGGGGGCAGCATCATAACCATTCCGATTGGTATTAAGCTGTTTGAATAATTTGATGTTAGCGATTTCTGCCAGATTTGCTTTGGAAAGATTCAAGGATTTAAAAATAGGAGATTGTATTACTTTTGATTTGTTGATGTGTTTTGTGGTTTAGCGTTTATTTTGCAAGTTTGGTTTCAAGTTCAGAAAACAATCGTTTGTGTCGTGCAGGGTTTTGTGTTTTAAAATGTTTTACGTTTACCAATTTCCATTGTACGGCAGGAAAAATATTGAAATCATAAATTTCCCAGTCGGGAGTCCCATTTTCGATACTCAATAAAAATTTCTTGTCTTCAGTGCTTAATGAGGTGTGGATTTTTTGGATCAAAAGTTTCCTTGTTTTTTCATAATCTGCATAAGAAAAGGGTTCATAAGTCATTCCAATGAATTGTTTCTCGAAAGCCAAATGCTGATCTTGTAAATGAGGAAAAAGCATTTCAACAATTGGTCTGTTTGAGCTCACCAGGTAAAAGATGAATCCTTTTTTCAGCTCATCGTCAAAAGGCTGAATTGTGAACATTTTGTTAATGTCAAACAAATCCCTGGGGTGCTGTCGATCCAACGCGGCACACATCTTTCCTCCAAATAAATGGGCATTGTCAACCAGCTGTATTTCACAAAAGGCGTCGAATTGCCTATGTGCATTTTCACACAGTGTCTTTGTTACAGGGGGTGTAAAACATCCTCTTTTGATTGTATTTACTTCCACTTTAACGTTCACTTCTCTGTCGGAAACGATCAGTTTGGCTACTTTTTGCAAGTGGAGAACAATAGTGTCCGGCAGGAATGCTTGAATTTGTTGACTTATACGATGCAACGCTTTGTTGATATTGTCCATTGAAGCATCCCTGCCTTCAACCGGAAGGTAGGTTAAATCAATATCAACGGACAAGCGGGGCATGTTGTTGAGAAATAAATTGATAGCAGTTCCACCATGTAATGCAAAATTGTTCTCTTTCGCTATCAATGGCAGTACTGCAAGCAATAGCCTGACTTGCTTCTCATAATTCCGGGTATTCATCGGTTGCCAGGTTTTTTGGAACAGTTATTTTGTATTTGCTGATATACACTCCATAGGGTACCAGACTTCGATTACCCTGACCCAAATATATCCGCTTAACATTCAAATGATTGAACCAATCATGACCTGATTTTTCGGCCAGATAAAGAAAGAGCCGGTTAACTTTTACTGAAGTGCAACATTCAAGTAAACCTTGTGTGGTATTTGGTGACAAATTGGTAAGACCTTGCATGGTTTCATAGCACTCCAAAAGATCTTGTTCGTGCGGGGCCAGAAACAAACACTCCATCATGGCCCGGGCTGCTGATGCAATTTTTATTTTGAAGCTTTTGTGCTCATATTCAACCATCCCTTTTTCAGGAGTGAGAAAAGAAGAGGCGGCGTGCCTTATTTCAACTTCCCATTTCCTATTCTTAAACCATGTCGGCAATGATTCGTTGCTGCCTCCAAACAAAAAGACCTTATTGGGATTGAGTTCAAGATAATGTGTTTTACCTAAGAGCGAGAGAGCTGTTTTTGCTGCCGGATGTACATTCAGATTTAATTGTTGCTGTAAAGCACAAATGGCGCCTAAATAATCAACAATATCGTTGCTCCTGATCATGGCACCATTGCCAATTGTTGCCAACCAATGGTTGTTGCGATAATTTCTTAAAAGTTCCGGGCTATAACCTTGTTGTTTTAGCCAACTGCTTGTCAGCACCACACCGGGAGGCTGAAGTTGGAGGAGTTTGTTTATTTTAGAGCCAAATTCTGTACTCATAGTGCATTATTTTACGCAAAAATAAACTTTTTGTTGATCAGTGGGTTAATGAACATTTGTGGTGATGAAACCTTTTAAAATGCTTGATTGGCGTGCATTTGGAAAAATTAAAGGTTATGAATAAAAAAACTGCTTTTTCTGTGGAAGTAAAATTGTTTCAAAAGATGGTTTTCATTTGGTTACTGGTTATTGGTTACTGGTTATTCGTTATTCGTTAGTTCCCTTAACCCTTAACTGTTCACTTCTTCACACTTCGACTGCGCTCAGTGCATCGCTTTTCACACTTCGGCTGCACTCAGTGCATCGCTCTTCACACTTCCCGTCTTGCAGCCGGGCAGGCACTTTTCATAATAAACTTTACACTGAATAAGCCAAGCATCACTCCAATCAGATTGGCTATCAAATCATTGAAATTGCACAAAGGGGTGAGGAATTGCAGAACTTCGGTAATGGCGGTAATGAGCAGGCACAGCATGAGATAGGCAAAGAATTGGAGGCTGGTTGCCTTGAGAAAAAATATCATGGGAACTAACAACAACAAGAGGATGAGGTAGTCGCCACTTTATTGTAAAAGGAGGAGTTTATTCAGACAACTCGCGTTGTTAAAGTTGGATAAGGCGATTATAACCAGTAATATTATCCCGATAATATAAGCTTATAGGATCCATTACTTTTGCTGGAGCCGGTGAATCATTTAAAGTTATGCTGGTAATCAGGGTTATCTTTTAGTATATTTATACTTTTAGGATAGTTTTCAACAAACCAAACAAAAAATGTTGTTGAATCTATTTTTTCTTCGATTAGTTTTAGCCTTCTTGCCCTATGAATTGATTTTAAATCAGGAGTTTTTAGTAGTTCTTCAATCTAATTAAATAAATTTGTTGATGACCGAAAACTATATAGTAAACCATATTTAACTTCATCCTGAAAAACACCAGCATCTAATGAATTTACATAAATAGATGGTGTACCTAATATTGCAGCTTCGGTTGCCATCGTCCCGCTTTCACCAATAAAAACATCTATTGTACTAAGTACGTCATGAATTTTTTCAGGAGAAATTTTAATTCGATAACTTTCTAACTCAGAGGACATTAAACCTTCGGCAGAGATTAAAACTTGATATCCTTTTTTTTCAAACAATTTTACTAATTTAATTTTAACATCATTTGGAATTCCTTTTTGACCAATATCATGTGAGGCACCCCAAGAGATAAACCTAAACAACACAACCTTACTTGAATCTTTAATATTGAGCATATTCCTAATTGAAGGATCCGGTTTAAAGTACTTTGGTGATAGATAGCATAATTCAAAATAACTTTTAAATCTGATTTGTTTTGCGGGAAAATTTTTATAAAAACAATCGGGAGTAACTATAGTTTCAGTGAAAGGTGCAAAAGCTAAAATACCTAATTTAGCATGCTCTGTATCGGTAAATGCAATATGTGGTTTTCTTAATAATTTTGAAATATGGGCAGCATATGGGCTGCCAAATGATAAAAATATATCTGGCTGCCAGTTCCGAGCAAGTTTCAAAATGATCAAATCTGCGCTGATAGTGTAGATTATTTTACCAATAAGTGATGCTGCCCCTCGGCCTCTTGAATAATAATTTATTTCGTATTTTTTAAGTAGAGTATGGGTCACTTCTTTGTCACGAGCAACAATTAAAAACTCATGACCCTTTTCTTGCATTAGGGAAATAAAATTTCTAAAATAGTGAACATGAGCAGGGTGACCAATATCTATTAATATTTTCATGGGTTTTTCTTTAATCAATAAATTCTCTAAACCATAATTCAAGGTGTATCCATTTCCAAATATCTTGAGAAACATTAATTTCTCCAGATAGATGTTTTTCATAGAATTTCTTGGCCTTTTCTGGTTTAATAATTCCTCTTCTTTTAAAAGAAGTGGAATTAATTAATTTTATTATAAATTCCTTAAAAACTGGAGTTCTAAACCATTCGGCTTCAGGGGTGCCAAAACCAACTTTATCCATACGTGTCAGAATCTTTTCAGGAACAATATCTTCCATTGCTTCACGCAAAATTACTTTTGCAATTCCATTTTTAATAAGTTGATCAGGTGGCAGGGACAATGTTCGTTCAACGAGTCTAAAATCAAGAAATGGGACCCTAGCTTCTATTGAAAAATGCATAGAGTTGTGGTCTTCCCATTTCAAAAGATGTTCTAGCTTAAATTCAAAGTGGTCAACCAAAGCTTCTAAAAGGGACGAAGATTGATATATTGTATCTGACGTGGTAGATTGCCCACTGTTTTTCTTATTAAATTCACCCTCCAAATAGCCTCTTTCATTCATACGAAGTCTAGTACGCAAGATGGATGGGAGTAAAAAGTAAATAAGTGATAAAGTTGCGAAATTAGTCTTATGAATACGTTTAAAAGCCCTTAATTCTTTCGCCAAGGTGCTTATTTTAAATTCTCTCAACAGCCCTTTAAAATACAAACCAAAAAAATAATGATACCCCGCTAATTGTTCATCTGCGCCTTGGCCATCTATAGTAACAGTAACATGCCTATGGGCCAACTTCATCACCTTGTATTGAGCATAAGGAGATGTGCCTGGAATGGGTTCTTCGTGCGCTCTAATAAAATCCATCATATCAGCAAAGAGGGTTTCTGCCGTTGGTGTAATGGAATGCATATTTTGCAAAAGGGGTTTGTACTCATCAATAAATTCACTTTCGTCGCCAATTTGGCCTTTACGATAAACGGCAGAAAAGGTATTTACATCGGGGCGATTGTGTTTTTTTAATAAAACAGAAACGATGGACGAAGAATCTAATCCACCGCTAAAGCACACCCCTACTGGCACATCAGAGCGAAGGCGCAATGCAAGGGAATCGGAAAATAATTCTAAATATTCTTGGCTATTTTTAAAGGCTGGTTTTAAATTCTGACGCAAATCATACCACTTCTTAATTTCAACTTTACCCTCTTTGATGCTAAGACAATGCCCATGCATTAACTTCTTTATTTCGTTGAAAAAGGTGATTTCGTTTTGGTCGGTACGGTTAAATACTAAATAATCAAAAATGGCAACATTATTAGCCGTTGGTTTGTTTTTAAGCGTGCCCAAAATGGGAGTTATTTCGGAACAAAAAGTAAAGGAATCTTGGTTTACATGGTAATAAAATGGTTTGATTCCGAAACGGTCGCGTGATGCAAAAACTGATTTTGTATGCCGATCATAAATAACAAAAGCCCACATGCCATTAAACTTATGTAAACAGGCTTCTCCCCATTGGATGTATGCACTCAAAAGTACTTCGGTGTCGGTTTTGGTTGAGAATGTAGCGCCTTCTTTTTCAAGTTCTTCTCTAAGTTCGATATAATTAAATATTTCACCATTAAAGACGATGACATAGCGTTCATCAGCCGAAAATTTAGGTTGATGCCCATCCGAGCTTAAATCGATAATACTTAATCGAACAAAACCAAGTCCAATTGTATCTTCCATAAAAACGCCTTCATCATCGGGACCACGATGCTTCATAGTGAGCATCATATCTCTAATGCTGGCTTCTTCAATGGATTGGTTGCTGAAGTTAATTATTCCACAAATACCACACATAATGATTTTTTTTAATGTTAATTCAATTTGAATACAAATCAAGTAATCTTAATGCTTGTATCTTTGAATCTAGCTGCAATTCTTGTATCCTTTTTCTCCCATTAGTTCTCTTACTCAACTCTAAGATTATGTTTATCTTTTGAACTACATCATTCAATTCATAACTGCAGATTAAACATCCATCAACGCCCTCTATTGTTTGTCGAACAGCACCAACATCAGTGCATATAACTGGAAGATTTACTGCCAATGCTTCAAACAGAACTTGTGGGCCACCTTCATGGAAAGAAGTTAATAACATAAAATCGCATGCATTAAAAATTAAATTCAATTCATCTAATGAAAGAGTTCCCCCAATTTCAATTAATTCAATTTTCCCGACCTTCCGAATTGCTTTGGAGGCTAATTCAAAATTCTTTTCAGGTCGTTCTTTTGCCGATGGAAATAAACAATATATTTTATTTACATCCCATCCTAAGCTTTCTCTTGCAAACACTTTTTCAACAGGATGGAATTTATCTAGATTAATGCCATATGGGATTGTTTTAAAATTCGCTCTTTTAAATGGGACTGATTCAAATAGATAATTACTAATAAAAATTGAATATTTAGAAAAAAACATAGAGAGATATGAGATAAATTTAATTCCATTTAAAAGAATATCACTTCCAATATAGGAGATGATTACTTGTTTACGTAATTGCATTAGTGCAAAAAAGCCAGAAATACCATAATGGGCATGTATTACTTTGGGATTAAAATGCCTCACAGTTTTCCAGTATTTTGGCAATAAACTTAAATAACCAAACAATCCGCTTCTATTAATTAAAAAATATTCGACCTCTATTCCCAAATTCTCAAGATTTTCTTTTTGAAGTTGTATAAAAGGAGCTATTTTATTGCCATTACCGCCACAAACTATAAGTACTCTTGTCTTCATGAGTTATTTTTTTGAATAATATTAAACAATCTTCTGAATGCTACTCGAAAATTAAACATTATCCATTGTTTAAAATTTGGTATTGTAAATATTTTCCCAAAATCAGAAATTGGGGATGGAAGAAATGTGCCAGATTGAAGCTTTTTAATCGACAGATACATTAAATCAACGCTCTCCAGCAAAAATCTTTCCTTTAACATTAACATAGTATCAGATTTATAAATCGGTACCTCTTTTTCTTGTATGGGCAAACCACAATCTAATCCTTTTGCTAAAATTTGAACAGTAATTCCCATTTTATTTTCATTATTATACAATTCCCAAAAGCCAGGTGGTTGACCTCTATATTTCCTCATATCTCCATGATGGTAAGACAATATACCATATTTTGTGCTTTTTAGTAATTTTTCATTAATAATACCAAATCCACCTACCAACAATAATAAATCTAACCCATATTCAATTATTTCTTTAATTATCTCGTGAGAATAAGGATTGGCGACTTCAATAACAGTAATATTATTTTGTTTACAAAAACTAATCGTATTAATGGTCTTTTCCTGTTTAGCAATATACTTTTGAAAAAACATAATTATAATATATGCCCCTCTCCCTCTTTTTAAATTTCTGACAATTTTTTGTTTAAAAGTTCGCTTTGGCCTTTGGTCTATAATTGCGGTAACAATTTTTATACTCTCGTCTTTTAAAATAGGTTCGAGAATCCTAAAACTAAACAATGACAAATTATTCGCTACAAGTAATCCAACCCTCATGGTGTTTGATTTATTTTAGTATATCCATATTCTTTTTTAGCAACCAGTAATTTAAAAAATGCCCAAACTCCACTTGCCTTCACAATTAATTCATTTAAATCTGAAGTATCATTTACAGAAAACCGCTTTAACAAATATCTGTTTGTATTAGAGTTATTAAACCCAGGATCAACAGTAATAGCGCATTTGTAACCTGCTTCTTTGACAATTTGAATATCTCTTTCAGAATAATCACCATTTGGGTACGCAAAGGCATTTATTGTCATTCCATAATCATTTTCAAGTTGAATCTTTGATAGTAAAATTTCTTCTCTTGCTACTTCATTCGTACACATAGGTAAACATGGGTGAAATTTCGTGTGAGACTGAAAGTTTATAAATGGCTCCATTTCTTGTATTTGGAATTTTTGAAGAGCTTGAGGGAATTCATATTCTTTTTCTTGGTGAAAATTATATTTTGATAGAATTTCCAATTTTCTTGAATTCGTTTCTTTTTTTAATTGGGATATTCCTATTGATTTATCTTTGATTGAGAACCAATAATGACGATTTGTATTGATTATTGAGGAGCAGACAAATATTGTAATTTCTAT
>CAITDJ010000017.1 GCA_903891085.1 uncultured Bacteroidota bacterium | reverse complement strand
CTGTAACAAAATATTTTTCGAAACAGGATGTGGTTACCCATCAGATTAAGCAGCGGGCGTAAGCAAAACCATGGTTTTGCTTACGCCCGCTGCTTAATCTGATGGGTAACCACATCCTGTTTCGAAAAATATTTTGTTACAGGATTATTAAAATCAGATAGGGAATATTATTTTTTGTTTCTGTTCTCATAAAAATCGCATACACCATTTTTATCGGCATCTACGAAATTTCGGCCTTTTCCGGCACGCTTTCCCTGCATATTTCCTTTGTTATTTGCACGACACTGACCATTTCGGAAGCCGTTCTGTTTTCCATTTCGCTGACCTTTTCCAACACAGTTGCCTTTTCCAAAACCCTGGCCTTTGTTTGTTCCATTCTCATAATTATCACAGACTCCGTTGTTATTGCTATCGACAAAAACTGTGGTTTGTGCTCCATTATCCTTGACAGGATTGGTAGTTTTGTTCTGGGCATTAACCACCAACATGGTGGTCAGCATGAACACACTAGTTAATAATAATTTGATTTTCATAGTTTTATAGATTAAGAAAAAATTAAATAAATTCTATTGATTTCCCCTTCCGCCCCTGTATCTGTATCGATTTCCACCGCCAGCCCCCCCATAACTATTTTCTGAATTGAACAATGGAGCAATAAGTTGGTGAAGTTGATTTTCCTTTCCGGGTGGACAAATTTGCTTTAATTGTAAATAAAAACGACTTGTTACTATCTTTAATTCTTTATGTAATCGTCCTATTTCGGCTGAATACCTGTTACAAACCAGCGTATCAGCGTTTTCTTTCTGCAATTCAACATACAATTCCGACCGGTTCATATTCAGATTACGATGGATCTCACGCACAGCTTGTCTGAAATCATTTAAAACTAATTTGCAATCACCCGATTGTGAAGGAGTCAACCCAAGTGTTTCAACGATGATGCGGTTATTCAACCTGAAATCATTGACAGCAAGTTGAATGGTATCGCTGGCTTCACTTTCCGACTTTACATGATAAATGATCGTTCCAATTGTTGCAAGATTGATGATTGAAAGCACAATCACAGCCCAGATTAATATGGCATTTCTTTTCATTTTGAATCAATTTTATTATTCTTCAATCAAAAAATCCAGATTTTCAATTTGTGCATCATGCACCATGACAATGTATTGATTGTAATCATTTGTACGGTTGTAAATTCCTCCCAAACTTATTCCAATGGCGACAGAAGCCGCAAGACCAATGGTTGCAATACCAATTCTAAAAGCTTTATTCCAGTAGTTTATATCAATGGGATGAACATCATTGATCAGTGTCGTCATGATGCGTGTAGTGCGAAATGGATCAGGCTGATCAAGCTTTTCCCTGCCAATCACTTCGTCTACCATTTTCATGATATTTTCGGTTTGCGTATTCTTTTCGTAACTTTTCACTTCACTTTTTTTTTGAATATGTTTCTTCATGTATCCTCATTACAAACCAATTCTCAATTCAAATCATTAGACAGTCTGGTTTATTTATTCTTATGCTTGCTGAAAATTTTGTTTGTAGTATTCAGCGAGTTGTATCCTGAGATTTTCTCTTGCCCGAAACAGCAATTGTTCGACCGCCCCCACCGATATATTCATTACCTGTGCAATTTCCTTCTGTGGCATCTCATTATATTTACTCAAAACAAGTGCTGTTTGTTGTTTTTCGGGAAGCCTGTTAATTGCCTGCTTAATTTGGGTTGCATGTTGATCATCAATCATCGGTTGATCGGCCTGTTGAATACTTTCTGACATGAGTGTCTCGGATTTTTTTAAATCTCTGATTCCAAGCTTATTGAAACGCAGGAAGAATTGATTTCGTTCGGTTTTACGTTTATAGTTTAAGCAAGTATTCAACGTAATTCGATAGAGCCAGGTGGAAAAAGCAGCCTGTTGATTAAATGAAACAAGCGCTCTGAACGTTTTTATAAAAACATCCTGCATCAAATCGTCAGCATCTTCTTTGAAAACAACAAATCCGCGGCAAATTCTGAAAACCATGGGTTGGTACTTTTCAACCAGCATGGCGTATTTATTTGTTTCTCCCGAAAGTATAATGCGTATCAGTTCAATATCCGACATCCTGAATTTCCCGTCTCAATTTTGTTCTAAAATGATGCAATCCTGATTACAAAAACTTACGCACAATTATTAATCGGCATTAAAAATCCTGTTTTAGATGTATAATATGAATACAAGTGCTGCAAAACAAGATTTGCAGCACCTATATATGTACAATTAATTGATTACAACTTTTCCTGTTTTTTGCAAACCGCAGGCGGTTAAGGTGTATACATATACGCCGGGTTTAACAGTACGAATGTCCCAAACCTGCTGGCCCTGTTTGCCGGTAATGGCAAAGCGCTGCACTTCTTTACCCGACTGGTCAGTAATGGCAATCATGCCTTCGGGCCGGCTCTCAGGCAATTGGTAGTTAAAGGCCACATATACCCGTGCAGGGTTGGGATACACTTTTAAACCAAAGCCGTTGGCCACGTTTTCTTCAACGCCCACACAAGTATAAACAAAGGTGGTTTTTACTTCTGAAAATGCCGATTGCCCACAGTCGTTATAACTGGCCGCGGAAATTTGCACCTCGCCCTGGTAGTTAATGTTCCATGTGATGGTGGCGCTGAGGCTGTCTTGCTTTATTGTGCCTGCTTCGGCAGGTTGCAGTTGCCAGCTATAGCCCCAGGCTCCGCCGGCCGAAGTAATAGAATAAACTGAGCTTGTGTCTGTGGTATGGCACAGGGTATCCGGGCCTGTGGGTTGTTGCGGGGTGGCGGGCTGGTAATGGGAACAGTCTTTGAGGTTGAAGAGCCAGAAATCGTTGTGTACGTGTCCTTCACATTGAACATCCCCTCTCATCAAACTATCATTTGCTGAAAAGCTGGGTGCCGTGGCTGCAATAATCCAATTATCATCTGCTTTTTGAATAACATTGTAGGCAGGCCTGTCAAGCGTATAACTACCATAACACTGACTCCATTCCAGTTCACCCTCCGAAGATAACTTTGACATCCAAATGTCGTAACCAGGTGAACCAGTCCAGTAATAATTATGCATGCCTACCACATCCCCGTCTTCGGACGTTGTTTCAGCCACTATCATAAAACCACTATCTTGTGTGGCATATAAACCGGCTATGGAATAATCCCAACTTGACCCCCCCAGGCATTTTTGCCACAGGATATTACCGATAGTGTCAATACGTACTATCCAAATATCATCTTTTATTTCTTCACCCGGAATGGTATGAAGGCCGGATACGTCGCCATCATTTGATTCTGTACGTCCCGAGAAAATATACCCGTCTTCCAATTCAATAACTCCCCGAAATCCATAATCATAACCACTGCCTCCATACAATTGCTGCCATTCAATCTCCATTTCAGGGCTTAGCTTTACCGCCCACACATCGCCTGATCCATGATGGTTTCCCTGAACCATGCCTTCAACTTGTTCTGCTTTACTTGCAAAAAAGAATCCACCGTCCTGTGTTTCAACTATATCAAAAATATTGTTTTGTCCTTGATTGCCATATACTCTGCTTTCAACAATTTCTCCATCAGGAGTGATAATCATGATCCAATTATCCAGTAAGCCACCATAATTAACAGGCACATCTCCGTCAAAAGACTGGGAGGCTCCATAGCTGATGATATTTCCATTTCGTAACAATTGTATTCTTCCACCATATTCCACTCTACTACCTCCATAGCTTTGTTCCCAAATAATATTTCCCTCACCATCAATTTTCAATATCCAACGATCGAAATCACCGTGATTACCGGATTGTACATCGCCATCATCAGATCCTGTCCAGGCACTTATGTAATAATACCCCAGGCTGTCACTAATGATACCTGATGGATATTCAACACTCGTTCCACCGTAAGTTTTTTCCCATATAATATTACCTAAAGTGTTGATTCTGTATAGCAATAAATCTGAATCACCATTACCTCCTGACGTTATGTCATAATAAATCCTGCCTAAAACAAGGTATCCATTCTCGGTTGCTGTAATAAAAAAAACTTCATCGTCCCATTCAGTACCATAACAGGCCTGCCAGGATATTTGCATATTGTTTTGTGCCTGGGATGATTGGGTGAAAACGAGTATTTGGATAGAAGTGATAAACAAGATGATAGCATTTCTGGCATTAGTTACATTAAAAAGTTGCATAACGAACCAACGAGTATTCTTAACAAACTGAGTTTTTGTTTTCATCCTGATAAATTATAAATACAGTCGCTGCAAATCAATTGCAGCACCTGTAAAAGTACAATTAATTGATTACAACTTTTCCGGTTTTTTGCAAACCGCCGGCGGTTAAGGTATATAAATACACTCCAGGGCAGCCTAAAACACAAATTATGATTTAGCTGGTTATTGGAAATATTTTCAAATTAAATGTTGAAAAGAATTATTGCAAAAAAGAAATTGTAGTAAATATCGATCACACCTTGGTTTTAATTACCTTTGAATTATCGACCATTCAAACATGTGCAGGATGACAAATACCGATTTTGCAACAAAAACCTTTTCGTGTACTGAGGTAATTCAAACCTATTTAAGGGATTTCGACAGCCGTGCTAACCCCATGCCCGATTATATGAAAGCACAGGTATTACAGGGCATGAGCATCGTATCGCTGAAAGAGGAAACCGAGTCGCGGCTGGGGGCTTACCGCCTGAAAGAGGCCCGCGCCCAGTATGGCCTGTGCCAAATTTTCATGACCGATACGCTCAATACAGTGGCTTCGTCTGACAGTTTGATCGGTTTGCTGGCAAATGCTAACACGCTGAGTGCGCACTACCAATTGGCCCTGTTACACCTTGACCTGAGCGAATATAGCTTAGGAAGTAATGTATTGAGCAATATTCCCACTCATTTTGCCCTTAGCAACGATGAGATGGTTACACAACTACACATGATCGATTATTACAACTGGTTGGTTGCCATAAAACAGGGCGATGGAAATATACTGTACCCCGACAGCACGCAGCAGCAAGAGTTGTGGGATATTGCCCTGGCCGATAGCAGTGGGGCCGGTGTATATGCACGCAATTTGTTGGTTTCGTTGGGTGAAACCACTTACAACGAACCCATCATTTTGCCTGATATATACAAGAGTACCATAGCTATGGAAGATTACGAAAAATTGCTTAACAGCGAGTTACCACGCTTCCTGAAAGTATTTCCTAACCCAGCATCGGAATATGTAATATTGGAGTATGAATTGGAAACCGATGTAAAAGCCACCATCAGCATACAGGACATGCATGGTATCACTATCGAAAGCCGGAATATTAAAGGACAGCACGATCAACTCACCCTTATCTCTCGTGACTGGAAACCTGGTGTGTATGTTGCCAGTCTGAAGGTGAATGGACTATTGCTGGAAAGCACTAAATTTACAATTCTTAAATGATATAAACGGAAGATCATAAACTGCCCTGAAATGTCGGGGCAGTTACGATCTCCCGATTTAACGGTAAAAAAATGAAAAAGCTCACTTTAGTTTTATCCATTTGTCTAATGATAAATACATCATTCGCTCAACGATGGATTACAACTTTTGGTACTACTAATCATTATGATGAAGTATATGATCTGCTTGAGGATTATGATAATGGAAACTATCTTGTTGGTTGGGATTTTATATCCAATGGAAACGGAAAAGGGCGGAATATTAAAACTGATATTAATGGCAGTTTGCTTTTTGAAAGAAGACTAATCAATCCGCAGGTAAGTGTTGGAATTGCGGCCTGTCAGGATTACGAAGGCAACAAGTACATTACCGGGGTTGATTTTACTGACATCAATACACCCTTTGTGGTAAAATTGAATGCCTGTGGTGAGAAAGTCTGGTGTTCCTTATTAAAACACTGGGATTTTCTTTGGGGCTCACCCATTGACATACTTATCAATGACGATGGCAACATCTTAGTTTTAGCACGTTTCGAAGACGGAGGGCAGCAGATAAATCAGATATACTTACTGTGTTATAACCCGGATGGAGAGTTTTTATGGGCTAAACCGTATGCATCCAAGACCGAACACCCTTTGATCTCTTTTGCTTATGGAACTAAATTATATCATTTTGGAGAGGATTATATCATCAGCGGATATTGTTATTACCCGTATCCGGATGATCCGAACCATGTTTGGTTACGACCGCTGTTTATCGGCATCGACAGTTTATTCAATGAAAAATGGATACTGCCTTTTGGTGTAGACGATAGTATTGTAGGCAAGGCTTATTCAGCTATCCCGCTAAATGATTCGGTAATCATGGGTGTTGGAAGTAAATTTCTTGATTATCCCAATGGGAATATACGTAACTCATTACTCATGTTTTTTAACCATGAGGGTGAAGAGCTGGGTTATACAAGAATTTGGGGTGATTCAATTGTACCCAGCACGCAAGATAATGCTTTAGCTGAAATAGAAAAGATAAATGATTCTTTATATCTTGCTACTGCCGTTTTTGGGCCACTTACCACTGCAAACCCTTATGGTGAAATGGTTATTGATACGAGTGGGAAAGTGTATAATACCTTGTCACAACCCAATACAACCGGGGTACTCCCATTATTAAGAAAAACCTTTGACAATAAATATGTTATTGCACAAGGCGTTTATGAAAGCGACAATATGCATACGAATATTATGTTACTTAAAATCAACGCTAACCTTGAGCAGGACACCTTGTACACACAGAATTTTGTGTATGACAGCCTGTGCCCCAATCCCATTGTGTCGGGCGATATCGATATGACAAACTGCACGCTTGTTCAGGTAAGCATTGATGAAGCGCCCACACCGGAAGAATATTACAAAAGCTTAGATGCCATACCCGTTAAAGCCTATCCGAACCCGGCGGATGAATTCATCAGATTAGATTATAAGCATACAGAACATCATCAAAACATCAATCTTATTTGCTACGATATAACAGGCCAAAAAGTACACACCGAAGATATCGCCACAGGCCAACAGGGTAGTAAAATAGATGTTTCAGGCTGGGGCAGTGGTTTGTATATGGCTGTGGTAACCAGTGGGGGAAGGATCGTGGGGAAGGTGAAATTTATTGTGAAGTGAAAAGTTAAAAGTATAAAGTGAAAAGGCTAAAGTAGAAAGTTTAAAGGCTAAAGTAGAAAGTTTAAAGGCTAAGGTAGAAAGTGAAAAGTACACAAAAGAAATGATTTTTCAGGAGATAAAACATATTATCAACGTCACTTTAAACTTTATACTTTAGCCTTTAGCCTTCATTAATAGCGTTTAAATAAAAAGGAATAATCATGAAAAAGCTCATCGTAATCATCTTCGTTTTGTTCATCAAGCTTTCCCTGGCGCAAAACCCGGCAGACAAATCCGTCATATATGTGCCTGTCCATCATCAGCCGGGATCAGAACAAATGCCTTTAGAATATAACCCCCAAACCACGCGCATGGTGCAGGTTATGGAGGTACCAAAAGCTGAAAAAGGGGTTTCCGTACTCGTTGACAGTGTTCAAACAACAACATTAAAAACTCTGGACAATACGATGCTTAAAGTCATCGTGAACCCTGATTCGACCATTGTGCGAATCGTATACAAATTGGAAACGGATGTAAAAGCCACCATCAGTATACAGGACATGCATGGTATCACTATCGAAAGCCGGACTATTAAAGGACAGCGTGATCAACTCACCTTTATTACCAAATACTGGAAACCTGGTGTGTATGTTACCAGCCTGAAAGTGAATGGGCGATTGGTGGAAAGCACTAATTTTACAATTCTTGAATGATAAAAACGGATAATCATAAACTGCCCTAAAATATCGGGGATCATCTGGGGGTATGTATTTGTTTCTCCTGAAAGTATAATGCGTATCAGTTCAATATCCGACATCCTGAATTTCCCGTCTCAATTTCATACTAAAATTAGGCAATCCTGATTACAAAAACTTACGCCTTTTTGTAAACGACACCAAAAATCCTGCATATTGATTATGTTACCACAAAAAAAGTCAGTGATAATACTATCCACTGACTTTTTCAAAAACTCGTATACCTTTGATATAGTCTACTTTATATAATCCTCGATCGGTGGACAGGTGCAGGTAAGGTTACGGTCGCCAAAGGCATCGTCGATGCGTGTGACAGGAGGAAAATACTTGTCAACCAAATCATTTTTCATCGGGAAGGCGGCTTTCTCGCGGCTATAAGGAAAATTCCAATCGGTTCCGGCCACCATTTTCAAGGTATGTGGTGCATTTGAAATCACATTATTGTGTTTCTCAGCTTTCCCATTTTCAATCTCAGCAATCTCTTCACGAATATATATCATGGCGTCCACAAAGCGATCCATTTCACCCAAGGGTTCACTTTCGGTGGGTTCAACCATGAGTGTTCCATGCACAGGAAATGCAACGGTCGGCGCATGAAAGCCGTAATCCATCAGTCGCTTGGCAATATCAATTGCCTCAACATCTGCTGTTTTACTGAATTTGTTGCAATCGAGTATCATTTCATGGGCCACATGTCCGTTGTTTCCTGTGTAAAGAATCGGGAAATAATCTTCGAGTTGTGCTTTTAAATAATTGGCATTCACAATAGCCATTTCAGTGGCCGTTGTCAATCCTTCGCCACCCAAAAGTTTGATATAACCATAAGAAATAGGAAGTATCATGGCACTGCCATAAGGTGCGGCTGAAACAGCAGTAATAGCTTGTTCACCATTTTTTTCATTCATCGGATGACCCGGAAGAAAGGGTACCAGATGTTGTGCAACACCGATTGGTCCGACACCCGGCCCACCGCCACCATGTGGAATAGCGAAAGTTTTATGAAGGTTCAGATGGCAAACATCTGCCCCGATAAATCCCGGACTCGTTAATCCAACCTGGGCATTCATATTGGCACCGTCCATATATACCTGTCCACCATTGGAATGTATAATTTCCATGACATCTCTAATTCCATCCTCATATACGCCATGGGTTGATGGATAAGTAACCATCAAACAAGCCAGATTATCTTTATTTTCGTCTGCTTTGAGCCGCAAATCATCCAGATCAATATTTCCATTCTCATCGCATTTCACCACAACGACTTTCATACCTGCCATTACGGCACTTGCCGGATTTGTTCCATGGGCTGATGATGGAATCAAACAAATGGTACGGTGCTGTTGTCCAATACTTTGCAGATATGCCCGGATTACAAGCAAACCGGCATATTCGCCACTTGCCCCCGAATTGGGCTGAAACGAAATCGCCTTGAAACCGGTTATCTCACACAAATCTTTGGCAAGGGTATCAATAAGCTCAAGGTAACCTTGTGCCTGATCAGCAGGCACAAACGGATGGATACTGGCAAATTCAGGCCAGCTGAGTGAGAATAATTCAGCTGCGGCATTCAGTTTCATGGTACATGATCCGAGGGGAATCATGCTGCGGTTCATGGCGAGATCACGGTTTTCGAGCTGCTTCAGATAACGCATCATCTCGGTCTCTGAATGATATGTATTGAAGACCGGATGGGTCAAAAAAGTCGATTTTCGTGCCAGTGAATCGGGGAAAGTCTTCATAATTTCACACTCAGCAGGTTTACATATATAATCGGTATGCGCAACTCCGGCGAGTCCGGCAACCAACCCAACAATCAGGTTTACGTCGGCTAATGTGGTTGTTTCATCGAAACTGACACCAAATTGATTCTTTCCAATAAACCGGAAATTCAAGGCAGCTTTTTCAGCTGCTTCGGACAATTTAGCGGATGTAACCGTGGCCGGCAGTTCGAACAGCAGGGTGTCGAAAAATGCACTGTTTAATTGTTTCACACCGATAATAGCCATTTCTTTTTCGAGAACGGCAGTGAGGATATTGATATGACGGGCAATCTGCCTGATACCTTTTGGCCCGTGATAAATGGCATAAAAAGCAGCCATTGAGGCCAATAATGCCTGTGCAGTGCAAATATTTGAGGTGGCTTTTTCGCGTTTGATATGTTGCTCCCGGGTTTGTAATGCCATGCGCAAAGCGGGCTTGCCATTGGCATCTTTCGAAACACCAATGATCCGGCCCGGAATACCCCTTTTGTATTTTTCGGTTACGGCGAAATAGCCGGCATGTGGGCCACCAAATCCCATAGGCACACCAAATCGTTGTGTATTGCCTACAACAGTGTCAGCGCCCCATTCACCAGGAGGAACAAGCAGACTTAAACTTAACAGATCTGCGGCGACGGCTACCTGTACGTCAATCGACTTCAATTCCTTAACAAGTGCAGAAAAATCTGCGACCTGTCCGTATTGATCGGGATATTGAATTAAGACACCAAAATAACTCTGATCAAGGCTTACCATATCCAACGCGCCCGCAATTACTTCAATTCCAAGAGGAAATGCACGGGTTTTCAACACGTCAAGTGTTTGTGGGAAAACCTTATCCGATACAAAAAACTTATTTATATTTTGTTTTTCCTGCTGACGGCTGCGTGCATTGTAAAACATAATCATGGCTTCTGCTGCGGCAGTGGCTTCATCGAGCAGTGAGGCATTGGCAATAGGTAATCCGGTCAGGTCACTCACCATTGTTTGAAAATTCAGCAAAGCCTCGAGACGGCCCTGTGAAATTTCGGCTTGATAAGGTGTATACGCGGTATACCAGCCTGCATTTTCGAGCACATTGCGGGTGACCACGCCTGGTGTGATAGTATTGTAATAGCCCAGGCCAATATATGTTTTATAGATTTTGTTTTTCCCTGCGAGCTCTTTCAGATGATTGACATATTCAAATTCATTCATTCCCTTGCCAATATTGAGAGGTTTGGTTAACCGGATATTAGAAGGAACGATTTCGTCAATCAGTTGCTTCACCGAACTAACGCCGATCTTATGTAGCATTTCGGGTAGCTGATCGTTGGATGGACCGATATGACGATGAATAAAGTTATTGGTTATCATACTTTTATGTATATTTTATGATTTGAATTTGATAAATAAGGCGTAACTAATCCGCTAATTTTTTTGATGGCACAAAGGTAGAAATTGTTCCTGATATGCCCGCTAAAAAACATTGTTTGCTGTTATTTGAATAACAGAATTATCCAAGATCCTTGTCCTGATTACCAAAGATTGATTACCGGCTTGATGGTTAAAGCGATTGACAACTTTACATTGCATCAAATTCTGCGAATATTTCCGGTCATAAATAAAAAAAAACTACTTTTATTCAATGAAATTTATCAGCTGACCCTATGAATAAGATTGCTCTCGAAATAGTTGGAATGTCATACAGTCAATCGCAAAGCGGATCTTATGCCTTGATTCTTGGAGAGTCGGGCGGCAAGCGACGACTTCCGATCATTATTGGTGGTTTCGAAGCACAGGCCATTGCACTGGGGCTTGAAAAGATTCAGCCATCAAGGCCAATGACACACGATTTATTAAAAAACATGTTGTTCTTTTATGGCATTGAGGTTATTGAGGTTATCATTCATAAATTTAATGAAGGTGTTTTTCATGCCTTATTGGTTTGCCGTCAGGATGATGAAATTAGTGAGATAGATGCACGTACTTCAGATGCAGTAGCCATTGCAATACGTTTTGAATGCCCGATTTATACCTATCAGCATATTTTAACCGAAGCAGGGATAACTCTTGAAGCTTCTGAAGATCCCTCTCCCGACACAATTATAGAGGATGAACCAGAAGAAAATGAGTTTTCCGAATACCTGCTTACTGAACTTGAAACCATGCTGCAGCAAGCCATCGAGCAGGAAGAATTCGAAAAAGCCTCTCTGATTCGCGATGAGATTCAAAAAAGAAAAAAGAAATTTTAATCCAGCCTTGTCCCGTTTTCATTCATTTCCTTACTTTGCATAACACCATGGCGCAATTTTTTTTCCGAAATCAAATATAAATAAAATGTAAACCTGCATGAAACAATATATCGAATTAATTCAACGCGTGCTGAATGAGGGCGTTAAAAAGGAAGACCGTACAGGAACAGGTACCTTAAGTATTTTTGGACACCAGATGCGCTTCAATCTTCAGGAGGGATTTCCGGCCGTTACTACAAAAAAACTTCATTTGCGTTCCATAATTCATGAATTGTTGTGGTTTATTTCGGGTGACACCAACACAGCTTATTTAAATGAAAACAAGGTAAGCATCTGGAATGAATGGGCCGATGAAAACGGAAACCTGGGACCTGTTTACGGATCACAATGGCGCAACTGGAATAATGAAAACATCGATCAGCTAAAAGAGGTTCTTGAAAGTATTAAGAACAATCCCGACAGCCGCCGGCATATTGTGGCTGCATGGAATCCTTCGGTGTTGCCATTGTCCGGAAAAAGTTTTGCAGAAAACGTTGCAATGGGGAAGGCTGCCCTCCCACCCTGCCACGCCTGGTTTCAGTTTTATGTGGCCAACAACAAACTCTCGTGCCAGATGTATCAGCGAAGTGCTGACATATTTTTGGGGGTACCGTTTAATATTGCTTCATATGCCTTACTCACCATGATGGTAGCGCAGGTTACCGGATTGGAACCCGGCGACTTCATCCTCACTTTCGGCGATGCGCATATATACATCAATCATCTTGAACAGGTACAATTGCAGATTAGCCGCGAACCGCGACATTTGCCGGTAATACGGATAAATCCGGAAATAAAGGATATTTTTGCCTTCAGGTTTGATGATTTTGTCCTCGAAAACTATCATCCGCATGCGCATATTAAAGGAGATATTTCAATTTAAATTCCACGAATGACTGATAAACAGCATCCTACAATTTCGATTATTGTTGCCATTGCACAAAACAATGCCATTGGCCTGAACAACCAATTACTCTGGCATATTTCAAACGATCTGAAACGATTCAAAAAAATTACGGCCGGACATACCGTTATCATGGGCAAACGAACACTTGAATCTTTGCCATCGGGTCCGCTGCCAAAGCGCAGGAACATTATTTTGAGTGATCTGCCCAATGATTGTATTGCGGATTGCGAAACAGTGAATTCAATCCCCGATGCCCTTGATCTGGTGAAACATGAAGACGAAGTTTTTATTATCGGTGGTGGTTCAGTTTATAGCCAGTTTTTACCTTTGGCTGATAAGCTTTACCTTACCATTGTTGAAAAAGATTTTGAAGCAGATACTTTTTTTGCAAATATTTCGTTTAAAGAATGGGAACTCATTGAAAAAGAAATAGTTAATAATGACACTCAAAATGATTTTACTTACAGATTTGAAACCTACGAAAGGAAACGCTGATATGAGAAAGTTGTTTTTTTCATTAGCCATTCTCTTCATGGTATTAGTGGCGTTTACCTCATGTAAAAAGAAGAATTCCGAAATCAGTTATCAGACTCAACTCAATGGCGTGCATAATATTAACTTATTACAACACTCAATAAATGAATTTACCACAACGTATATAAAGGCGATCAACGATTCCAACCTTATCAATAATCCTGAAGAAATGTTTGTCATTGAAGGATGTTATCTGACATTATATGGGCAGGGTACCAATCACACCTTAATCATGGATTATGGATTTAAAAATTATGTTCACGACAGAAGAATGGAAGGAATGATTAAGGTCGATATTTCCGGTGGTGTTAATCTGGAAGGATCTATCGCCACATTTACTTTTTTAACATTAAAATATGATCTTTTACCCAACGCTGATACTGGTCTGAATGTAATTAATTCAGAAATCTGTACGGTTACCCTGGAAACGAAAACACTAACCACTTCTACCTTTGTTCAGGATATTGTGAATTTTTCCTCAACCGATTCCTTAACCAGAAACTGGGCAGCCATGACCGGACAACTTGTATATGATTACAAAAAAAACGGCACTTCGGATTATTATGAAGAAAATGATTCCTTGACAATCAATATGGACGCTACGTATATCGATTATGCCGGACGAACGCTCAACAGCAGTTCAACCGAGCCTTCAGTAATGACTAAAGACTGTCCCTACCTGAGTAAAGGTAAATCACAATTAGAACTGTTAACACCCGATACAGGCACAGGCACACTTATATTCAACGAATACCCAAAAGTTTGTATGTCCCGATTCAAATTTCAGATGGGAGAAAAATATTTCGAATTTGAACAGGAATGGTTAGTGAAGTAATTAAAGTTCATTCCTTACATTTCCCTTACTACACTTTTTACATCTGCTAAAGCGATTCAGGTTTTTTGTTTTTTCTTTTTGGCAGCCGGAAACAGCACATTATTCAAAATAAGCCTATAACCGGGTGAATTGGGAAACAAATCCAGTTCTGTTGGCGGATCGCCAACCATATGCTGGTAATCTTCCGGATCGTGACCACCATAAAAAGTCCAGAATCCGTTTCCAAAAGTACCGTAAATATACCTGTCTTCGCTACACATCTTATTCTCTCCCAATACGATAACTGATGTCTTCACCTTTGATTTATCAAATGCGGTTGTTTGACCCATGAATCCCTGAATGATTTTTTCGTGATTTTGTGTGAGCATGGTTGGAACAGGATCCCATTTCGCTGAAAAATCGAAAAGTGTGAAATAGTCATTGTTTTCAGTCAGCCGTTGTTGCCGGTGATTCGTAACATCAATATCCGAAATTTCATACTCCTGCGGATTGGTCGAAAGACTGAAATCAGTGAAAGCAAAGCAATTCTCATAGTTTAATCGTTCAGGATCACCCGGACTGATCGGGTCTCCGTCAAACATCACATCACAGATATCGAGACCGTTTGCTGCCAATGAAACGTCATAACTATCTGTGGCCGAGCACATGGCAAACATATAACCGCCTCCGGCAACAAACTCCCTGATTTTTGAAGCAACGGCGAGTTTGAGCGCTGAAACCTTAACAAATCCATGCCGTTTTGCCGATTCTTCCTGCATCTTCACATCATCCTGATACCAGGGATAACTTCGATAGCGCGACCAAAATTTTCCATATTGTCCGGTGAAATCCTCATGATGCAAATGCAGCCAGTCATACATCGGCAATACACCATCCAACACCTCATCGTCGTAGATCACATCATAAGGAATTTCAGCATATTTCAGCACAAGCGTAACTGCATCATCCCATGGCAGTTTATTTTTTGGTGAATAAACAGCAATCCGCGGAACTTTTTGTAATTGCATTTCGTCCATATTCACACCCGGATCTGCAATTTCCTGCAAAATGGCATTCGCCTGTGCATCAGCAATCACCTGGCAAAAAACATTCCTTATTTTACATTCTTTTTCAAAACCCTGACTGTAGGGCATCAAATAACTGCCTCCGCGATAGTTGAGTAACCAACTGATCTGAACATCCTGCTTCAGCACCCAAAAGGCAATTCCGTAGGCTTTTAGATGATTTGTCTGGGTTTCATCCATCGGAATCAATAAAAAAGCAGAATACACTTTTGAAATTGATAGTAAGATGATTATCAATGCAATAAATGAATTTTTAAGATAAATCTTCATGATAAAAAATTCGTTCCGGATTATAATTTTTGAAGCGTAAAAGTAAAGAAATTGCTTGTATGATAGATTTCATATTTATCAACCAGCCAATTCTTGCACCAGGTTTAGAAAACAGATTGAAGTCCTTATTGACTTTACGATTAGTAGTTTCAAACAATATGTATCAAATCGATTGGTTTTATTGAGCAGAACAAGTAATTTCTTACTTTTGCATTAAAATAAAACATCGTGCAGGTTAACATTAACTTACACAATTATAACAAGTTATAACAAATACAATGAAAAAAACTGCGTTAAACAAGGTTCACCATGCCATGGGAGGCAAAATGGTCCCTTTTGCCGGATTCGAAATGCCGGTTCAATTCGAAGGTGTAAATGCTGAACATGAAACCGTCCGCCTGAAATTAGGTGTATTCGACGTCTCCCATATGGGTGAATTCTGGGTGGAAGGCCCAAAAGCTTTCGATCTCATACAACACGTTACAACCAACGATGTTGGCGCCCTGTTCGACGGAAAAATCCAGTACTCCTGTTTTCCAAACGGCGAAGGTGGCATTGTAGATGACCTACTTGTTTATCGTTTTAATACAGAAAAATACCTGTTGGTTGTCAACGCATCCAATATTGACAAAGACTGGAACTGGGTGAATAAAAACAACAGTTTCGGAGCAAAACTCACCAATGTTTCAGATGAAACTTCACAACTGGCGGTGCAGGGACCACTGGCACTCAAAGCCATGCAAAAACTCACTGCAGCCAATGTTACCGACATGGAGTATTATACCTTCAAGGTAATTGAATTTGCAGGCATAAAGGACATTCTTTTCTCTACAACCGGCTATACAGGAGCAGGTGGCTGCGAAATCTATTTTAAGAACGAAGATGCCGAAAAGATTTATCAGGCAGTTCTCGAAGCCGGTGCTGAATTTGGGATCAAACCGATCGGACTGGCTGCGCGCGACACACTGCGACTTGAGATGGGATTCTGTTTATATGGTAATGACATCGACGACACCACCTCACTCATGGAAGCCGGTTTGGGATGGATTACGAAATTTGTCAATGGGAACGATTTCATCGATCGCGACAAAATGGAACACATAAAAGCCTATGGGCCAAGTAAAATGCTTAAAGCCTTCGAAATCTGTGACAAAGGAATTCCACGCCACGACTACGAAATCTGCAATGCAACGGGCGAAATTATTGGCAGGGTCACATCAGGAACCATGTCACCCATGCTGAAAAAAGGTATCGGAATGGGTTATGTTACAAGCGAATATGGCGCACTGGGGGCCGAGATTTTTATCAATATCCGCGAGAAGCTTGTCCCGGCAAAGATTGTGAAGTTACCATTTTACAAGGGCTAACGGGAGTGCGGAGTGCGGAGTACGAAGTTCGGAGTGCGGATTTCGGAGTTTATAACTTTAGCTCACTTTAGTTCACTTTAGTTCACTTTAATTCAATTAAGGACCACTACGAAAACACACGCAACTATGAATAACGACTTCATCTGGCAAACCGAACAATTTGCCGATATCAGAATACTCAGATACCGTATTGAGGGTTTCGAAAACCTGTCGCTGAACCGCAAAATTTTCGTCTGGTATCTCTATCAGGCAGCGCTGACGGGTCGAGATATCAATATGGATCAAAACTATAAATACAATATCCTGATCAGGCGTTGCCTCGAAACTATTATACATCATTACCGTGGCAGCCGAAATTCGGAATCATGGAATAATTTTATGGTTTATGTGAAGAAATTTTGGTTTTCGAATGGCATGCACCACCACAATTCGATGGACAAACTGAAGCCGGAATTCACTGAAAGCTACTTTAAAAAATTGTTTTTTGATGTGCACGATGAGAAACTTCCATTGGCAGTACATCAGTCACAAACTGAGTTGTTTAATTTTGTGAAAAATCAGCTTTTTAATCCTGCTGTCGCACCAAAACGGCTACTCCAGGATGAAGGGGCCGACCATATTGCCGGCTCAGCCTGCAACTTCTACGAAAATCTTACCCAGGCAGAGGTGGAAGCCTTTTACGCTGCAAAAATCGACACCGATGATACAAGGCCGGTTTCACATGGACTGAACAGCAAGCTAATCAAAACAGAGGGTGTTATTAAGGAATTGGTTTACAAATCGGATGGATTATATGGCAAAGCGATTCGTAAAATTGTGATTTTTCTCGAACACGCATTAAAATATGTCGAATCTGACTTGCAACAACATAGCATTCAAAAACTGATTCATTTCTACGAATCAGGCGACCTGCATGCATTCGATGAATACAGTGTTTTGTGGGTAAAAGATACCGAGCCGATGGTCGATTTCGTGAATGGGTTTATCGAAGTATATGCCGATCCCATGGGATTTCATGGTTCGTGGCAATCGATGGTCTCTATACGGGATGAGGAAGCGACCACAAGATTTCAATCTATCAGCGAGATGGCGGGTTGGTTCGAGAAGAATTCGCCCATCGATGAGCAATTCAAACGCTCAGATGCCAAAGGTGTCAGTTACAAAGTAATTCAGGTGATCACCGAATCGGGCGATTGTTCGCCAACCTCTCCTATCGGCGTAAATCTGCCCAATGCTGACTGGATCAGGTCGGAACATGGATCGAAATCTGTTTCCCTCGGAAACATTGAAGATGCTTACGAAAATGCATCAAAAAGCACAGGTAGTATCGAAGAGTTTTATTTACCCGAACAACAACAACGCGTCCGCGATGTTGGCCCATTGGCTTCGAAACTCCACACAGCATTGCACGAGGTGATCGGTCATGGAAGTGGTAAATTGGCCGATGGAATTGCCTCACCAAAAGATTCATTGAAAAGTTACGCCAGCACCATCGAGGAGGCACGTGCCGACCTGGTAGCTCTATATTATATTACTGATCCTGAGCTGATTAAACGTGGTTTGGTTACCAATGAGGAAGTTGGAAAAGCCGAATATGATGGTTTCATGTTAAACAGCATGATGCGCCAGCTGGTGCGTGTGGAGCCCGGCCAACAGTTGGAAGAAAGTCATGCCCGCAACCGGCAATTGATTGCCCAATGGGTTTTCGAAAAAGGCAACGTCAATAAAGTGGTTGAACAAATCAAGAAAAAAGGGAAAACCTATTTCAAGATTAATGATTATCAGGCATTGCGCATACTTTTCGGGGTACTGTTACGCGAAGTACAGCGCATAAAGTCCGAAGGTGATTATGAAGCAGCCAAAGCCCTGGTAGAAAATTATGGTGTGAAAGTGGACCCCGACTTACATCAGGAAGTACTTGAAAGGTGGAAAAAACTCAACATCGCACCCTTTGCAGGTTTCATTAATCCCAAATTGGAAGTGGAAATGTTCGAAGGCAAAATCAAAGATGTGGTGGTGAAATACCCTGACGATTTCACCGATCAAATGCTTTATTATGCAAAACATTTTTCCTTTTTACCGGCAGTCTGGTAAAGTAATCTGTGTCATGTAGGCAAAATAGCCCCCGAAAGAAGACTTTCGGGGGCTTTTATCAATAGGATAGAACGATTTCTAATCGTTTTTAATACGCATCTTATAGAACGAACGCCAAACGAAATACATCGAAACAATGAGCAAAGCACCACCAATAATCCAGTGCGCCATTGTGTAGGAAAGCACGCCTTTTTCATTCACTTTCGACATACTCACGGCGATTTCAACTGCCAATAATCCAAACAGTGTCGAAAATTTGATGATAGGATTCAATGCGACGGAGGTAGTATCTTTAAAAGGATCACCAACAGTATCACCAATAACGGCAGCATCGTGCAACGGAGTGTTTTTTTCCTTCAGGTCAACCTCAACTAATTTCTTCGCATTGTCCCATGCTCCACCGGCATTCGCCATATAAATAGCCTGGAAAAGTCCAAAAATAGCGATTGACAAAAGATAAGAGACGAAGAAGTTTGGATCGAATAAGGCGAAAGCCAATGTGGCAGTCATCAGGGCGATGAAGATATTCCACATACCTGTCTGCGCATATTTGGTACAAATCATTACTACAGTCTTCGAATCTTCAATATCTGCGCTCGATTTGGTCAGGTCGAAATTCTTTTTGATAAACTCAATTACACGGTAAGCACCGGTTGTAACAGCCTGGATAGATGCACCTGAGAACCAGAAAATCATGGCACCGCCGGTGATAAAACCTAACAAAACCGGAGCCTGGGTCAATTCAAGATTCAACATCCCTACTTTTTTCAGGAGCAGGATGATGGAGAAAATCATGGTGGTGGCACCCACAACAGCGGTGCCTATCAATACCGGTTTGGCAGTTGCCTTGAAAGTGTTTCCGGCCGAGTCATTGGCTTCGAGGTAATGTTTACCACTTACAAAATCAGGCTCAAAACCAAAATCACGTTTGATTTCTGCATGAATACCAGGGATACTTTCTATCTGTGACAATTCAAAAACTGATTGCGCATTATCGGTCACTGGTCCATAGCTGTCAACGGCGATTGTAACTGGTCCCATACACAGGAATCCAAATGCAACCAGTCCGAAAGCGAAGATACTCGCATACTGAATCTGTTCAAAACCAGGTAACTGACTCACAAAATAGGCAATAGTCATCAAACCGACCAATAACATACCTTTCCAGTAGGCTGAAAAATTACCGGCAACAATACCTGAAAGTACTGTGAGTGAAGGCCCACCTTCGCGGGATGCAGTTACAATTTCATGCACATGGTCGGATTTGGAGCTTGTAAATATCTTGGTAAATTCAGGAATCAATACAGCGGCCAGGGTACCGCAACTGATGATGGTTGCTAATTTCCACCAAAGTTGCAGAGGAAGATCGCCTATCAGGAAATAACTCATGATGTAACTGATACTGATACAGGTAATAGCAGCGATCCAGATCAAACGGGTGAGTGGCTCTTCGAAGTCAAATTCGAGTAATTTGCCATATTTACGCTCCGAGATGAACTGGTTAATGAAATAGGAAATACCTGAGAAGATATCCATAAGGAAACGCATGCCAAAAATCCAGACGATCAGTTTTGCCTGAAGCATTTCGGCACCTGCCTGTCCGGCGGCACCTCCGCCAAACTGTTCACTTGTGATCGCCAGCGTGATGAATGAAATCAATGCGACACCGGTTACACCATAAGTTTCGAAAGCATCCGCCGTTGGACCAACACTGTCACCGGCATTGTCACCCGTACAGTCAGCGATCACACCAGGGTTACGTGGGTCATCTTCTTTTACTTTGAAAATGATCTTCATCAGATCGGATCCGATATCAGCAATTTTGGTAAAAATACCGCCGGCGATACGCAGGGCTGAAGCACCAAGCGACTCACCAATGGCAAATCCGAGGAAACAGTATCCGACGATCTCGCGGGGAACAAACAACAAAATAACGACCATCATCACCAATTCGAGCGAAATCAGGAATAAACCGATGGAGATACCGGCGCGCAGCGGGATATTTACCACATCCCACGGACGTTTTTTGAGTGAGGCAAATGCGGTTCGTGCGTTTGCATATGTGTTCAAACGGATGCCGTACCAGGCGACTGAATAGGATCCGCCAATACCAACAATAGTGAAAAGTAATACAAGAACGACAATAGTGAAGGTTGAAAAATCGCCGCTATGTTCTATATTAACCAAATAAAAAGCGATGGCAGCACCGATGATTAGGAAGAGAATAGCAAGAAACTTTCCTTGCTGGATAAGATATGTCTTGCATGTCTGATAAATAGTTTCCGCCACATCGAGCATCGATTTATGAGCAGTCAGTTTTTTAATCTGGCCACGCAAATACAAACTAATTCCCAGGGTACCAATGATCACCAATGAACCATAGAGTAAAAGATTGTAGGCATTCATATTGAAAAACAACGGGAAGCTCCCTTCATGCAAATCGGGAATTTTCAGATCGGCTTCACTCGCAAAAAGCGGAATTCCGGCCAGGAAAAACCCAACCGCAAGCAGAAATTTGGATAATTTTCTCATCTTTTTTGTTTTGGTTTTTGTTAATAATAGAACTATTTATAAAAATTCTTTTATGTTAATTGCATGCCAAATCAATTATTATCAACCATAATTTGCTGGTTCCGTCAGGAACAACATTTTTCAAAGGTCAACAAATTTATTAGAATTACCTATTTATTAAAAAATAAATTTAGCAATGCACACGATTGCAAATTGCAGAGAAATTATTATCAGGAATGCAATTTTAGGAATTGGTTGGTCGAAAAACAGATATTCACAGACTTAAAAAGCAGGAATACCTATCTTATATTTTTAAAATATATAGGGTAAAAAACGCCACGATTTTGTCATATACTCTTTGTATTCAGAAAAATGCAGTATCAGTTTCTTTTCCTCAAACCGCAATTTAAAAAACAGATTGATCAGTAATATGCCCAATACAATCAGTCTGATCACAGTGAAATATTCGATAACTAGCGCTGCAACGACAAGTAGCTGCGCAAAATACATCGGATGTCGTACCCATTCGTAAATTCCGGTGGCAACAAATTTACTATTGGCTTTCGGGACAGGCGTGATTCTAAAATTACCAATTCCCATATTCAGTATTGCAAGAATACCAAGAAAAAAACCAACAGCTTCGACAAGCATCCAATGGGTTGATTTTGCAATAGCCGGAGCTGAAGCAAAAAGGAAAGTAAGGCTTGAAAATTGTATAAAAACAAAAAAATAAGGCCAGAATCTTTTTTTCATTGCTGTATTTTAAAAAAAACTCCCGGTTCGGTAGTTTTATTCCTCATTAAATTGCAAGTAGTGAAGAGGCCCTCCCCGGGAGTCGGGTGCAAATGTAAGTGCCAAATGGAGAAAACACTCGATTCCTGATAAAAAAAGTTTATTCAATGAAGCCGTGCATCTGGATTTCTATTTGCTAAAAACTCAACAAGCACCAAGAATTAGTGAGATTTTCCCATAAAAAACTCCAATTCTCCCCCATTAACGAGTTCTTCATGTAATAAATTATTTCGATTCAATTGTTTACCATTCAACTTAACCTTCTTTACATATACATTTTTAGCTGACTGATTGATGGTTGAAATTTTCAAATCTTTCCCGTTTTCAAAATGCAAAACAGCCTTTGTAACCATTGGACTTCCGATAGCATACTCATTTGATCCCGGGCAAACCGGATAAAAGCCCAATGCACTGAAAACATACCAGGCACTCATTTGTCCGGCATCGTCGTTTCCGCAAAGTCCATCTTCTTTACTTCCGTACATTGTGGCCATAATCATTCGTACACGCTCCTGTGTTTTCCAGGGTTTATTTGTCCAGTTATACAGATATGGAATATGATGGCCGGGTTCATTGCCATGAACATAGTTACCAATCATACCATCGCGGGTGATGTCTTCATTTTTTTCGATGTATTTTTCATCGAGTTTCATGGTGAACATTGAATCGAGGTGGGCAATGAAAGAATCGTTTCCACCATTCATTTCTATCAGTCGATCAATATGTTGGGGAAGAAACAAACTATACGTCCAGGCATTTCCTTCTATAAATCCTTGTCCATGAGTATCCAATGGATCAAATTTCTTCACCCATGCACCGTTTGCCATTTTAGGTTTCATAAATCGGTAATCCTGATCGAACACATTTTCGAATGAATTTGCGCGTTTTGAATATACACCTACATTGAAATTATCAGCTTCTATTTTCGCCATTTGAGCGATACACCAGTCATCATAGGCATATTCGATTGTTTTGGAAACACTGTTTGTGCTTTTATCTTCCGGAACATAACCCAGATTAATATAATCGCCCAGGCCATCGAAGTAATTGCATTGTGAAGTACTGATAGCTGCTTGAAGGGCTTTTTTTGTATCGAAACCCTTATTCCCTTTCGCCATGGCATCGGCAATCACCGAAACGGAATGGTAGCCTATCATACACCAGTTTTCGTTGGCATAATGGCTCCAAATTGGCAACATATGATGCACACTTTGGTCGTAATGTGCCAGCATTGACTGAATCATATCACTGTTTCGCGCAGGTTGAATAAGATTGAAAAGCGGATGCAATGCCCTGAAAGTATCCCAAAGTGAAAAAACAGTATAGTTCGTGAATCCTTCGGATTGGTGAATGTTTTGATCCAATCCACGGTAATTACCATCCACATCTTCAAACACCACCGGACTAAGCATCGTATGATAAAGGGCTGTATAAAAAACTACTTTCTCCATGGGAGACACTGTTTCAACCTCTATTTTCGATAACTCAGTATTCCATTTGTTCTGGCTTTCACTTTTTGTCTGGTCAAAATTCCAGTGCGGAATTTCGGATTGCAGGTTTTTCATGGCACCTTCGGTGCTCATGCCCGACAAGGCAAACTTAACGAGCAACTGCTCACCCTGTTCAGTGCTGAAATTGAAATATGCCCGTATTTCTTTTCCGGCCATTTCAGGAAAGTTTTCACTTTCGTTGAACTTACGATAGAATCCATTGTACAAGGGTTTATTGTATTTCTGATGTCCGTACGAATTGAATTTTTTCGAAAACTGCATCACAAAATACACCGTTCGGGTACGTGCCCAACCATTCGTTTGTCGGTAACCTGTGATCGTTGAATCATTTTCGACACGTACAAAAGTCCATACATTCTTGTCAGCATGTTGATAAATATTAGCCATCAAATCGAGAATAATATGAGAGCTATCCGACTTTGGAAAACTATACCGATGAAATCCAACACGTTCGGTGGCTGTCAGTTCAGCCTTAATATTGTAATCATCCAGCAAAACAGAATAATAAGCGGGTTCGGCCCACTCATTGGCGTGCCTGAAACCAGCATGATAGCCACTTTTAGAAACAGAAGCATCACCTGGCTCCAGATTGAGTTTCCCAACAGTGGGAATCACAAGAAAGTCGCCCAGATCGGAATGACCGGTACCGCTGAAATGGGTGTGACTAAATCCAAATAATGTTGAGTCAGCATATTGATAACCAGAGCAATAACGGTAAGTTTCCGGATTGTACTTTCCGTCGATATGCATGGGTTCGACATTGGTTTCCGGACTCAGCTGCACCATACCAAAGGGTAAGGCTGCCCCTGGGAAAGTATGCCCCATGTTTTTAGTACCAATAAAAGGATTCACAAATTGAATAAAATTTTGATCTTCTGTTGATTTTGCTGTTTTTATGTCAACCTGACCAACAGTTGTCATCGAAAGAAACAGCAATCCAACACTGTATATCCGTAATAATTTCATTGATTTCTTTGTTAATAAGTTGCTACTGATTCAAACCAGACTTCCAGATGCAGGACGCTACGCTTTTTGGAGGCAATGTATAGGTAAATGACCTGGAACCATCTGCCACATTCACCGGCATTGGTTTATCCGAATCATTCTGGATAATGATAGAGGCGGTTCCATCAGGATTATTGAAGGCAGCATAGTAAATATTGGCCGGTTTAAAACCCGAACTTTCGATTCTGAACGCCCCGGGAGCAATCACTTTCGACAGATGGGCCATTGTATAATAATGACTGTTTTTGGTCATGGTAGTATAATCGGCTGAGTTGATATCGATACAACCGAGGCAGATATCACAACCACCCGGACGAAATGGCGCATGTTTGTCGTCGAGCATGAAATTCCACATGATAACTGCTTTACAATAATTATTAATCGTCCCCAGACATACTTCGCGCATATTCCACATGAAATCACTGGCAAATGTATAACCTGACCCCCACAAACCGATTGACATTTCGGTAAAATAGAGATTCTTGTCGGGTCGTTTATTATGAATATCAAGCATTTCGGCTACTTCACCACCATACGCATGATAGGCAGCACCATCGATATATTTCGCTGCGTCAGCATCTTCATATATGCGAACCGGATAATCGATCTGGTCGGCACACTCTTCCTTGTTTATGTCGTAATCGTAGTTATGATCAAAAGCAATAATTTTTGTTTGAATCCCGGAATTTTTAAAAGCCGGTCCAAGGGCAGTTTTAATAAAATCGCGCTGTTCCTGCCAACTCATAAACAAAGAAGCCGAGTTTCCGCGGTTGAGCGGTTCGTTTTGGATGGTGATAGCCTCAATATCAAAACCCTCCTGTTTCATTGCCCTGATATAATTCACAAAATAGGTGGCATAATCCTGATAATACGCTGGGTTCAATTGGCCACTTGTCCAGGAATCAAAGGGTTTCAGCTCGGTTAAATTATTCACTTTCATCCATTTAGGTGGAGTCCATGGCGAACCAAGAATTTTAACTTTCGGATTGATGGCCAGAATTTCTTTCAGAATTGGAAATAAATCACGCTTGTCAAGTTCATGAATGGCAAAGTTTTCAATACCAGGCTTGTCGCAATAGGTATAATCTTCCATCGAAAAATCGGAACAGCCAATGGATACACGAATATAACTGTAACCCATTCCTTTGATCGGGTCAAAAGTTTCGATAAGCAATTTTTTACGGTTTTCCGGTGTCATTTTCAACAAATTAAAGCAGGAGGAACCTGTGATAGCGGCACCAAAACCATCCATTTGCTGATATTTAATTTCAGGATTCAAGGTAATTGTAGTTGCTGTTTCAAGAGTCATATTGTCGAAAGAAAGTAAGACCTGGTGAAACAACATACTCTGAGTCTCAGTGCTTACATAAATTTCCACATCGGATTTGGCTGATGCAGCTGTTTTGCTTTGCGTTCCTGCATCAGTTGTGCAAGCAGTTGAAATGACAACAATAAGGAGAACTATCCAATAAAAGAACGTTTTCATGTCTGAAATTATTTTTTAATAAAATTTAGGCTAAAATTAGTTTGTTTTTACCGTGAAACATGAATTCCAGGATATTTTTCAGAAACAAAGATTGTTGTCACGTTGATTGGTCAATAATCAATCAATACTGCAAAGTGAATGAACTTCTTTCATTATTTTTTGTTGAATCACTGATCACTTTTGAAAGATCTGACATTTATTCAAACCTGATATCTGTTCCTGTTATAACATTGAGGATATTGAAAATGATTTTAAGAAAATACTCTACAAAGAAGAAAACTAGCATCATTGTCCTTTTTTTGGGAATAATCGTTGTTACATTAACTATCCTGTTATTATCCTATAATCAAAAACAATCTATGAAAAAATTAGAAATCGGGGACAAATTACCTGTCTTTAGTCTACAAGATCAATTCGGCCAGGCATTCGACATCAAATCGGTGTTGGGAAAGAAAAATCTGGTATTGTTCTTCTATCCAAAAGATGATACACCTGGTTGTACAAAAGAGGCCTGCTCATTCCGCGATCAGTTTGAAGCTTTCAAAGAAGTGAATGCGGAAGTAATCGGAATCAGCGGTCAATCGGTAGAAAGCCATAAAAAGTTTGCTGAGAAGCACCGCCTGACATACATTTTGCTTACTGATACAGAAAATATGCTTCGCAAACAATTCGGTGTACCAACCAATCTTTTTGGGTTGTTACCCGGCCGCGTTACTTATGTAATCAATAAAAACGGTGAAATTATTCATATTTTCAATTCGCAGACTCAAGCCGAAAAGCATGTGGATGAAGCGCTTAGGATATTGAAGATGTTGAAATAGTCAGGTAAATGATTCAACTTGTTAAGGAATTATTGAAAACTATTCATATAATTTTTGTATCTTTTTCATGATTGTTTTATTGTGAATTGCTTTTAGATTGTATCTTTGAAATACTGAGCACATTCCCATTTTTAAATACTTCCTCAGTACCAGAGTTGTGAATTGCTTTTAGATTGTATCTTTGAAATACTGAGCACATTCTTCATAGTACTCTGATATTATGCATGTTAGTTGTGAATTGCTTTTAGATTGTATCTTTGAAATACTGAGCACATTTGTTAAATTAAGTTATTCAGCTTCGCAGTAGTTGTGAATTGCTTTTAGATTGTATCTTTGAAATACTGAGCACATTTATTTGTTTCTATTAACTAACTGACTGTAAGTTGTGAATTGCTTTTAGATTGTATCTTTGAAATACTGAGCACATTTCTCTACACCAATGATTTGATAGTCTACCTGTTGTGAATTGCTTTTAGATTGTATCTTTGAAATACTGAGCACATTGGATAAAGGTGTTGTACCTGAATTACTCTTGTTGTGAATTGCTTTTAGATTGTATCTTTGAAATACTGAGCACATTCTCACAAAATTAGGTTTTGAGCATTGGCAGAAATATGAAAATTTCCAAAAAGTTTGGGTATGGAGCCTTATAGCAAAGGAGGGAGTTGATATTGAACAAAGCAAACGAAATAACCAGTTAGTTAACAATGAACCTTTTTAAATAATTTATAAACAGTTCATAAAAGCAGTTTTTTTATTACTTTTAACATAAGTTAGCTTTTTTTTTGAATTACTTTTGCAAAAAAAATATTATGACAACGTTAGTATTACAAGTAAAAGATAAAAAACAATTGGTTGCATTAATGGATGTTATTGAACATTACAAAATAACATTTACAGGTAATCCTGATGAAACAGATTATTTACTTTCAACCAAAGCAAACCGAGATAGTATCGAAAAATCATTAAAACAATCGAAGGAAGGTAAACTACGTGCTATTAAAACTTCAGATTTATGGAAATAGTTGTGAATTGCTTTTAGATTGTATCTTTGAAATACTGAGCACATTTCAAAACACCTATTCATGTATAAAAGGCAGGTTGTGAATTGCTTTTAGATTGTATCTTTGAAATACTGAGCACATTTCTGGCCAACTGATTTGAAAGTTGAATTGGGTTGTGAATTGCTTTTAGATTGTATCTTTGAAATACTGAGCACATTAAATAAGTAGAAATATGGCAACAGAGGGAGAGTTGTGAATTGCTTTTAGATTGTATCTTTGAAATACTGAGCACATTCGAGGCGTTTAACGAAGTCGGTTATTGTCAGTTGTGAATTGCTTTTAGATTGTATCTTTGAAATACTGAGCACATTTGGTTTGATTCAATCGGATCCTTCTATGTTGTTGTGAATTGCTTTTAGATTGTATCTTTGAAATACTGAGCACATTACACAAGCCCCACCAGCATTCGATTTTACAGTTGTGAATTGCTTTTAGATTGTATCTTTGAAATACTGAGCACATTTTTGTATGGATAATCCGGTGCGTAACCTCGGTTGTGAATTGCTTTTAGATTGTATCTTTGAAATACTGAGCACATTTGAAGGGTTACGGTTTGAAACTAAGTTCCCGTTGTGAATTGCTTTTAGATTGTATCTTTGAAATACTGAGCACATTT
>CAITDJ010000016.1 GCA_903891085.1 uncultured Bacteroidota bacterium | reverse complement strand
GGGTGCAGAGGTGGTGAAAACTAAAGATGTGCTTATCCATGCCCATATGGTCCGGAAGACTTTTATTACCCTTGCCTTTGCTGCAGGAATGGACATAGAAACCATCAAGGAAATATCAGGGATCCGTATGGAAAAAACAGTGCGTCGTTATCTGACAATTTCAAATGAAACTCTTCTGAATAAAACAAATGGGGTATCCGATCGTCTCCCGTAATAATTTATCTTTGATGGATGAAATATCCGATGAATCAAATGGAATTTGAAGACATGTTTAGAACTGAGCAAGATTGTATAGACTATATAGCCTCAATTCGTTGGGTTCAAGGTTTTATATGTCCCACTTGTGGTTCAATTCGTTACTGGAAAAAGAATAAGGGTCGTATTGAATGTAGAGATTGTAAAACAGAGTCAACAGTTACTAATGGAACAATATTTCATAAATCAACAAAGCCATTATTGATTTGGTTTCATGCTATGTGGTGGATGGTAGCTCAAAAGAATGGGGTGAGTGCAAAAGGATTGCAAAAGATACTTGGTTTAGGCAGCTATCAAACAGCTTGGACATGGTTACATAAGTTTCGACGCCTAATGGTTTTAGACGGTAGAAGCAAACTGCATGGGGTCGTTGAAGTTGACGAGGTGTTCTTAGGAGGAAAAACATCGGGAAAAAGAGGACGTGGAGCCGAAGGTAAAAGTCTAATTGCAGTTGCAGTGGAGATAAACGGAAGAAAAACTGGAAGAATGAGGTTGGCCAAAATACCAAATGCATCAGGTGAAATATTAAATGAATTCGTTGAAAATAATATTGAAAAACCCGCTACAGTTATTACAGATGCATGGACAGGATACAGTGGCTTATCTAATATTGGATATACGCATGAAATACAAAATGCTACAGCAAAAGAAGATGATGAAGAAATATTACCAAATGTCCATCGAATTGCTTCACTTCTAAAAAGATGGCTTCTTGGGACGCATCAAAGTTATTTGAACAAAAATAAGCTGGAATATTACCTTGATGAATATGTATTTAGATATAACAGACGAACTTCAACAAGTAGAGGATTGTTATTCAGGCGATTAATGGAACAAGCAGTAATAACAGCTCCAGTGTCATATAAAGAAATTGTTAAACAAAATCACGGGTAACGATCGGATACCCCATTAATATATTATATCTATTTACTCTTATAATATGATTTACTAACTTAAAAATGGTTCACTTGCGGCTGAAGAAATTGTCTAATAAAAAAGTTTGCGCTAAAGTATAAATAATATAGAAAACAGCAATAATTTCTATAAAAAAATCAGTCCAACTATCCAATAATCAGTCGTATAGTACGTCGTCCGGAATGGTTTTGAAGCTGTAAAATATAAACCCCGTTCTTGAGTCCGTTTAAGTTTATCAGGTGCAGGTTTTCTGTTATATTTTCCTGTCTGAGACACTGTACCTGAATATTGTAAATACTTAATAAACAGTCTTTTGCTTCTTCCAGACTGGCGGTTTGCGTGGCTGGATTCGGATATAGTCTCACCCGGCTCAAAGCCTCATTTTCACTGGTATAACTGACATCAATGTCCATTTCGATGGT
>CAITDJ010000015.1 GCA_903891085.1 uncultured Bacteroidota bacterium | reverse complement strand
TTAATTTAATAATTAACGGCTTTTTTTATTATCCCGTGGAGAAAAATAATTAAAAAACAATAGCGTCCTAAACGACTAAAAAAAAGACAAAAAGAGAGAAGGGATTCTTGTATCTCAAATTACCTTTGAGTTGCACAACAAAAACACCCCCTTCTCCCATGACAAATATAACATTGTTTAGCCAAATCATCTCCAAGTTAGACCGTACAAAATTCAAAAAGCTTGTAGATCAACTTAAAACCGATAAACATCAAAAGGGATATAACAGCTGGACACAATTGGTTTCAATGCTGTTCTGTCAGTTTGCTAAAAGTCAATCTGTTCGTGATATAAGTAATGGTCTGCGTTCAGCAACAGGCAATTTAAATCACATGGGTATTCAGAAGGCCCCATCAAAATCAACCATCAGTTATCAGAATAAACATCGTAATTGGGAGTTGTTCAGGGCTTACTATTACAGTCTGCTAAATAGTTTAGGACAGCAACCGGGATTTAAGCGAGTAAAGTTCCGCATCAAGTCAAAGATATTCCTGTTAGATTCTACAACCATTAGTCTTTGTCTAAGCCTGTTTGACTGGGCAAAGTACAAAACAGCAAAAGGAGCAGTTAAAATGCATACACTCCTTGATTTTGAGGGTAATCTTCCTGCTTATGTGAATATTACTAATGGAAAAACGGCGGATAATAAAGGAGCTTATGATGTTCCTATGCATGCGGGTAGTGTTATTGTTGCAGACCGGTTTTACAACGATTTTTCATTGCTGAATGTTTGGGACAGCAACAAAGTGTTTTTTGTAATCAGGCATAAGGAAAACCTACAATTTAATTCGATTAAAGAAAATGATTTGCCAGAAAATCGGCATCAGCATATTCTAATTGATGAAATAATAGAACTCAAGAACCAGGGATCTAAAGAGAAATACCCTAAAAAACTCAGAAGAGTGGTTGTTTGGGATGATGTTAATAAACAGACGATTGAACTTATAACAAATCAAATGAGTTGGTCGTGCAATACAATTGCAGAATTATATAAAAGCCGATGGGAAGTGGAGATATTTTTTAGGGACATTAAACAACTGTTACACATCAAATCATTTATTGGAACAAGCGAAAATGCCGTTATGATTCAAATATGGACTGCTTTGATAACCATTCTTGTCCTAAAGGCATTAAAGGCCATGTCGAAGTACAAATGGCATTTATCAAATCTGGTAGCTTTTATTCGGCTTAATCTTTTCGTTAAAATCGACTTGCAACAGTGGATAGATAAACCATTTGAGGAAAATAGCGGTCCACCTAATTCCCAAAACATAGTACAGGGGGTTCTTTTCTGAAAATTACTAAATTGAATTGTAAAACCCTGATATGTTTATACCTTTACTTCAATCTCTAAACGTTTAGGACAGTATTGGTCTTCTTGCTTTAGTTGAGGTTACATGTCCTTTTGAATGTTCTGATAACCTGTTTTCCAAATCAGATGAGTAGCCAATATAGAATTGGTTATCCTTTAGGCTTTTCAAAACATATGTGTAATATGCAGTTGTCATACTAACTAATTATTACACAGGGCAGGCTGCTTCTCCTTCTGAATCTGAAAGTTTGGCAACAAAAGCTTTTGCATATCTCCGTTTTCGAAACGCTTCTGCAATATTCGCAGGAACTGAACGCGAACTATTAAGTATTTGAGATGTGAGTGAATAGCGTTCTTCTCTTGGAAAGGTTTTGGATAATTCATAAATATCCATCGCCAATTTATATGCTAATTTATAGACTTCCAACTCTTTATGTGAACGTAAAATTATCATAGCAACAATTTTGAAGTTAATCCATATTATTTACTAATTTCTCTATTCACCTCTTCACCTCTTCACCTCTTCACCCCCTCACTCCCTCTCTCCCTCTCTCCCTCTCCCTCACCCACTCACCCACTCTCCCACTCAAAAAATCTTCCTCATCAACACCATCGTCCTATCCACCACAAACCCTTGCATGAGTGAGGAATCGTTCATTTCGGGGACGTTGAGACCGGAGCTGACGGCTTCGATGCGGTGCATAAGTGAAAAGTGAAAAGTGAAGAGTGAAGAGTGAAGAGTGAAGAGTGAAGAGTGAAGAGTGAAGAGTGAAGAGTGAAGAGTGAAGAGTGAAGAGT
>CAITDJ010000014.1 GCA_903891085.1 uncultured Bacteroidota bacterium | reverse complement strand
GGGTTTTATCATGCGGATGAAATCATTGATAAATACAAACCCCAACGCGACACGCGGTGAAATAATCAAAGTCGTTTCGCCTAATCTCTGCCGTTGTACCGGATATGTAAAGATTGTGGATGCCATTGAAGCGGTATTGCGCGAAATAAATCAACCACAAAAAACTGACAAAGAAATAATTACAGCAAATATTGGTGAGCGGTTTCCAAAATATCAATCCATCGAAACGGCCCTCGGCGATCGTAAGTTTGTGGATGATATGCATTTCGAAGACATGCTCCATGCAGCATTGAAATTCAGTGATTTTCCGCGAGCTATCGTAAAGAAAATTGATGTTTCTGAAGCAAAAAATTGTAAGGGCGTACAGGCCATTTTTACCGCAAAAGATATTCCGGGCGATAAATACACAGGATTGATATTTCAGGATTGGCCACTGATGATTGGCGAAGGAGAAACAACGCATTATATCGGTGATGTGTTGGCCATTGTTGTTGCTGATAATGAATCGATTGCACGTGAAGCAACTGATCTTATAAAGGTAGGATATGAGGTGCTGAAACCGGTGACCGATATGCACGAGGCCCTTTTGCCAACTTCACCCGTTGTTCATTCACATAGTCCAAACCTGCTGGAACGATGTAAAATCAAATTTGGTGATGTAGAAACCGCCTTCAAATCTGCTGCTTTCATTTCCTCTGGTGTCTTCGAAACCCAGCGCATCGAACACGCTTTTCTTGAAACAGAAACGGCTATTGCATTACCTGAAAATGAAGGCGTAAAAATCTTTAGTCAGGGACAGGGTGTCTATGTCGATCAGAAACTCATTGCGAAAATACTGGGACTTCCACTTGAGAAAGTATGGGTTGTTCAGGTGCAAAACGGGGGTGGATTCGGCGGCAAAGAAGATCTGACCGTGCAGGGTCATGCCGCTTTGGCTGCTTTTCTGCTACAACAGCCTGTTCGCGTACACCTGAACCGCAACGAATCGATGATGATGCATCCCAAACGCCATCCTGTTTGGATGGATATGCGCTTGGCCTGCGATCAGAATGGAAAGTTCACCGCGATCACCTTGAGTGCGGTGGGCGACAGCGGTGCATATGCCTCCGTCGGGACAAAAGTGATGGAACGTGTTGTAGGCCACGCCACAGGTGGTTACACCATTCCGGTGGTTGATATTCAAGCCGACACCGTTTACACCAATAATATTCCTGCTGGTGCTATGCGTGGGTTTGGCGTGCCTCAGGTGGTTTTTGCCATAGAAAGTTGTATCGATGACTTATGCAAACAAGGCGGTTTTGACCGCTGGCAGTTACGTTTTGACAATGCCCTGGAAGAAGGTTCAACAACCGCCACCGGACAGCGATTACAGGGTGTCGGTTTGAAAAAAACATTACTCGCTGTGAAAGATCAGTTTCAAAAAGCCCGTTTTGCCGGAATCGCCTGTGGAATAAAAAACACAGGTGTTGGAAATGGAATGGTAGACGAAAGCGAAGTTTGTATAACGATTGTATCGGAAAATGAAGTGCTCATTCAGCATGGCTGGACCGAAATGGGACAAGGCGTGCATACCATGGCTATTCAGACTTTATTTCATGAAACAGGCATCCTTGCTGAAAAAATCAGGGTGGAAACCGACACAAAAGCGAATCTGCCTACCGGCATGACAACCTCTTCGCGGGCTACTGCCTTGGTGGCAAATGCAATTATCGATGCTGCACAAGTTTTGAAAAAAGACCTTGAAAATTCAACACTCGAAAACCTAGTTGGAAAAAGTTACAACGGAAAATATGTCTGTGATTTTACCTGTAAGCCCGGTGCTGATGTGCCTGATCCGAAGATTCATTTTGCTTATGGCTATGCCACACAAGTTGTGATTTTAGATGATAAAGGCAAGATTCAGAAGGTGATTGCAGCACACGATGCCGGAAAAATCATGAACCGGATGCTTTTCGAAGGACAGATCGAAGGCGCCATCCACATGGGATTGGGCTACGCGCTCACCGAAGATTTTCCGATGAAAGACGGCAAACCCATCAGTTTGAAATTCAAGGATATTGGTATTCTCAGGGCCAATGAAATGCCTGAAATTGAAGTAATTGGTATTGAGGAAAAAGACCAGTACGGCCCCTACGGGGCCAAAGGTATCGGCGAAATCGGACTTGTACCAACGGCAGCCGCTGTCGTGAACGCCCTTAATTTTTTCGATGGAAAAAGAAGAATGAAACTGCCGGTTGGGAGAAATAAGCACATTGAAAAGTGAAAAGTGAATGGGACTTGCCGAACTTTGTACATTTGTAAACCAATAAATGAATGACATCGTTTGGGTATTTAGGCTGACAATTCATTGTCTTGAAATACGAAGTTTGAAAATTTTACGGAATTAAACCATACAAATCCAACACATGATAACACTGATCAGAAATGCCCGCGTATACGCGCCCGAAAACCTTGGCCAAAAAGATGTTTTACTTGCCGGAAATCAGATTGTGAAAATGGAAGACCGGATCGAAATATCATCTTCTCTTATCGACAGGGAGATTGATGCAACCGGATTGTACCTGACTCCAGGTTTTATCGATGCGCATGTACATATCGCCGGAGCAGGCGGCGAAGGCGGACCCGCATCCCGAACGCCTGAACTCTTACTCAGCGATATGTTGAAGGCAGGTGTTACAACAGTGATAGGCTGTCTTGGAACAGATGGCTTCACACGCAGTGTGGAGAGTGTGCTGATGAAAGTGAAGCAACTGCGTGCCGAAGGTGTTTCATCGTGGATGTACACCGGCGCATACCAGGTCCCGACGCCCAGCATCACCGGCGATTTCGCAAAAGATATTGCGCTGATTGAAGAAATAATCGGGGTGGGTGAAGTGGCTGTGTCTGATCATCGCTCCTCAGTCCCAACCACAAACGAATTGATCCGCATCGCCGCCCATGCCCGTGTGGCCGGAATGATCAGCGGTGGACCCGGAATCGTGAAT
>CAITDJ010000013.1 GCA_903891085.1 uncultured Bacteroidota bacterium | reverse complement strand
ATGTCTCCCTCTCTTTTAGAGCTTCAAGCACCACTTTGGCTTTGAACTCTTTACTGAATTTTCTTCTTGTCGTCATAATAGTTAAAAATTTAAAGTTAATACTTTATCTAACTATCTGTCCGATTTTTGGGGAGTATCATAATACAATAATATAATAATTTTCATTAAAACAATATTAGCCAAGAGAACAGGTAATATTTCAATCGCATTGAAGCAGGTATATTCAAGCAGAAAGATATAAAACCAACCAAAAGAAGTAACTTTGCGTGGGTTGAAATATTGAAATTACCGGTTGTGATGGAAAAGAAAAATGAAGTTGAAAAATTGCTGATTGTTGGTTTTGTTTGTTGTTTGTTATTGTTGCTTTTTTCCACTCCGGCCATTTGTCAACCCGATGAAACAATCGCAGTTCATCAGGAAAAATACAAAGCAGTTAAGACCTCGCAATTTCTTGAATCGAATCTCCCGATCGTTGTAATTAATACATACGGCATGCCCATTCCGGATGAGCCCAAAATAAGCGCAGACATGGGTATTATTGATAACGGGCCGGGAAACATGAACACTTTCGGCGATCCTTTCAATGATTTTAGCGGGAAAATTGGCATTGAGGTGCGCGGTCAATCGACGCAGATGTTCCCCAAAAAAGCCTATGCATTCGAAACGCGTGACAATGCTGGTGAAAACCTTGATGTATCGCTGCTTGGAATGCCGGCCGAGAATGACTGGATTTTGTATGCACCTTACACCGATAAGTCGATGCTTCGTAATGTTGTTACCTACGATATGGCGCGGAAAATGGGAGCCTATGTCACACGCACCATCTATTGTGAAGTTATTCTTAATTACGAGTATCAGGGCGTGTATGTGTTAATGGAAAAAATTAAAAAGAACGAAAACCGCGTTGATATTGGCACACTGAATCCGTATGAGATATCAGGTGACGACCTGACGGGTGGTTATATTATCAAGGTGGACAAGCTTGATCCCGACTTTGTGTATGGCACCGATGGATGGCGATCAAATCCGGAACCGGAATATCCTGATGCGATGAACATTTTTTTTCAGTTTTATTATCCCGAACCTGATAAAATTGTGCAACAGCAAAGAACCTATATAAAGAACTATATCACCACTTCCGAGAACGCACTCACGAGCGCCAACTTTGCTGATCCGGATGAAGGATACCAGCATTACATGGATGTGCCTTCATTTATCGACAATATGTTGCTGAACGAAATTTCGAAAGAAGTTGATAAATATCGTTACAGCACCTATTTTTACAAGGAAAAAGACAGCGATGGCGGAAAACTCTTCGCCGGACCGGCCTGGGATTTCAATCTTGGTTACGGGAATGTTGACTATTGGGAGCCGGGTATCGATTTCACGGGTTGGTTATACCCGATGGTTGAAGACGTTGAATGGGGAATCATGTTCTGGTGGAAGCGCCTGATGGAAGATCCGTACTTTCGTGATTTGGCGAAAACAAGGTGGGTAAGTTTGCGCCAGCACACCCTCATCGACGCAACGATTCATTCGGTAATTGATTCAATATTGGTGCATACCGAAGCAGCAAAAACCAGAAATTTCGAATGCTGGCCAATACTCGGGCAGTATGTTTGGCCGAATTACGACTGGCAATACAATACCTATGCCGATGAGGTGGATTATTTTGAAAACTTCCTTTTCAACCGATTGGCTTGGATGGATAATAATATTCCAGGAAACATTATTCATCCCTGGGTAACAATTTCGGCTGACGACAATCAAATTCTGGTACACCTGAACCGCGATTATTTCAGTCAACCCATAATGAAAATTACTGATTTTCAATTGAATGACGCCCCTGAAGGATTGACAATACAAAGTGTGGAATATCTGAATGCTTCTGAATGTCTGCTGACCTTATCAGAGATTGTAACAGACTTTCATGAACTATCGGTTACTGTTTCCGAAAAAACATTCAATAGCTGGCAGGACCTGAGGAGCAATGTTCTTGGCTACATAGGAGTGGATGAACCATTGGTTCTATTGCCCGAAATAAAGGTGTTTGAGGCAAATTATCAGATTCGTATCCGTTGCGATCAACCGGAATTGCTACCGGAAAGTGCAGAAATCATAGGGGTGACCGGTCAAACTTCCGGAAAGTTCAGTCTTGAAAAAACTTCCGAAAACACAATACCCCACACATTGAAACCGGGGATATATTTTCTGATTTTCCGGACAGAAACATGGTCGCAGGTAGTTCAGATGGCGGTAATTCGATAAGTGATTGATGCGGAAGAACTGATTTAATTTCTTTACAAATCAGCTGTTCGAAAAGACCCCGTTTCAATCCGTTTCCTTGTCCTTCACCATATTGTATTTCAGCATCAGGTGAAAATTGATAAAACCGAGTATCGGAGACGTAGTTGAACCTTTTAGTCCGAACCATGAAAAGAAAATAAGTTCGGGATGGGCCGAAATGGAAAGCAGGATTTTGTCAGAAATGATTTGTCTTTCATATTCAAACGACAAGCCGATTCCTGGT
>CAITDJ010000012.1 GCA_903891085.1 uncultured Bacteroidota bacterium | reverse complement strand
TATCGGATCAAGCTAATCCTGAAAGGTTGCTCTCCAGCAGAGCCTTTTTCCGCTTCACTTGATGTGGCAAAGTTAAATCCACTTTCTGAATTTCAACTAAGAAAGTGTTAGGTGTGGTCAGAAAATGGGGAGTAGTAAAGTCGGCCTGGTGAGATGTTGAATTGTGCTCATGCTTGCGAAACAAGCGGTGGATGTGGTACAAGTGAGAGTTGCAGGTATTGTGGGGCTGCGAATGCAATAAAAGTCTGTCTCGAAACAAAGAAAAAAAGTGTCGCTGAATGCCGTATAAACGCATTGACCGATGGAAAAAATATCTCCTATGATTTTGAAGTAACAGCCTCCCCTTTTGAGTTTGGTGGTGACGACTATGTGATATTATCCTTAAAAGATATTAGTAGCGAAAAGAGGAGAAAAGTGCTGGAACGTGTTTTTTTCCACGATATCATTAATACAGCTGGCGGTTTAAGTGGTTTTTTGGAATTTATGAAATCCTCCAATGATCCCCAGGAAACAAAAAAATTTATCAAAATTGCTGGAAATCTGGGTGATAAATTGATCGACGAAATCCTTGCCCAGCGTCAGTTGATGGAAGCTGAAAGCGGTGAACTTGTTACCGACCTTAAACTTGCCAATTCACTGGAAATATTGCAGCAAGTGACGCATCAATTAGAACATCATCCAGTAGCGAATGGCAGAATAATTCTCATTTCTGATGAAAGCCTTGATCATGACTTCATCACCGATCACGTTTTGTTGCAACGGGTGTTGGTAAACCTGTTGAAAAACGCGCTCGAAGCTTCAGCTAAAGGTCAGATTATTACATTAGGAAGCAAAAAGGAAGATACGGATGGTATTTCTTTTTGGGTAAACAATGTAAACGAAATGCCTCGTCATGTGCAAATGCAGATTTTTCAGCGTTCCTTCTCCACCAAAGGGACTTCGCGTGGGATTGGCACTTATAGTATAAAATTATTTACCGAATTTTACCTTAAAGGGAAAGTCGATTTCACATCCAATGCCGAAAACGGAACTACGTTTACCGTTCATTTTAGTGCCTGAAGGAAATAAAAGTTCGGAGTTAAATCGCTATAATTCTGATTAACTTTAGCTCACTTTAGTTCAATCCGAACTTTAGCTCACTTCTTTTTTACCACCCCAATATATACGCAAACATCAGCGGCGCCACAATGGTAGCATCAGATTCAACAATGAATTTTGGCGTGTGTATGTCTAATTTTCCCCAGGTGATTTTTTCGTTTGGAACGGCACCTGAGTAAGAACCATAGCTTGTGGTAGAATCGGATATCTGGCAGAAATATGCCCAGAAAGGAACGTCGGTCCATTCCAGATCCTGATACATCATCGGGACCACACAAATTGGGAAATCGCCGGCAATACCACCGCCAATCTGGAAGAATCCTACTCCTCTCCCAGCCGAGTTTTTACGATACCAATCTGATAACCAAATCATATAATCAATACCACTTTTCATAGTGGTCGATTTCAATTGATTTTTGATGCAGTAAGAAGCAAAAATATTACCCATGGTCGAATCTTCCCAGCCCGGAACAACGATAGGCAGGTTTTTTTCGGCAGCGGCCAGCATCCACGAGTGTTTCGGATCAATTTCGTAATATTGTTCCAACACGCCCGATTTGATCATCTTGTACATAAACTCATGCGGAAAATATCGTTCGCCCTTGTCGTTGGCATCTTTCCAGAGTTCATAAATATGTTTTTGTAACCGACGGAATGCTTCCTCTTCCGGAATACAGGTGTCGGTCACACGATTATAACCATCTTCGAGCAGATCCCATTCGTCTTTTGGACTCAGATCGCGGTAATTGGGCACCCGTTTGTAATGTGAATGGGCTACCAGATTCATCAAATCCTCTTCGAGGTTGGCACCCGTACAGGTAATAATCTGCACCTTGTCGTTGCGGATCATTTCGGCCAGTGAGATGCCTAATTCGGCTGTACTCATGGCACCGGCCAGCGTGATCATCATTTTTCCACCTTCGTCGAGATGTGTTTCGTAGGCTTTGGCGGCATCGACAAGCGCGGCAGCATTGAAATGGCGGTAATGGTGCAATACAAACTGCGAAATGGGTCCTTTTGTCATGGCTATTGAATTTTTTACAAAAATAATTAAAAAGAGATAACCACGGTTTTGAGAATAGTGTGTAAAGTAGATATGGAATCGAAATATGTGCCTTTAGTGAATATGAAAGGTAATAAAGTCGTTGACCATTCCATATCCTCCATTAACCATAAAAGGATTGACAGAATAAATTTTTTTTCAATAATTACTTGACTTTCAAATAAATTGTAACTTTAGGCTTGATATTTTGATACGACCAAAGCTAATGAATCGATTAAAACCCTTGTGGAGACTTATATTTACATAGAACCAGAATGGAAAAACTATAACTGAAAAAGCCACTACAACTGAGATTTTCAAAATGTTTACGTTCATTTTAAGTGCCATGCAATTCAATAATTCTTTGTATTTACCTTAAAATCAATTTTATTTCAATAAAAAATAAGTTCGTTTAATAAAAAATGAAAAACATGTAAATAAATTGATGTATAAAATATAGCGTTAGGCTAGTTTCTGTAACTGAAATCGACCAAATTAATAGTCTCACAGAAGAAGCAATAACGCCACGTTAAGCGTGGTCGTTGCTTTTATGTTGTGAGACGGGCTCTTGGTCGAGCCTCAGTTACGGCGTTGGCAATTTGGCCACGCTGTTTTTTTTTGAATTAATTAGAAATCAGATAATCATTTCATTAACTAAATAACTTAAAATTATGAATTGTAGAAACTGTGGTGCAGAAGTCCACCAAAACGCAATTGCCTGCCCAAAGTGCGGGATGGCTCCACTAACTGAGAAAAAATTCTGTCAGGAGTGTGGTGCAGAAACAAAAGAAAATCAGATAATGTGCATTAAATGCGGATGTAAACTGATCAACAAGAAATCAGGTTCAACAACAATTGGTAACTTGAACATTGACACGCAAAGCATTACGGAAAGTTTAGGTCAGATAAATCTTAAGCCAGTTAACATACCAGCACTGATCATCTCAATATTAATGTTTATTGCACTTTTCTTGCCTTGGTATTCAGCAAGTGGAATTGGGGGTGGTTTTAATTATGGAAATAATTGGATACAAGGATTTGATGGTGGGTTTTCAATTAATGCTTTGAAATCAGACTATGGTGTTTTTGCGTTAATATTTACAATAGCCGCAGTCATTTTGACTTTCGTTAGATTCAAATGGTCGTTTATTGCAGGCATTTTAAGTCTTCTCTTTTCAATAATTTTCATTGTTGATTTACCAGAAGCGAGTTTCAGTGGCTATGGTTATTCTGCTCATGCTGGGCCAGCATGGGGTATTTTTGTGTTTATGGCATTGTCTTTTATATACAGTGTGCTTAATATTAAAGCTTTAAAAACAAACTAACTAAAAATTAATCTGCTATGAAAAAATATATAACTATTTTGGTTTTGACCATAATGATTTTAGGATGTTCAAGAAATTATAACGCTGAGGTACTTGTTGAAGGAAAACTACCTGTGATTGGCAAAATGATGTTTTTAGATTCATTAACAGGTTACGCTATTGGTTACTACAATATACGTTCTAATATTTTAGACTATTGCAATTATGATCCTACTAATATTAATAATCAAAAAATTGGTCATTTAATCATTACTACAGATGGAGGTAAAACGATATTTAAGGAAATACAAACACCATTATACACGGTAGCATCATTTTCTTTTATTAATAAAGATTGTGGATGGATTTGTGGTATGACCTTGGATGACGATGTAACTCTACCCAATAAAGACAGATGTGGTTTTGGAATATATCGCACCACTGATGGGGGTGTAAATTGGGAATTTCAGTCAGATTATTATCCGCATGATATTTTTTTCATAGATAATAATATTGGTTTTGCTGTTGGTAGAGGATCACGCATAATGAAAACCGTAGATGGTGGTTTAAACTGGAAACAACAAAAAGTTAAAGAAAATGATAATAATGTAGGTTGTAAATTAGCCACTTTAAATAAAGTTAAATTCTATGATAAAACAACCGGAATGATTTGTGGAGACGATAATACATTATTATTTACGGAGGATGGAGGCGAAACTTGGCTGCAAATTTATGACCGAAAAAATAATATAAATGGATCCAATATTAGAGATTTTGCGTTTGTAGAGAAAGATAACATATGGGCAATTTCAGGAACTGAAGGATTTGGAGAAGCAGTTGGAGGATTAAGGCATTATAATGGCAGTTCTTGGGAAGGATTATCAGCATGGCAGGCTCGAGAACCTATAGGCATTAAGAGTATATGTTCATTTAAGGGTACTTTTCATTGCATTGAATTCTCTGATAAAAAAAGAGGTTGGATTACTTGTGACGATGGAGGAGTTTTCTTTACAAATAATGGTGGAAAAAAATGGCAACAAATTCTAATAAAATTTAATAAGAATGTTGCCAATTATTGTAATGATGATGTTGCCAAAGAAATGAATTATCACCGATTATCTGTACTTAAGGATAATTCTTGCTTTATAATTGGTAGTACCGATCTTACGAATACCAGAGGATCTCTAATCTCATATGGGGTTAGTTCCCCGCCGCTCTGCGGCGTAAATATTTTAACTTTGTATGTATGGGTGAAAGCGAATATATACATAAATCACATAATGTATCAGTACTGTTGTATCATTTTGTTTGTCCTGCCAAATATCGTAGAGTTGTGTTTAGCAAAGCAGTAGATCAAACGCTTAAAGATGTTTGCATTGAAATTGAGAAACGGTACGAGGTTCACTTTTTGGAGATTGGCACTGACAAGGATCATGTTCATTTTTTGGTTCAAAGTGTTCCCAAGTTGAGTGCGACAGTGATTATCACCATGTTGAAAAGTATCACAGCCAAGGAGATTTTCAAAAAGCATCCGGAAGTAAAAACCAAACTTTGGGGCGGAGAATTTTGGACAGATGGATATTTTGTTAACACGGTAAGCAAGTTTGGAGATGAGACGACTATTACGAAGTATGTTCGAGATCAAGGACTTGAGAAAGAATACACGGTTTTGCATAAAAGTAAACAGTTAGCTTTGTTTT
>CAITDJ010000011.1 GCA_903891085.1 uncultured Bacteroidota bacterium | reverse complement strand
TGTCCGAAATTTGTAAAATCAGCGTAAGCATACGTGATATCTTCATGTGTTTCAATCTCTTCCAATCCGGCATCAATCAGCTCCAGTTCAAGATCATCGATGTTTTTACCGGCCGGCATTTTGAATTCGAATACACATTTGCGTGTAAACATGAATTCGAGCGAACCCATTGGCACAAAACTGCCACCGGATTTGTTAAAATACGACTTCACATTGGCAACAGTGCGGGTGGTGTTATCAGTGGCGCACTCAACAAAAACAAGCACACCATGCGGTCCCTTCCCTTCGTAAGTGATTTCAACCATCGATTCAGCATCCTTGCCCGAAGCACGCTTGATGGCTGCATCGATATTGTCTTTTGGCATGTTTTCGGCCTTGGCATTCTGAATGGCATTACGCAGTTTGGCATTCATATTTGGGTCGGGGCCACCTTCTTTTGCAGCGATGGTGATCAGTTTGCCCATTTTTGGAAATACCTTCGACATATTTGCCCAACGTTTCTCCTTTGATGCCCTGCGGTATTCAAATGCTCTTCCCATGATTATCAGGTATTTAGATTTATTTTTAAATTTTCTAGGATTGCAAAATTAGTAAGTCTGATTGTAATTTCATAGGTTTTATCTAAACAATTTAAATCATTGGTCGTCTTAAATGAATATACTAAAAAAATCACCTGAATATTATTTGGAAAATGCATCTCAGTAGTATTATCTTTGATCATTCTTGCCTGTTCGATGAACGGAACGATAACATATAAAAACCGCGTTGAGTCTAATCCCAGACCAACTTCAACTTGTAAAATCTGGTCTTTCCGAACAAAAATAGCTTGTATTCTTGATTATAATGCAAGCAATCAGATAATTAGATTTACGAATTTCCACAACTAAAATGTAAGATGATGAAAAACACAATTTTACTTTTGGCAATGCTTGTTTTTTCAATAGTAAAAAATCAGGCACAAACAGTTACCGATTACGATGGTAATGTGTATGATACAGTGAACATCGGAACACAGGTCTGGATGAAACAAAACCTTAAAGTGACCCATTATAACAATGGGGTCGATATTCCAAACATTACCGATTTCTCAATATGGAAGACATTGACAACAGGCGCAAGGTGCTATTACGACAACGATTCGGCCACAAATGATTCTGTTTATGGTGTTTTGTACAACTGGTATGCTGTAAATAGTGATAACCATATTTGTCCGACTGACTGGCATGTCTCTACTTCAACGGAGTGGTTAAGTGCAGAGGAATTTCTGGGAGGAAATGCTGTTGCAGGAGGAAAGATGAAAGAAGCTGGCACACTGCACTGGAAAAGCCCGAACACCGGTGCCACAAACAGCAGCAGATTTACCGGACTGCCGGGTGGAATGCGCGATCCGGTGAACGACTTCAGGGTTATTAAAGAAAACGGGCTTTGGTGGACCGCTACCAATTACAATAATTCGCTTGCCATCGGTCTGTATATGTGGTATTTATTTACTGGGATAGATTATAATCAGATCAGTAAAAAATACGGATTGAGCATCCGTTGTATAAAAGATGTCGGGACTAACCTTGGTGAAATGAATAACCTTGATAAAATTAAATTGTATCCTAATCCGGCTAACACTAAAGTAATCATTGAAAATCCATATAGCCAGCTATTAGAGATTCAACTTTACAACACATTGGGCGATTGCATATTGCAAACAAAAATGGGCAATGTGTACAATGAAGTCGACTTAAGTTTTTTGGCGAATGGAATGTATGCAGTCAAAATATCGACAAAAGACAAAACGACAATGAAAAGTCTGATGAAACAATGACGCGACAATACTGGTATGATCATTTTGACCAATCATCATTTGAAATCTGAACTGTCTTTTCAATTCATTAATCTTAAAATGTAAGAGCAGTAATCTGGATGGCATCAGTTCTTCCAGAGAATACAGAGAATAATACAAATCCTTCTTTTTTCTTTTCACCTTAAACGACAAATTAACCTATATTTGTCGTTATG
>CAITDJ010000010.1 GCA_903891085.1 uncultured Bacteroidota bacterium | reverse complement strand
GCCTTAACCCGCAAGTCGGGATTTTGCCCAGCAAAACATTGGAAGTTTGCGTTGACTGGCGCCCAAAATGTGTCAAAGAGGAGTTTACTTACTCTTAGGATTTTAGCGGGCATTTTTTATTTCTCGTTCCGGGTTTTATCACTAAAACCGAAACATAAATTATGGGAGAAATTGTAATTTACGCCATACTGTTGGTAGCAGGTGGCGGGCTTGGCGGACTGCTGACAACAACGGTCCTGCGCAAAGCCATTATGAGTAAAAGCGATGCTGTGCTCGAGGATGCCAAACAGCAGGCGGAAGTAATCAAAAAAGAAAAATTACTGCAGGCCAAAGAAAAATTCCTTCAACTTAAATCGGAACACGAAACTCTTGTGAATGAGAAAAATCTCAATATTTCACGTACCGAAAACCGCCTTCAACAGAAGGAACAATCACTGAATCAGAAGAATGAAGAATTTCAGCGCAAGCAAAAAGAAATGCAGGTACTGAAAGACAACATGACCACACAACTCGAAATCCTGACAAAAAAGCAAGCTGAAGTCGATAAAATTCATGAAGAGCATGCCCGAAAACTAGAAACAATTTCGGGAATGACAGCCCATGAAGCAAAAGATCAGTTGATTGAAGCCATGCGTGATGAAGCAACTTCAGAAGCCATGGTTATGGTAAAGGAAATCACCGAGGAAGCCAAATTGACATCTGCATCCATCGCCAAAAAGATTGTAATTGAGACCATCCAGCGTACCGCCAGCGAACACGCCATTGAAAACACGGTAACCGTATTCAACATTGAAAGCGACGAAATCAAAGGTCGCATCATTGGTCGTGAAGGCCGCAATATCAGGGCATTGGAAGCTTTAACAGGAGTTGAAATTATTATTGATGATAGTCCGGACGCTATTCTGCTTTCTGGTTTTGACCCCGTCAGACGCGAAATTGCACGTTTATCGCTCCACAAACTCGTTACTGATGGTCGTATTCACCCTGCACGTATTGAAGAAGTGGTGAATAAAACCGAAAAACAGGTTGAACAGGAAATCCTCGAAACCGGAAAACGTACGGTTATTGATCTTGGGATTCACAATATGCATCCTGAACTGATTAAGATAATTGGCCGTATGAAATACCGTTCTTCCTACGGACAAAATCTTTTACAACACTCTATTGAAGTAGCCAAACTGAGTGCAACAATGGCAGCCGAACTTGGTTTAAATACCAAGGCAGCCAAACGTGCCGGATTGTTGCATGATATTGGTAAGATTGCCGAAAACGAGCAGGAATTACCACATGCTTTGTCAGGAATGAAGATTGCTGAGAAATACAAGGAGAAACCGGATATCTGCAATGCCATTGGTGCTCACCACGATGAAATTGAGATGGAAACGCTTATCGCACCTATCGTTCAGGTGTGTGATGCTATCTCAGGTGCTCGTCCGGGAGCCCGCCGAGAAGTAGTTGAAGCTTATATTCAACGTTTGAAGAAACTGGAAGAAATGGCTCTTTCATATCCTGGAGTAGTAAAAACATATGCCATTCAGGCTGGACGTGAATTACGTGTGATTGTTGGAGCAGAAAAGGTTTCTGATACTGATGCTGATAAACTGGCATTTGATCTTTCACGGAAAATCCAGACAGAGATGACCTACCCAGGACAGATTAAGATTACTGTTATCAGGGAAACCCGAGCCGTTAGCTACGCAAAATAAAACCTTGGTGTTTACAATAAAAAAAGCCCTGTTTTGCAGGGCTTTTTTTATTATCAGCTAGATGATAAATATTATTTCAATTTGTAAGCCACACCAAGACTTAAATATGAAATTGAGTATCCAAGTTCAGCATAGGCACCCCAGTTGTCATTAAATTCGTATCGACCACCAACAACCCATCCGAAGGCGAAACCACCATTTGTAACTGGAGAAGGATCATAACCATCAGGACCATAATATTTTGATGATCCAACATCATATCCAAGCATTAATCCAGTGTATGTATCAAATTTATCAATGAATTCATAATGAGCAATCGCTCTTGGTCCAATCACAAAGTTTGTATATTTCCAGCCCCAGGTGTCGCCTGTAAACATGCCAAAGTCTTCCTTATAACTATAATAACCCAGATATAGCCCGAGTCCCAAATTTAAACCATCAACATCGAACAGATTGTTCACTATACCTTGTTCATAAGATGCTTCAACAGGAAATGAGTGGCCATTCAGACCAAACCCTACTTTTACAAGTTTTGTCCCTTTTTCAAACATTTCCTGTGCGTTTAGTCCATAAGAAACTAACACTAATACCGCAAAAATTAATGTGATTTTTTTCATAAATTGTTATTTTTTAAAGATTAATAATTCAAGATAAAGGTAAAATATTTTCTCATTGACATTATGAAATAATTATTTCTACTTACAAAATCTTAGACTTTGAAGATGAAAATGAACCTTTGTTAATTAACAATACCTACTTTACTAAATAGTTATGTGTAAAATATTATTTTTGCCAATTCAACAAATTAGTAATTAAATTTTATGCTCATCCGTTATTGTACCAGTAGATTATTTGTCATTGCAATTGTGAGTCTATCAAATAGTTTTTCACCAAAGTATCTTCTATTTAATTTGTAGCAAAATTCATCAAGATATAGCTGCAGATATTTTCCTTTGATTTTGTGATAAATCCCTAACAATGTTCTCTTTGCATTGCTAATTGCTATATGAACCCAAGGCAATGTTTTCGTTGTCGTTTCTTTTGACGATTTTTCTGTAACATGAACTTCAACAAATTTTGCAATATCAACGTAACTGGTGCTTTTGTCACTAAAAACAATCGTTTTCTCAGCAATATTATCTTCTATGATCTGGTTGATTTGCTCCTTTTCATATGATTCTAAAACCTTCATTTTGAAATACCTGCAATGATTCGATTTCTTTCCGGAATCTATTTCTTCCAATGGTGTCGACTCAGCCATAACCGCCACATTCACTTGCCGCTTACTCCCTCTGCCTCGTTTTAAATTTAACCTTGAGGCCTGACTGATCTCCGTTTCAAAACAGCCTTCATCAAACTCAACCATATCACTTAGTTTATACAATGCATCTCTGTTTCCCATGGCTTTCCTGATTTTATGCATCATTTTCCAGACAGATTCATAACGATTATGGCCTAATTGCCTTTGTAATTCGGTCGCTGATATACCTTTCTTCGAAAAACTCATAAATGCCATGGCCAGGTACCACTTTCGAAAAGGCAATTTCGCATTTTCCATCATCGTTCCACTTCGCAACGTTGTTCTAAACCGACATTCTGAACATTGCCATTGCCATTTATCTTGAAGCCAATAGTGTTTTGTGCATCCACACTTCTTACATTTAATTCCTTGCTCTTCACGTATAACCTTGAAATGCAGCTTACAACTCCGCTCATCTGGATAGTCACTGATGAATTTGATTATATTCACATCAAAATATTTTAAGCAATATAACCATTTTCCCTTTTGTGGTACATTTACGGACTAGCAAAAATCAAAATATGAAAAAATTCAATTTAGTACGATTTACATTAGCTGTTCTTGTAATGGCTTCATTTGCTTTGGTATCCTGTACCAAAGAAGGCCCAATGGGTCCTGCAGGTGCTAATGGAACTGATGGAAAAGATGGAAAAGATGGCTCAGATGGAAAACCAGGTGTTGATGCTTCTGCTTCATGCTTAGTTTGCCACACTTCAGCAAATATGGATGCCAAATATGCTGAATATCATCTGTCAAAGCATTTTACAGGTAATACAGTTGCCAGAAACGGAAAATATTGTGCCCGTTGCCATACAGATGACGGTTATCAGGAAATCACCGCCAATGGAAAATTTGTTGTTAGCAATGACATTCCAAACGCAAAAAGAATCAATTGCTCAACCTGCCACAAACATTCAGGTTTTGATTTCACAGGCGACACAGTTACTCAGATCATGAGAGTTACTGAAGCTGTTTCATGGAACTACTTAAACAATCTGGAAACAGTTGATTTTGGCGCAATGAACAATACCTGCGTTACCTGTCACCAGATCCGTGGCATGACGACTCCATTAGTTAAAGATACTGCTGGTGTAGCTGATCCCACCTTTGTTCAGCTTCCCTTCTTCCCTCTTGACAATACTTTAGAAAGCACAACAGTTAAGTACAAAGTTGGTCAGAGCTTCTCTGTTCACGATGGCAATCAGTCATCCTTATTTCAGGGAAGAGATGGATACGAATTTGCTGGTGAAACTTATACCAAAACCTGGGAACATTCAGATGCAAATTGCGTTACCTGCCATATGAACGAATTAAATGCTGACGGAACAAGAGGTGGTCATACACTTCTCGTGAACGAAGAAAGCTGTCTTGCTTGCCATGGTTCAGACAAAATCGCAATGGTTCAGGCTGCTGTTGATGCAAAAAGAATTGAACTGGGAGAAGCACTTGTTGCAAAGAAAATCTACAAGAAAACCACAAACAGCGAAGGTGTTGTTTCATACAGTGCGGTTCAGACACATGATTATTATGGAAACTTGTTCCCAACCACAGCTTCAACACAAAGATTTAGTGTGTCGCTTACCAATACCAACTCTGTTGATCCAAAAACCGGACTTGTAGTTTACAGCAGCACTGTAAAACCTGATGTTGATGCAGCCTACGCAACACGTCTCGGTCGTGAATGGACATACGGCGAATTAGGTGCAGCATATAACTATGTTTACATCAATAACGAATTATCAAAAGGTGTTCATAATCCTCCGTATGCAATGCAACTTCTGCAGAGCTCGATCGATTATTTGAACGCTCACTAAATATTAAACTAAAAGGTATTTTAACCATATACCTCAGGTTGTTTTAAATCAGTAATCAAAGGGAGAAGGAAGGTAATTACTTTCCTTCTCTTTTTGTTTTGTGATGGATTTTTTTGAAGTATTTAACATTTATTTGAAAGAATCTATTTCTCTATTCTATTCATGTAAATTAATAGAATCTGTTTATATCACTATTATTCAACTAATTATCTTTTATTGAGGAATTAATATTGATATATATCACTTTTTAAACAAATATAAATCCTCTGATACCTCAAAAAATGTCACTCACAATTGTATTGTAGATTAAAAAAAGTACAGTATCCTTGTATGATAATAAAACCTTATAACCATGTTGAAAAATAAAAGACTATTACACTTCCTGATGTTAACATCACTCATGGCGTTCATGGCATCCTGTTCGTACGATTTCATTGAATATCCTTATGTTGCTCCGCCAGATCCGAACGACACTGTGTACTTCGCTGAAAAAATCGTCCCCATTTTCTCCACAGACGATAAATGTACTTCCTGTCACAAACCAGGTGCTACAAATCCTGATTTGTCAACCGGCAATGCTTATAACTCAATTGTTCCGAATTTAATCAACACAACAGATCCTGAATCGAGTCAGATCTATTGGCATCCGCATCCCAACTCAAGCACACACGCATGGAAAAAGTTAAGCACATCGGATGCTGATCTCATTTTACTCTGGATTCAACAGGGAGCCTTGAATAATTAATTTCAAAAAACAAAGAAAAATGAAAAGATACTTTATCACATTTTTTCTGTCAAGCCTTTTGACAGTGAGCCTTATCGCTCAGGAAGAAACAAAAGTGGCAGACAAACCAATACGTCCTCCTTTCCAGAGCGGAT
>CAITDJ010000009.1 GCA_903891085.1 uncultured Bacteroidota bacterium | reverse complement strand
ATGAAAACAACCCTAAAAACCGACCTCACCGTAGCAGCCATTTGCGATGGTTTTGTGTATAACGAACTCGAAGGCAAAGGCTTGTTTGGTTTGCGTGGCAGGCTCACCATCCAGCCCGAGTATCAGCGCAACTATATCTATGCTTCCGACGGCGGCAAAAAAGAAGTGGCTGTTATCGAATCCATCCTCAAAGGTTATCCGCTGGGTTTAATATATTTCAACAAAGTGAACGATACCAGTCTGGAGGTGCTCGACGGTCAGCAGCGTATCACCAGTTTCGGGCGATTTGTTACCAACAAATTTGCCATCAAAGACGAGAACGGCATGGAGCAGTATTTTAGCGGTATAGCGACCGATAAGCAGGCCATGATCATGCAAACGAAACTGCTCATATACGAATGCGAAGGCACTGAAAGCGAGATAAAACAATGGTTTCGCACCATCAACATCGCCGGGGTTCCGCTCAACAACCAGGAACTGCTCAATGCCGTTTATTCAGGTCCCTTCGTCACCCTCGGCAAAGAGGAGTTTAGTAACAGCCAGAATGCCAACATCCAGAAATGGAGTGCCTATGTTTCGGGCAGCGCCAACCGCCAGGATTTTCTGGAACGTGCGCTCGACTGGGTAAGCAAATCAATTATCGGTGAATATATGAGCCGCCACCGCTACGATAAAAACATCAACGAACTCAAAACCTATTTCAACAGTGTGATCGACTGGGTTTCGGCCGTGTTTACCGATGTTGAGAGTGAGATGCGCGGACTTGAATGGGGACGATTGTACGAAGAGTTTCACCGTAAGGCCTACGACCCCGCCAACGTATCAGCCGAAGTGAAGCAACTCTATGCCGACCCATATATTAAAAACAGGAAAGGAATCTTTGAGTACATTCTGGGTGGATCGGTCGATACCAAATTGCTCGATGTGCGGGTATTTGACGAGGCAACCAAGAAATCGGTTTACACAACACAAACAGCCGAAGCAGAGTCGAAAGCCGAATCGAACTGTCCGCATTGCACCCTTGGGCATGATGCCAACAAGACAAAGATTTGGAAACTGAATGAAATGGATGCCGACCATGTTGCCGCATGGAGCAAGGGTGGCGCTACGGAGGCCAAAAACTGTCAGATGTTGTGTAAAACACACAATCGGGCGAAGGGGAATAGGTAACAGAAACATTGTAATCAACGCTGGCGCGGATTTGCAATCCGTGCCCATAAATATTACTTTTAAATTATATGTTTCAAGAAAAAAGTAAATGAGCAGGAAATACAAATTTCATAATCCGGAAGGAGTATATTTTGTGAGTTTTGCTGTTCAAGGTTGGGTAGATGTTTTTACACGCAACGAATACAAAAATATTTTAATCGATAACCTTGCCTACTGCCAAAAACATAAAGGTCTCGAAATCTTTGCCTGGTGTATTATGACAAATCATGTGCATCTTGTTATTAGGGCTGAAGATGGATTTTTATTACCAGATATACTACGTGATTATAAAAAGTTCACCAGTAAGGCAGTAACAAAAGCTATTCAGGAAAATAATCAGGAAAGCCGAAAGGAATGGTTGTTAGAACAATTTAAAACCCCTGAAGGGAGCAGGTTTTGGAGCGCTGATAATCATCCTATCGAACTCTGGAGTAATGCAGTAATAAACGAAAAAATAAATTATATCCATCAAAATCCAGTTGAGGCAGGTCTGGTATTTAAGGCTGAAGACTATGTTTACAGCAGTGCTATCGACTATGCTGGTGAGCATGGGATGTTGGAAATAATCGTAATAAAATGAAAATACAATCAATCATCTGACTTATAAAGCACGGATTGCAAATCCGCGCCAGCACGGGTAGTCTCAACAGCAGTGCTATCGACTATGCTGGTGAGCATGGGATGTTGGAAATAATTGTAATAAAATGAAAATACAATCAATCATCTGACTTATAAGGCGCGGATTGCAAATCCGCGCCAGTAAGGTGCTATATTTTTTCAAATAGGATCAATTAAAATGGTTTATAACTACTCATCACGCATGAGTAGTATATCGTTAATTTATTTGTTGGCACTCATCATCCATGAGTAGTATATAATAAAATTATTTATAGGTACTCATCAAACATGAGTAGTATATCATAAAGTTGTTTATGAGCACTCATCACTCATGAGTACTATATTGTAAAGTTTTTTATAGGCACTCATCACACGTGAGTGGTATGTAGTAAAATGTTTTATGGGTACTCATCACGCATTAGTAGTATATCGTAAAGTTATTTATGGGTACTCATCACGCGTGAGTGGTATAAAGTAAAAAAAATGACGGGTACTCCGCATCGGGGCGTATGCATCATGAAGAAATTATGCTGGTACATATCATTTACAATTTACCCATCCGAAGATTCAATTACCATCCTGTTGGTTAAAGGTTTAGGTGAATAATATCATAGACATATTTTACAGAAATTTCTGAAAATATTTCAAAAAAAACTTGATTTCGCTGAAATGTCATATTAATTTTATGGCACAATTAGCTAATTATTAACCAAATCTCTCTTTTATGAAAAATTTAGAAAGTTATGCTGAGCTCCCATATGAAAATATCAGGGTTGGCAGGGACAAAACCCTTGAGTTTTTTGTAGACCATGACAACAAACTGAAACAAGCCAACGCCAATGGGGCACCATTCAGCAAAGAAGAAGCCGAATTCGCACTCGCGCTTGACCTGCTATCGCGAAGCAAAACCGATACCTCGGTTAACCTCGCCCAACAGAGCTCCGAAACCATGAATGTTGACTTTATCATTCAGGAGTTTAAGGACAAAGTTACCTGGCTCGAACCAAAAGTACTCGTTGTATTCCCGAAAAACACGGTTGAATACAATGAGTTTTTTCCGAATGGCAAAACAGCTTACAGCCAGTCAACAAAGGGCAATATCGACAACCATTTTGCCACCATCATCGCTGCCTGCTCCAGGCATAGTGATAAACTGGGCACCGAACCAGCCGAAGTAATAAAAGCGCTGCAAGCCAAATACAAAGCTGCACGCGATACACAACTACAGAAAAAAGGTAGCACCGAAGGCACCCGCTCAGCCTGGGACGACAACCTCGATATTGTGAAAGACCTTGCATTTCACAATCTGCTGATGATTGCCGATGCCTATCGCGGACAACCCGACAAGATCAGTATGTTTTTCGATCAAAGCATTGTCACCCCGCGCAAGCACACGAAAGAAGATGTGCCAACACCCGAACCGGTGTAAAATCCGGTTAACATTGAAACAAAAGAGGTGCAGCACGAAACGCTGCACTTTTTTTTGAAATATGAAGTTGCAAATGCCGCTCGAACAAATTTACCGCGGATACATAGCCACATACTGCAACAGATTGATTATTTTTGTTGAATGAACCGAAATGATGAACTTTCAACAAGCACGCTTCATAAGTCGATCGGCAGCCTGAGATTGAAACAAGCATACTGCCTGACATTACTATAAGTTATGGTAACTGATATTAGAAGAAACATTTACAAAATAAAACGAATGGACATTTATTACGCATGAACTTTTAAACGTTGTAATTATGATCTACAATAACCGCTTTCGGGTTTATCCATTTTTAACCATTGGAATGATAATAGTATGTGCACTAAGTTGTAAGAAAGAAGATGTAACTCATGTTCCTGATATAACATCAGTTGAGGTTAAAAATATTTCAATGACAACAGCAATATCCGGAGGAAATATAACTTCTGATGGAGGATCCGAAATAAGCTCCAGGGGAGTTTGCTGGAGTAGTAGTCAGCCGCCAACCATTGCAAACAGCAAAACATCAGATGGAACCCAGTCAGGAAGTTATACAAGCGTAATAAAGGGTTTAACTGCAAACACAACGTATTTAGTGCGTGCCTATGCAACGAATGCCAAAGGTACCGGTTATGGTGAAGTTTTGCTCATAAAAACTGACTCTTCACTTACTCCCGAATCAGTACAAATTGATGCCGGTACCTTTACGATGGGTAGCCATAGTATGGAACCGGACAGATCAGGTAACGAAACCCAACACGAGGTAACATTAAGTGATTTCAAAATTAGCAAGTTTGAAATAACCAATGCTCAGTTTGCGGAATTTCTGAATGATAATAATATAGGCATTAGTGGTATTAATGAGAATGGTAATTATCCTTCTCAAATCCTTGTTACTGAAAGTTCATGGAACTGGGATTGGGGCCTGCATTATACAGGTGGGTTATGGTTACCTGCTGAAGGGTATCAAAATCATCCTGTAATAAATATAAGTTGGTATGGTGCAGCAGAGTTTGCAAAACATTGTGGTGGGCGATTACCTACAGAAGCCGAATGGGAATATGCTTGTCGTGCCAACACAAATACTGCTTTCAATACCGGCAATTGCTTAAGTAAAGCACAGTCTAATTATAATTGGGCAAATCCATACAGCACTTGTAATAATGAAAATTCAACTTACTCAAATGGAACCCAGACTGTAGGCTCCTGTGCCCCCAATGCCCTGGGATTATTTGATATGCATGGCAATGTATGGGAATGGTGCAGCGATTACTTTGGAATGTATCCGTCTGATGCACAAACCAATCCATCAGGACCTGAATCAGGTGATGGACGAATTGTGCGTGGAGGTGGTTATTCCAGTGATGCATCTTCCTGTAGGAGTGCAACACGTGGCTATAATCCGCCCGAAGTAGAATATATATCAATAGGTTTTCGAATCGTATTTCCATAGTAATTGCTTTTTTAGGCAGCTTCGGTAATTTTGAAAATGAGTCACATTGCTACCTCCGCTGGCGCGGATTTGTAATCCGTGCCCTGCTCTGCCCTAAGTTGCCGCACAACTCTGTCGTGTGGTTCTTTATCTGTTGCTATCAAGCAATTCACTACACCTTTTTTGTGGAATGATGAATTTTATAAAGCTTACAAGCAGGCAAAACAACATCTGTTCAACTGAATAGATGCCAACAGAAAACGATAGATGGAAAACTTAACTTGCCAATTGATAAATAGGGCATGCTGAAAAAGTCTGAAAGACTTAAATTTCAATAACCGCCGGCGAAGCTGGTGGTAAAGATAATGAATATGAACAGCCCTGAAAGGGCTGCAATTTATTGTACTCCATTTTCCCTGCACGAAGTGCAGGGTTATTCAAATTAAATCCTTTCAGGATTTTAATGCATGGAAATTATGTGCTTTATCGCAAAAAGTTTGTAGTCGGTTGTTTAAAACTTTATCCTATCTCATTCTTTCAATGATTGTTAACAGTTTTTAAGCAGCCCCTAAATAAACCTGTAGTTCCATTCTTTTCGCTGGCGAAACTGCGTTGTTTTTATTTGGATGTGAAATAAAAGAATTAAAGCGCAAATCGACCAATTTATTTGCCAATTTGTCGATTAATAATTACACATTCCATCATGCTGAAGGAGGATGTGTTGCGGGTGAGGCAGATGTGGTTATGCAAGATGTAAGCAGAAGAAATGAATACAGGGAAATTCTTTTGGATAGCCTGAGCTATTATCAGTAAAATGATGTAATGGAAGTGTTTCAAAGAAACCGAATAACATGTAACTATGTCAAATTTAATTGAGCAACGATGAGTGCAGGAGGTAATTGTTGTCAGGATAATAAATAAACAAACAACTGCCTTTTTCGATGGTCTGAATAACAGGTTTTATCATGTCGGGAGGCACGGAAGGACAGCCATAACTTCTACCCAGCCGGCCGTTCTTCCTGATAAAATCTTCGGTTGCATAATCAGCGCCATGCATGATAATCTGCCGGTTGACGGCATTGTCGTTGAATCCTTTCTCGACACCCTGAATGATCAGCGATAAACCCACCTGAGAACCCAATGCCTGATTTTTGGTCACATAAAATCCCAGGCTGCTTTTCAGCGTGCCGGCTTTGTTTGAGAAATCATGGGCAAATTCATCCCCCGTATTCCTGCCATGCGCAACCAGTGTATTAAACAGAACGGTCATTTTATTAAAATCAATCACATACAACCTTTTGTTGTTGCTCGATTGTGAGAAGTCGACAATGGTTAAAACGGAAGAATTTTCGAGTTGACCTTCTTCCTTGAGTTTATTGAGGCCTTTCAAAGCAAGTTGAAACACCTGATTCGATAAACCAAAAGCCGAAAGATTTAATACAGCATAAATATCACGGTTTGCTTCACTCACCAGATGCAACTCTTCTGAACCTGCATTGTTAATTACAGGAATAAGAAAGAGAAGCAGAAAGAAAAGATGTTTTATCATACAACAAAAATAGGAATTATTCATGGAATGAAATCGAAATTTATACATGCCTCCTCTGGCGAGGCGTATGGAGTAACTATCAGTAAGCTCAATTCAAAGATATAGGCGCGCCACTTCTATAAATGTATTGATGTGATCAGCCCGAAATAACCATTTAAGTGATGAGTGTCGTCATTGAAATTTTGTAAATTTCACCAAGACTGATATTTAAATAATTGTCAATTATCCATTTTCAATTGTCCATTACAAAGGGTCGTGGATGTTCATTTATTGATTATCTATCATGAGATTGGCCAGGTTTTCATCCCGCTCATAAATATCATCATAAAACTCTATTTCGCCCTTTTCATTCACCCATGCAGTAAAATAACCGATATACACCGGGATTTTATTTTTTAACAGGCAGATACTTTCTTTGTTTGCATGCATCGCTGCATCAATTTTTTTTGGGGTCCAGTCGGGGTCATCCTTTAATATTGAAATGGCAAGATCGCGGGCTTTTCCAACCCTGACACAGCCGTGACTGAATGCCCGGCTTTCCCTATCGAACAGGCTTTTCGATGGTGTATCGTGCAAATAGATATCGTTCGAATTTGGAAACATAAACTTTACCAATCCCAACGAATTCTTTTTACCCGGTTTCTGGCGTACCTGACCATTGTTCCATTCCATATCATGCGATACAAGGTAATTAGGATCTTTTGCCAATCCCGGTTTAACTTCTTTGTTGATAATGCTTTGGGGTAAATTCCAATAAGGGCTGAATACAATATAGCTCATCTTTCCCCCGAAAATTACTGTTTTTGTTATGTTTTTACCAACCACCACCGGAGATTCCAGTTCACTTATCCCATTGCGGTAGAAATTCAGTTTGTAGGAAGGGATGTTTACAAAAATCATTTCCTTCGCATCCACAATTTCAGGCGAAATCCATCGGCAACGCTCCATATTTACCATGATTTGCATGATCAATTCACCAATCGGGACATTTAATTCATTGATTAGTTTTGGGGTAATGGTTGAGGTTGGATTTTTGCCGTTGCGCAACTGATAGTTCTTAATCGCAGCAACCAATTCAGTATCAAACCTATTGCTGCTGTCGTTCTTTTTGATATCACCCGTTATAAACAAGCGTTCTCTAATTTGCCTGATTGCCTGAGCCGTGTCTCCCCTTTTATACACTTTCACTTTCGGATCAAGGTCGATTGGTTTCCATAAACCGGTTTTCTCAATCTCACGATATTGCTGCAGCACAGCACGCAACTTGAAGTATTGTCCGAACAATACTTTTTCACCTGGGTTTGACGTGTCTGAATTCGTCAATAAAGAATCAAGCAAATTATTGTATGACAACTGTTTGCGTGGAAGCAACCAACCCATTGCAGAGGTGGTTTTTTCATCGAGCCCCTTATAAACTTTATCCGAATAATACAGAAACAAACTTGTCAGCATGAGTTCTGTTTCGGTTTTGGTTAGTTGGTTTTCTATTTCGTCTTCAAAAACACCATTTATTTTATCCTGATACGGGAAGACAGAAGAAATCCCTTCTAATTCGAGATTTTTTGATTTGTTGTACAGTGCATTACCAAACTCCACAACACCTTTATTGTCGAACCAGATGTGGTTGAATTTTTGTTCCCTGTAGATAGATGTAACATCTTCTTGATACTTTTTTAATTCGGGATAGGATTGAAAGAAAACAATAATCAGGACGCTGTCGAAAGGCAGATTGCTTCGCTGGTTAATACTTCCCTGCAAATGAGGGTCCAGGGCTGATTTAGCCAATGGTCTTTTGTGCCGGCCGCATGATGTGGTCAAAACGGATACTAAAATCGCTATTGAAGTGAGAAGTAAATAGAATTTTTGCATTGGATTTCGTGGTAAAGTATTAGTTAGTTCAGAAGGGATCATATTTACCCTCCTGTTCACAATAAACACCCTGCTTTATTTTTTCAGAGATGAAAGTAACCCATGGAAGAACTTCTCTCTTCTGAATTGTACATAAGAAAAGCAATTCAGTTGGCAAAAATACTCAAAGGTTGCCGGATTAAAAAATAAGATACAAACCTGGGCTATTTTCCTTTATTGAAATCTGGTTTTAAAAATAGAATGGGTGTTACCACTTATAGCAACACCCATTTTTGCATAGAACCAACCCGTCTGATTTCGTTTATGGTAAAGCCATTTATCTGTTTACCAAAATATTCGACTTATATAGATCATTCTTATGCTTTAAGAAATCAAAAATTGGAATTTTGACAATTAATTGATTTTCTCTCACTTCCTGTAATTGATCAGTTCACTGTTTACGCCTTCATCAGCCGTTGATTTGTTTGCCAATGTCAATTGCATCATTTCGCAATCCTGATCTACCTGAATATTTCCGTTCCATGTGCAACCTCCGTCACTTATGGCCGAATAACTGTAAGCACCATAGGATAGGTTGCTGAAATTGGCACAGCCGCTTGCTCCGCAGCCCGGATTTCCTGTATAGTACGCGCTGATTGTACCCTGACCATAAGAAGAAATCGTGACATAAATATTTCCACAACCTAGGTCCTGGTTTGTCCAGAAAGTTACATTTCCCGTATCGGCACCGCCACCGCCACCGCCACCGCCATCAATCGACAATTGCATTGTTTCGCAACTGGCATCCACTACAATATTTCCGCTCCAGCTGCATCCACCGTCGCTTGTGGCTGTGTATGAATAGGATCCATATTCCAGATTGGAAAAATTAGCACAATCACTTGCCCCACAACCTGGGTTTCCTGAATAAAAAGCGCCAATTGTACCCGATCCGTATGAGTTGATCGTAACGTAAATATTTCCGCAGCCCAGATCCTGATTCACCCAGAAAGTGATATTTCCCTTGTCTGAGCCACCGCCTCCACCATCGGTTATCAAAAGGGTTTCTATTAATACAACCCTGCAATTCTGGGCATCTAGATAGACTGAGCCTTCCCTCACTTCACTGCCACCATTCCCGATGGCTTTTACTGCATGCGTGCCTGCATTAAAAATGCCTCCGACTGCCTGAGGATTGCCACAACTGAGTCCGGATGGGAAGTAATAGGTTGAGCGTCCGATAAAAACACCATCAATGTAAATATCATATTCATTGTTCAGATCCACCTGCGATCCTACATCGATCTGTCCAAACTCCTTGCCTCCGTAATAATAACTGCACGAACCGTTGTCCACTGTTGCTGTTGGATCATAGGAATAACTCGCACTGTCCATGCATCCTTTTGTCTCCTCTTCTTTACAGGAGACCGTAAACAGCATACTTGTTGCTGTCAGTACAACCAAAAATTTTCTGAATATCATTTTTAAATTTTGTTGATTTATTTGACCAATGCATCCGATAACTACCGGATTGGCTTTTTTATTTGCCAAACTGACTCGAAAAAGGATTTATGAAATGGTAAAGTGATTGATTTATTACCTGAAAAATCACTATTTGGAATGTGTCTTAACAATGCACAAAAGTATCACGCGGCAAGCATTGTAGATATACCCACTTTTGATGATATTTATGACTACCATTGTAGTTTATTCCAGTACATTTATGACTACAATTGAATCGAGAATCGCTGATAAAATAGCATCAATCAGCGCGATAGCTGACGAATTGCCTTCCGTAGTCATCATTCACCGATTTTTTGGTGACACATCTTCCATTGAATATATGTCGAAAATGGGTCTCGCCATGCTGAATATTTCATTGGAAGAATTAAAAGCACTGGGTGGTAATTACTTTGAACATTATATGAATCAGCAGGATGCTGCAGACTATACCCCAAAATTGTTTGCCATGCTCGAACGGAATGATCAAAATGAAGTGATTACTTTTTTTCAGCAAGTGAGATCTTCTCTCGTAGCTGATTGGGAATGGCATTTGAGTTCGATAAAAGTGCTGATGCGTGACGATAGTGGAAAACCACTGTTGCTTATTGTTTGTGCTGTTCCTATCAATCCTTTGCAACACATAACCAATAAAATTTCGCGCTTGCTTGAAGAAAACATTTTCATTCGCAAACAATCAAACAATTATGCTACACTCACGCCACGGGAGAGAGAATTAATGCGTTTAATAGCCATGGGTAAAAGCAACAAGGAAATCTCGTCAGAAATGTTCATTAGCGTTAATACAACCGAAACGCATCGAAAAAATATCAAAGCAAAGCTAAAAGTCAGTTCAACTTTTGAATTGAACCAATTTGCCTCAGCTTTTGATATGATAGAAGCGAAACAGATGTTCAAGGATGAATTATAAGAAGAAATAGCTTTTCAGACAGCCATTTAAATAGATTCGGCACTTATCTGATTCGCTTTTATATCATCGTAAAATTTTGCAAACGTAACCTGCATCCACGGGATAAGCCAAAAGAAACCAATGCCAAGTGTTAAAAAACAAAGGAGTGCCCATCCTACAAAGCGGAGATACAAACGGAATAATTTTGCTTTATAACCGTCCATCATGGCTTTGCTTTTTTTGAGAGCCTGCATGGGTGAGATGGATGTGTCTTCCGCCAGAATAAAGAATGTCATAGAATATGAAAAGGCAGCGATAATGCCTGGTATAATCAGTAGAATTGACCATAACAAAACGAATAATACCATAAGCAGGTAGGCTCCCAGCGCATTTCCAAAATTGTAAAATCCACTAAAAATTTGTCCGACATTGGCTTGTTGTCTTCTTGACAGGGATAGTGAAAAAAAGGATACCCCAACTATCATCGGACCGGCGATAATCAGGCTTAGCAGACCGGTAGGAGGAAAAAACACAGTCGGAACCTGAATAGCACCGACCACAATAAAGTAAACAATAAATGTTCCAATGGCCAGTCCCCATTGCCCGCTAAGGGATTCCTTAGCCGATTTCATTAAAACTACATTTTCTGTTTTCATTTTTTTTGGTTTTTTAGTGTTAGTTATTTCTGTGCTATAATAAGCATTTCGAAATCTTCGGTTGTAAGTGGTTCATTTCTGCTAAAAGTGCCTAATTTGGCTCCGTAAATATCTATTGTTTTGAATTTCAATGATTTCAACAACCAGTTTATTTCAGACGGAACATAATACCTTTCATTGCAAACAAGGTCAAGTGTATTGCCCAAATCATCTTCGATGGAAGTGATATTTACATCACGAAAAGTCATTAAATCGAAGGTATTATTATCATAGCTCGCATTACCGTCTCCTTTTTGCGAGGCAAGAAAGTCTTTCACCGAGTGAAACAATGGAAATAGTCCGTTCAGGGTGGTGAAAATCAGTTTGCCGTTTTCTTTTAGTGCGATAGCTGCATTCTGTAAGATCTCAAAATTCATTTCATCGGTTTCCATCAATGGAAACGCCCCCTCACAAATCATGATGGCCAGGTCAAATTCATCGGTGAAGGGTAAATCTCTTGCATCCAGTTCGCGAAAGTCGATTTGTAATTTACTTGCAGCAGCTTTTTCTCGTGCCCTGTTGAGTTGGGCTGCAGATAAATCAATACCAGTGATTGTATAACCTCTTTTGGTCAGTTCAATGGCGTGTCGTCCCGTTCCGCATCCAATATCAAGTATCCTGATTTGCTTATTGAAACCAACTTCTGACTCGATAAAATCACATTCGCCATGAGTTCCTTGTGTAAATACTTCCTTGTCATATGTCAAACCGTAGTTTTCAAAGAGAGTTTCGTACCATTGTTTCATCGCAGTTGGTATTTATTTCTACATTATGCCGACAATTGGTTCTATATTAGTTTAAGTTGAATATGAAAAATTTAGCATCAATTCCGTCCTTCGGGCCTGAACTGCTTCAAATGATTTACCTGAAAGAAACTGACAAAACAAATATAGTTTAAAATTTAATAAATGCAAATAAATTGTTGTCAATCAATGCATACCAGTTTGACAGTGCCATACATCCTGCGGTTTTGAGTAAGCCTGAGGTAATAGATGCCCGCTGGTAAATCGTCGCGATTGAATTTGATTTCCTTGCCCGAAACATGTTTCACTTGCTTCACCATCTGACCCATTGTATTGAATGCAGTTAAAGTAGCATCTGACACGATTCCCTTTGATTCCAGAACTGTTTCATCATAAAAAGGATTGGGTACACTTTTAAGAAAAGACGCGTCCGATTCATTTATTTTTTTTGTTCCGGTGCAGGTCAGGGTGCAGTTTTGTTCAGAAGTGATTCCGTTACCGGCTGTAATCAATCCCTGAAATTGTGGACCGGCTTCACAATCATTTTTGAGATAGAAATTCAGCCAGGGAAGCAACATATTGAATGTTATTGTCTGTTGTTCGACAGGTGAAATATCAGGATCCGGCGAACATGTGCCTTCGCCAACGGAGCAAAGAAAATTATAACTAGCAAACTGACAATGACTTCCCCCTGTAATGCTAACAAACGATTTGCAATCCGATACAAGCGAATCATACATGGGAATCTGGTGCGCTGGCGGCGGAGTAACGCAGTCATTCGATCCTGAAAATATGATAGCAGGAATTGAAATATCTGTTGCGGCTAAAATGGCTGAAGGATTTGTATTAGCCGGTGCCAAGGTTGCCAGCGCAGTAATTGTTGAGTCATACTGAAGGGAAAGGAAAGCGCTTCCACCACCCATTGAATGACCCATTACCGCAGAAGTGCCTGCCACTGATTCGTAAAAAAGTGAAGTTGCATCTTCCCCTTCTGCTTTTAGTGCACCGGCAAGAAAGGCTATATCTTTTGCAAAATCAATATGAGATGGCGAAAATGAGGTTTCTGTATTAGGGAAGGCCATGATATAACCTTCCGGGACAAGGGCCTCCCAAACAATATCATAGGCACTCCAAACCATAACAAATCCGTGTCCGAAAATGAGTACCGGAAATTGTCCGCCTGCGATGGGAACATTTTCGCCTGTTGTGATGGATGGATAATATATTTCGGCGGCGATGTTTCTATCGGCGCGTGCAACATCAATAAATGTTTGCTGGGTATGGCCAATCTGGTAAGGTTGGGCGAAGCCCTTCAATGCGATAAAAACAAATATTACTGTCCAGAAAAAAATGCACCTCATTGTTTAGTTATTGCTTGACAATGATACTAACATTTCTGCGATTGCATGATTATAAAGTTGAAAAAAATAAATATTACTAATCAATGCGTATATTTAACCCTTCAATTGCTTCGCAAAATCGCTTTTCATGGCACTGAAAATTTTTGACAAGCTAAAGAATAAAATTCTTATCCCATTTAAACTTGTCCCAAAAGCCGGGCTGAGCGCTGAGAAACTCGCGTTTTCGGTGACCATTGGGATTATTGCCGGTTTGTTTCCGGTAATTGGTACTACCACCTTGCTTAGTTTGCTACTGACGTTACTATTTCGTCAGAATCTACTGATAGTGCAGTCGGTGCAGTGGCTCATGGCGTTGTTTCAGTTGTTGTTAATTATTCCGTTTATGCGATTGGGAACCTGGCTGATGAACAATCCTGAACTTCAAATAAACATTGACCATATCAAACTGGCCTTTGAGCCCGGAATCCTTGAAGGAATTAAAACCATAGGAACAATGCACCTATACGGAATACTTGGCTGGATTGTGATTGCTATCCCGGTGGGAGCTGTTTCGTATGTTACTTTTCTATATGTTTTCAGGAATGAAGTTCAAAAATAATAGGTGTGTTTTCAATATCTTTTCTGGTCATCAATCTTTGATTTATTTATTCAAAAGTTGAATGCATTCGTATTGTATTTAAAAAAAAACTGCATATTTGTTTCATAAAACCAATGCATTATTTTTAACCAAATCATTATCATTATGAAAAAACTATTTACTTTATTACTTGTCTGCCTGTTGTTTGCAGGGTATAATTTCGGTCAATCGGAATCAAGAACATATTTCACTTCGGGTGGTGAAATGATCTTTTCGTTTGCAACTATTGAAGACGATGGCTTTAGCGAGAGCTCAATCCTCAGGTGGTCACCTGTTTTTAATATTCAAAGCATGTGGAATGCTGATCTGAACAAGAACGTGGGTTTCTTCACAGGACTGGCCATCCGGAATGTCGGGTTCATTTATGATGGTTATAAAGTTGACGGAACCGGCGAAGATGCTGACTACACGGTGAAGAAAAAGTTTCGCTCTTACAATCTTGCTATTCCGGTTGGTGTCAAATTGGGTAATCTCGACAAGATGTTTGTTTACGCCGGATATGAAGTGGAGTTTCCTTTCCATTACAAGGAGAAAACCTTTGTTGGTGGTGATAAAACCAGTACAATTCAAGGCTGGTTCAGCGACAGACAGGAAAAGATTCAACATGGCTTTCTCGTAGGAATTCAGTTTCCTGAAGGACTCAGTCTGAAATTTAAATATTACTTAAGTAATTTCCATAATGAGAACTTTACGGAAAGTAATGGTAACAAACCTTATAATGGATTGAAAGCCAATGTTTTCTATTTTTCGTTAAGTTCTTACCTTTTCAGAAATATGGATTTTGATAAACCCGAGCCAAAAAATATCTATTAAACACTACAATTTTAACGATAGGAAGGCTACAGTCGAAGGATGAATTTGATTGCTGACTTTAAATGTAGCCTTCATATTTTTGGTTTGATAATTACGGTTTCGGATTTGTTTTTATCCGAATATAAATGTGTTTGATATTATTTTTACCTGAATCCCTTTCGTCGATCTCGAATTTATTGATGCTGCGGATTAATGGCAACAATTTTGGGAAACCGTAGTTTCTTGAGTCAAAATCGGGTTTTTTCTTAAGCATCAGATTCCCAAGTTCCCCTAAAAATGTCCATCCGTTTTCGTCGGCCAGATCGGCAATACTGACGGTGAATAATTTGATTAACTGAGGATCGATTTTACTCAAAGGTTCATCTTCTTTTTTTGTTGTTTTTTTCGATGTTTTCTGCTTGCTTGATTCAATCTGACTTTCTGGTTCTCCTTTTAAAATTTCGATGTAAATAAATTTATCACAGGCTGTTATAAACGGATTCAGTGTTTTCTTTTCGCCTATTCCTATAACTTTCATTCCCGCTTCCCGAAGTCTGGTGGCGAGCCGTGTAAAATCACTGTCACTCGAGACAATACAAAAACCGTCCACTTTTCCGGTGTATAAAATGTCCATGGCATCGATGATAAGTGCGCTGTCAGAAGCGTTTTTCCCGGTTGAGTAGCTGTATTGCTGAATGGGTGTGATGGCGTTTTCAAGTAACACTTTTTTCCACCCTGCGACCGTAGGTTTCGTCCAATCGGCATATATTCTTTTGAAAGTTGGAATACCGTATTTGGCAATTTCCTCGAACATCTCTTTCACATTTGCATAAGGCACATTGTCAGCGTCAATTAATACGGCTAATTTCAAATCATTGGGCGTTTCCATGGTTTTGTCGTGTATGTTAAATTATAAAAGTAAGGATAATGGCTTACATTTCGAATGTTTTTGGGATAAATACGCCATTTTTGTTCTCAATACCTTTATGGAGCGTTCATGACAATTCACAAATTTAATCAGGAAGGATTAGTGCCCAAAAAATTTTGCGTCAAAAAAATGATTTTAAAACTAAGTGGTAATCTGAGCCAATAATTCATTTGTCACGGTATTCAGCTGGTAACGTGTTTCCATTTATTGTATAGAAAATTGAATTTGAGGTATTTGAAACAGGATCAGCTTCTTACTTTATGAAAACTTCTTTTATATTCCCTGCAACTTCCAATCCGGCATTTCTTCCGGTATCATTCAACAGCATTGTTTGGCTGATTTTGTCAAACAAACGGACATCAATTCTACTGTTCATACTTTCTTCTATACGGCCATCCATAAAACCGGAGATAGGCGAGGCAAGACTGGTAGCTGCCTCACGATGTGCAAGAATTTCAAGCCTGTAATTTTTGTTTTCCATCACCAGCTCAACTTTCTTCTGATCGGCAAATGATGAGATAAGTTTAGTTGAATTGTAGGTAGTGAAACGGATGATCTGGTCATGAATCCAAACTCCGGCAATGAAACCCACAAAAGAACTTCCCAACCAAGGTATTTTGGCTACCGATGCTTTTAGTGAAATACCATCCTGACTGAAATGATTGCTCTGCATCCAGAAATAAGCCTCAGGAAATGAATGTCCCCAGTCTTTTTCGATATAACCACGGCCCTCCGTAAAATCAATTGTTTCATTATGAATTGTCAGTTTTCCAAGGATTGAATGGTTCATGCTCAATATTCCATGATAACATTCCATGAATGGCGCAAATGAATAAGGTCCCATGATACCTGGTGAATACCAGGGACAAGGCCATGGCACAAGCTTTTCGAAATTTAATTCTCCTTTTATATCTGGCAAATTGAGTTTGATATTGTTCACTGAGAAAAAACTGGATGATATTCTGAGATCAAATTTGTCCTTTTCAGATAAAAATTCACTCACATCAAATTTATGGTATTCAGCTGTCAGTTTCTTTCCGTCAAGAACCTGAATAAAAGATTGCTGCTTACCATTTTCATCCATTGCGATGCCCGGAATAAAAGCAAATGCCCTTGATTCATCTGCATTCACAACTTTATAGTACCAGCCTTCAAAAAACCGTTTGGTTTTTCCCTGACCATGGTATAATTCAGGATGAAAAAGTGTGTGAAGTTGATTTAGCATTTCAGTGAAAATGATTTGTGCAGGATAAAAGTTTAGAGTAAATATTTACAAATCTGTTTGATCAGAATAATAATCTCAATGGATCGCTTATTGCAAAGGTATCACTTCAAAACGTTCAGTAATGGATTGTAATGAATTCTCATCAGTCGCGAAGGCCAATAAATAACCGCCGCCACCTGAGCCACAAAGTTTCATGATATAATCGCTGTTTTGCAAACCCTTTTGCCATAAACTGCGCATCTCATCGGGTACCATTGGTTCAAAATAGGTGTATTCAAAGGCTGAAATTGCATGTGCTGATTTAAAAAAGATTGTTGCGTCTCCCTTTCTGAAATGCTGAATTGCCTGATTCACAGCCGGGATAAGTTGATCATGTAATTTTTTGTAGAATCTGTATTGGTGAAGTTGTGTACCAAAATGCTGCATGAGCATGGTTGTCTCGCGTGGTAGTTTTGTGTCAACCAAAAATACTTTTATTGGTTGGTTTGTCATATTCAACGGATTTTCTACGCAGATGATGTTACTGTTTTCATCAATCAGCACTGTTTCGCCCAAATAACAACTAATTGGATCAATCCCCGAACTGTTGCCATGAAAATATGCTTCCATGCCTGCTAAAACGTAACGCAATTCATTTGTCGTGAAATCCGGGTTATTTTTCAGAAATCGTTGATAAACAGCTGCTACCAGTGCTCCAGAACTTCCGGCTCCATAACCTTGTGGTATGGTTGAATTGAAAAATAATCCATTGTCCAGTTCATGTAACATGCACGAAAGATCAAGTATTTCGCGGTAATCAGCGTTGTTCTCCAGAAAAACATGAAAATTGCGCAAGTGGGCATTTGATTTTTTACTGAACCCAGTCTTGTCCGTTTTTTTTATCCAATCCCATTGGGCTGAAAAACTTCGGAATGGTACCACCAGTCCCATCGAATTGCAAATCAGACTATATTCGCCGAACAGCATGATTTTGCCATGGTATATGTTGGGTGGCTTATTCAAAAAGCGGGAAGTGTTGAGGTGCCCAGGCCAACCTTATCATCAATCCATTGCTTTTCGTGACAAAGAGGAAGTAGCTCTTCCTGTAAAAACTCAAGGACCTGCGTGCGATTTTCGTTTGGATAGAGAAGGTGAATATTAGGGCCAGCATCGAGCGTAAAACAAAGAGGAACAGCAGTTTGCTTTCTGAAATCCCTGATCGATGCAATAGCCGCCACTGTATTGGGGTGCAATAAAATGAAAGAAGGTTCAGATACCATCATCAATGCGTGAAGTTGCATGGCTTCCGCTTCAGTAATTTTTATAAATTCATCAAGATCGCCTGACTGCAATACTTTCATTAAGTGATTAACATGAAGGTTTGCTTCAAGATAGCGTTGATTTGCGTAAGGATTTGTTTTCATCAACGCGTGACCGGCCCTGCTCGAAACCGATTTTATGCCTCCATGGATAATCAATATGCTGTCGTGAAAAGTTTTAAAAACAGGATGAAGTAAATGTTCGAGTGGTATTGCGCTTTCGTCGCTGCTATTATTCAATGCTCCTGTGTTTCCCCATTCTGCTGCAAATGGAAAAACTGAACGTGCAGCACTCCCTGAGCCTAATCGCGCCATGAACGAAACTTTTATTAAATCAATCCTGCCTGAAACATTGTCGTTTAATTGTTGCTCAATGTCGAGTAAACAAGCTGCCAATGCACTCATCGAAGAAGCAGAAGATGCAATTCCGGACGAATGTGGAAAAGTGTTTCGGCTTTCAATTATGAAATCAAGTTGCTGAATAAAAGGGAAATAGGGGAGAAGTGACTCTAAATAATCTTGTACTTTCCTTCCAAACTGCGGTGCTTCCTTGCCATCGAAAAGGAAGATGAATGCGGGTTCCGGTTGTTTTTTAGTTTGCACACTTACTTTGGTTTCGGTGCGCGATGTAGTCAAAGTGAAGCTTATCGACGGATTGTTCGGAAGTTGGTTTCCATGTTTTCCCCAGTATTTTACTAACGCAATATTCGACGGGCTCTGACGTATAATTGTTGACCGAAACGCAGATTCAATCGGGTTGACAAATGCTTCCCGTATATATTTTTTATGAAGGGTTTCTATATGCATATTTCAGAATATCAATTCGTTGTATTTGAAAATAGTGTGTAATCCTTTGCTTGCAAAGTAGTTAACAATTTCATCATACGATTGGTTCGACATAGCCAGAAAGAAATCACCACCCCATGCGCCAAGCGATTTGATATGCCCGTCGAAATCAGGAAAACTGGTTTTTAATGGGGGATGTTGCAACAGGGCAGAAATCAATGCTTCGTGATTGTCCATCAGGTTGCAAAAACTTGTAAAGGAATGGGTTAATGCAAGTTCTTCCGTAATTTCGCTTGCCTCTTGAATAGCTGCATTCAGGTCAACGTCTTTTGTTAGTTGATTAAATCGAAGCATCTCATTTCCCGAATCCTGTTTGTTTCCCTGATAAACAAGAAACAGTTTTTCGTGGAACAAGGGCATAAATCGAACTGACTGAACTGTTGGCCGCAACGATTTCAACTGATAAAACAAAGGTTTTTCCGACAAGGCACAGGCGATATCGTAGCCCGACCCCCCAATCGACAGGTTGAGCAACGTATATGGATCAACCTTTGCCCAGTGCGCAAGGTTGGCGATGAGGGTTGAGCTGCTCCCAAATCCCCATTCGGGTTCAAATTCAAGGTGAGTTTTTATGCTATAAGAATATTTACCATCAAATACGGTCGGATTTAGCTGTTTCAGGGTCAGTAATATAAGTTGTAATTTGATGGAGCGTTTGCGGTCATCTGTTCCGATAATATCCAGAGAGGGCAGTTCAAATGAGGTTTTAAACCAAAGTTTTCCGGGACCAAACGCATACCATAACAGATGTGGATGACCGTCATTTTCTGTCTCAGTAATTTCAATGGATTGACCTTTTTTCAAAGGAACGGCCAACGCCTTTGCGCCACGTAATACAAGGTATTCGCCTGTTAACAATAGTTTTCCGTTTGATCTGAAATGCAATCTGTGGCTCACTTTATTTTCGGATGGATGCGATATATTGACCCACACTTGAGAATGATACCTTCTGATCTTTGAAATGTTCCACTGCGGCTGTTTTTTCTTTGTCGCTGGCTTTGAAGTGGTTGAGAATATTGAATAGATGCATTTTCATGTGTCCGGCCTGAATCCCTTTGGTGGTGAGTGATTTCACAGCAGAAAAGTTATTGGCCATCCCCATGACAGATGCGATCATCATCAATTCAGGAGCAGATGGATTTCCCAACAGTTCGAGCGATTGTTTTGCCAATGGATGCAAGGCAGTTAGTCCGCCCACGGTTCCAAGTGCCAATGGAACTTCAAGGATGAAACGAAAAGTGTCGTTGTCGATTTCAACCCGTGACAGACTTTCGTATTGTCCGTTACGTGATGCGTAAGTATGCCCGGCGGCTTCTATAGCTCTGAAATCGTTGCCTGTTGCGATGGCTACTGCATCGATGCCATTGTAAATGCCTTTATTGTGTGTGGTTGCACGGTACATATCCACTTGCGCGATCTTCACTGCTTTTTCAAATTTACGTGCAAAAGCTTCGCCAGTCAGTCTTTCATCTACATTGTCAAGATCGTTGAGTTTACACTCGACCCAGGTTTTTACGATACATTCAGGGGTGTAATTGCTTAAAATGGCCATGATGATCTCACATTGCCTGTCATCATCCGACAATTGGTATTGCTCGGCTAGGAATATTTTAAGTGATTGACCAAACTCTTCGAGCACTGAATTGATAAAATTGGCTCCCATCGAGTCTTTGGTTTCAAAATGGGCACGCAATTGATAATAATGCTCAATTTTGTTGGTCATGTCGATGAGTTCGATCCCGACAATACCACCACCACGTTTTTCCATATTGGCGGTGATGGGTTTTACATCTTCAATCAACCGTTTTTTTATGGCAGGCAGCAAGGTAAAAAGTGTATGCGGTTCGCCGGTCCAACTGAAATGTACCTGTCCAACTTTTGTTGTGTTAATTACTTCTGAATGAAATCCGCCACGTTCGCTCCAGAATTTGGCTGCGGAGGAGGCTGCTGCCACAACAGAACTTTCTTCGATAACCATCGGAACGAGGTAGTTTCGTCCGTTAATCAATACATTGGGAGAGATTCCGTATGGGATATAGAAGTTAGTGATGGTGTTTTCGCTGAATTCATCAAACAGTTTTTGCTGACTTTCGTCGGTATGCCAGAAGCTCTTCAACAGCGTGATAACTTCGCCCGGATTCTCGAAATACTCAGCCACAAGCTTGAGTTTTTCTTCCTTGAGTAACTTTGAAAAACCTTTGATGATGATGTCTCTTTTTCTACGCATCGCAGTCTGATTAAATTAAAAACAATGCTTTAAGCGGCACAAAGTAACGGATTATCATTGTAAAAATCAAAATTATCACCAAGTATCCACTTTTATGGTGGGTTCGGGTTTCATTTTCGCTTTTAAAACAACTGCCCATTCTTCGACAAAAACGGCAATTTGATCGAGATAAACGGTATATTGTGTGTCATAGAGTGGGTCGTTTTTATCGAGCCAGCGTTCAATCTCGAAGCGTGAGGCACTCTTAAGCAACAATTCAGTAATGGTGTATCGGTAGCGATCATCTCTGACTTCAATGGTAAACTCGTAAAAAACACTCGGGCCATCGGTAACAACACTGTCTTTATCAATGTTTTTAAGGCGAATATTGTGTTTCCCCATGATTTTCCCGGTTGGTTCGTCACGCACAATAGTCACCCGCACAGGATCTTTGTAATAATCGTTCAGCCAATAAACACAACGTTTGAAAAGTTCGCTCTGTGTCCCGGTTTCGTTAATTACCTCCTGAAATTTAATTTTTTTCACATCCTGATCAAAAGGAATCACCTTTGTTTGCGCCAATGTGAAAGTTGAAAAGCCGGTTATTCCTATAAAAAGCAGCATAAAAATTCTAAAATTCATAATTTGTCTTTTTATGTATGGTGTAGTTTGCAAAAGTAAATAAAATCTATACGCTGTTACAACGGACGAAGTGTAATAATCTTGTGCTCAATGGTATAAAAAAACCGCCCCGTTTTTCAACGAGACGGTTTTAAAATATATAGGGTTTAATAATCTTACATCATTCCACCCATACCACCACCCATATTTGGCATTTGTGGTGCAGGTGCATTTGGGTCTTTGTGCTCAACCAATACACATTCCGTTGTGAGTAACATACCAGCGACTGAGGCAGCGTTTTCAAGCGCGATGCGGGCCACTTTGGTCGGGTCGATAACACCGGCTTCGTAAAGGTTTTCATACACTTCGGTGCGTGCATTGAAACCAAAGTCACCTTTGCCTTCTTTTACACGGTTTACGACAACAGAACCTTCAAGACCAGCGTTTTCAACGATCTGACGGAGTGGCTCTTCCAGTGCGCGTTTTACGATAGCGATTCCTGTATTTTCATCTTCATTATCGCCTTTCAACTTACTGATGGCTTCGATAGCACGAATGAAACCAATGCCACCGCCAGGAATGATGCCTTCTTCGTTGGCAGCGCGAGTGGCAGCCAATGCATCTTCAAAACGGTCTTTCTTTTCCTTCATTTCCATTTCGCTGGCAGCACCAACATAAATGACAGCAACACCACCGGCCAATTTAGCCAGACGTTCCTGTAATTTTTCCTTGTCGTAATCTGAAGTGGTTACTTCAATCTGTTTTTTAATCTGTGCAACACGCGCTGCGATGGCTTCTTTGGCGCCATGACCGCTAACGATGGTAGTGTTTTCTTTGTCGATGGTCACTTTATCAGCTTCACCTAACAAATCAAGGGTAGCATCTTCCATACGATAGCCTTTTTCTTCCGAAATAACTGTACCGCCTGTGAGGATAGCGATGTCTTCGAGCATTTCCTTGCGTCGGTCACCAAAACCAGGAGCTTTCACAGCAGCTACTTTCAATGAACCACGCAAACGGTTGACAACTAAAGTTGCAAGTGCTTCGCTTTCAACATCTTCAGCAATCATGATCAGTGGTTTGCCTGTCTGTAATGCTTTTTCAAGTACAGGAAGCAAATCTTTCATGATGGAAATTTTTTTGTCGTAGATCAGGATGAAAGGATTTTCGTAAACAACTTCCATTTTCTCGGCATTGGTTACAAAATACGGAGAAATGTATCCACGGTCGAACTGCATACCTTCCACTACTTCAACATAGGTTTCGATGCCTTTTGCTGCTTCAACGGTGATAACACCTTCAGCTTTCACTTTGTCCATCGCTTCAGCGATAAGTGAACCAATGGTGAAGTCGTTGTTGGCAGAGATAGAAGCAACCTGTTTGATTTTTTCATTGCTGTCACCAATTTTCTGTGATTGTGCATGCAGGGAAGCGACTACAGCTATAACAGCTTTGTCGATACCGCGTTTCAAATCCATTGGATTTGCACCGGCAGTAACGTTTTTCAAACCTGTTGTGATGATTGCCTGTGCAAGAACAGTGGCAGTGGTTGTGCCATCACCAGCCTGGTCATTGGTTTTGGAAGCGACTTCCTTCACCATTTGTGCGCCCATGTTTTCAACCGGATCGGTCAGTTCAATTTCTTTGGCAACCGTAACACCATCTTTGGTGATTTGTGGTCCGCCATATGATTTTTCGATGATTACATTGCGGCCTCTTGGTCCCAATGTAACTTTAACAGCATTCGACAATGCGTCAACACCTTTTTTGAGTTTGTCGCGCGCTTCGATATTGTATAAGATATCTTTTGCCATTGTGGTATGTATTTAAATTTATGTTATTAATTATCAGATAACTGCAATCACGTCGGCTTCGCGCATGATTAAATAATCAGTTCCGTCAACACTTACTTCGGTTCCGGCATATTTTCCGTATAAAACGGTATTACCAACCTCGAGTGTGATCGGATTATCTTTTGTTCCCGGACCAACGGCAACAACCGTACCTCTTTGTGGTTTTTCTTTGGCGGTATCAGGAATGATAATTCCGCTGGCGGTTTTCTTTTCGGCTACAGCGGGTTGAATCAACACCCTGTCGGCCAATGGTTTAATGTTTAAATCTACCATGTCATTATTAATTTTAAGGTTATTCAATTTCGAGAATGAAGCCGTAAGTGACGGTACGATGGTTTGTGTCATATTTTGTGCCAAACCTGATAAACAAAAAAAATGTCAGAATGAAGTGACATTCTGACATTTTAGCGGACATATTACTGTCGCAAAGTCGTTATTCAGCGTTTTCGTCCTGTGCAGGTGCAGCCTGAAAATCAACTGGTTTTGCTGTCTGGTCGATTTGCTGACGCAATTCGGTGTCAACCTGACCGCCATCGCTTGTGTATTTTGGGATTGTCATTGTTGCTACCAAACAGAGCACGAGCAGTGACATTGACATCGTCCAAGTGGCTTTTTCAAGAAAATCAGCTGTTTGACGGACACCCATGAATTGGTTTGAAGCAGCAAAGTTTGAAGCCAAACCACCGCCTTTTGAGTTCTGAACCAATACGATTAATGCGAGTAAAATACTAATAATCAGGACTAAAATTGAAATGAAAACGTACATCGTCTTAAATTTTAAATGTTTTTATTCTTCTTTGCCTCTTCAATGAGGGCTGCAAAGTAACTAATTTTTTCCGGATATTTCAAAGATAATTTTTCATAAATACTTATTGCCTTGTCAAAATGCCCTTGTTTCAGGTAAATATTGGCCAAAGTTTCGCTGACTATGTTCTCCTGATCGACCACACTTTGCTGGGCGTTGGCCATCGGATTGAAGAATTCATGTTTTGGTCTTGATATACTTGGACTTGTTTTGATGAACTTTTCTATTATTTCCTGCTTTGTATGTGGTTTGGAAGGATCCATCTCAGCACTTTCCAGTTTTTCGGCCTCCAACTGTTTAATTCGCTCATCCACAATACGTTTTAACTCTTCAATCGAATGGCGTCTGCGCAATGATTCGGCGGTTTCATCGTCATCCACAGCTGTTGGTTCATTTTCGTGATGGAGGTTAGGTGTGTCTTCGACATGTGAAGCAGACTTGTTAGTTTCGATGGGTTTGTCCCGGAACTTGACCGGGGGTTCAACGATTTCATGTTGAATTGTTTCGGTGGCTGGTCCAGCGGTTTCCACTTTTGGTTTTGCGGTATATTCATCAGGCAATTCAACCGGATCTTTGATGAGTTGAATATTTTGGATGTGTTTCCGTAAAATATTCCTGTCCGAAGTAATGGCGGCAGATAGTTTCAGTTGACTTTGGTAAATGATATGATTTTCTTTGAACAGGTTCATGGCAAGCAAAACATGAATTGTGCTGCAATAATGAAATTTAACTGCCATGTCCATCAGATCGGTGATAGTTTCTTTATTGAGTTTTTCAGGCTCTTTGATATAGCTGATAAATTCTGTTTTATTCATATCTTAAGATAATTTGTCAAAACTTTATCTTCCCTCGTTGTGCTGCCGAGGAAAGACACCTTTAACCTACCAGTTTACCACTGCTTTATTAAAAATATCTTCCACCAGCATTTCAACTACTCCGGGGATAAGGGTGCCTTTAACGGCGTTGAAATCCTGATCGCTGGGATAGTCGAGGTATTGTGTAAATTTATTCTCAAATTCTTTTGTAGGATCTATTTTATTGAAGAATCTCACGTTTATTGTTATCGTAATTCTGTTCAAAGCGGCTGTCTGGTCGCTCTGTATGGCAACGGGTGTGGTTTTAAAATCGATAATTTCACCTTCGAAAGCCAGATCGCCGTTGTTATCAATCATGTTCAAATTGGTCTGGCTTGTAAACTTGTCGCGCAAGGCCGAAGTAAATGCAATACTCAGGGTTGGTTCAACAAGCATGGCATTGTTGGGAAAATATTTTATCGAGACTGATTTTGCACCTGCTGGTATCGATGCTCCCGTGAATGAATACACACTGCATCCGGTGTGAACGATCATCAATACAAACAATAGGATGCTTTGCAGAATTTTATGATGATGAAAATGTTGCTGTCTCATTTGCTCAGAGATTGATTCCGTATTCATTTATCTTTCGGTAAAGTGTGCGTTCGCTGATTCCGAGTTCTTTGGCGGCATTCTTTCGTTTTCCACTGTGTTTGCCCAGCGCCTGTTTGATCATGTCAATTTCTTTTTTCTGCAATGAAAGTACTTCATCAATAACGATTGACGGGTGAATTCTATCGCTGTTTTCTTCTGTCAGCACCTGAATGTGTGGACGTTGATCAAATTCGTTTTTATACGATTCATCTTTGGACCCCATATTGTAAATAACCGGTTTTTTGATAATATGACCTAAAGGTTCTTCCAACTCATTTTCGACCAATGATTTTACTGTTTCACGCAACTCAAGCAAGTCTTTTTTCATGTCAAAAAGTACCTTGTAAAGCAGGTCACGGTCCGAGAGCCGTTCGTCGTTCTGTTCTTTTCGAAGCAGCATCGGCAGGTTTGTTCCTGTTTCTCTGGGGATATACAGGCGGAGCGTTTGTCCGCTCACATTTTTATTTTTCTCGATGATCGAGATTTGTTCAGTCACATTTTTCAACTGGCGAATATTTCCCGGCCAGCGGTAGTTTTCGAGTACTTCGACGGCCTCGCTTGTAAGTTGCAACGGTGGCATACGGTATTTCTCAGCAAAATCAGTAGCGAATTTTTTGAAAAGCATATAAATATCCTCTTTCCGGTTCCGCAATGGTGGAATAATTATCGGAACTGTGTTGAGACGATAATACAAATCCTGTCTGAATTTGCCTTTTTCGATGGCTTCGGGAATGTTTACATTGCTGGCAGCCACAATCCTGACATCTGTTTTAATTACTTTCGAGGATCCGACTTTGATAAATTCACCCGATTCGAGCACACGCAACAGACGAACCTGAGTAGAAACAGGCAGTTCGGCTACTTCGTCCAAAAAGATGGTGCCACCATCTGCTACTTCAAAATATCCTTTACGGGCTTCATGTGCGCCGGTGAAACTGCCTTTCTCATGACCGAAAAGCTCCGAATCGATGGTTCCTTCAGGAATGGCACCACAGTTTACAGCAATATAGGCGCCATGTTTGCGTGCACTTGACTGATGTATAATTTTAGGAAAAACTTCCTTTCCGGTTCCGCTCTCACCTGTTATTAATACCGTTAGATCAGTCGGTGCTACCTGAACAGCAACTTGTATCGCTCTTTCGAGATATAAATCATGTCCGATTATTCCAAATCGTTGCTTGATTGCCTGAATGTCCATCGTTTACACTTCCTTTTCTTCTGTTGGAAATAATTTACTCATAACTAACGCAATACAGCCCCCAATTGTTGCTCAAAAGCCTGTTGTAGTTTTTGCATCGTTTTCTCAATCACATTATCGGTCAGCGTCTTCTCCTTGTCGAGAAGCACAAAACCCAGTGCATATGATTTTTTGTTCTCCGGAATTTTATCACCTTCATAAACATCAAAGATACTTACACTTTGCAGAAAGTGCTTTTCGGTGCTGAAAGCAAGGGCTTTCAATGCTTCGAAACGGATGGTTTTATCAAGCACGAGGGCAAGATCGCGCCTTACAGCCGGGTATTTTGAAACAGCCTCGTATTTCAACGCCTTCATTGGAATACGTGCCAATAATCCTGTCCAATGCATTGTACCATAGAAAACAGGTTTTTTTACATCGAGCATTTTTAATGTGTGTTGGTTCAGTTTACCAATGCGCCCGATTTCAACATCACCGTCATGGTAGCTGAGGGCATACTCAAATAAATTATCGTTTTCTTCAGTGATGGTGATTTTCTTTCGGTCAATATTTAACCGTTTAATAATTCCTTCAAACTGATGTTTCAGGTCGTAGAAATCCACCGGTGCCGGCGTGTTATTCCAGATTTCTTCCAGTTTGTTTCCGGTCAGAAAGAGATCGAGACAAACCCATTCGCTGTAAGGTGTCAGGTCATTATTTCCGGTTTGTTTTGCTTTATCAAATCTGTAAATTTTACCGAATTCGTACAATTTCAGGTCGAAATTTTTGCGGTTGTGGTTATATGCAATTGTTTCAAGACCACCAAAAACCAGGCTTTGACGCATCACATCCAGATCCTTACTGAGTGGATTGATGATCACAACATTGTTTGCCGGATCATAAGCAGGATGGGTCTCTGAATAAAAAGAACGGGTCAAAGAATTATTCATTACTTCATAAAATCCTTTGGCGCTGAGCATATCCGAAATAAGATGTTGCATTGTGTCGCCGTCGATTCCGTCACTCACATTAACCGATGCATTCAGCTTTTCAGGAATCTGAATATTATCGTAGCCATATACACGGAGTATTTCTTCGACAACATCAGCCGGACGATACACATCCACCTTGCAGGTTGGAATCTCTAACTCCATTTTTTCATTGTCGAATGACAGGACGTTGATTTCCAGATCGGTGAGAATAGTTTTGGCCTGTTCGAACGGAATTGGCTGACCTGCTATCTTATTGAGATAAAGTGAAGTAAGTTCAACCTTAGCGGGATGCACAGGATTGGGATAAACGTCTTTAATTTCGGAGGAAATGTTTCCACCGGCAATTTCTTTGATCAGGTTTGCCGCGCGTTTCAGCGCATACACCGTGATTTCAGGATCGCTTCCGCGTTCGAAACGAAACGAAGCATCAGTTTGCAGGGTATGGTTTTTTGAAGTTTTCCGAATCGTTTTGGCTTCGAAACAGGCACTTTCGAGGAAAATACTGGTGGTTTGATCAGTCACACCGGAATGTAATCCGCCAAAAACGCCGGCCATACACATACCTTCAGTTTCGTTACAAATCATCAGATCATCCGATCCGAGTTTTCTTTCGGTTCCGTCTAAGGTAATAAAAGGGGTGTTCAGAGGTAGTTTTTTCACAATTACCTTATTCCCTTTTATTTCTTTGGTATCGAACGCATGCAAAGGTTGTCCGGTTTCAAACAACACATAGTTGGTTATATCCACAATATTGTTTATCGGCCTCACCCCAATTGACAGCAGTCTGTTTTTCAACCAATCGGGTGAAGGAGCGACAATTATATTGCTGATGGTGATACCTGAATACCTCGGACATGATTGCTTATCAATTACTTCGACATCAATATTCAGGTCGTTATTATCGATGTGGAAATTTGAAACAGCAGGCTTTTTTAATGAATAAACGGTTTTCCCTGCCCTGAAATTGAGCACGGCAACTAAGTCGCGGGCTACGCCAATATGAGATGCTGCATCTGAACGGTTGGGTGTAAGTCCGATTTCGAAGATAACATCTTCTTCCACCGGAAAATAGTGTGAAGCCGGCAATCCGATTTCGGTGGACTCAGGCAAAACCATGATTCCTGCATGGGAAGTTCCTAATCCAAGTTCATCTTCGGCACAAATCATACCTTCCGATACTTCACCCCTGATTTTACTTTTTTTGATTTCGAACGATTCGTTTCCGCTGTGAATCAATGTGCCAATCGTTGCGACCAGTACTTTTTGTCCGGCAACCACATTGGGTGCGCCACAAACGATGGAGAGTAATTCCGGTTGGCCAACATCCACCGTTGTCAGGCTGAGTTTATCCGCATTCGGATGTTTAGCGCAGGTGATTACTTTTCCGGTGACTATCCCTTTTAAGCTTCCCTTCACGGTTTCAAAAGGTGTAAAATCTTCAACTTCAAGGCCAACGGAGGTGAGAGCTTCAGAAACTGTTTGTGCAGGCAGGTCAATATCGGTATATTGTTTGAGCCAGTTATACGAAATCTTCATAAGATGCAATGCTGTTTAGGCTGCAAAAATAGGGATAAAATGTCAAAGTGTCAGGTTTGTCACCAATCATAGTCTTCAGATTTATTTTTGATTAAATGAAATAGACAAACAGATTAAATACATATTAACTTTACCTAAAATTATTCACCTTTAAAACATAAAACTATGTTAATCATTTTAGCAGGAATCGCAATTATAGTGGCTGGCTTTGTGCTCGCCAAGGTGGACTCACCAGCACAAGCCTGGAGTGTTACCATCAGGATAATCGGAGTTATTGTTGCAGCCATTGGTTTGCTCATTGCATCGCTGGTGCAAATTGAACCCGGTGAGGTAGGTGTTCAGAAACTTTTCGGGAAAGTGTATAACAATACCCTGCAAAGCGGACTGAATTTAATCAACCCTTTGATTGAGGTTGTTATGTTCGACATCAAGACCCAGAATTATACCATGTCGGGTGTTACCGATGAAGGAAGCAGGTCAGGAGACGATGCCATTCGTGTGTTGTCAGCCGATGGATTGGAAGTTGTTATTGATCTCACGGTACTTTACCGTGTTGTATCTAATGAGGCTCCCAATATTCTGAAAAACATTGGGACCGATTATATCAATACCATCGTTCGTCCGATCTGCCGTACCAAAATACGCGACAATGCTGTTTATTATGAAGCCGTGGCATTGTACTCCTCAAAACGCGATGAGTTTCAGGCAAGGATTTTCAGTTCGATTGAAAAAGATTTCAAAGACCGTGGGTTGATGCTCGAGCAGCTACTTGTCAGGAATATCACCCTGCCCGAATCGGTAAAAGCTTCTATCGAATCGAAAATAAATGCCGAACAGGATGCGCAGAAAATGACGTTTGTGTTGCAAAAAGAAAAACAGGAAGCGGAACGCAAACGCGTCGAAGCCCAGGGGATTGCCGACTACCAGACTATTTTGAGCACAGGTCTCAGCGATAAACAGCTTCAGTATGAAATGATTAAGGCCATTGCCACCTCGCCCAATGCCAAACTCATTATTCTCGACACAAAAAAGAATGTGCCATTTATAATTGATGGAAAGTAAGGTGAGTTCGGAGTGAGCTAAAGTTCGGAGTGAGCTAAAGTTTGAAGTTATCTTTATCAGCTGATCCGGCTCCAGTCGAATGTCTTTTTGAAGATTTTCTCGAAATGCGTTTTCATGATCTGGTTTTCGGGTTTCAGCAGTTGCGGGTCTTCATCCAACATCTGATTCACGAGGTGACGCACATATTTAATGAGTTTTTCGTCCTGTAAAAGATTTCCCAATTTGAATTCAATCTGACCCGATTGACGGGTGCCTTGTGTTTCGCCCGGGCCACGCAGTTGCAAGTCCACTTCGGCGATCTCGAATCCATCGTTGGTGCGCACCATCGTTGCCATACGCTTTTTTGCTTCGGCAGTGAGTTTAAAATCTGTCATTAACAAACAATACGATTGGTCGGCACCACGTCCGACCCTGCCGCGCAACTGGTGTAGTTGTGACAATCCAAAACGGTCGGCGTGTTCGATCACCATCACCGAGGCATTTGGAATGTTCACCCCAACCTCGATCACTGTGGTGGCCACCATGATATGCGCCTGCCCTTTTACGAAACGTTGCATTTCAAAATCCTTGTCGGCTGCTTTCATCTGGCCGTGTACCATGCAAATTCGGTAATCGGGTTCCGGGAAATCGCGCAAGAGGCTTTCGTAACCCTCCATGAGGTTAATCAGATCGAGTTTCTCAGATTCGTGAATCAGGGGATAAACGATATAGATTTGCCGCCCTATGGCGATTTGTTTTTTCAGGAAACCGATCATCTGCAGGCGTTGATGCTGGTAAAGATGACGCGTTTCAACCATTTTTCTGCCAGGTGGCATCTCATCAATACGCGAATTGTTGAGATCGCCATACTGTGTCATCGCCAGCGTACGCGGAATAGGTGTGGCCGTCATTACAAGGATATGAGGCGGAATATCATTCTTTTCCTGCATCCTGGCCCGCTGTGCTACTCCAAAACGATGCTGTTCGTCGATAATGGTGATTCCCAGTTGTTTGAACTGAACATTTTCCTCAATAAGTGCATGGGTACCAATCAGTATTTGCAATGTCCCGTTTTGGAGTCCTTCATGGATTATTTTTCGTTGTTTTGCTTTTGTCGATCCTGTGAGCAAGGCGATTTCAACCGGCATTTTCTCCAGCAGTGTCTGAATGGTTTGGAGATGTTGTGCTGCCAGGATTTCGGTGGGAGCCATCAGGGCTGCCTGGTAACCATTGTCTAAGGCAATCAGCATCACCATCAATGCAACGATGGTTTTGCCGCTACCAACATCACCCTGCAGCAACCGGTTCATCTGCGTTCCGGCACCCAAATCGTGCCTGATTTCTTTGATTACCCGTTTTTGTGCGTTCGTCAATGGAAAAGGTAAATGATTGGCATAGAAATCATTAAAAAGTTGTCCGACAACTTTGAAAGGAAAGCCTTTCACGTACAACTCCCTGTTTTTTTTGTTGTGAAGCAGTTGCAACTGAAAGAAAAAATGCTCTTCGAATTTCAGACGGTTAACCGATAACTGCAGCATATTGGAATCGGAAGGCAGATGTATGTTGAAATAGGCGTCAGCGCGGGAAATAAGTTTTTCTTTGTCGAGAATATATTGAGGAAAAACTTCAGTGATCATGTCTTTAACCTGAAAGAGCAGTGTTTTCACAAGACGAGCAACTGACTTTGTGCCAAGGCCCTGTGTTTTCATTGCTTCAGTTGTATTGTAAACCCCTTGCAAACTCTCGCCCTGCGTGAAATCGGCCGGATTGAAATCCTCAACATCAGGATGTACAAAGTTGAATTTATTGTTAAACGCAGAAGCCTTTCCAAAAAGAAGGTATTTCTGTTGGGGAACAAATCTTGTTTTAATCCATTTCAGTCCTTTGAACCAGACCAATTCGATACTTCCCGTTTCATCGGTTAAAGTTGCTGTGATTCTTGTCAGCCGTGGGGTTCCATATGATTTTATATTATCAATTTTTCCGGCAAGCTGATAATAAACATTGTCATTGTCGATTTCAGCCACTTTATGGATACGGCTTTTATCAGTATGCCGGAAGGGGAAATAATTGAGCAGGTCGTCGAAAGTGAAAATATTCAATTCCTTGTTCAGGATGGCTGCCCGTTTGGGGCCCACTCCTTTGAGAAACTCAATTTTGTTATCCAGCAGATTGTTCAAGTTGCATACAGTTTATTGCGCTAAGATAGCAAGGCGATTTGGTATTTCGGCACGAAGCAAAAAAAAACCCTGCTTTTAGGGCAGAGTTTTTCGTGTAGGGGTTTAATTTCTCAATATTCCCAAAGATCGTGTTCAAAATTGAAGATTTCCATTTTGATGCGTTCAGATTCGAGCAAGGCATCAACACCGGTCGAATATTGATTAATCTTGCGGTCATAGACATTTTCTTCTTTGATGATATAACTGTCGAACATCCGTTTCCAAAAAATTTCGTCATAGGTACGTTTTTCGGCTGAATTCTGACGGTTGAAAACTTCGGCCTTGGCCAGGACTTTTCTTGCCTGGGCATAAGAGATCCAGAACAAAGGTTGAGAAAATTCCTTCCCATCTTTTTCAACGATCAACACAGGACACAACGCAATGATGCGTACCATCATTTGTGAGCGTTGTTTGTCGAAATACCAGTCTTCCTTAACACGCAAACGCATTACCTGTGATGGGTCGAAATCGCGGATAATTACGGTATCATATTCATCATAAGGAGGGTATGGTCTCTTTTGGGTGATGTAAGAGGTGTCAGATTGTTTTCCGATAATATCTTTGTAGGATATCGGCACGAGAAGTTCATCAGTGTTAGAAATGTCGTAAGCGACAAACTGATTTTCTTTCAATCCGTCCAATACAACATTGATGAAACTGCGCCAGTTATTGTGCGACTCGGTAGGATAGTAGAAAGCCTGATTGATTTTTTGACGAAAATCGATTTCGCGCCAGATTCTTTTCGACCACATCACATCTGCGGGACGGATGAAAGGGAAAGGAATTGGATCTTTATCAATGGTGCCATCGCTTGCGAACAAACCATCCACAGGTCTTTCGTCAAGAATTTGTGCCGAAAGTTTTTGTGATGAGCCTAATGCAAAGCCCAGTACAAAAAGAGCGATGATGAATTTTTTCATGGGTTCCTCCTGAATTTGTGTTCTAATTAATCTCTAAGTTGATAGGGTTCAAGGTACGCATTGTGCCATCCGGGCCTTTCGCCTGAATACGCTCAAAATAGAGTTTTTGTCCTTTTGAAGCGTTTTTAATGAAATTCATGGCTGTTTCGTTGAAGATATTCCCTTTGATGGTTCCTGTTGTCTGTAAGTCACCACCACGGTAAGTTGACAACTGATATGAAATAATCTCGAAATTGAAATCTGCAAAATCAAAGTCGACCATTTCAGGGATGATAGCACGAGCACCAACCAATCTGTTTTTTTCAATTTGTCCGTCAGTCAAATTGGCAATTTTGGCAATTGGATCGGGTACGCGTTTTACTCTGAAAACAAAGCTGCCCAGGTCCATCGTATTGTCACCAATTCTTGCTGATGCAGTGATAGTTACAGTTTTTTCACCGGTTGGAACTTCCACATCGTAGGTACCGTCTTCTTTTTTGGTGATTTTACCTTTTGAAATGGAGGGAGTTATTAACTCTGAAGGGACGCCCGGAGCATTCACAGCAACAGGATTCTTCAATCCACTATACAGGATATTCATTTTCAAAGGAGCAACAGTCAGTGTGCGCGGTACGACAATATAATCAGCTGCGAAACTATAACGTGCCAATTCGTTAGTCGATGGGTCAACCATTTCGATAATACCAGCATAGCGCTGTGGACCAGGGCTGGCAGCCGCAAATTCTAATTTTGCTGTTCCGTTTTCTGATTTTAAAATTTGAGCACCGTTCAGATTACCTTCGGAGACTTTGTCCGCACCACGGACGATTTTTACTGTCGACGGGCTTTTTGAGTCGAACGCTGCAACCATAATTTCAGCTTCATAGGTTGATCCCATCAAAACATATTGTGATTTAGGAATTACCTTAGCTTCAACATGATCAAATTTGAAATCTTTTTCCGAAATATTCCCATATAGATTGCTAATAGCATCAAATTCAGCTATTTGTATTTCGGCAATAATTTTGTTCAGGATTGTAACATTTGCGGCAAGGATGGTGTTATAGAAGTTATAAATCTCCCAGTTTTGAGGTGCGCCTGAGGCATCACGATAATTGCCATCAGTAACCATTCCCAATTTATCAGCATATTGTTCACCAATTACACCCAGTATAAATTTGCGGTATTCTTTCAATTTGGCTGACAGCTCAAAGGCTTTGCCATTCTTGTTTTGACCGATCATATAGTTTGTCGGTTCGTCAAATTTATCTTTGGTTGGGATAATTGAAAGATTAATTACATACTTATCATACATCGTCCCCGGTTTCAAAGGATTCGGGTCTTGTTGTACAGTAAAATACAGTTTGCGTGCTTCTTCAATGGATACTTTCTCAGAACGTGCTACCACTTCCTGTTTTATATCTTCGATGTATTTCATCATCTCAAAGGATTTCACACGGACTTCCATCGCTTTGTTCCAATACTCTTGTGTCTTTCCCGGGTTTAACTGGTATTGACTCTCGAATTTTGCATATTCGCTGTTAATCTTGGTATAAAAACTCTCATTTGAGCTTTCCATACTATCATTCACCACGAGGAAGGCATTCAGAATATCCTTGGAGACGTTAAGGGCCAACAAGGCAGTAAGCACCAAATAGAGCATACCAATCATCTTCTGCCTTGGGGTTTCTTTGTATCCGGCCATTTTATAATTTCTTTAATTTCGTCATTAATTGATTTACAGTATGAGTTTAAGCCTTACCGGTCATGGCAGATAACATATTGCCATATACCTTGTTTAGTGATGTCATACGGGCTGAAAGTTCAGAAAGCTGCTCATTTAACTGGCCTGCATTCACAGCGGTTTGATTCATTTTCAAGAGATATTCATTCATCGAGTGCTGCAGTTTTTCACTTGTATCGCTTGCTTTTGTGGTGCCTTGCAATTGAAGTTCGTATACGGCATTCAGTTTCGAGAGATTTTGTGAAATCTTTTCGAGTTGTTTGTTATAAGCCAACCCATCAATAGAACCAAAATCAAGTGCTTCTACTGATTTGCTGATTAATGCGGATGATTTGGCATAGGTTTCGGCAAGAAGTTTGGCTGATTGTGCGGCAGCTTTCACGGTTCCTGCAAATTCTTCGGTTGAGTTCATGTCCGATTTAATAATATCGGCGGCCTGAACGTAAGCGTTACTAAGTTTGCCTGCGCTGGCTGATGCTGACTTCATGTTCTCAATGTATTCAATAGAAGCAGTTGCATCTTTACCCAACACTTCAGATGCTTTTTTGTAGTTGCCTGCCAATTCAGAAGCTGATCTTGATGCACCTTTGATGGTATCAACATATTCGTTGGTGGCCACGGCTGCATTGCTGATGTCGCTCATTTGTGAAGCGTTTTCACTTAGTTTTTGCAAACCCCTGCTTAATCTGTCCAAGGTACTCGACTCGATATTCGCCTCTTTAAACATTTGATCCAGTTTTTGTGTAGCTGTTTTCTTGCCTTCCAATTCTTTTTCAACCGGAGTTTCATGATACATACCACCTAACTGAGGATATACAAGGCTCCAGTCCGGTTCAACGTGCGGAGGCTCAAAGGCTGAAAAGAAAAATATGATTGCTTCAGTTCCTAAACCTACAATGAGCATTTCATTTGCGTAGTTGTAGTGGTTTATTTTGAACAATGCTCCAACGATAACGACTGCTGCTCCAATACCATAGAGCTTCGACATGAAGTTTTTGTATCCTTTGCTTCTTACTAGCTTGCTAAATTCCATTGTTTGAAAAAAATTATAGTTAATGTAAAATGTTGATTATCTGTAAACTCTTGATGCTTTTGCCGGATTGTCACCTTTGTTGCGCCCCAAGAAGGGTTGAATAGTACGGAATCCAATATAACATTTGGATGTGTCCTGATATTCGTAGGCACGCGAGGTTACCTGCAGGTAATACTCAATGTCTTTCCATGAACCACCGCGAACTACCTTACGTTTCATGGCAGGAGGGTCGCTTTCTTTGGCGGTATAGGTGTAGTTAGGATTCATATCCCAGGTGAAATTGTAAGAAGCCGGATCGAAGGCACTGTTTGTCCATTCCGAAACATTGCCCGACATATCATACAATCCCCAATCATTTGGTGGATAATGTCCTACGATTACAGTACGTAAACCGCCATCTGCGATATAGTTGCCACGCAACGGTTTGAAGTTGGCAAGGAAACATCCCTGCTCATTGCGTGTGTAAGGACCTCCCCAGGGATAAGGATTGAGATGATTACCGCCACGTGCAGCCCATTCCCATTCGGCTTCAGTAGGTAATCTGAACTCGGCCAGTGCTACTTCACCTTTGCGGGCACGGAGATAAGAATTAAGTTTTTCGGTTCTCCATACACAGAAAGCCCGTGCCTGACTCCAGTTTACACCAACCACAGGATAATGATCATAAGCAGGATGCCAGAAATATTTTTCGGTGAGTGGGTCATTGAATGAATAGGTATAATCATGAATCCAAGCCAATGTATCAGGATAAACGTTGATCATTTCTTTGCGCACATATACCGATCTGTTGGCAAGACCTTGCGGACGATTAGCCAAACCGGCTTTGCGAAAATCAGCATCTTCTTTGAATTCTTTTTTAGCAGCTGCCTGAAGGTCAACCCAGTAATATTCATAGTTTAGCTTACGGGTGTCAATTTCTTTACGACGGAAGTAGCGTTCAAAATCTGGCAGGTACAGGCCGGCTTCCATGGCATCACGCACATCCTGGTTGTCACTGGTCCATTCAATATCTGTTTTCCAGTTCAAATAGGGTGGGTCATAAACTTCACCTGTTTTTTTGTTTTCACTTATCAGGTATTCATCGGGTAGCACATCCCCAAGGATAGTGCGGGCAATTGAATCGCGTACCCAATAAACGAATTCTCTGTATTCATTATTGGTTATCTCAGTTTCGTCCATAAAAAAGGCAGAAACTGAAATTGTTTTAGGCTCATTCAACTGACCATACGTGATATCTTCGCCACCAACACCCATGGTATAACTACCTTGTGGTATAAAAGCCATCCCGAACGGATCGGGCTGATAAAATGGTTTTGACTTTTTTCTCACACCAACCAATTCGCCTTGATTTGTGTTGCTGCAACCTGCAAGAATTATTAACGCCAGTGCGTAAAAAAGTAGGTTCTTCATTGTTCCTGATAATGTATTTAAGCGTTCGATGAATGAGTTTTTAGCTCATTTTTCCTTTTTTCTGAATTAAATAACCGGCCAAAATTATAAAAAATACTTAGTTCAACAGGTTTTTTTTGTTGTTGGTATAACTTAATGCTATAAATATCTGATATTCCTGTAACTCCTGATCCCTTTGTCTGCATTTATTTTAAAACAATATCCTAAACTGATTTCATGTGATCCCGGCACTCCATAGCCCAATGTATTAATATCATAAGCATATCCGAATCTGAAATCTTTTATAGTCATGCCAACCATGAGCCCGACAGATTCCTGAAACCTATAGTTAACGCCTCCCCAGAACCTATTATTGTATGAAACGGTTCCGGAAAGATTAAATTGTGTTGAAACAGTATTTGTCATAATACTTAGTGCAGGTAAAAACTCATAGGCCGGGCTGCCGGCAAACCTGAACTGATAACCGGTTACGAAATAAAAGGTTCGGTCTCCAACAAAACTTGCACTTGCCTGATCAGAAAGGTTTTTCCCCCGTGATTGCAATAAACTTGTAACCGAGATTCCTATATAATAATTCTCAGGAACCTGCCAGAAAATACCAAGATTTGCATCAAACAGCATATCACTTTGGCTCCCGGTGAGCAGTGCAGGATCGCCACTTGTTTGTGGTTTAAATTTTGAAAAATCGACTGTCCGGTTCAAAAAATTAAGGGCAGCACCGATTCCCAGATTGGCTCCACCAACATCCAAGTGGTACGAATAACCAAGATTTACACCAATATCACTGAAAAATCCAATTTTATCCTGCATGATCGATGCGCCAAGTCCGCCTCGAAGAAATTTAACCGGCGCATCGCCTGTTATTAAAAATGTTTCGGGAGCTACCTGATTTCCATCGGCATCTTTAAATCCTGCCCACTGCTGCCTGATAATTCCATTCAGACAGATTCCTTCTCCCATGCCGGCATATCCGGGATTCACAAACATATTGGTATAGCTATGATGCGTAAAAACAGGTGCTTGTTGGGCAAAGCCCGCAACCTGAGTTCCGAAAACATAAAAAAATATGAATAAAAACCTGATATTCAATTGCATCAATAGATTTACCGTGTCTGACTTTGGTTGGCTAAAGTAATAATATTTGCGAAATCCATGCATATTTATCAAAGAAAAAATTAGCCTTCCGTTTAAGATTTTACTTTGTTCGTAATGGCATAAACAAGAAAATTTAACTTTTATTGTGCAAACAACAGCCAATGGCTCTTCTTGCCAAACTGATTGGCGTATTTTATTGATGTTGGAATTGCTGTTTATTTGAAAGCCGGAGTCGGTTGGGAGATGAAACTAGCTAATTTTGCAGCGAATAAAACAGAATAATAAGTTATGGCTTTTTTACAAACAGAGAAGGTTTTTTCGAAGAAATGGCTGATCAGTTATAGTCTGATTATCATTGGATCATTTATTCTCGCAGCAGGATTTGTGCTTTTTATTACACCTTACAAGATTATGCCCGGCGGTGTGTATGGGATTGCTATAGCGATTCACTATATATTTGACCTTCCGGTGGGGATGACGGCCTTATCGATGGATATTCCACTCACCTTATTGGGTATAAAAATTCTGGGACCGCGCTTTGGATATAAAACTGTTATTGGTTTTCTGTTAACCGCCCTTTTTGTTGATGGAATCACGCTGTTTTATGGCCAGGAACCTCTTGTTGAGAATGAACCTTTGTTGTCGTCGATATTTGGCGGTGTGTTTTTAGGCTTCGGACTTGGATTGATTTTCAAGGCAAAAGCGACTTCCGGGGGAACTGATATCGTGGCTATGATAATAAGTAAGTACACCAAACTTCCTGTGGGTCAGCTTCTTATTTATGTTGATTCGGTGATTGTTATGATCGGGTTGATTGTATTTCGTGATTGGAAAATTCCGCTTTATTCGCTGATTGTGATTTTTATTACCGGTAAAGTAATCGATACTGTGCTGCAGGGCGTGTCGTATGACAAAACTTTGTTTATCATTTCAGATCATTTTGAGGCAATTCGTGATAAAATTATTGTCGATCTTGAACGTGGGGGAACCTATATTCATGGAACCGGCATGTTTAACGGTGCCCAAAAGACTATCATTTTCACCGTAGTGAACCGTCGCGAAATGGCTATGTTACAGGAATATATTCACGAGATTGACCCTAAGGCGTTTGTCACAGTGATCAATGCCAATGAGATACTGGGTGAAGGATTTAATTCGCTTCACGAGAAAATGACCTCGTGATAAAATGCAAAGTGCAAAGTGCAAAGTGCAACATGCCAGGGATTCAATTAATTGATTTACTAAATGGGTTTTATCAGGTATAAACAGTTTTCGGCAAGATGGTTTAAAGCCTACGTATTCATCATTTTGGGTGCGTTTATCATTGCGTTGGGATATGTTTTGTTTATTACTCCAAACAAAATAGTTCCGGGCGGTATTTATGGTATATCCATTGTGTTACATCATACTTTCGGAACTCCTGTTGGATTGATGGCGTTGGCATTCAATATTCCACTGACCATTATTGGCGTAAAAATCCTTGGGCCAAAATTCGGGGCAAAAACAATCGTTGGTTTTATTTTTACCTCGGCTTTTATGGATTTGTTGACCCTTTGGCTTGGTGAAGAACCACTCATTCAGGGCGATCCGCTGGTTTCGGCAATTTTTGGCGGTGCGGTTATCGGACTTGGTGTCGGTTTGTTATTTAAGGCAAAAGCGACCTGTGGTGGCACTGATCTTATTTCGATGATGTTGGGCAAATGGACCGGGATGCCACTCGGGCAACTTATGATGCTTGTCGATTCGGTGGTTGTACTCGTTGGTACGCTTGTGTTCAGCGACTGGAAAATCCCGTTGTATTCGCTCATCACTATTTTTGTGATGGGAAAGTTGATCGACACAGTGCTTCAGGGAATCAGCTACGATAAGGTGGCACTCATTGTTTCGGATAAATGTACGCTCATCGGGACTAAAATTATCAATGATTTGCACCGGGGCGGCACTTTCATCAGCGTACAGGGAATGTATGCCGGAAACGAAAAAACGATGATTTATGTTGTGTTAAACAGCAGGGAACTATCTGCGCTCGAAGAATTTATTCATCAGATTGACCCCAAGGCTTTTCTGACGGTGATTGATGCCAACGAAATTCTGGGCAGTGGATTCAGGTCATTAAGTGAAAAAGTGGAAGAGTGAAAAAGAGTTCGGAGTGAGCTAAAGTTGGGAGTGAGCTATAGTTTGGAGCGAGCTAAAGTACATGTTCTTCAGGTAAAACATAAGTAAAATTCCAAATTTCGAAGTTTTCTCATCTTCCATCTTGGATAGGCAACTTCTGTCTTCCGTCTTCTGACTTCCGACTACTTAAAAAGCTTCACAATATCATTCCCGTTGGCGAAGATCAGCAATCCAAACAGCAATACCATACCTATAATCTGGGCTACTTCAAGGAATTTATCGCTGGGTTTGCGACGTGTAACAATTTCGTAAAACAGGAAGGCAACATGACCGCCATCGAGTGCCGGGATGGGCAATACGTTTAATACGGCAAGCATAATGCTCAAAAAAGCTGTCAGTCGCCAGAAACTTTCCCAATGAAACTGGGCCGGAAAAATGCTTCCGATGGTGATAAAACCACCCACGCTTTTATAGGCTTCTACCTCAGGATTCACCAATAGTTTCAACTGTTTCAGATAACCGCCGATGCCATCGAATGTTTTCACAATACCGGCTGGAATGGCCTGAAATATTGAATAATCTCTTTGATTCTGCGTAAAAAAATCTTCCAGCTGCTGCTTTGGCGACACGCCAATCAAACCTTCGACGGGTACAGAAACAGCAAGGTGTAGGGTGTCCATTCCACGTTTCACATCAATCGTAACGTCCTGATTTTTATACTGCTGAATGCTTTCACGGAATTCCTGAAAATAGCGGGTAGATATACCGTTTATTCCCAATATTGAATCACCCACCAACATGCCTGCTTTTTCGGCCACTGAATTTGGGGCAAAACCCTCGACAATAAAAGGAATTCGCACCGAAATGAAAAGAGGTGATTTGTGTTTTACGAGTTGACCGATGGCATCGGCCGGTAAGGAAACATTAATTTTCTCACCATTACGTTCTACTTGAATGGTGCGTGCTTCGTCAAGGATGATTGTCAACGGAATTTTACTGAAGTCTTCGATATATTTGCCGTCAACCGAAAGAATGCGGTCGCCGTTTTGCAGTCCAAACTGGATGGCGAGAGAATCGACCGAAATACCGTAACGGTTCACTTCAGAAGTTGGAAGGTATTTTTCGCCGTAACTGGTAAGCATGCCGATGTAAATGGCAAAAGCAAGCACTACATTCATGATCACACCGCCGAGCATGATGATCAGGCGTTGCCATGCCGGTTTCGAACGAAATTCCCAATCCTGTGCAGGCTGTTTCATCGCTTCCGTGTCCATCGATTCATCAATCATACCGGCAATTTTCACATAACCACCCAAAGGCAGCCAGCCAATGCCGTATTCTGTTCCCTTATAATTGAATTTATACAACGAAAACCATGGGTTAAAGAAAAGATAAAACTTCTCCACCCTGGTGTTGAAAAACTTGGCAGCCATAAAATGGCCAAGCTCATGTACAATGACAAGAATGGATAAACTTAAAAGGAGCTGGAGTATTTTGATTGCAATTTCCATCGGTTTTATCGGGATTATTTGTGGCTAGAAGTTTATAAATTACACAAATACAGTAATTTAAATGTTTCAGAACAGCTTGTGAACAATGATAATTCTTTTATTTAATTGTGCAAGATTACGATAAATTTCGGTACAGCCGGATGCCGGGATTGTCAAATTGTGTTAAAATGCAGTTCATCAGTCTCCAGTCTCCAGTCTTCAGCCCTCAGTCATCAGTCTTCGGTTTTCAGTCTTCCAACCCCTTGCATTTTGACTTTGCATTTTCCATTTTGAATTAGACCCGCGTCTTCGGTCTTCCGACTTCAAACCCTTAAAAGATCCCCTTGTAAAGTTAGAACGAAATGTAATCCTTCGGATTGATGGGTGTTCCGTTAAACCAAAGTTCGAAATGCAGGTGTGGTCCGGTGGTTAACTCGCCGCTTTGCCCGATAATGGCGATGGGTTCGCCTGCTTTCACCAGATCGCCTTCTTTTTTCAGCAAGGCCGAATTATGTTTGTAGAGCGAGAAAAAATTTCCGGCATGCTGCACCCCAATCACATAGCCTTTTTCGAGTGTCCAATCAGCATAAACCACTGTTCCGGCTAAGGTTGCTTTGATTGCTTCGTTGCTTTTGGCAACAATATCGATGCCATAGTGGCGGTTTAAGGCATTAAACTCATTGGTAATTAATCCTTTAACCGGAAGAAAAAAACCTGTCACTGCCATGGCTTTTTTGCGGCTTTCGGGTGTGAGCGAAGGCTCAATCTGAAGATTGTATCTTTCAGCCGATTCAAACTCAAGGCGCAGCAGGCTGTCTTCGCGCGACTTCCTGAGTTGAATTGTATCGCTCGAAAGTTTTTTGGTTTCACTGGCAGAAGCATTGCTGTCATCATCGGTAAAATTGCCCGTGCCATCGATGATTCTTTTAAGATTGTTAAAGTAAATATCGTTTTGGCGAAGCACGGTTTCGAGCGAGTCGGCAGTACGTTGTATTTTATAAACTCTTTTGCTCAAACCAACGTTGCTGTAGCCTGGTATATATTCGCGCAACGAGGTAAAAGCGATGATATATGCCGTGATAAAAATAAGAAATACACTTAAACTGGTTAAAAAAATGAACACATTGTACGCGCTCAGTTTAAAACTGAATTTCTCTTCATAGGTTTCATCATCAAAAATGACTAACCTATACTTGAGGCGAAGTTTGTGTAACCATTTTTCTTTTTGTAGCCGAGGCATGCTTGTTCGAAATTGAAGGGCAAAAGTATAAAAAACTATCTTGCAGCGGCACTGGTTTGTCAGCAAACCGAAATCCATTTAAGTATAATTATGAAAATCAATGTTGTAAAGGGCGTCGACTGTTAATGTCTGAATGATGACAGCTGACTGTGGATTGATGACCGAAGAATTATTACCTTTGCATATCCTTAAAATCTGAATAAAACCACGTTAAAATAAAATATCGGGTATAAATTTGAGTTATTGTACCAAAAACAGGATGAATTTGTCAATACCGAAACACAACTGGATCGCCATTTTTACGGTAGTTTGTGCCGCACTGCTCACACCCGGGTGTTCTGTCAAAAAGAATACCCTGATACGTCGCACCTATCACAACGTTACCAGTCATTTCAATGTGTATTGGAATGGGAATGAGAGTTTAAAGACCGGTGTCACCGAATTGCGTAAGGTGGTGGTGGATGATTATTCCAATGTGCTGTTTGTGAATAATTTCGGCAAGAAGAGTGATGCGCAGAAACAAAATTCACAAAATGATCGGGCCATACAGAAAGCGTCGATTACTGTGCAGCGTCACTCGATGGTTTTTGGCGGAAATGAAAAGGTAAAATGGATCAAAGACAGCTATCTACTGATGGCAAAAGCACATTTTTACAAGCAGGATTATACGAGTGCGCGGCGCACATTCGATTTTGTCAGCAAACAATACGGCAACAGTGATATTTCATACACCGCCCAGATGTGGCTCGCCATGACGTATGTGCAACTGAAGCAGGTCGAAAAAGCCGAACCCATCTTCCAGATTTTGTTTGCGAAATCGAAGGAACTCGAAATGCCGGCAGAAGTTCGCCGGAACCTCTCGTTTGTTTATGCCGATTTTTTGATTGGCACTGCAAAATACGATAAGGCGGTCTCCTATCTGAAACAAGGTTTGCTCGACAACAACGACCGGTACCTGAAAACCCGGGCCATGTTCATACTGGCGCAGCTCTATAAAAAGCAAAACGACCTGCCGCGGGCACTTGAATTGTATGAAGACGTGATCAAACGAAATCCGCCTTACGAGATGGCTTTCGAAGCTCGCATCAACCTGGCAACCGCCTACGACGCTGCGCTGGGCAACAGCAAGCAAATTGTGAAAGTGTTAAACAAGATGCTGCGCGACGAAAAAAATAAGGACTATAAGGATAAGATTTATTATGCACTTGCCGAAATTGCGCTCAAAGATAACGATGAGCCTTTGGCAATCGATTTTTTGAAGAAATCGGTGGCAGCCACTGTTCAGGATAAAAATCAACAGACAACTTCGTCACTGAAACTTGCCGCAATTTTATTTGATAATAACGATTACGTGGGTTCTCAGGCCTATTACGACACGGCTGTAAGCGCCTTGCCAAAAGATTATCCCGGTTACGATAGCATAAAAGGCAAAGCAGAAATACTCAGCGACCTGGTTGTCAACCTTCAGACAGTGCAATTGCAGGACAGCTTACTGCGTTTGGCAAGTCTTGACTCAACCTTAAGAAACAGAATTATTGAGGGACTGGTCACTACGTATGTTGAAAACGAACGCAAAAAGGCCGAGGAAGAATCAAACGACCTACGCAACAATAACATCCAGATGCGCGAAACCGGAAACAATGCCTCCACCGCAGGGTCAATGCCTTCTGCCGAATGGTATTTTTATAACCCAAACACGCTAAGCTTTGGTTTTACGGAATTTGCGAAAAAATGGGGAAGGCGAAAACTCGAAGACAATTGGAGAATCAGCGATAAGCAAAGTATAAGCTTAAGCGAAAGTGAAGGCTTTTTGGCAGCGGGTGAAGGAGAGACCACGGGTACCGATTCGGCTTCGATGGCATTGACGCCGGGCGATAAGGCGTTTTATCTTAAGGATATTCCGTTGACAGACGAACAAAAAGAGACTTCGCTAGAATTGGTGATGGAAGCGCTGAATAATCTGGGATATATTTATAAGGAACAGCTTATCGATTACCCGCGGTCGAAGGAAGCGTATTTATCGTTAAATGAACGCTTTCCTGAGAGTAAATACCGCTTGCAGGCCATGTATGCATTGTATAAAATGCATGATGAAGAAATGGATCAGGAGAAGGCCGGATTCTATAAATCGTTTATTATCGAAAACTATCCCGACTCAGATTATGCCATGGTGTTGAAGGATCCGGATTATTTTCTAAAAAAGGCCGCACAACAAAATGAGTCCACCGAATTTTATGCCCAGACCTTAGACGCTTATACGAATGAAGAGTTCTATCGTGTCATGTTGAATGCTGATCGTGCCCGAAAACTTTATGCGAATGATACCATGTTGATGCCACGCTTCGAATTCTTGCGGGCGATTGCAGCAGGTCGATTACAAACAATTGATTCACTGGTAATTGGTCTTGACAGTCTCACAAAAACTTATCCGGATAGTCCGGTTGCTGAAAGGGCGCTCGCTATCCTCAGAAACGTGAATAAGGAATACGATTTAAATTTGGATATTCCTGAAGCAGTTGGTGATTCAGCTATACAAAAGGAAGAGGAATTTCCGTTTGTGTATGAATCTGAAACAACCCATTTGGTGATGATGGTTACCTCAGGAAAGACGGTGAGAACCGATCCTTTGAAAGTCCGGATTTCTGATTTTAACGATCGTAATTTCAGTCTCAGAAAACTGATCATAAAGAGTCTGGTATTGGATAATGACCGGTCGCTTGTTACCGTTGGTAATTTTGATAATCTTTCGGATGCAAGTGATTATTACAATGCTGTATTGTCGTCTGATTATGTTTTTGGGGCAATCAGCAAAGAGGATGTGGTTGTGTATCCAATTTCGATGACAAATTATCCGATATTTTATCGAAACAAAGACACGGAACAATATATACGGTTTTGGGAAAAAAATAATCAAAAAACTGAATGATTATGAATCTAAAAAGCTTTACAAAAGTTGTACATGAGTTTCCTGCACGTAATATCATTGGTCAGGGAACAACCATCAAAGGTGATATTGAATCTTCCGGAGATTTCAGGATTGACGGGCTGCTGACAGGCTCAATTAAAGTGGGTGGCCGTCTTGTTATCGGCCCTTCAGGTGTTGTAGGAGGAAGTATTGTTTGTCAGAATGCCGATATCTCGGGTCAGGTAAAAGCAAACATCAAGGTAGATGAACTCACTTCCTTGAAATCAACGGCCTCCATCGAAGGTGATCTGGAAACTTCAAGACTTACCATTGAGGTGGGTGCAAAATTCAGGGGAAAATGCATGATGACCGATTTGGCAGAAAAACACAATGATTCAACCCAACAATAAAAAGAAAACCGGTAGTTCGATGCAATCTTATGCAAAGTATTCATCGCTGGCTTTTCAGATGCTGTTCATCATATTGGCCGGCGTTTTTGGCGGTTATTATCTCGACCGTTGGCTTGGTATCAAATTTCCGGTTTTTACTGCCGTTTTATCGGTTGGTTCAGTCGTGTTGGCCATTTATTATGCTATCAGAGATTTCATCAAAAAACCATGAATGAAGACATGATAGATTTTATCATTAAACTCGGTGTAATTGGGCTGGTTCTGGCAGTTGGAAACTTTTTGCTGGGTGTTTATATACCTTCCGCTGTTACACCTGTCTGGCCATGGTTATTGATATTCTTTTGCCTGACCAATAGTTTTTTGTTTTGGTTGTTTAACCGTGCAAAGCAAAAAAAACTGAGTTCGTTTACGAATTATTTTATGATTGCAACATTTTCTAAATTGATCGCCTATCTTGCTGTCATTCTGGTGTATGTGTTGTTTAACAGGGGCGATGCCGTGCCATTTATTTTGACGTTTTTTGTCTACTATATTGTTTTTACAGCCTTTGAAGTTATCACTATTGCCAAACAAAAGCTGGGATAGATTGTTTGAACTGAAGGATTTTTCATTCAAAATAGTGGCTGCCTGAAAAACCAACACCATTTTTTAAAACTATCTTTGTAACCATTTATAATAGAATACAATGATTTTTATTACCCGGCGTGAACGATTTAATGCTGCCCACAGGTTGTTCAGAGCTGATTTCACAGATGAACAGAATCTTGAGGTATTCGGCAAATGCTCGAACCCAAACTGGCATGGTCATAATTATGAATTGTTTGTTACGATTAAGGGTGAAATTGATCCGGAAACAGGTTTTTTATTGAATCTCAAGCAATTGAGTATGATAATCAAGGATCTAATCATTGAGAAAATTGATCACAAAAATATCAACCTTGAGGTTGACTTTATGGCTGGTAAATTTGCATCCACCGAAGTACTTGCTGTAAATATTTGGAATCAGCTTTTGCATGGGATTAGGGCGCTTGGTGCCGAGTTGCATGCAGTAAAACTCTATGAATCGGAAAATAATTATATTGAATATTTTGGAAAATAAGTGACATGATTTTCGCTGGCATTATTGTTGATAGAATTGGAAAACATTTGTAAAAGGATTGAATGTATAAATAAACCGGTATGCAAAAAACCATAAAGGATTTGTTGGGTTACGAAAAGATCGAAAAGTATGCTCCCGAAAAGTTAAAGGAACTGGAAGTGCATTACCGTGCGATCCTGGGGCTTCTGGGTGAAAATCCTGAGCGCGAAGGATTGCTCGATACACCCCGTCGTGTTGCCAAATCGATTCAGTTTCTGACACAGGGATACGACCACGATCCGCGCGAGATATTGCTTTCGGCCCGGTTCAAGGAAGACTACCGCGAAATGGTGATTGTAAAAGATATCGAGATTTTTTCTTTATGCGAACACCATATGATCCCGTTTGTTGGGAAAGCCCATATCGGATATATTCCAAATGGCTATATTACAGGATTAAGTAAGATTGCGCGGGTGGTAGAAGCCTATTCGCGGAGGCTTCAGGTGCAGGAGCGATTAACGACACAGATAAAGGAAGCGATCAACGATGCCCTGAACCCACTTGGCGTGGCCGTAGTAATAGAGGCCCGTCACATGTGTATGTCAATGCGCGGAGTGCAAAAACAAAGTGCCGTTACAACAACCAGCGATTTTACAGGCGCATTTAGCCGTGCCGAAACGCGTGCCGAATTCATCAGTTTAATAGGTTCAAAATTAGGATAACTTAGTGTAAAACAATTAAATAGTAAAAATTAAATCGTTAATTAATATGAACAGTATTCAAAATCCATTTTCACAAACGACTGAATTTCAGTCACAGTCGATGGTGCGTACTTTTATGACAAATGTTTTCACATGGATGTTTGTTGCCATGGCCTTAACCGCCTTGATCGCATACACTGCAGCCGGAAATGAATCTTTTAAAACCATGATGGTTAATTCTGAAACAGGCGGTATGTCAATCTTAGGTTGGATTGTGATGTTGTCGCCTTTAGGGCTTGTTTTGTGGATGTCGGCAGGTTTTGCCCGAATGAGTGCAAATACCATGACACTTGTGTTTATTGGTTATTCGGTGTTGATGGGGCTAAGTCTGAGTTTTATTTTTCTGGCATATACCGGTTCATCCATTGCTAAAACTTTCATGATCACATCTGCTATGTTTGGTTTAATGGCTGTTTTGGGATTCACGACAAAAACAGATTTGAGCAAATTTGGCTCGTTCATGATGATGGGTGTTATTGGAATAATTGTTGCTTCATTGGTTAATTTCTTCATGAAAAGCAGCACGCTCGATTACATCATCAGTTTCGTGGGTGTATTGGTATTCACCGGTTTAACTGCGTATGATGTGCAAAAACTCAAGCGAATCGGAGCAGCGGCTATTGAGCAGGGCGACACGATGCGGAAAGTAACAATAATGGGTGCCTTGACATTGTATCTCGATTTCATCAATTTATTCTTATTTTTGCTTCGCTTTTTCGGTGATCGTAAATAAAGAAATTTTGATAATCGCCTGATAGATAGCTAATAATCGAAAAGCCAAATTTATGAAAGCTTATGTATTTCCCGGTCAGGGGTCGCAGTTTGTTGGAATGGGAAAAGATTTATATGATAAATCACCCAGGGCCAAAGAATATTTTCTGAAGGCGAACACCCTGTTGAAATTTAAAATTACAGATTTGATGTTCGAAGGAACTGAAGAAGATCTGAAACAAACAAACGTGACACAACCAGCTGTTTTCCTCCATTCGGTGTGTCTTGCCATTGCAATGGGCGACGAATTTGCGCCTGATCTTGTGGCAGGACATTCGTTGGGCGAGTTTTCGGCCTTGGTTGCCAACAGAAGCATGACCTTTGAAGATGGGTTGAGATTGGTTTCAAAGCGGGCGCTCGCCATGCAAAAGGCATGTGAACTGCAACCCAGCACCATGGCAGCTATACTTGGTTTGACAGATTCGGTGGTCGAATCGGTTTGTGCATCTATCAAAAACGAAATTGTTGTTCCTGCCAATTACAATGGTCCCGACCAGATTGTTATTTCCGGTTCGGTTGAAGGTGTTGCGCTGGCTTGTGAAAAAATGCTTGCAGCCGGAGCAAAACGCGCACTTCCGTTAAAAGTTGGCGGCGCCTTTCATTCTCCTTTGATGGAGCCGGCCCGTCTCGAACTGGCAGAAGCCATCGCGACGACGAAAATTGCACGTGGTATTTGTCCGATTTATCAAAATGTTACCGGGCAATCCGTTACCGATCCTGAAATCATTAAAAAGAATCTGATCGCCCAATTAACATCTCCGGTTCGCTGGACACATATTATGAGCAATATGATTGCCAGTGGGGTGAAGGTGGTTATAGAAGTTGGACCAGGCAATGTGTTGCAGGGGATGTTTAAGAAAATTGACCGGAATATTACCACACAAAGTGCTGTGATTATATAATATAACAAGAAATATACCTTGAAAGCCTGCTTCTCAGCAGGCTTTTTTTATTTCCTGATAAGCTCCATCCGCAACATATTCATCGCTTCGAGCGCCGAACGGTGAATATTTCGTCCGCGATGATCGCCAAATCGGAATTTCTTTGATACGACACTATTTTCCGAGGCCAGCGCAATCCAGACTGTTCCGACAGGCTTTTCTTCTGTTCCGCCTTCCGGACCGGCAATTCCGGTAGTTGAGAGCGCGTAATCTGTTTTCAGATTCTTTCTTACTCCAATCGCCATGGCTTCTGCCACTTCCTGACTCACAGCTCCGTGAATCATCAGGTCGGTATCACTCACACCCAATAATTCTGATTTGACAACATTATCATAAGCAATGATCGATCCCTTGAAGTAGGCCGAACTTCCCGGAACTGAGGTGATCAAATGCGCCAGATAACCCCCTGTACAGCTTTCAGCAGTTGAGAGGGTTTTATGATTTTCTTTCAGAAAAGATCCAATTACCTGTTCCAAAGTGGATTCTCCTGTTCCGTAAACATATTTTGCAATCAGCGGTTGAAGCTTTTCAACTAACTGGTTCATCTCCGATTCGAGCTCATCCTGATCATGATGCGAACCACTCAACCGCAGCCTGACGATACCGGGTTGAGGTAAATAGGCCAGTTTGAAATGTGTCGGAAGCACCAGTTCCCAATCTTTGATCTGATCGGCGAGATAAGATTCTCCGATGCCGCAGGTCAGTATGGTTTTGTGCGCAATATGATTTGTTTTGACAAGGGTCTTCACTTTCGGGATAACCTGATTCGTGAACATCGCTTTCATCTCAAAAGGTACGCCAGGCATGGAAACGACAATCGCTTTTTCGGTCTCGAACCACATTCCGGGGGATGTTCCGTTATAATTTCGAATCGGAAGGCAGTTTTCGGGAAGCATCGCCTGTGCTCGGTTTCGTTCTGAAAGTTCGATTCCGCGGCCTTTAAAAAAAGAGGTTACCTGTTCGAGGGCTTCCTGGTTTAATACCAACTGTGTTTTAAAAAAATCACACAAAACCGGCTTGGTGATATCATCGGCAGTTGGTCCTAATCCGCCTGTAATGAAGACAAATTCAGCCCTTGAAACTGAATCTGATAAAGCCGAAGAAATTTCACTGGCCTGATCGCCTATACTGATCACTCTGCGGAGCTGTAAGCCGTTCAGACTGAGTTGTTCGCCCATCCAGGAGGCATTTGTATTCACAACCTGTCCGATAAGTAACTCGTCGCCGATCGAGATGATTTCGCAGATTCCCTGCCACTTATTTTTCATTTTTTCTGTTTTATCAAAATTGATGCGGGTGTTTTCTACCTGATCGGCGTAAAATTAGCGTCTTTTCCTGAATTGAACCAGATTCGTTTTAACTCAGGCAATGTTCTTACCTTTGCCGATTCTTTTTGTTTCACCAAGAAATTTGACTTTAATGTATAAGATACCTGATTCACAACTTGTTTTACATACCGATGGCAGTGTATATCATTTGCGCCTTTTTCCACATCAGATTGCTGATTCCATCATTCTCGTCGGTGATCCCGGCAGGGTGAAAGATGTTTCACGTTTGTTTGATCATATCGAATTTCAGATGGCCAACCGCGAGATTGTGACACATACCGGAACATATAAAGGGAAACGGGTTACGGTGCTATCGACCGGAATGGGAACGGATAATATCGATATCGTGATCAATGAATTGGATGCGTTAGCGAATATAAACCTCAAAACCAGAGAGATAAATGCGGAACACATAAAACTGAATCTTGTCCGGCTCGGAACTTCAGGAGCGCTTCAACCTGAGATTGAGGTGGGAACTAGTTTTGTCGCTGCCGAATTTGCCTTGGGTTTGGATGGATTGCTGCATTTTTACGGAGGAAGCGGGAAGGTTATCGAACATGGAATGACCGATGCTTTTGTGAAACATATGAATTGGTCTCCATTGCTTCCGGGTCCTTATGTGGTGAAATCTTCAGAAAGCCTGTTAAAGAAACTTGGTGAAGGGTATTATCATGGAGTTACAGCCACTTCCCCCGGCTTTTATGGGCCACAGGGACGGAGTCTGAGATTGCCACTTGGTGATGTAACAATGAATAAAAAAATTGAGTCATTCAGTTATAACGGACTCAAGATCAATAATTTTGAAATGGAGTCATCAGCTTTGTACGGATTGAGCCGTTTGCTGGGACACGAGGCACTCACTATTTGTTTGGTTATTGCCAACCGTGTAACTGAAAAATTCGCCGGTGATTATCATGCCAATATGGATCTGCTGATTCAAACCACGCTTGACAGGTTGGTGGAATAAGGGTTATTAGGAAACACTAACTTGCTAATTATCAATATTATGTTATTTTTTTGTCACGCTGAGCGGAGTCGAAGCGCGACTTAATCGTCTTTTTTAAGTTTTTCATGACTTGTCTTGTTTTTACACTTCGCGAGAATTTTGATTTTATCCCAATTTCCGGCAATCAAGGCCTCTTTTTTAGCACTTGACCATCCTTTTAATTGTTTTTTGAATGAGATGGCCGCCTTTGGTTCCATAAAATATTCTGCATAAACGAGTTCAACCGGTCTTCTTGAATAGGTGTAGCTGTCTGGATCACGACCTTCCTGATGTGTTGCAATTCTGTGTTCCAAATCGCTGGTAAAACCTGTATAATAGCTGTTATCAGCGCATTTCAGTATATACACATAATAGGTTTTCTGATTAGAAGTCATGATTTATTTATTGGCAAATGATACTGAATTTCATAAATGTGACTCTACAAAAATAGGGGAGCAGAAAGAAATTTACAACTTTTATTATAAAAATGAAGGCCGAATTCAAGACTTGAACCAATCAACAAATCTTTGGAAATGAGTAAATTGAGTGGTTAATTTACCTTCAAAGTGTTCATCAATAAATGGTTTTTACTTGTCGCCTTCGACTCCGCTCAGGCTGACAAAATACTTCATTCAACTTATTGATTGAACTAGAAAAAGTAAATATTTCAAACAGTAAAACACTTATCCGTAAACTGACCGATTGTCATCCCAACGATCTGAGGTTTTTCCATAAAACCAAAATGAGCTACCTTATCCAGTATCAGGAGTTCAGCGTGTGCCGGCAAAGCAGCCTGTGACATGATGTTGAAGTAGGGCATACGTTTATCCTCCTTGCCAAGAATAAACAAAACCGGAACTTGAATCCTTTTTAGCAATTCAATCTGATCAGCCCGATCGCGCATTCCAGCCAGCGCTGCAACAATTGCTTCAACTTTTTGTGATTGACAGATTTCTTTGATTAAATTGACCCTATCAGCTTGATTTGCAATGAAATCATCACTGAATAATCCCTCAATAAATGGATTGATAAATATGTCCTTGTTTTGTTTCACCGCTTCGATCGATTTGTTGCGGTTTGCCTGTGAGGTTTCATCATCGGCAGCAGCCTGAGAATGAAGCAGAATCAATCCTTTCAGCATTTCGGGAAACTGACGGGCAAACTCCAGAATTACATAACCACCCATCGAATGGCCCAGAATAACGCATTTTTCAATCTTTTCATGCCATAAAACAGCCTGCACCGCCTGAGCCATCAGCGCCATGGAATGAATTTCATCTAGCATATCAGATTGTCCGAAACCCGGTAAATCGATGCAAATTGTTTTGTAATATCCTGACAAATGCATGCTGGTTTTCTCCCAGACACGCTGATCCATCGGGAAACCGTGCAATAGCACCAGACAAGGACCTTCTCCGACACAGGTGTAGGAAATTATTTTAGATTGAAATGAAATTTCTTTCATAGGTAATAAGAGAATGTTTGATTAATTATTTCATTTTCAAATTCTCTCATTTTCAAATTTCCTCATTCATTGCAGGCAGTAGCTTCAACTTCAGCAACCGACTTTGGAATGGCTTTCCCAAGAATACGGCTACCAGTTTCAGTTACCAGAATATCGTCTTCAATTCTGATTCCACCGAAATCTTTGTAGGACTCCACTTTATCATAGTTGATAAAATCAATGAATTGTCCTTCTGTTCTGAATTTATCGATCAATGCAGGGATGAAATAAATACCTGGTTCATTGGTGATTACGTGTCCGGGACGAAGTTTTTTACCCATCCGCAGATAGGCCGTTCCAAACTGGCTTGCGCGTGTGGTATGTTCGTCATAACCCACATTGTTTTCGCCAAGTCCTTCCAGATCATGCACATCCATTCCCAGTTGATGACCCAATCCATGAGGGAAAAACAGGGTATGAGCACCAGCAGCCACCGCATCCTCAACCTTACCTTTCATCAATCCGAGGTTTTTCAAACCTTCGGTGATCCGCGTGGCTGCAATGAAATGCATATCGCGGTATTCTTTGTCCGGAGCGGTAGCAGTAATGCTGTCCATATTGGCTTTCAGCACGATTTCGTACACATCTTTCTGGCGCTGGTTGAATTTTCCACCAACCGGAATGGTACGGGTGATGTCGCTGGCATACAAAGAAAGAAGTTCGGCACCGGCATCCACAACGCACATTCTACCTTCTTGTAAGATGTTGTTATGGTTGTGATTATGTAAAATTTGTCCGTCCTGACTCAGGATCACCGGGAAAGAAACTGCACCGCCATACGATAAGGCAATGCCTTCGATGGCTCCGGCAATCTTCTGTTCAACCACACCCGCTTTGACCATTTTCATGGCCGTAGTATGCATAAGCCAAGCTACATCAACCGCTTTTTCAAGTTCTGCAATCTCGAGTGCGTCTTTGATTTCTTTCAGTTTTACAACCGCTTTGATCAGTTCCATGCTGGCATTTTCTTTCACTTCTGAAGGCTTGTAGCCCAAAAGGTGACCGAGTTCGATCATCATCTCTCCCCTGTAAGGAGGCAGAAAATGAATATCACGACCTTTGGTGCCGGCCTTTTGCAGTGTTTCGATCAGTTTGCTGTATGGAAGTGTTTTCTGAATCCCGACTTCAGCGGCTTGCTCGGCAACCGAGGGCTGAGGCCCCATCCAGATAATATCGTCGATGTCAAGATCATTGCCAAAAAGGATTTCTTCACCTGTTTCGAAATCGATCAAACCGGCAAAACCGGGATGAGGAAGCCCGAAGAAATACGAAAAATGACTGTCTTGACGATAATGGTAGGTGTTGGCAGGATAGTTCATGGCAGCTTCGTGATTGGCAATGAAAAGAGCCAGACCACTTTTGATTTCTTTTTTCAGGCGGTTGCGCCGATCGGTATATACTTCTTTTAAAAACATAAAGTATTGATATTTAATATATTATTAATTTTTACTTATTGCGAAATGATTATTTTTTTTATGTCAGCAGTTTCGCCGTTCAACCGAATTTTGAGAAAATAAACTCCGTCTGGTAGCGAATTTCGTTCAAAAATGATTTTGCCCAATCCGGAAAACGATCTGATTTCAATAAATTTTCCATGCGTATCGTACACCGAAATCTCGATTGACTTATAAACCGATTTAAATGTTATTTCAGTTGAAGTTTTTAATGGATTGGGAGAAATCAGAATATGAGAGCTATCATCCTTGTTTTCAGGCAAATCACTACCAACGTCCAGGGCAAACGACCGTATATTATCAATCATCCAGCCCTCTTTGGGGTTGTCGATTTCATCTGAAATGAAATTAAACCTGACAATCATTGTGTCTGAAATATCCTGTCTGAAAACGTGAATAAAATGCCACGCTAAGGTCGTGTTTATCCAGCCATCCGATTTGCCCGAAAATCCAAATTCTCCATTAAAAAGTGTATTGTTGTCTGAATAAAGATTAGGCTCAGGAACAATATACGACCAGCCGGGAATCAGTCCGCCCATCGTACCGTAAATGCTATCGTGGATAACATTCATCCAATGCATGCCCTTGTCCCATGTAACTGTAAAAAATCCGCCATCCATAAGGGTATCGGTATCAAACTTGTGCTGAAGATCGATGAAAACGATATAAGGGTATGCTTGCGAATTGGAATAAGAAACATAATAATCAAAGTAGGATACATTATTTGCCGGGTATGGATTCAAAGTATCGGTCGTTATGGCATTTGGGAAAGAATACGCCTGATTAAAGTTACTCTTTTGTGGTGTTCCGATTTGCCAGATATTGGTTTCAGACGAATCAACATAGAGATGATTAAAAGCCGTGTCGAAATTGATTTCCTGCCATATACCAATGGTATCGCCAACTGAATAGTGGCTGTTTTGTTGTGAGAAAGCGAGTAACGCTGTGAAAATCAACAGGATAAATAATGAGAACCGTTTCATGATTTTTCGTTTTATTTGATTTCCTTGTCTGGACTACAATATTACGATTTTCTGCTGATTGAATGGATTTTGGACTAAGAAATTGCTGGCCTGTTTCAAGAAAAAGAGATTTGATTAATATAACTTTAGTTCACTTTAGTCACTTTAGCTCACTCCATCATTTTCTCAATTTCATCCACTTCCACCGGAATATGTGCCATCAGATCAATCGGTTCAGCTTCAGTAATCAAAATGTCATTTTCAATACGGATTCCGATTTTCTCTTCACGGATATAAATTCCCGGTTCGCAGGTGATCACCATGCCGGGTTTGAGTGGTTCGAACTTTGAACCTACATCATGCACATCCAACCCGATATGGTGGGCAACACCATGCATCAAATAATTGCGGAATAATGGTTTTTCGGGTGATTGCTTTGTCACTTCTTCAGCCGTGAACAATCCAAGATCAATCATTTCGGCTTCCATATATTTCCAGGTTTCCTTGTTGATCTGATCGATGGTGATGCCGGGTTTATAAAGTTGTTTTGCTTTGTTGAAAACGCGCAATACCGCTTCGTAACATTGTTTTTGTCGTGTTGTAAATTTGCCGTTAACCGGTATGGTCCGGCTTAAATCAGCCGAATAATTGGCGTATTCAGCACCAAAATCAAGTAAGAGCAGATCTCCGGCAACAAGTTCGCAATTGTTATCGATATAGTGCAGCACACAGGCATTTTTGCCTCCCGCAACAATGGGCAAATATCCGTGTCCGTTTGCTTTACGTATCGTAAATTCATGATCAATCTCCGCCTGTGCCTCGTATTCAAGTTTCCCGGGCAAGGGAAATTTCAATAAGCGATCGAAAGCTTTTCCGGTGATGTCGCAGGCTGTTTGTATCAGTTCAATTTCCTGTTTCGATTTGACGGTGCGAAGTTGTTCGAGCAAGGGAGCCGCCCTGTGGTAGGCGTGCAACGGATATTTCTGTTTAAAAAACTGAATCAGATGTGATTGTTTGTCAGCAATATCCGAGAAAAATTTTATATATTCATTGTTATTCAGGTAAACGCCGGAAGTATAATTCATCACTTCCTGAAGCACTGCTTCAAACTGGTTCGCTGGCATAATTTGTTTGATGCCTGAAATTTCTTTTGCTTTGTTATTATCCAGTTGAATGCCATCCCATATCGCCTTTTGTTCATCAAAAATTTCAATAAAAAGCACTTCCCTGAAAGTTGGGTTTGGGCAGGAAGGATACAAAAGTAAGCTTGCTTTTTCGGTTTGAATTCCGGTCAGGTAAAAAAAATCGGATTGTTGCCGGTATGGAAAAAACTGATCGCCATTGCGTGGCATTTTTTCGGCTGAGGTAAAAATTGCCATACTATTATCTGCCAATAATCTTGTGAATCGCTGCCTGTTTTCGGTAAACATTTCGCTGCTAATAGGTGAGTTCCGCATCTTTTGATTCTTTCTAAATAACCAATTTTGGAATAATTATATATCAAACTGTGAAAAATGTTCTCTACATTTGTTTGCTAAACACTGCAAATGTAATTTTTTACAGATAGTAAAAGTAATGCTTCAGTTGTTCTTCCACTAAATCATAGTAATATGGGCAAAACTCTCAATTATTCATCCATCACCAAAAAGATCATCATGTCATTGGCTGGTTTGTTTTTAATCAGCTTTCTGTTGGTGCATCTCGGTATCAATTTGATGATACTATTCGACAGTACCTACGAAAAATTCAATGTGGCGGCTCATTTTATGGCCACGAATCCTTTGATTCAGGTTTTTCAATGGGTATTATTTCTTGGATTCATTATTCATATCATTTACGGAATCATTGTGCAATTGCAGAATTGGTCCGCCAGGCCTGTGAAGTATATGAAAAAGGGCTACTCTGAGCTATCCTATTTTTCAAAGTTTATGATTCACACCGGAGTGATTGTTTTCATCTTTCTGATCATTCATTTTGCCAACTTTTTTATTGTGGCGAAGTTTGGGCACATTGAAGAAATTACATACAAATCGGGAACCTATGAAAATATGGGCGCAGTAATTGTTGAAACATTTAAAATCGGGTGGTATGTAGTGTTTTATGTTGTAGCTCTGTTATTACTTGGTTTTCACCTCGAACATGGCATTCAGTCTGCTTTTCAATCGCTTGGGTTCAATCATTGGCGATATACTCCTGTTGTCAAAATTATCGGAACATTGGTATCAATTTTGATTACGCTCGGTTTCCTTGCCATCCCACTGGTTATTTATTTTTCCTAAGACATTACAGCTATGACAAAGTTAGATCCAAAAATACCAAAAGGCCAGCTCGATCAAAAGTGGACGAATTATAAAGCCCATCAGAATTTAGTAAACCCATCAAACAAGCGTCGTCTTGATATTATCGTTGTAGGAACCGGATTAGCAGGTGCAGCTGCTGCTGCAAGTTTTGGCGAATTAGGTTTCAATGTAAAAGTTTTCGGCATTCACGACAGTCCCCGCCGCGCACATAGTATTGCAGCGCAAGGCGGTATCAATGCCGCTAAAAATTATCCTAACGATGGCGACAGCGTTTTTCGTCTTTTTTATGATACTATCAAAGGTGGCGACTACCGTGCCCGCGAAGCCAATGTGTTTCGTCTGGCCGAAGTAAGTAACAGCATCATTGACCAGTGTGTGGCACAAGGTGTTCCATTTGCCCGTGACTACGGCGGATTGCTCGATAACCGCTCATTTGGTGGCGCACAGGTTTCACGCACGTTTTATGCCCGTGGGCAAACCGGCCAACAGTTGTTGCTGGGTGCTTACAGTGCACTGAGTAAAGAAATTGGAAAGAAAACCGTGAAAATGTACACCCGTCGTGACCTGATGGATGTAGTTATTGTGGATGGTCTGGCGCGGGGCATCATCGTTCGCAACCTGATCACCGGCGAAATTGAACGCCATTCGGCCCATGCTGTTGTGTTAGCAACAGGTGGATACGGGAATGTGTTTTTCCTCTCTACCAATGCCATGTCATCCAATGGAAGCGCTATCTGGAAAGCCTATAAAAAAGGAGCTTTCTTTGGTAATCCTTGCTTCACTCAGATTCACCCGACCTGTATTCCGGTTCATGGCGAATACCAGTCGAAACTCACATTGATGAGCGAGAGTCTGCGAAATGACGGAAGAATCTGGGTGCCGAAGAAACTTGAAGATGCTGAAAAAATCCGTAAAGGCACACTCAAGGCTGGAAACCTGAAAGAGGAGGACCGCGATTATTACCTCGAACGTAGGTATCCGGCATTCGGAAATCTCGTGCCCCGTGATGTGGCTTCCCGTGCAGCCAAAGAACGTTGTGATGCCGGTTTCGGTGTCGGAACTACCGGGCTGGCAGTCTATCTCGATTTTACTGATTCTATCAAACGCCTTGGCAAAAATGTGATCGAATCGCGCTATGGCAACCTTTTCCAGATGTATGAAAAAATTGTCGACGAAAATCCATACGAAAACCCAATGATGATTTATCCCGCCGTGCATTATACGATGGGTGGAATCTGGGTTGATTATGAGCTTCAAACAACCATTCCGGGTTTATTTGCTGCCGGTGAAGCCAACTTCTCCGATCACGGCGCCAACCGTTTGGGAGCCTCCGCCCTGATGCAGGGTTTGTCTGACGGGTATTTCGTGCTTCCATATACAATCCAGAATTATCTGGCAAACCAGATTCAGATCCCAACAATAAAGACCGATCTTGCCGAATTTGTGCAGGCTGAAAAGGAAACCAAAGACCTCATTCAGAAATTGCTCACGATCAATGGAAAGAATACGGTCGATTCCTATCACCGTAAACTGGGATTAATCATGTGGGACAACGTGGGTATGGGAAGAAACAAAGAAGGATTAACCAAAGCCATAGAATTGATTCAGGAATTGAAAATAGATTTTTGGAAAAATGTAAAAGTGACAGGAACCAACGATCAGGTGAATCCTGAACTTGAGAAAGCGCTGCGCGTTGCCGACTTTATTGAGTTGGGTGAACTAATGGCCCGCGATGCTTTATCACGTCAGGAATCATGTGGAGGACATTTCCGTGAAGAATACCAGACACCGGAAGGTGAGGCATTACGCGATGACAAAGATTTTACATTCGTCTCAGCCTGGGAATATAAAGGCGACAATGTGGAACCTGAGATGCACAAAGAACCACTTGTATTTGAGTTTATCGAAGTGAAACAACGTAATTACAAATAAGCATAGAACCGTAAACGACATAAAATCAGAAGAAAATGGATCTTACATTGAAAATATGGCGACAAGCCTCAGCAAAAGCGAAGGGGCATTTTGTCAATTATCAGGTTCAAAATATTTCCGCAGAGGCCTCTTTCCTCGAAATGCTCGATATCCTTAACGAAAGTCTGGTGGCAAAAGGTGAGGAGCCTGTTGCTTTTGACCACGACTGCCGCGAAGGTATTTGCGGAGCCTGCAGTTTGTATATCAATGGTCGTCCGCATGGGCCGGACCGTGGCATTACTACCTGTCAGATGCATATGCGTAATTTCAAACATGGCGAAACCATCATTATTGAGCCATGGCGTGCAAAACCATTCCCGGTGATAAAAGACCTGATGGTTGATCGTTCATCCTTCGATGAGATCATTCAGGCCGGAGGATTTGTTTCGGTGCGTACAGGTGGAATCCCTGATGCGAATTCGATCCCGATCCCACGTCGGAATGCTGAGTTGGCTATGGATGCAGCGTCTTGTATTGGCTGTGGCGCCTGCGTGGCTGCATGTAAAAATGCCAGTGCCATGTTGTTTGTTTCGGCCAAGGTTTCACAATTTGCCCTGCTGCCACAAGGCCGCATCGAGGCCCAGGAAAGGGTACAACGCATGGTGGCAAAAATGGATGAACTTGGATTTGGAAATTGCACCAATACCTACGCCTGTGAGGCCGAATGCCCGAAAGAAATTTCGGCGTCGAATATCGCCCGGATGAACAGGGAGTTTCTGAGTGCAAAACTACTTGCGCATAAAGAGTTTTAATAAAAAAGACTTCGCCAGTTGACGAGGTCTTTTTTTTATATTTTCACGCATAATACTTTTCACGTTTTGTGTGAAGACATTCTGATTAAAATTTTCGAATCCGCAAACAAGCTGGCTTTAATAAATTATATATTTGTTTATTGACAAAAACAAATGACAATAGTGAGTGAAAAAGTTCGAAATCATATTCAAAAACCGTTTGGGCAAGGAGTTTTGCTATTGCTTTGTGTTATATATGTATTTGTAATTCCACTATTTTCGCCTTCAGTGGCCTATATTGCTTCACTATCAACACTTTCATTGATATTTTATTCTTCCGCCCTGTCGGTCGAGATTGGGCGTGGGAAGTTTTTAATCTTTGCATCGGCAACCATTTTAACAGAACTTGCATCTCAGTTGCTGAATTGGGATTTTCTGCTGTTTATTACCCGCGTTACTAGTAATGTATTTTTAGTGGTTATCGTTTACAAATTTATTCTGCAAATAGCCAACCAAAGGGAGGTGAATCTGAAATCGATCCTGGAAGTGATGAATGGTTACTTTTTATTGGGAATTGTTTACCTGACCCTTGTAATATTTATCGCGCAAATTATGCCCGGAGCATACAAACATATGTCTGCTGATCTCCCATTATTAAGCGATTATGTTTATTTCACATTCATAACACTCACAACTGTTGGCTATGGTGATATCACGCCTGCTTTGCCCATCACTAAAATACTATCAGTGATTATTGCAGTGAGCGGACAATTTTATGTTGCTGTTATCATCGCCATTATTGTTGGAAAATTTGGCGCACAAAACAGGTAACAAAACAAAACTGCGACGCGGCTTGGGCAAAAGTCCTGCTTATTTATCAGGGTGAGGTTTGTTGCAACTGCTGTCACTCAAATCCTGAAAAATCCCTACATTTGAACCGCGAAGAAAAAACGCATAAGTACATGCAATTTTCAAATGTTATTGGCCAGCAGGCACTAAAACAACGGTTGATTCAATCGGTGGCTACAAACCGTGTGAGCCATGCCCAGTTGTTTCTCGGTCCGGAAGGCAGCGGAAAACTTGCGCTGGCCTTGGCGTATGCGCAATATATCAATTGTAAGAATCGAAGTGAACGGGATAGTTGCGGTGTTTGTTCCTCCTGTATTAAATATTCAAAGCTTTCGCATCCCGACCTTCATTTCATTTTTCCTACCACAACAAATAAAAAAGTAAAAAAAGATCCTGAATCGGTATTGTTTTTAGATGAATGGCGGCATTTTGCCATCGAAAAGGAAGCGTATTTTACGGCAAATCAATGGTATGACTACCTGGGTGTTGAAAACAAGCAGGGAACCATTTATGCGCGTGATGCCAACGAAATCATCCGTAAACTTCAGTTCAAGGCATTCGAAGCGGATTATAAAATCACTATCATCTGGATGGTCGAGAAAATCAATCCAACCGCTGCCAATAAGCTGTTAAAGTTGCTCGAAGAACCGCCCGATAAAACCATTTTCATATTGATTGCCGAAGAACAGGAACAAATTCTGCCAACGGTGCGTTCGAGGGCCTATCTGGTGAAGATTCCAAAAATTACTGATAAAGATATGCTTCAGGCATTGACAGAGAAGTTTCAATGTCGTGAAGCCGACGTACGAGATGCCATGCTGATGGCGCAGGGCAATTGGATTGATGCACTTTCATTGTATGAAAATACAGAGGAAGAAAAATACTATTACCAAACCTTTCAGCAATGGATGCGGCTTTGTTTTAAAGTGGCAATGATTGAGCTGGCTGATTTTTCGGCCAATATTGCTACCATTGGTCGCGAAAAGCAAAAGGCTTTTTTGCAATATGGATTGCAGTTGTTTCGAAATGGAATGTTATTCAATAACCAGATTGGTCAATTGGTGCGACTGCCGGGTGATGAGTATGATTTTCATGCCAAATTTGCTGCCTTTGTACATGGCGGAAATGTGCTTCAGATGGTAAAACTGATGGAAGACAGTATTTTGCATATTGAGCGCAATGCAAATCCATCAATACTATTCATGGATACAAGCCTGAAAATGGTGAAATTGCTGAAGATGAAAGGGTGAAGGCAAAAATATTGCACAAACCGGGCTTCATCATTTTTTAGGATTTATCGTATATTTGTCTCATGAAATTGATCGATAATAATAAGGACGAAATTTATAATCTGTGCATAAAACACAAGGTTGGAAGGTTATATGTGTTCGGTTCAGTTTTGACAAACAGATTCCGAAAAAAAAGTGATTTGGATTTTGTCGTTGATTTTCAAGGTGTAGATTTATACGACTATGCAGATAATTATTTCGGTTTGAAATATTCTTTAGAAAATCTTTTTAATCGTGAAGTCGATCTTTTGGAAGACAAAGCAATAATTAATCCTTATTTACGCCAATCGATTGACAATTCGAAGGAACTTGTATATGGATAGCGAGATAAAAACCTGGTTGTATGATGTTTTGCAATCTATTATCGAAATAGAAAGTTTTTTTGCAGGAAGACCTAAGATTTTTAGTGATTATACCAGCGATACTAGGACAAAACGAGCAATTGAACGCGATATTGAGATTATCGGTGAAGCGATAAACCGGATATTGAAAAAAGATAAAACCTTCAAAATTGAAAATGCACAAAGAATAATTGGAACAAGAAATCGTATTGCACATGGCTACGATAAAATTTCAGATGATTTAATCTGGAGTATAGTGATTAATCATCTACCTAAACTAAAAGAAGAAATCACTGCATTGTTAGATAAATAGTATCCACCTACATTTGCTTCATAGGCAATCTCCTTCTGGTTTTTGTGAACTCACTGCTAAATTTAATAATGCCCACTTTTACTTACATTTAATCTTGGGAGGATTTGTGATCTATACCAGGTCTTTCATGGGGTAATCTCCAAATTAAGCCATTCGGCATTTCCGATCCTCTTTTCACCAAAAAATCTGAATCAACCTATGCCAAACCACGATTGTCGTCAATTTGAACTATGCAAATCAATTTGACTATTTTGTTTTATCTTTGCCATTAAAATAAGAAATAATGACCGACGACAAAGCAGAAAAAAGTTTGGTGTCTTTTCAGGCACGAGGCTGCTGTCGCGCACCCAATACATACGATTCGAACGATAAGGTTTTTGAACACCGCTGTTGTAAACTCGATGAAAATAACTGGCTCAAAGGATATAATAGCCCCAAATCAAAAGAAGAGCCTCAGGTAGTTGAAGTACGTTTCAAAAATGGTCGCAAAGATTTTTTTTGTTTCACCGGCGATACAATACTTAACGAAGGCGATTTTATTGCCGTGGAAGCAGCATCGGGACACGATATTGGCATTGTTACGCTCGTGGGTGACATAGTTGCCATTCAGATGAAGCGCAAGAAAGTGAATCTGAAACCCGAAGAACTTAAAAAAGTGTACCGTCAGGCTCGGATTGCCGATGTGGAAAAATGGATGAGTGCCGTTGAACTCGAAGACAGCACCTTGTTCAGAACACGTGAGATATCCTATGACCTGAAACTCGATATGAAATTGAACGATGTTGAATTTCAGGGAGATAAAACAAAAGCAATATTTTATTATACCGCCGAAGACCGTGTCGATTTTCGGGAATTGATTAAGAAGCTTGCCGAAGGTTTTCATATCCGTGTTGAGATGAGACAGATTGGAATGCGTCAGGAAGCTGCCAAGCTTGGTGGCATTGGTTCCTGCGGACGCGAACTATGCTGTTCATCATGGATGGCTGAATTTCAGTCAGTTACCACTGGAGTAACACGGGTGCAGCAATTGTCACCCAATCCGCAAAAACTGGCCGGACAATGTGGAAAATTAAAGTGTTGTCTGAACTACGAATACCATGCCTATGCCGATGCGTTTCAGTATTTTCCTGACGAACGCACAGTGCTTAAAACCCAGAAAGGCGATGCCACTTTTCAGAAAAGCGATGTTTTCAAAGGCTTGATGTGGTATGCCTATACAAACGAAAGGGGAAATCTCATGGCCATTCCTATCGAAAAAGTGAAAGAAATTTCGGAAGGAAATGCCAAAGGAATTTTTCCTGAAAAACTGGAAGACTTCGCCTTTATGAAAGAACAGCAAACCGAATATAACAGCGGTAACAACAATATGGAAGGCGACTTAAACCGTTTCGACTGATTACTAATACGGACGCAACACTCATAAAAGATGTTTAAAATCAATAGAATCCTTATTTTGTTTGCTTTCGTTTTACTGTCGTTTTTGTCAGTTTCATGTGGAAAAGCCCCGCTCTTTGATAATAATATCGCTATCAAAGAGTCGGTTTGGAAAGCCAATGAAAATGCGCTGTTCGAAGTCGTGGTGAACGATACCACCAAAATCTATAAATTCTACCTCAATGTCAGGCATACCCAGGCCTATCGGTACAGCAACCTTTACGTTTTTTTGAATACCCGGTTCCCAAATGGTAATATCACACGCGATACGCTTGAATGTTTGCTTGCTACACCCGAAGGCAAATGGCTTGGCAAGGGTTTCGGCGAATTAAAGGATAATCAGATACTATTGAATTCAGCGTTGCGTTTTCCTTTAAAAGGAAAGTATATTTTTGAACTTGAACAGGGAATGCGGGTGAAAGAACTCAAGGATATTTCGGATATCGGAATCAGGATAGAAAGAGCATTTTAATAACCAGGCAACAAGCACATGAAATCATCGTCGAAGAAAAATACAAATTTTTTGAAGTATATCATCTGGCTTTGGGTGTTGTTTTTGGTATTTCTCGGTGGTATGGGTATGTTTTTCTATGGAATTGCCAATGAGTGGTATGGTGAAATGCCTTCTTTCGATGATCTCGAAAATCCGCAAACAAACCTGGCTTCTGAAGTGTACTCAGCTGATAAAGAACTTCTGGGTGCCTATTATGTCGAAAACCGGTCGAACAGTCATTATAGCGAACTCTCGCCTGACCTAGTAAACGCCTTGCTGGCGATCGAAGATATTCGTTTTACCGAGCATTCGGGCATCGATCTTAAGGCCTTGTTTCGCGTTGCCTGGGGTGTTGTTACGGGCGACAGCAAAGGCGGCGGAAGCACGCTCACGCAACAATTGGCGAAAAACCTTTTCCCACGCGGACAAAATCTGTCTATAACGCAATTGATTATCCGTAAGTTTCAGGAGTGGGTGACTGCCATCAAACTCGAGCATAATTATTCGAAACAGGAAATCATCGCGATGTACCTGAACACGGTTCCATTCGGAAGCCACTCGTTTGGTATTAAGTCGGCGGCGCTTACATTTTTTAATAAATCGCCCGATTCCTTGCTGTTGGAGGAAGCTGCCCTGATGGCTGGTGTGGTGAATGCCCCCACCTGGTATAGTCCGGTGCGTAATCCCGAACGGGCGTTGAAAAGAAGAAACCTGGTATTGCAGCAAATGCTAACCTATGGATTTATAAAACAGGATGTGTACGAATCGGTGATTCAACGACCCATTGATTTATCAAGCTATGGCATCATGGATCACAACAGCGGACAGGCAACTTATTTCAGGGAGTTTCTGCGGGGTGAACTGCATAAATGGGCAGCCACACACTTTAAATCGGATGGAAAACCCTATGATATTTATAAAGATGGACTGAAAATTTATACAACCATCAACTCGAAAATGCAACAGTATGCCGAAGAAGCTGTTCGTGAACACCTGGGGGGTGAGTTGCAACCGAATTTTTATGATCATTGGGATAATCATTCCTATGCACCCTTTGTGTTTCCTGATCAGGATATTGCGGTTGAGGTGGATAAAATTATGACGCAGGCCATGAAACGATCCGATCGTTATCGTTATATGAAGAAGGCTGGTGCCACGAATGATGAAATCGCACAGGTTTTTCGGATGCCGATACGTATGCGGGTTTTCTCATGGAAAGGAACAGTTGATACCATCATGACACCCATGGATTCGATCCGTTATTATAAGTTTTTCCTGATGGCAAGCATGATGTCGGTCGAATCGAAAACCGGCTTCGTAAGGGCGTATGTGGGTGGAAATGATTACCGGTTTTTCCAGTACGATCACGTAACCCAGTCGCGGCGACAGGTTGGCTCTACATTCAAGCCATTTCTTTATACCCTGGCCATGCAGGAAGGCGAATATACACCTTGTTACAAGGTCCCGAACATCAGTTACAGCGTGCAATTGTATGATGGAACCTATTGGGAACCGAAAAATTCGTCCAAAGAACGCCTGGGGGAGGAAGTTACCTTGAAATGGGCGTTGGCAAATTCCAATAACTGGATTTCGGCTTACCTGATCAAACGTTTTTCACCCGAATCGGTGATTCAGATGGCTCGCAAAATGGGTGTCACATCGCCTATCGATCCGGTGCCATCAATCGCCCTTGGAACACCCGATCTTACACTGTATGAAATGGTTGGTGCCATGAATACCTTTGCCAACAAAGGCGTGTACATCAAACCGATTTTTGTCACAAAAATCGAAGACAAGCATGGAAACATCATCGAACGCTTTGTACCCGAAAAAAATGAAGCCCTGGATGAGATCACAGCCTATAAAATGATAGAATTGCTGAAAGGTGTGGTGGAAGAAGGTACTGCACGTCGCCTGCAGTTCAAATATGGCCTTTCAAACGCCATCGCCGGAAAAACAGGAACCACACAAAATCAGAGTGATGGATGGTTTATGGGTATCACACCTGATTTGGTTACAGGAGTCTGGGTTGGGGCCGAAGACCGGAGCGTGCATTTCAGAACCATTGCGTTAGGTCAGGGTGCCAATATGGCATTGCCAATTTTTGGGCTTTATATGCAGAAAGTGTATGCCGACCGCTCCTTGCATATCAGTCAGGGTGACTTCGACAAACCGCAGTCCGATGTTTCACTCGATTTCGATTGTGAACGTTACGACCGGTTGAACCGCAACAGCAACAAAGCCAGAAATAAGGCCAATGAGGATGAGTTTTAATCAATAGTCAGTGATTGATTTTCGTCAACCTGCTTTTCTTCAACAATATACAAGGGTCTTTTCCGTACGGTGGTATTGATCCGGCTGATATATTCGCCGATGATGCCGATAGCAATCAATTGTATCCCGCCAATAAACATCGAACTGATAATCAAGGATGTCCAGCCTGTTATTGTCTGGTTGAGAATGAAATGGCTAATTAGCGCGTAGAGGATAACAATAAGTGAAAAGCCTGAAACAACAAACCCTGTTGTGGTAGCAATTTTTAAAGGTACGTCCGAAAAGGCGGTGATACCATCAATGGCAAATCGAATCATTTTTCGGAGAGGATAGCCGGTTGTGCCATATTTTCGGGCGTCACGGTCAAATTCAACAAAAGTTTGTTTATACCCTAACCATGCAATTTGACCACGCAGGAATTTTGCCGGTTCAGGCATTTGTTTCAGGTGTTCAACAATCACCTGGTCAATCAGGCGAAAATCACCTGTATCTATCGGGATCTTTACACCGGTGAGCTTCACCAATATACGATAGAATAGTTTGGCAGTCAGTTTTTTGAAAATCGATTCGCCGGAACGGGATCGTCTTTTCGCATATACCACCTTAAAACCCTCCTTATATTTTGCAAACATTTCTCCGATCAACTCAGGTGGATCCTGCAAATCGCCATCAATGATGACAACAGCTATGCCCTGCGTATGTTCCAATCCGGCTGTTACGGCAATCTGGTGACCAAAATTTCGGCTGAAACTCAGGTATTTCACCCGTGAATCTTTTGCAGCCATTTCTTTGATAACCAGCAATGAATTATCAGTGCTGCAATCATTTACGAAAATAAGTTCGCAGTCAGCCGTAATAGAAGCAACGGCATCGATCAGTCGCCTGTACAATTCGGGCAGACCTTTTTCCTCATTATAGATAGGGATGACAACTGAAATATCCAATTTTTTCATTTTCTGCTCAGGAGTTTATAGGTGACGATATCAGATTGTATCTCAATAATTTCAGTATCGAAGGTTGATGTCAGATGTTCCTTGAGTGTTGGTTGATACGTAACCACCTGATCACCATTTTTTAACTTTCTCCAATCCTTTATATCAGTATTGACACCTTTATCTTTTAGCTGATAAATATAAGGTTTAAGCATGGTATTATAACCATCATAGATCACATAAATATTATTCAGATCGTGTTTGCCATGCAAGGCGTCTCTCAGGTAATAGGTGAGGGTATAGTCGGTTCCTTCGTACGGATTATCTTTCGGTTTATAGGATTGCCTGGTGATGAGTACAATTTGTTGTGTTAAAAAGCCAAAAATGAAGATCAATATCAAATATTTTCCAACTTTTACAAAAATAATGCTGCTGTTCAATTGTCGTCTTAGTTGAATCAAATAACCAATTGCAAATGAAACCAGTATAGCAAAGAAAGGATAAAGGGGTAAATCGTACCAAACGAGTTTCGTTTTTGCATAGGAAATGATAAAAAAATAACTGACAATCAATAAGGTGGAAAATATTGCCAGGTTTCGGATGTGATGATTCGATAGCAGAAATATACCGGAGATGGCGCCAACCGGAAGTAACAGATAGAAGGCCTTGTATCGTCCATTCACGAGATGGTCATAGTAAAAACGAAATGGTTCGTTGTGGTTTTCCAGGGTGCTGAGATATCGTCCCCACAATTCATTTTCACCAACCGCTTTTAAATATCCCGGGGCAGCCAGTTCGCGCAAAAAATAATAACCAGCTGTGATGAGCGTAAAAACGAATATTCCAAAGTAGAAATGCTTGTTTTTTAATATTTCGAATAACTGCTTCCTGTACAGTGTATACAAAAACAAGGCCGGCAGAAACATCAGGGCCGAAATACTCTTTGTCAATACGCCCAGTGCTGTGCTTAAAAAGAAAAAATACAGGTATTTTGTTTGCTTATGTTCGATAAATAACCAAAACATCAAACAAGCCAGGGTTGTGAAAAAAACGAGCAACGCATCATAATCGCCGGTACGCGTGCCGTGCACCTCGATATACCCTTTCGAACTTAGCAATACAACCGCGGCAATAAATCCCGTCCAGAAATTTTGGGTTTGTTTTTTAACAAAATAATAAATCAGCAGTATGGTTGATGCACCGGCCAGGGCCGAAGGTAACCGCATGGCCAATTCAATATCATCGAAAAAATTCAATAAAAAAGCCTGAATCCAGATGAGTAGTGGAGGTTTGGTGTTCCATAAATCTGGATTTCCCATATATTTTGTAACAAGCAAATCGCCCGTTTGCCACATTTCGTAGGCATTCACCGTAACCCGTGCTTCGTCCCAAATGCGTATGGTGAGATTCCCCAGATGACCAAACAGTGGAAAATACATCAGGAGCAACAATACAATTAAGCCGATGATCTCAGGTCTGTTAAAAGATAATGTTGGTTTTGTGATGATCATCTGATATCAAAAGTCTCATTAAAAATACAGAAAATGAATGGTGTACCGGAGGCAAAATTAGTTTATTGTTTCAGATATAAGGCATTGAATCGCGATGCAAGCGATTCTTTGTTTGACAGCACTTAATTTCAGTGTTACGGTCAATTTCTTTTCAGGTTAGGAAAGGGCAAAAAAAAAGCCTTGAACGAATTCAAGGCTTCCTGATGTGTCAATAAGCAAAATTATTAAGCTTTTCTAACATTTACGGCATTAAGTCCTTTACGGCCATCTTGTAACTCGAAAGTTACAACATCGTTTTCTTTGATTTGATCGATCAAGCCGTTGGCGTGTACGAAATACTCTTTGGTTGATTCTGCGTCTTTAATGAATCCAAAACCTTTGGAATTGTTAAAGAATTTTACGGTACCTTTGTTCATTGTATTAATTTGTTAAAAATATATTTCGCAAAGATAATAACAATTTGTTAATGATACACTTAAATATTTTTATTTGTTTTTGAAAATCAATTATATCTGACATCAAACAGAATTTAATTGATAAGACTATTTGTTTAATCAATTGATATTAAATTACTTATAAAAATATTTATTTTTCAT
>CAITDJ010000008.1 GCA_903891085.1 uncultured Bacteroidota bacterium | reverse complement strand
GAGCACACGTTCAAAAATGGTAGTTCCGTCGGGAAGTGATTTTCTTGTTTCACCCGGAATACCTTCGAATGCCATTTTGCAGCGCTCTTCAATGGTTTCAAGGGCCGTTTTCATGTCTTCTTTTGGTCCCCAGATAAGGATGATTGCATCATCCGGCTGACTCTTTGTGATTTTTGTGATTTTTTTCCAGTCTTCTTCTTCAAACTCAGATACGAAGGATTCGGAATGAATCATATTTGGTTTTTCGAGACAGGCAATCACTTTCAACCGGTCGCTTATTTCATTGGCAAATGATTTCTCAGGCTGTGTAAAATGCGAAAGTGCCCCTTTGAAATCTGTCAGTTTGACGGCAATCACCTGCTGTTCCTTTTCAGCAGCTTGAATGAGCGGTGAGTATGAAAAATTAAAATCCTCAGGATCAATAGGGTAGCTGGCAATTTTCCAGGTATCGTAATTCTTGATTTTCCGCAGTTGTTCTCGCAAAAGCAACAAAGACCATTGTCGGAAAGCCTCATTATGTGTGAGTTGCGGAATCCATTTGGTATGGGCTACACCTTTAATCTCAACGCGGGTACCACCTTTGCAACTCACATTCACATCTTCCCTTCCGGCACCAATGCCAGTGCGCACTTTGCCGGTACTGCGGTTCAGAAACCGAATATAATCGCAGGCTTCTTTCACTTCATCTGGATTCAGACAATCGGGATAAGTAACCGTTTCGATCAGCGGCATGCCAAGTCGGTCGGTTTTATAGATTCGTGTGTGACCGATATCCGAAATTTCACGGCATGAATCTTCTTCAATGCTGAGCTGAATTAACCGAATAGTTTTGTTTTTCAAGGGAATAGAACCTTCAACGCCAATAATTGCGGTTCGTTGAAAACCTGTGGGAATGCTTCCGTCGAGGTATTGCTTACGTGTAATATGCACCTCACCCACTATATTCAGTTTTGATAGCAGTGCGATCTCTATGGCGATTTGCAGTGCTTCGCGATTGATGGGAAAAGGAGGTGTGTCGTCGACTTCGTAAGTGCAGGCGGTTTCGTTTTTGATACGATAAACGATCTCTTTACGGGTTTTGAATTCCATCAGCGCTGTTCCATCATATTCGCCCAGTTCACTTAAAGTGGGCCGCATGTGCCGGATGACTTCGGCATCATATTCTTCACTTTTATTATATACGCCGGCAGGGCAACGGCAAAATAATTTTTCTTTCGTTAATAATTGCTGATGCACCTCAAGTCCCGACATAAAGCCAATGCGAACGTATGTTTTTTGATTGGCTTTTTTGAGACAGACATACCCGGCATTTTTCTTAGTTGCCTCATAATGAGCGCGCGAATCAAATGAAATATCCATAAGTTAAGGTTTTGTTCCGATTTTCGTATCAATCCCTCAAAGTTATGGAAAATTAGCTTTTCTTTTTAAAAAGTGACTAAAGTTTGGAGTGAGCTAAAGTGAGCTAAAGTGAGCTAAAGTGAGCTAAAGTGAGCTAAAGTGAGCTAAAGTGAGCTAAAGTGAGCTAAAGTGAGATTAATTTAACTCCGCAATTTACTTCACTTTAGATCACTCCGCACTTTTGACATTAATTCTTTACTTTTGCGCGGTGAACAAATTACAGAAGACATTCATTATTATCTTTCTGATGTCAACGACATTTTTTGTCCTGAACAACAATGCTTTCGGTCAGAAAACAATCATTCACATCGAAAAAGCCCGGCTTGCCAATTATGACGAGCGTCTCGGAATTGATGTTCAGCGGTTAATTGGTAATGTGGTATTGCGACAGGATTCAACCTTGTTTTATTGCGACAGTGCATATCTGAACGACAGGCTCAGAAATTTTGAAGCTTTCGGTCATGTGCACATCAACTTCAATGATAGTCTTGATATTTACAGCAAAAAGTTGAAGTATGAAGGTGAAACCCGTGAGGCTGAACTTTTCGATTCGGTAAGGATGATCGACAAAACCATGTTATTAGAGACGAACTATCTGATTTATAACAGGAACACCAAAATCGCTTCCTATCCAAACAATGGTACCATCACAAGTCAGGATAAGATTTTAAAAAGCAAAAAGGGATATTACCAGACCGATAAAAAAGAATTCTATTTCAGGGATGATGTGGAGTTGATCAGTCCTGATAACACCGCATATTCCGACACGCTTGTTTACAATACAGAATTGGAAAAAGCCTGGTTTCATGGTCCCACCATCATCCGTGGAAAAGACAATACTATTTATTGCGAATATGGCTGGTACGATACCAAAAAAGACCATGCATACCTGAGTCACCGGGCAAAAATATGGAGTCAGGAACAGATGCTCGAATCTGATTCGTTGTTTTATGATCGTGACAACGGATTTGGTGACGCGCAGGGAAATGTATTGATATCTGACACGACCAATAATATGCTTATCAGTGGCGATTTTGGTAAGATGTGGGAATTGGAAGGCCGTTCGTTTGTCACCGGCAAAGCGATGGCAAGGAATTATGATGAAAAAGACACCTTGTTTATGCATGCCGACACCTTGTTTTTGACCTTCAACAAAAAAGAAAAACAGGCACGCGACTTATTCGCCTACAAACATGTGAAGTTTTTCAGAAAAGATATGCAGGGAAAATGCGATTCACTGGTGTATCATATGTCTGACTCAGCCATGCGGATGTACATTGAACCGGTGTTATGGTCCCAGAAAAATCAGTTGACAGCCGATTCCATCATGATTGCCATTTCCAAAAACAGTGTTGATTCGCTGGTGATGTATAACACTGCCTTTATCGTGTCGCACGATTCAATCGACAACTACAACCAGATCAAAGGGAAAAACATGACCGGTTATTTCGTCGACAATGAGTTGAAACGAATTTTTGTTGATGGCAATGCCCAAACGGTGTATTGGGTGCGTGAAGAAGATAAGTCGCTGATTGGCGCTAATTTGGCTCAGGCGAGCACCATGTTGATCCGGTTAAGTGAAAATGAAATCGAAAGTATTACCTATCATTCGAACCCGAATGAAGTGATGTATCCCGAAAAAGAATTACCCAAAGATTCGGATCGGCTAAAAGGCTTTCGTTGGCTGAGCGAATGGCGCCCTGAAACAAAAGCCGATATCTTTGTGATTGGAGCGCGCGAAATTGTGAACCCTCAGGCAGAAGAGCAGGAGCCGGTTAATTTACAATTGCTGAACGAAGTGGGAGAATAATTGGCTGGTGGCTGGGAACTGGTGGCTAGTAAACAAGCAACCAGTAACTTTCAACTCTAAAACAGGCTAATCTTCACATATCGTTTCGGGTTCAGGCGCACATCCTCAAGCAGTTTATTAAGTTCGGCAGCTGACTTTTCGAGTTCAAAATAAAGGGTGTCATTTTGTAACAGCATACCAGCGGTGCCTTCACCCCGTTTTAATCTGTCAAGTATCTGTGCAAGCTCGTTCAACGATTTGTCTGCATTACGAATGGTGGCGGCAATATTTGAGGCAGCCAGTGAATCGCTGAATGTTGTGGCATTCTTCATGATTCGGTTCAATTCATCGCTGTTTTTCTCAAAGTTTCGGGTAATCAATTCCACATTGCGTAAAATGGCAGCAATTCGTTTGCGCTCACCTGTAACAATTGTATCGATGTTTGCTGTCGTGTTTTCAAGGTTTTTGAAAGTGAGGCTGATGTTTTGCAAACTTTGCTTTAGATTTTCTTTCGAATCTTCATTTAAAATGGTCTGAACAATCACAACAAGTGAATCGAGTGATGAAATAAGTGCTTCGGCTTTATGTTTTATTGGTGCCACCTGTGCGTTCACCTCAGCCATTAAACTGGCTTCAATGGATGTTGTGAGAGTGTCGCCCGATAAGGCGTTCACAGGTGAGTTTCCCAACCGGAGGTCAATGGCTTTGGAGCCCATCAGGTCGGAACTGAAAATACGTGCTACACTGTTATCAGGGAGAGGAAAATTGCTGTTAATTGATAATTCGGCGATTATCCGGCCACTCATATCAGGATGAAAATATAACTTACTCACCTGCCCAACCCGCATTCCGTTAATTACAACCGGGTTTGATGAAACCAACCCATTTACGTTATCATAGGAAGCATAAAACACCCGCTCTCTGACAAAAACATCATTCCCTTTCAGGAAATTAAAACCCCAGATGAACACCATTAGTGCTACTATGAATGAAAGTGCGACGATATAAGTACGTTTTTTATTCAAATTGAAATGGTATTAAGTGACTAATTGACAAAGATAATAACTTATAAGGGTTTAAATCAAACTTAGTTCATGTTAACATTTCTTAAACAATGGTTATTTTCCCTTTTTTAATGCCTCTTCCATACTGATTCGTTCACCATTTTTAAATGCAGCAACAAAAGCATCGGAATAACCCGATTTGCGCATGAGGCTTTGAAGTGTTGTTGCCTTTATTAAATCGGTAAATGATCCGGAAGTATATTTATACAAGCCGTTGTGGAAATACACATCGATATTTTCAACCTTTGCAAAGCGCTTGTCGGTGAGTGCAAGTTTATTGGGATGGGTATAAAACTGCACTTTATACACAACCGCCTGATCACCGGTTTTATTGGTGGCAGCCTTGGTCGACTGGCTTTTTTCTTCAACAGGTTTTTCTGTAGTTTGTGTTATTACACTGGCAGGTTTTTCCTTTGCTTTATCTTTAACCGGTTCTTTTGGTTTTTCTTTTGTTGTTTCTGTTTTTTCTTCAGTGACAGCCCAGGGTGTTAAGGCATTGTCGCGTTCATATTTTATTTTAAAATCTTTAAAAGCCCTGAAAACACATTGGGCCATAAATGTTTTTCCGCTATCCGACAACAGAAATGCTTCTTCTTTCAGATTACTTAAAAAGCCTAATTCGACAAGGATACTGGGCATAGCTGTGCGATACAACACTAAAAAACCGGCTTGTTGAACGCTTCGGTCCTTACGACCGGCGCGCTTTGTAAATTGTTCCTGAACTGCCTGGGCAAGGTTCAGACTTTGTTGTTTGTTTTCACTTTGATACAAGGTAAACGCGATGTAGGCGGGTGTACTGTTGGGGTCAAAACCACCGTATTCACTGTCAGCATTGTCTTCTAACAGAATCGCTGCATTTTCGAGCTTGGCCACTTCAAGGTTGGCTTCGTTTTTATGCTCACCCATGATGAAAGTTTCAGCGCCAAACACGGTCGTATTTGGAACGGCATTACAATGAATCGATATAAAAACATCGGCTTTTGCTTCATTGGCAATAGCCGCCCGGCGGTGCAATTCGATAAACTCATCTGTGCTGCGTGTGTAAATGACAGTCACATCCGGAAGATTTTGTTTGATAAATTTTCCTATACGCAGGGCAACATCCAGGGTAATGTTTTTCTCTTTCGAGTTTTTCCCCAGCGCCCCCGGGTCTTTACCACCATGACCGGCGTCAATAACAACAGTACGTATTTTAAGCCCCTTTTGCGAAAAAACCTGTGTCGATAAAATTAACCATACAACAAACAAAGGAATGAAGCGTTGAAAGATTGAATAAGAGCCGAATGGTTTTTGAAAGTATATTTGCAAGATATTTTCTTTTGATCGTTTCAACAAAATTAACGGTAAAGCATTTGATAAATTATAACCGTCTTAGTAAATTATTAACAATTAGTAGGTTAATTGCACTTTCAGTGTTTATTACTTGTATGTTCCTTGTTTTCCTGCCAGTCAGAATTCATGCCCAGGATACCCTGCCTGACAACGTATTGATTATCAATAATCAAGACACTTTGGTTTTTGCTGATACAACTGCTTTACCCGATATGTCGATCAAGGATGAATTCAGACAACTCATCGACACTTCCCAAAATAAAGTAATAGCTAAGGGAAAAGAAATGTATCTTGACTCAAAAGTTGAACGTTCTGCCCGCGATTCGATCACGCAGGATTTAAAAAACCAGAAGGTTTTTCTTTTCGGGATGGCTGTTGTCACCTACGGGGAGATAAAAATGGAAGCAGATTATATTGAAATCGATTTCAATAAAAATGAAGTTTTTGCCAAAGGTGTTCCCGATTCCACCGGTAAATTGATGGGTAATCCCATCTTCACCGAAAGTGGTCAAAAATTTGAAGCCAAAGAAATGCGGTACAATTTTGATACAAAAAAAGGTTTGATCAGTAAGGTAGTAACTGAAGACGGATCGGGATTTTTGCACGGAGTGAAAGTAAAAAAAATGCCTGACAACACCATCAATATTGGTTCAGGATCCTACACAACCTGCAACAACAAAGAACATCCTCATTTTTCTTTTCGCTTTAATAAATCTAAGGTAATACCTGACAATAAGATTGTTACGGGCCCGGCTTATATGTCGATCGAAGATGTGCCAACGCCCCTTGCCATTCCCTTTGGCATGTTTCCTAACAAATCAGGTCAGCAGTCGGGAATCAGGATACCAACCTATGGTGAATCAAAAAACAGGGGTTTTTATCTCGAAAATGGCGGTTACTATTTTGCCATTAACCAATATGTGGATCTCGATATTTTGGGCGATATTTATTCGCGCGGCAGTTGGGCAATCAAACCGACACTGCGCTACACAAAACGATATAAGTACAATGGAAGTTTCAACTCAAGTTACGCCATCAACATTGTCGGAAACGAGGGTTCGGCCGATTACCAAAAAAGTAATGATTTTCGAATTCGATGGACACACCGTCAGGACGCCAAAGCACGTCCGGCTGGCCGGTTCAGCGCCGATGTGAATATTGTGAGCAGTAACTTCAGTAAATATAATCCTACATCAACAGAGAATTATCTCAGTAACGAGTTCAAATCGAGCATTGCATACCAGACAAATTTCAACAACAAATTTTTTCTTACGCTCAATGCAAGTCACCGCCAGAATACTAAGACAAAGATTGTTGAAATCGTATTGCCCGAACTAACATTTTCAGCCAATCAAATTTACCCCCTCAAGAAAAAGGTGAGCTCAGGAAAAGCAAAATGGTACGAAAGCCTGAGTGTGAATTATACCACCAATGCCCGAAACACGGTGAGCCTGCCTGATAGCTTGCTTTTTAAACCAGATGCGGTAAAAAAACTTAAAAACGGAATTCAGCACAGTATTCCTATTAGTTTACCAATCAAGGTGTTAAAATATTTTACATTGGGCAACAGCATCAATTTCAACGACAAAATGTATTTCAATTATCATAAGGAATCATGGGTCAACGATACACTTTTTGAGGGAAATGACACAATTATTGGCTATGTGAAAACAGATACCATTCAGGGTTTCAGGAATGTGGTCGATTTTAATCTATCAACCAGTTTAACCACCAAGGTATACGGGCAGGTCAACTTCAAAAAAGGTCCGGTCCGCGCCATCAGACATGTAGTTTCACCCCGGGTTGGTTTCACATATACTCCTGAATTTGGCGATCCAAAATGGGGATATTACGACTCATATATTGATGGAGATAATGAAACGCAATATTACAGTGAGTTTGAAGGTGCCATTTACGGGTCTCCTCCAAAGGATAAATCAGGCCGTGTCACTTTCGGATTGAGCAACAATCTTGAAATAAAAGTCCCGTCAAAAAAAGACACCATCACAGGGATGACAAAAGTGGTACTCATTGAAGATCTTTCGTTTGCAGGAAGTTATGATTTGGCCAAGGATTCAATCAATCTTTCCTATATTACAGTAAACGGAAGAACCAAATTGTTCAAGAAACTGAATATCACCTACGCGGGGATATGGGACCCCTATGTATTGGATTCAACAGGCAGACAAATCAATCAGTTTGAATGGGACGTTAACAAACGAATATTGCGATTAACCCAAACTACCTGGAATTTCGGGCTTTCATGGAGTCTGAATCAAAAGGAGCTGAATAAAAATAAGGAAAAAACATCAAAAATGGGAACCGAAAACGAACTCACTGAGATAAACAAGAATCCTGATGATTATGTTGATTGGTCAGTTCCCTGGTCATTGAACCTGAATTATAATCTTCGCTATTCGAACAAGATAACCAGTAAGAACGGAATACCAAAAAAAACTCCAGCTACTGTTCAAACACTTGGTTTCTCGGGTGAGGTCAATATTACACCAAAATGGAAAGTTGGTTTTACTTCCGGCTGGGATTTCAAAGCCAAGGGACTTTCATATACTTCGGTTAATATATACCGCGATTTGCACTGTTGGGAAATGCGGTTCAACTGGATACCAATGGGTGCACGGCAAAGCTGGAATTTTTCAATCAACGTGAAAGCCTCAGTATTGCAGGATTTGAAATTGAATAAAAAGAAAGATTTCAGGGATTTGTAGAAGATGGAAGTGGGATGAAGGAAGACGCTTGCCTCGGCAGAATGACGAGGGAAGACCGAAGACTGTGGACTGAAGACTGAAGCCTGTGGACTGAAGCCTGTGGACTGAAGCCTGTGGACTGAAGACTGTGGACTGAAGACTGTGGACTGAAGACTGTGGACTGAAGACTGTAGATTGAAGACTGTGGACCGAAGACTGTGGACCGAAGACTGTGGACTGAAGACTGTGGACTGAAGACTGTGAATTGATGACTGAAGGAAAAATGTAAAAAATATTTATATGAAAAAAATTATTAGCACAAATGCAGCACCTGGTGCTATTGGACCTTATAGTCAGGCTGTTGAAGCCAACGGAATGTTATTCATATCAGGTCAGATACCGATCGATCCTGCAACAGGTAAGGTGATTGAAGGAGATATCACAGCGCAAACTGAGCGCGTGATGAAAAACATCGAAGCAATTCTGAAAGCCGCAGGATACGATTTTTCGAACGTGGTTAAATCGACCTGTCTGCTCAGCGATATGGCAGATTTTGCGGGTATGAACGCTGTGTATGGTCAGTATTATAAAAATGAACCTCCTGCCCGTGCAGCATTTGCTGTTAAATCGTTGCCGCTCAATGTTTTGGTTGAGATAGAATCCATTGCCGTAAAATAATCACGATTGATTTCTAAGTTGTCAACCAGTTTCGGATGATTTGCCTGCCTTCATTGGTGATAAAGGATTCCGGATGAAACTGTAAACCATGGATTGGTAATGACTTATGATAAAATGCCATGATATTTCCATCTTCGTCTCTGGCCGAAATAACCAAATCGGGTGTCAGATTATCTTCATCAATTATCCACGAATGATAGCGCCCCGAAACAAATGAAGGAGAAACACCTTCAAAAATGCTATCTTTTTCGATTTGTGTTACGAATGAACCGATACCATGGGCGCAGTGCTGAAGTTGTTTAAGTGTTGCCCCGAAATGGATGGCAAGGGCCTGATGACCCAGACAAATTCCCAATAAATCGGTGGTGGTTGCGTAATGGGCAATCAATTGCATCAGATTTCCTGATTCTTCAGGCAGTCCGGGACCTGGCGAAATAATTACCTTGTCTGTTATTTCAGGAAGTTGATCAATTGAAATATCATTTGGAACAATGGTTAAATAATGCGGAATACCACTTTCAGCAATCAATTGAACCAAATTATAAGTGAAAGAGTCGTAATTATCGATGAGCAGTATCCTTAGCATTTCATGCATTTCCAGGATGCAAATGTAAAATAATGTTGAAAAAATTGGTATGTTTACAAATTATAATGGCAGAATTTACTTTTTAAGCAGTTGCTGTCTCACGAACTTTTGACTCTTTCAACTGTTTAGCATTTAAAATCTAAAAATAGCATAATGAAACTATATCCTATCGAAACCGGAAACCTACGTCTCGACGGAGGGGCCATGTTTGGTGTTGTGCCAAAAGTATTGTGGCAAAAAACCTATCCTGCTGATGAAAACAACCTGTGTAACTGGGCCATGCGTTGTTTGCTTGTTGTGGATGGTGACAGGCGGGTTCTGATTGATAATGGAATTGGAAGCAAACAGGACGAAAAATGGCTGGCCCACTATTATCTGAATGGTGATGATTCACTTGAAAAGTCTTTGAATGCTTGTGGGTTCAAACCTGAAGATATCACCGATATGATAATCACTCATATGCATTTCGACCATTGCGGTGGCAGCGTGAAATGGAATACCGACAAAACCGGTTATGAGCTGGCTTTTCCGAATGCTACCTATTGGACAAGCAAGGGGCAGTTTGAATGGGCTACCAATCCAAACCGTCGTGAGGAGGCGTCTTATTTAAAGGAAAATATATTACCCATTTACGAAAATGGCAAACTGAAACTTATTGAAGAAGAAGGGGAGATGTTGCCGAATATCAGTGCAAAATTGTACCACGGACACACCGAATCGCAACTGATTCCGCACATCAATTGTAATGGCACAACGGTGGTTTATATGGCTGATTTGATGCCAAGTGCATCGCACATTCCCATGCCCTGGATTATGGCGTATGATACCCGTCCGCTTGACACTTTGCATGATAAAGAAAGATTTTACAGCGAAGCAGTGAAAAACAAATATGTTTTGTTTTTTGAACATGATTTGTACAATGAGGCTTGTACATTGCATGAAACACTCAAAGGCGTAAGGGTTGAGAAGGCTGGGAAGTTGGCGGAGTTTGTGTAATCTTACATTCAAAGATTCCTCTAAGCCCTGAAAGGGCTTAATTTAAATAACCGTGGGTGTAACCCATTGACATTCAATAAGTCTCATCTTTTTTTTGCAAAAAACTCCTGCAGCAATTGCCGGCTTTCATCCGCCATCAATCTTTTCGAAAAGGTGGTTTTTGGATGTAAAATTGCTGAGTTATATCTGTTAAAGCCACGCTTTTCATCGTCGGCAGCCCAAACAATCCGGTCAAAATGAGCAAGATGTATGGCTCCGGCACACATCACACAGGGTTCTAGGGTAACGAAAAGTGTACAACCTTCAAGGTATTTACCGCCAAGGAAATTAGCAGCAGCCGTAATGGCTAGCATCTCGGCGTGGGCCGTAACATCGTGTAATTGTTCGGTAAGATTGTGCGCACGGGCAATTATTCTTCCTTTGCTTACCACCACAGCACCAATCGGAATTTCATCCAGATCCCTGGCTTTCATGGCCTCTTTCAAGGCTTCTTTCATGAAAAATTCATCTGTAAATATGGATAATGTCATTATGAGTAAGTGCCTAAAGTGAGCTAAAGTGTCTAAGGTGAACTAGAGTGAGCTACCAGTCCGGCTGACGCCAGTCAGACGGGAAGTGCTTAAAGTTAGGTGAATTAATAATCTTACTTTTTCAATGCTTTAACGAATCTTGCTGAATATTTTATTGTTCCTGCTGTGACAACGGCCACATAGGTTCCGGCTTTAAGTTCTTCTATTGAAATCTTATCATTTTTTGAAGAAACTTTTTTATCCAGAACTAGTTTACCGCTTTGGTCGTAAATACTTAACAAAGCATTTTCCAAAATCTTTTCAGGAATACCGAACTGAATAAAATCAACCGCCGGATTTGGTGTAATTGTCAATTTTATGTTATCCGAAGCGATTTCATTGTTCCCGGTATAAACTTCCAGATTCCAGATTCCATTAAACACGCCCCGCCCGTGGGAGGCAGCAATAATCATATTATCACTTTCGCGGAGCCGGAGCATATCCACACGCACATTGCCCATGCCTTCGTTGGCAGGGAACCAGTCAGGATTGTCGGTATGCATCATCTTGGTTGTCCAGATGCCTGTTTCGGTAGCTAACAAAACCTGCCCCGAATTTTGCGGATGATACATTGCCCAGCGGATCGGCATATCGGGTAAATTCCCTTCTTTCTCCTGCCAGTTTTCTCCCCCGTCATACGTTTGCCAAATGGAAGAAACACCATAGTTTGAGAATGTAACCAGCAAAGTGTCTTCCGAACCACCGATCGAAACACTGGATAAGTTTGCGGTAGGGAAATCAGCGCTGCCAATATCAGTTACAACAGGAGCGTTCTGCGCATTTTCAACTTTATACAGCTTGCCCGATTGTGTTCCGGCAAACAGCGTAGAAGTGCCGGATGGCGAATGCTGTGAGTATTTTATATGCGAAAATGGAACCATACTAAATGTCTCTAAGTCGATAATGTTTTCATTTGGCGAAGAACCAATATCAGAAATAACATATATCTGTCCGGCATAATTACCGCTAAAATTAACTGCGTTTGAATACAAGGTGTTGGTTTTGTAGTCATAATCTGCCGGCGAAACGAAAGTACCGTTTCCACCATCAAAATAATCGGTGTTTGAATTATTTCGCCAAATATAGTATTTGTTATAATAAATGGAGGTGATAAACAGGTTTGGCTCATTCTGATCCCAGAATGAAAAGGCACCATCACCACCACTATACATATCATTGATATCCAGAGCATCGCCGGTATATTTCAAACTTCCGTTATCCTGCAAACCACCAATAAACTGATAAGAAGTGGTGCTGGGATTGATATCGGCACTGTAAAACTGAAGTGTATTATAATCCTGATTGCGTTCGACGAAGGTTGGAATAGAAAGTTGGGCGTTGGTTGAAAGGAATACACCGCCATCAGAACCAAAGATTGCCTGTTCAGGGTTTTCAGGACGAAATACTATATTATGTTGATCGGCATGCACATATTCGTCACCACCACCATAATACATGAGTGACCAGTCGGAAATATGTTCCCAGCTTTGGCCACTATTCATCGATTTCCATAAATCGAGACCGCCTGTGAAAATTGAAGCCGGATTTACAGGATCAACTTTCAGAATAAAAGCATGCCATGCTAAAGTTGACCAGCTATCATTGGGTGGGGTGTTAACCTGCGTCCATGTCAATCCGCCATTGGACGATTTGGCCATATAACGGCCTCTGTAATAGGAAAAACCGTATTCACCAGAATAACCGGCAGCAAATTGTGCGTACACAATATCAGGATTTGATGGCGATGCAGCAATTATCGTTCTCGCAGGTATATTATAATATCCTTCGTTCGAAATCAAATTGTTATAATAGGTATAAGATGTCCAGCTTCCTGCTGTTCCTTCATCTGAATACAAAACGGTCGCGCCTCCTTTTTTGTCCAGATTTTCCATGGTTCCGACAAACAATCGATTGTCTGAGGCCAGTTCAATCTGAGCAGGTGCATAATAAACGCCGGCTTCACCAGGTATTTCCGGTAAAACCTGTTCCCAGGTTAAACCACCATCCATCGAACGGTACAATCCATCGCTTGGTTCACTTTCGTGATTGGCTCCCTGATAGGTTCCTGATACGACTGCGGCATATAATACACCCACGCCGTTTTCATTGCGCACTTCAACATCGGTAACATAGGCAAATCCTTCGGTAGACGGTAACACTTCCCACGATTCACCTCCATCAACCGATTTTAAGATTCCAATTCCCAATCCGGTTGATTCACGGTAAATGATTCTGGCAGTTTGTGCTTCGCCGGTTCCGGCATAAAAAACCATCGGATCGGTTGGATCACTGGTTAGTGAACTGATTGCCAGATTTGGATAGAAATCGTTCACCGGATACCAAACCTCATTCACATCTGTTATATCGTAAGAGTACCATATTCCGCCGGTTACACCGGCCACCCACACTTTTTTGTGACTTTCATCGTTTGGATCGAACATCATAGCCCGTGTACGTCCACCCATATTGGCACTCGTCCCTTCCCAGAAAATCGATTCGCTTCTGTCTGAAGTTGATTCAATCGACCTGGTTTGCAAATACGCCTCGTATTGCCTTTTTCGGGGCACATAACCCAAATCTGGATCAAGTGTCTGGTAGTAATTCTGAAGCGCTGCCATATCGGGCCGGTCAGCTTTTGGAATTTGTTTCAGATCTGTTTCGGGGCTTGGGAAATCTTTGTATGACTCGAGTAAAAACCGTTCATATGCTGTTCTATTATCTGGTTGATATACAGATTTATAAACTAACAGACATGCCGACAGAATAATGATGATTGACAATGATCCCCAGATAATTTTGACTTTCATAACAAATATTTATATTGAAAACAGTTTGCTTCATTTTCTTTGAGCAAAGGTAGATAATCCGCTATACAGATGGACTGAACCCTCGAAATAAAGGGATAAAGAAAGATCAGGAGGCTACAATAAGTTTTCCCGAAAGCCTTGGCACAACATTATACACATCAACCCGCAGACAAAACAAAACATCTTTTTCAAAACCATTGTCAATCAGATAATTGAGATGTCTGCAATTGCTGAGGCCTGCATAAATATCTGATTCATTTGCTTCGTAAAATGCCTTAAGTATAATACCTGAATCATCCGTTTCAATTTTGTTGGTTTGTGACAAAAGGCTGATAAGCATTCCGGCACATAAACCATCATCCATCGAAAAATCACCATTGGTTCCTGAGCAAAGGATGACCAGTTCTTTGGTTTTATGGGTGAGGTGATTTGCAATTGAGCTTATATTAAGGAAAGATGCAACGAATAATTCCTTCGCTTCCATTGCCTGATTAATGGCTACTGTTCCGTTGCTGGTTGTCAGGATAATTACTTTGTCCTGAATACGTTGTCTTGTAAATTCCCGTGGTGAATTTCCCAGATCAAAACCTTCGATACGTATGGCATTTCTTTCGCCACAGAGCAATGCTTCGCCCGTATTGTAATTATTAAACGCTGCCAGGGCAAGTTCAGGTGAACTAATAGCTAATATGGCTTTTGCCCCGTTAAACAAAGCAGTTGTCATTACTGAGCTTGCACGCAATACATCAATAATGACAACCGTCTTGTTTTTGAAATCAACAGATTTACAATGTGTTGCGGTTGGAACAATCTGAATCCGCATCACAGTATTTATTCTTTAGGCAATTCTATTCCAAGAGAGATTCCAAGTCCGTTGGCCGTTTTTACAAGGGCATTGTCTAAGGTGACATGATTGGGTTCGGCAATGGCCTCGATTAATGGAACAGAAATAAATTTAGGATGACGATACGCTACCATTTTGCCAAAATCGCCTTCCATGGCCATTTCAAAGGCTTTCACTCCAAACTGTGCCGAAAGGACGCGGTCATATGCGATTGGCACACCTCCGCGTTGCAAATGTCCCAACACTGTTTCGCGCATATCAGGCTCAAAACCAGCTGCTTTCAGCTGTTTGATCAATGCACTTCCTGCACCTCCCAAACGCAGGTTCTCATAACCGATTTCATCGTTTTCTTCGATAGATAATCCTCCGCCCATCTGGCTGGCGCCCTCCGAAACAACCACTACAGCAAAACCGCGTCCACGCGTAAACCGGGCTTCGAGTTTTGCTTTAACGATATTTATGTCGTAGGGAAACTCAGGTATCAGGCAGACCTCGGCGCCACCAGCAACAGCGGCGTTTAATCCTATCCAGCCAGCATATCGTCCCATCACTTCGAGAACAAAAACACGGTTATGACTTGCTGCTGTTGTAACTAATTTATCGACTGCTTCAGTAGCAATTTCCACGGCCGTCTGAAAACCAAAAGTTGAGTCAGTGGTCGATAAATCGTTGTCAATGGTTTTAGGTACACCAATAATATTCAGTCCTTTTTCGTACAGGGCTTGTGAGATTCTTTGCGAGCCATCTCCACCGATACTGATGACTGCATCAATACCCAAATATTGGATTTTTCGGATCATTTCATCTGAACGATCAACGGCGCTGTATGAACCATCCTTATTTTTGACAGGCCACGCGAACGGGCCGCCTTTATTGGTGGTTTCAATGATTGTGCCTCCTTGAAAATGAATACCTTTTACTACTTCAGGAGTCAATAATTTCAATTCACTTGGTTCCCAAAGCACGCCATTGAACGCTTGAATACTACCTAAAATCTCCCAGTCTTTTTCCTGCGCTGCGCGTTTCACTATTGCTCTAATAACCGCATTGAGTCCGGGGCAATCGCCCCCACCGGTTACTATTAATGCTCTTTTCATTCTATATTTTAAGTTTCAATTATTGGCAAAGATAATTCACAGTAACCTATCAAAGCAGAAAATTTCGAAATTTTGGCCCAACATCAAAGCGCAAACGGTTGTTTAGAGTTAATGCAAAATAGTGCGGGAGGGATTAAATTAATATTGAAAAAAAGGAAAAACTGCTGATATGCTGATTTCTCATGCGTTAACTACTAAAAACAGTAATAGAAAAGAAACACCCTAGATGTTTTCGATTGAGAAGTTAATACATCCTGCGTATCGCAGTTTCCTTGTTTCTTCAGGTTTTTAACATATTGAAGTTTGCTTTTAACCTTAAAAGCTATAAACGAAAAAAGCCCTTTTGCAAGGGCTTTTTGGTGTGGCATCACCCGGACTTGAACCAGGGACGCACGGATTTTCAGTCCGACGCTCTACCAACTGAGCTATGATGCCAACTTTTTTGGAAGTGCAAAATTAATAGAATTATTTACACTTCAAAAACATTTTTTATTTATTTATCTGTTATGCCTCATTATCAGTAACTTTGCATCGTTTAATGAAATATTCAAAATGAAGATTTGTGTTGATATTGGCAATACATTCGTAAAAGCTGCTATGTACAATCAGTCAGCGCAGCGCGATTTTATTCGTTTCGGGCTGAATGAGATCCCTCTATTTGGTGATTTCATCAAAAAGTATTCACCTGTTAAAAGTGCGATTATTAGTTCGGTACGTGAAGTACCGGCTGAATTGTTTGACCTGCTTGGGCAGGTTCCAACACTGATAATGCTTGATCATAATACCCCGCTGCCATTTACGATTGATTACGAAACCCCTGAAACATTGGGTCGCGACCGCATTGCAGCTGTTGCAGCCGCTTTCGACCGTTTTCCACAACAGAATGTGCTGGTAATAGATATGGGAACCTGCATCACCTATGATTTGTTGCAGGCCGATGGTAAATATGTTGGTGGAATGATAAGTCCCGGCGTGAATATGCGTTACCGCGCCATGCACACCTTTACCGGCAAGTTACCTTTGGTGGAACACGGGCCATCAGTTCCGCTCATTGGCAAAAGTACAACCACCTCACTTCAATCGGGAGTAAGACATGGAATTCAGGCTGAAATAGATGGAATAATTGAAGCGTTTTCGGGAAATTATAAAGATTTAACAGTATTCATCGGCGGGGGCGACAATAAATATTTTGATAAAAAGTTTAATTGTAGCATCTTTGCAGCCTCAAATCTTGTGTTGGAAGGCTTGAAAGTTATCTTAGACTTTAATGATATACAATAACTTGAAAAGAATTTTAAGTGTCATCTTGTTGCTTTTTGTGGTTCAGTTCGCATCAGCACAAACGGGAATTAGTTCGCCTTATTCCAGATTTGGTATAGGCCAGCTCGAAAGTAAGAGCGTTAATTCACGGTTGAAGGCCATGGGAGGTATTGCTAATGCCATCAGTTCAAACCGATTTGTAAACCCCTCAAATCCCGCCTCATATTCCGGATTCGATTCCTTGTCATTCCTTTTCGATGCAGGTCTTAATGCCAGCAGGGTTGTTTTTAAAACATCAACCCAAACAGAAATAGGAACAAATGCAACCTTGAATTATTTCTCACTAGGTTTTCCGGTTACCAAAAGATGGCATAGTGCTATTGGCTTGCTTCCTTACAGCGAGGTTGGGTATAATGTAGTAATCCCTTATGAAAATAATGAAATCGGCAGCTATAATAAAGCCTTTGCCGGAGAAGGCGGTTTAAATCAGGTTTTTATTGGGAATTCATTTGCTTTAAATAAGAACTTTAGCATCGGAGCAAACATCACCTATGTTTTCGGACGTTACTCGTCAAGCGCACTGATTTATTTTCCTGACTCAAGTTTATATGCCAACACCATGGCCGCAGTGCGCACACAGGCCAACGATTTTATTTTTGATTATGGGTTGCTTTACAAAAAAGACCTTGGCAACAATTACCAGTTGAGTTTGGGTGCGGTTTTTAGTCAGAAGATCAAGCTTGATGTAAAACAAGATTATTTGCTTAAATCGATGTTCGGAGGTGTCGATGGAAATATTGAATACGTGCTGGATACAATCATTTATTCGCCCAGTGTAAAAGGAAAAATCGTTCTGCCCCCAAGTGCTGGTATCGGCGCAGTTTTCGAAAAGAAAGACAGTTGGTTGGTTGGGATAGATGCAAATTGGCAAAACTGGAAGAACTTTACTGCTTTTGGTGTAAATGATTCACTGATTGATGCGTGGAATGTTGCAGTGGGAGGGCAGTATACACCCAATTTCACTTCCATTTCAGGTTATTGGAAACGAGTAACTTATCGGGCTGGATTTCGCTATAATCAAACCTATTTACAGATAAACGGACAACCCATCAATGAATTTGGGGTGAGTTTTGGAATGGGATTGCCATTACCACGCACGTTAACTACGATTGATTTAAGTGTTGAGGTTGGAAAAAAAGGCACGACTGCTTATAACCTGATTCAGGAAAATTTCATCAATTTCACAATGGGGGTTTCCCTTTATGAACGTTGGTTTGTGAAACGAAAATATGATTGATCCAGGAAAGCAATAAATTGAAAATGAAAGTTAGATTTTTTCTCATCGCAGCTATGCTCATCACAACTGCCGTTGAAGCATCAACTTTCGCAAATGACGGATTGCCTGATGGAAAACCCCTTCCTACACAATCGGAATATGGTAATGACAGTGTTGCCTGTTTGACAAATATCTCTTTGTACCGTGCGCTTTTTAAACAATGGAAAGACACTGATTACTCAACTACATCCATCAACCAAATAGTTGAGCCATGGAAATGGGTGTTTAACAACTGTCCGGCTGCAAATGAAAATACATATATTGACGGTGTAAAACTAATACAGTACAGTATTGAAAATGAAGCGAATCCTGTTGTAAGAGAACAGTATCTCGATACACTGATGTATGTATATGACCAGCAAATAAAATATTTCCCAAATCATTTCGAAAAACCGCAGGAAGGTGCAATTTTGGGGAGAAAAGGAATTGACCTGTTGACATATAACGAAGACCGTTATGAAGAGGCTTTTGAATTTCTTCACAAATCGGTTGAGTTGGAAGGTGGTAATACGGATGGAACCGTGATGGTTTATTACTTGCGATCCGTCATTAAAATGGCCCGTAATGGTAAGGTTGACAGTACTTTTATTGTTGATGTTTATGAAAAGGTGATGCAACTACTCGACCATAATATCAATACCCAATCCCTTAAAAACGGAAACACACAATCGGTTGAAATTTATAAAAATTTCAAAGAGAATATCGATGCAACATTTGAACCCTTTGCTTCCTGCGGGGTTTTGACGCGTATGTATAAGAACCGATTGCTAAAAACACCGGATGATATAGCATTGCTCAGAAAAATAACAGCAATACTCAGTCGCTGTAATTGCCAGTCTGATTCATTGTACGTTGCAACATGCATGAACCTGCATACACTGGAGCCAAGTCCTGAATCAGCGTATAATATTGGTCAATTGATGCTTAAAGATGAAAGGCTTAGTGAATCCCTGCCTTTTTTTGAAATGGCTTCCAATTCCACTGTTTTGAACATATCCCAGACATCATATAAAAAAATGTCGGAGATTTATCGCACACTCAAAAACTATCCTAGTTCAAAGCAGATGGCCCTGAAGGCGATAGCGCTTAACCCGAATGATGGTGAACCATTTATTACAATTGGAAATCTGTATGCTGCAAGTGCAACTGACTGTGGCACTGACGACTTTAGTAGTAAGGCAACTTATTGGGCGGCGGTAGATAAATTTGTCAAAGCAGGCAAAGTGGATCCTTCAGTTGCCAATGTGGTTAATGAACTAATTGCATCCTATTCAGCCAGTTTTCCAACAAAAGAAACTATATTATTCAACAATTACAAAGTTGGCGGATCATATACTGTTGAGTGCTGGTTTACCGAACAAACGATTATCAGAGCAGCTAAATAATTTTCAACTTGGGAACAAAAGAATTTCATAGAATAATTACAATCATCTCAACAGGTTTTCTGTTTGTGATGCTTTTTTCATGCGAGAACTCAATCACGGTTGTTAAGGAGGTAACGCAGGCAGACACGCTTGAAAGCGTCAGCGCGAAAAACATTGTTTTCATACGGTCTGATTCGGGAAATGTGAAAATCAGATTAACAGCACCCATAATGAAAAGGTTCGAGGGAAAGGATGTATATACAGAGTTTCCTGAAGGATTTGAGGCTTTTTTTTATGATACCTTGAACAAGCCAAGTTCAAGAATTAGAGCCAATTACGGTATCAGTTATGAAAAAACAAAGCTAATGATTGCACGTAATGATGTTGAAGTAGAGAACTTTTCTACGCTTGAAAAATTGAATACGGAATCATTGTTTTGGGACCAAAAAAGAAAAATAATCTTTACACATGCGTTTGTAAAGATTACTTCCCCCGATAAAGTGATTTTTGGCGACAGTCTTACCGCCAACGAAGGATTCGATAAAAGAACGATACATAATGTGCGTGCTACAATCGAATTTGACGAAGAGGACAACTAGTGGCAAAGGCAACCCTGGTTCCGAATTGACCTACAATAATTACATTTGATTATATTTACAAAAAAATATTACAATAAATATTTAGCATAAATCATTGAATAACTGGATATTAATACCAATTACCCTTGTTTTTTCCGGATTTTTCTCCGGAGTAGAGATCGCTTTTGCCACATCGAATCGATTGCGTATAGAACTGGAACTCAAAAGAAACAGATTTTCAGCGCATCTTTTAAATAAATTTTACAAGAAACCGGGAAAGTTTATCGGTGCCCTGCTCCTCGGAAATAACATAGCACTTGTTGTATATGGTATTGCGATGGCAACAATACTCGAACCCTGGATTTCAGGCTGGTTACCTCATGGATTAAATTCTGAGTTTTCGGTGCTGTTCACCCAAACCATACTATCCACAATACTTATATTAATTGCTGGTGAGTTTATCCCGAAAATACTATTCAGGTTTAATCCGAATGGAATTTTGAGTACACTGGCCGTTCCAATCTGGATCATTTATTACCTCTTGTTTCCGCTCGTATTTATTTATATTGGTATCATTGAATTTATTTTGAAGTATTTATTCCGGATCGAATTGAGCCATGACGAATATGAATTCAGCTCGCTCGATTTAAATGAATACGTGAAAGAGTATTCACCTCAGGAAGAAACAAAGGAGCAAATTCATCATGATATTCAGTTGTTTCAGAATGCCATCGATTTTCGCTTTGTGAAATTACGTGAATGCATGGTTCCCCGCACCGAACTTGAGGCAATCACTATAGATACAGAAGTTGGTGAATTATTAAAACGTTTTGATGAGACGATGCATTCGAAAATTCTGGTTTATCAACAGAATATTGATAATATTATTGGATACGTTCACTCGTATGATATGTTTCGCAAGCCGAAAACAATCAGCGATGTTTTAAGAACAATAGAAGTCTACCCCGAAACCTTTCCTGCCAACACCTTACTGAGCAGGTTAATCCAGTCAAGGCAGGGTATCGCTGTTGTGGTGGACGAATTCGGGGGCACTTCGGGGATTGTCACCATCGAAGATATCATTGAGGAAATATTTGGTGAAATTGACGATGAATTTGACGAGGAGGAGACCATTGAAGAACAGATTTCAGAGACTGAGTTTCGCTTTTCAACGCGGTTGGAACTCGATTATCTGAACGAAACCTACAAATTTGATTTCCCTGAATCGGATGATTATGAGACACTGGCGGGCTTCATCCTGCATATTCATGAAAGTATTCCCGATCTGGGAGAGGAAATTCTTTATGATAAATATAAAATTAGAGTTACTAAAGCAAAGGAGAATAGAATTGAGGAAGTAAGAATCAAACTACTCGATACATGATCTTTTAGTAACAAAAACCCCATTCATTCGTGTAAAATAAACCATCAGTCATTTTATTCAGAAGTTATCAACTCGTAAATTATTGATATTCTAACAATTAATTCATGAGTTGTCACATCTGTTTTAATGCTTAAATTATTTTAATACTTAAAATATCCTTTGTACATTTGCACCCTATTTTAAAAAGAAAGATAAATTATGGCCGTTATTGGAAAAATCAGAAAACAATCCGGATTGTTGGTAATAATAATCGGTGTGGCGCTAGCTGCCTTCATCCTGGGAGACTTTACCAAGCGTAACAGGCAAAATCCAGTTCATATTGGTGTTGTCGATGGCGAAGAAGTGAGTATTCAGGACTTCAACAAATTATTTGATGAAAATGTTGAAGGAACAAAACGACAGAAGCAGTCGGATGCACTTACACAGGATGACCTTTTTCGAGTTCGTGACAATACCTGGAATCAGATTCTGGAGAAATATTTAATGGGAAAAGAATATGAAGAACTTGGCTTAATTGTTACAAGTGAAGAACTTTTTGATCAAATTCAGGGAGCAAATCCTCACCAGGCAGTGATTCAGAACTTCACCAACCCCGAAACCGGTGTTTATGACCGCAATTTAGTTCTTAATTATCTCCAGCAATTAGATCAGTTGCCTCAGGCACAACGCGATCAATGGCTTACTTTTGAGCGATATGTGAAAGATGACAGGCTCAGAACCAAATATCAATCTTTGGTTTCTAAAAGCTATCATTTGCCTCAGGCATTGGCAAAAATGGCTTATCATGATAAAAATGATAAAGCAAACGTTAAGCTTGTTGGCGTGAAGTATAGTACCATTGCTGATTCATTGGTAAAACTTACTGATGATGATTACAAAGAATACTACGAAAAAAACAAGAAATCATACGATCGCGAAGCCTTGCGTGATATCGATTATGTTGTTTTTGAAATTAAACCTTCAGCTGCAGATAGCAAAGAAGCAGAAGATTATGTAAAGGATATGGTGAACGAATTCACTGTTACCCCAAATGTCGCCGCTTTCGTTAATGCTAATTCTGACAATCGTTATGACAGTACCTGGTTAGGACAGAAAGATGTTCCCGTGGCTATTGAGAGCCTTATGTTCAACAATGAAAAGGGATTTGTCTATGGCCCTTATTTCGATAATGGTTCCTACAAACTTGTTCGTTTGGCCGATGTGGCCATGCGTCCCGATTCACTGAAAGCAACCCATATTTTGATTTCATACAAAGGAACTGCCCGAAGCCAGCAAACAAGAACAAAAGAAGCTGCTCAGCGTTTGGCTGACAGTTTATTAGGTCAGGTGAAACGCAGTGCATCAAAATTCACTGAATTAGCACAGGCTTTTTCTGACGATCCAAGTGCAAAACAAAATAAGGGTGATCTTGGTTGGTTCAAAGATGGACAAATGGTTCCTCAGTTTAATCAGTTCGTTCTGTCAAATGCTGTTGGAACCATTGGTGTTGTTGAAACATCTTTTGGTTACCATGTGATAGAAGTTACCGGTAAAAAAGAGCCTGTAAAAAAAGTTCGTTTGGCAACGATAACCCGTCTTGTAACACCAAGTACACAAACGGCACAGGATATTTTTGCCCAGGCCAGCAGGTTTGCAACAAGTAGCTCAAGTCGTGCAGAGTTTGATAAATCAATCGAAAAGGAAGGTGTAACAAAAAAGGTTGCTCCAAATTTAAAATCCTCCACCAATAAAATTGCCGGTATCGAAAATCCACGTCAGATCATTCGCTGGGCTTTTTCAAAAGAGACAGAAGTAGGTGATGTATCAACAATCTTTGATTTGGATAATATGTATGTACTTGCTGTTCTGACAAAAAGTTCAGACAAAGGCATTGCACCATGGCAAGATGTGAAAGATGTGATTCGCACCCAGGTAATGAATGTAAAAAAGGGTGAAATGTTGGTTGACCAAATGAAAGCATACGCAACAGACATGAATGCAATGGCCTCACAATTTAAAACCACTGCCCAGGATATCAATGTTTCATTTGACAGTCGTGTATTGCAGGGTTTCGGACAAGAGAGTAAGGTAATTGGTGAAATATTTGCTTTGAGTAATGGGCAGGAAGCTGGCCCGATTGCAGGGACAGGTGCAGCCTATCACATTCAGTTGAAAGATATTGTCTTAGCCGCTGACCGTGACACGTATGACCAGATAGCCGGAGAAAAAGCTACCGCAATTTCGCAGGCGGTAACAAACAATGCTGTAGTAAAAGCAATTGAAAAAGCCACTGAAGTTGTTGATAATCGCATCTTGTTTTATTAACAGAAAAACGAACTAAACAATAAAAAGCTGTGCAAATTTTTGTACAGCTTTTTTTATGATATCATTTTGTGTTGTTAGGACGAAACTATCATTTCGGATACATTTCCGTTCCTGGAGTTCAAAAGTAGCCTGCAGAATTGTTATCTGTTAAAAACGGACATCAGCATTGAACCCTGAAAAGTGATCAGGACTGAGAAATTTACCAATGTTCAAAAGCAAAATCTCCTACGATCAAACTTTCATTGATCCGATCTTGTTAATTTCTGAAAGTTAAAAACAAAAAAAACGGCCCTGAGATTCAAGGCCGTTTGTGAGAATACAAAAAAGCAGACTATTCTTCTTCTTTGAGTTTTTCTTCGTAATCCTTAAGCAGTTTCACCTGTACATCAGTTGGTACCTGCATATACTCGGCATATTTCATTTTGAAAGTACCGCGGCCGGATGTGATCGAGCTGAGTGAGGTAGAATATTTATCCATTTCGGCCAGTGGAACTTTAGCGTTGATAATCTGATATTTACCATCAGAATCCATTCCCATGATTACAGCACGACGGCCTTGTAAATCGGTCATAACACCTCCCATCATATCTTCAGGCATGCGAACCGAAAGGTCATAAATGGGTTCCATGATTTTCGGACCGGCGTTTTTAAAGGCAGTAATGAAAGCCTGACGACCGGCCAATTTGAAGGATAATTCATTTGAATCAACCGGGTGCATTTTACCATCATACACATATACGATGATATCGCGCGCATAGGATCCTGTGAGCGGGCCTTCTTCGAGGCGTTCCATCACCCCTTTCAGGATGGCGGGCAGGAATCTGGCATCAATCGATCCGCCAACGATACAGTTGCTGAAAATCAACACACCACCCCAGGGAAGTTTGTGTTCTTCTTTTCCGCGAATCGGGAAATCAGTAGGGTCTTTATAGCCTTCAACATACGGCTGAACCATCAGATGCACCTCACCAAACTGACCCGAACCACCGGATTGTTTTTTGTGCCGATAGTCTGCTTTTGCCGATTTTGTGATTGTTTCGCGATAAGGAATTTTAGGGGAGAAAAATTCTATATCTAATTTATATTGATGATCGAAATACCATTTTATAGTGTTCAAATGATATTCTCCCTGGCATTGAAGAATCAGCTGACGCAGTTCGCGTGACATTCCTGCAATGATGGTGGGATCGTTGCGGTGCATTTCCTGAAGGATACTACCTAATTTTTCGTCATCAGTTGAACTGGCTGCTTTAACGGCCGTTGAGAATACTGGTTCTGGATAAACAATTCCTTCAAATGGTGCATCTGCAACTTTAGCGTCAAAGAGTGAATCGTTTGTACGGACCTCTTTCAGTTTGATGGTGGTGGCGATGTCACCGGCGATCACCTTTTCAACTTTTTCACGATTTTTTCCGTTCACCAGGAATAACTGTGAAATACGTTCCTTGTTTCCGGTTCTTGGATTAATAAAGTCTTGGCCTTCAGAAATGGTGCCGCTGTATACTTTAAAATGGGAAACTTCACCCAAATGCTGCTCGTTGCTAATTTTAAAAATAAACATGGATGCCGGATCGGTTGCCTTATAGTTAAATTCCTTACCGGATGTTGTTTTGCGTCCCCTCGAATGAATGGGACAAGGGCATGAGTTCACAATGAAATCCATGAGTCGGGTAATACCGATACCATGTTTGGCGGCGCCGCAAAACACCGGAAACATGCCTCGCTGTGTCATGCTGAGGCGGATGCCCAACCGGGTATCGTCGATGCTTAAATCATCATTTTCGAAATATTTTTCCATCAGCGATTCATCGCCTTCAGCAGCGTTTTCGACAAGCATTTTGTGAAGATTTTTTGCTTTATCCAACTCACTTGCAGGAATATCGAGAACTTCGGGAGCTCCTCCACCTTGTTTATATTTCAGCATCTTCATATCAATCAGGTTGATAACGCTGTCGAATCCTTCGCCGGCATTTACCGGGTATTGAATGATTGTTACCTTATCGCCGAAATATTCTTTCAACTGTCTGATTGAGTCATCAAAATTTGCATTGTGATGGTCGAGATGATTGATAAAAAACACAACGGGTGTTCCGCAGATTTCGGCCTGTCTCCAGGCGTTTTCGGTAGTTGCTTCCACACCTGCCTGGCCATTCACCATAAAAACAGCGGTGTCGGCTACACTTGCACTTGATACGATATCGCCAGTGAAATCGCTGAACCCTGGCGCATCTAATATATTTATTTTTTTGTCGTTGAATATGGTATACATCAAGGTTGAATTTACCGAAATATGACGGTCAATTTCAATTTGGCGATAATCTGAAACAGTGTTCTTGTCGTCGACTGATCCTTTACGCGTTATCATTTTTCCCTCGAATAACATGCCCTCCGAAAGGGTTGTCTTCCCCGATTTTGCCGCTCCGATCAGGGCGACATTTCTAATCTCATCTGTTTGGAATATCTTCATAAAAAATTACATTAATTACACGAATAACAGAATTTTACCATGCAAAAATAGAAATTTAGACGTAATGAAAATAAGGTCAATCTTATTTATAATGAAGTTGAATAAGCCGGTTTATACGACTTACAACCAGCGCATTGAAAGAAATTCATGCGTAACAATAAAACGGAATTCTATTTTTGGGGTTACAGGTCGCCAATAATCTGGTGAATCTCTTCCCATTGTTTGTTGTCGATTTTTGCGCCAACAACACTAATCACTTTTGCCGCCAGTAAGGAACCGGTTTTCCCCGATTTCTCGATACTCCAGTTATTTACCAGACCATGTAAAAATCCGGCAGCATACATATCTCCTGCTCCTGTTGTATCGGTTGGTGTAGCTGGAAAAGCTTCGATCAAAGTGATTTCGCCTTTATGTGCAATAATGGATCCTTTTGCTCCGATTTTAACAATTGCGTAGTCGCATTGTTCGGCAAGTTTTAAAAGGGCTTCCTGCGGATCGAGTCCTGTGAGTGCTTTTGCTTCTTCTTCATTGGCAAAAACGATATCGACGTATTCGGTAATTACCTTGTTGAGAAGGTCTTTATTGGCTTCTACAACATTATAACTGGCCAGATCGAGGGCAATTTTTAATCCGGCTTTTTTGGCCAACTCAAGCGCTTTCAGAAATAGTGGAGAATTGAAGACCAGATACCCCTCTATGTACAGAATATCATAACCACTGAATATTTCCGTGTCTAGGTGCGCCTCACTGAGTTCAACAGCAGCCCCCAGAAAAGTGGCAAAAGTTCGTTCACCATCGGGAGTCACCAATGCCTTTGCAATTCCGCTTGGTGTTTTACTGCGAAATAGCAGCGGAATAACACCACTCTCGATGAGGTCATCATTAAAAAAATTCCCGACACTGTCATCACCAACATGCCCGATAAAAGATGCATGGGTGCCAAGTTTTGCCAATCCACGGATAGTGTTTGCTGCTGAGCCACCTGATGCCATGGATGAAACAAAATGTGCAGTGGCTTCACCCACTTTAAAGGACGTATCGGAATCAACCAATTGCATACTTCCTTTTGGGAGTGATAACTCACTCAAAACATGATCATTATCAATTAGAATTAATTGATCAACCAATGCGTTGCCGATTCCAAGAATTTTTGTCATGAAGATTGTAGTTTTGATTGCAAAAGTAGAATTAATATCAGGAAGTGCTTTAAAAATTACCTGATAATAAGTTTTGATGTGTAAACAGCTGTATGCGTTTGGAAAGTAACAATAAATACGCCGTTCAAAATACCCGGAAGTTGAATATTCATTTCTTCAGGTATTTGTGAGTTTAATGGAAAACGGTATGTGTAAATATTGATGCCTCCAATTGTCGAAATAACAAGTTTTTCAGCTTGTGCCAATTTGGAAAATTTAAGTTTAAATGCTCCATCGTTTGGATTTGGTACAATAGAGATACCCTTTGCTTCTGGATGGTCGTTAATGTCATCAAAACAATCATTCCTGATGGTAAGTGTCATCGAACCTGAAGCGGTGCACCCATTTAAAACACCCACCACCGAAATATCGCGACTTGTACCAGCCGGATAATCTGTTCCTGAAATGATGGCTGTTTGTGTGGTTTGACCATTTGACCAAAAATATTCGGTAAATCCTATGCCAGCATCAAGTAATACGAAATCGTTCGGGCAGATGGTACTGTCCGGACCCAGATCTATTTGTGCCACTCCTCCAAAAACTCGTGTTTCCAATGAATAACTCGATGTACAGTTGTTTTCATCCGTAAGTGAATAGGTAATCAAATGTATTCCATCCCCTGCAATTGAAGGATTAAACCGGCCGGCAATCGTGCCGGGGCCTGAGAAAAGACCTCCTGGAGGAATACCTGTTAGTTGGGATGGCGAATCGTTCAGGCAATACACGGGCAATAATCCGCTAAATGAAACTTCCTGCACTGGAAAAACGGTAACCTGTGTTTGCGCTGTATCACTGCAACCATAATCGGTTGCTCCAATAACCTCATACAGCGTTGATTCGATTGGCGAAACGTGAATGGTATCGCCTGTTTGTGCGTCGGACCACAAATAATTCACTGCCCCGGAGGCTGAAATAACAAGATCGGATCCTGCACAAATACTGGTATCGGCGATACTGGGGATTACAATAGGTTTGGGATGAACAAAAATTGTAACACTATCAGTTGAAATACAGGGAATAGCACCTTCTCCTGTAATCACGGCTACATAGGTTGTTGTTATTAATGGAGTTTTTATGAATGAATACACATCTGATATTAAAGCACCTTCAACATACCAGGCACAACTCTGACCACCTGTTGCTTCAATTGTAACAGATTCGCCAAAACAAATTTCTTTGTCATCCGTGATAGTCATCACGGGTAACGGAACAACACGAATATAAATACTATCCTGATCGATACAATCATTATTGCTAACGATTTTAACAGTATACCAACTGCTTTGCGTTGGTGAAATCGTTTTGAAGTGATCTGTTCCGGTTACATTTTCAATTGTATCAGTTTCGTTCCAGATCAGGGATTGAATTGGGACCGCACTTGTAAGACTTACTTTCAGCGTTAATGACTCTTCGACACAAATGGTGTCGTTTCCCTGACTCACGGAAAGTTGAAAACTTGGATTATCAAATACCTGAATTACCGCTGTATCATATTGGTGGCATCCAAAACCGTTTATGGCCATGGCCCATAGCCGATATGTAAAGTTTGATTGCGTTGGTTGGAAAACTCGTGTCTGCGCAGTACTTCCATCCCACCAGCTGAACCCTGTAGCATTTTGTGCTGTAATCTGCAAAGAAACTGATTCGCCAAAACACAGGGATGCAGTTGCAGGAGTTACCTGAATCAGCGGAAGTTCCAATGCAAAAACCCATGACGAATCAGCGAACATACAACCATTCTGATCCAATACTTCAAGCCGGATTAACACCGTATCATTTGTAATATAGGATAATTGAACGCCCGATTCATTTTGTAGGAGGTTGTTATTTGCAAACCATTTGTAGGTGTAATTGTCATTATCCGGACCAGATAGAATAGCCGTATCTCCCAAACAAATTTGTTGGTCAGGGCCTAAATCAAAAACCGGCAATGGCAAAGTATTTACCTGAATGGTATCTGATGCACTACATCCATCTGTGTTTGTCAACCTAAGCCAATACGTTGTGGTGTCTGCCGGACAAACTGAAATGGTTTGGGTGGTGCTATCATTACTCCATAAATAAGTATATCCTTCAGCAAATGGAGCTGTGATGTCGATACAATCATTCAGGCAGATAGTTACATCGTTTCCCAGATCAAGAATCGGAGAAGGTAGCACATTGATCTGTATTGTGTCTGAAGCTACACAACCGTTTGGGCTGGTCACCTGCACCCAATATTCTGTCAAGGCTAACGGGCAAACTGAAATGGTTTGGGTGGTGCTGTCATTGCTCCATAAATATGTATTTCCTTCGGCAAAAGGAGCCGTGATATCAATACATTCATTCAGACAAATCGTATCATTTGCTCCCAAATCAATAACAGGAACTGGTAATACATTTACCTGAATAGTATCATAGGCAATACAACCATCAGAGGTTGTGAGGCGAACCCAATAATCCGTTAATTCAGTTGGACATACATTTATTGTTTGAGTCGTGCTTCCTTCACTCCATAAATATGTATTCCCTGCAGCAAAAGGAGCCGAAAGATCGATGCAATCATTCAGGCAAATAGCAGTATCATTGCCTATGGTGAAATCGCAGGGTTGACAAAATCCGGGGTCGTATGTCACTCCATCAATGGCACATAACCTGTCTCGTAAGAGTGTTCTATCAGGACCGGGGGCAACCATATAGACATAATCCATGGCGATCCAGCAATCGTACAGAGTTTGCGTTTGTTCGGCTATGGTTACATAGGTATCAGCAAGTTCGACACTATCAACAACATATTTACCATTCCACTCCAGATTGATGAGCGAGGAAGTCTGTCCGATTCCGTTAAAAGTGTTTGTTCCACCGGTGATTGTGATATTTGTGATGGTAGCATCTGCATTGATTAATAAACTCAAGGGATAGAACCGCATATCTGAAGGGATTGAGCCGCTAAGGAGAATAACCAGATTGTTTCCAATCAAATTATAATCAAGGATTGTGGCCTCTTTCACGCGCAGGTAACTGATTATTTCTTCTTCCGAAGCAACCCACACATTGTCGAGACCATCACGGCCGTAAGTGTTTGCAATATAGTTAAAATCAGCATGAAAATCAGCCAAAGGATACTGACTTACAATGGAATGGGTGAAAATTGGCGCCCAATAATTGGCCCCATTGATGCTGTTGGCAAACATATCATCAGCCAATTGCTGAACATTGGTACTCTCACCTAGCAGTCGATATAAATCTATTGGTATCAGCCAGTTAGGGTATGTATTTACATCACCGCCATTGTTTCCGATAACACCTTGTACACTTTGGTTGAAAGCAGTAAAGTATCCCAAATTAAAGGCTACTGGTGAATAGGCAGTATTGCCATTTGGGTTTACAAAAATTCTTGTTTGAACACCACCTGGTGTAGTGGTGTGTAATTGTCTGCGGATATAACTCTCGTTTCTTTTGATGGAATAGTTCATATATGCATTTCCTGAACTGGCATCACCTGATATACCATGGTTGTATATTCCACAATTATTATTATACATAATTTCCAGTTGAGGCCACGATACAACACCATAGCCGTTTCCCGGTGTATGCATATCCGGTCCGTTTTCACCGTTAAACGAAAACAGGTTTGAACTTAATTTGAAGGAAACATCGTGCCCACAACCATCGGTATAAAACAAACCCGGGTAATTGGTGTTTCCAACCTGAATACCGGTAAAGAAAGGGAACCCCTCGGTATAAATATCACTGATGCCATCATCGTTATGAAAACTAACGGCAAAAGTTTTATTATATCTTAATGGTGCTTTTTCGACAGTCCATACGTTTGGAGCCTGATTGAAAGTGACCATAACCATGGATACTCCAGGATCAGCTGGTGGTGTTTGGGCAATTAATGGCTGGTTAAGTCCGGAAACACCAATGACTATTATTGAAACAATGAAAACCAGTTTACATATTGCTTTCATCATTATTTGGTCCTCCTGTATTCAAATTCGGTGGGTTGTGGGTAAATTCGACCAGACCTTCCCGAAAAGTTAGATTTTTTACTTTTGATATGTTTACCCGAACCTTCTTCCTTTTCACCAAAACGGAACCCGATACTGATTTCATGGGCCCCACCCGAACGACTATTGATTCCTCCTAATCCAATTTCATAGGTATAGGCCATCGATAATCCTTTATATAACTCACCTCCGACACCAACTGCCAATAATGCGCTGTTCCTATATAACAAGGAAAACCAGTATTTTTCAATGTAGAATACGGTCGCTGAGAGATCAATCACTGAAGGCATATTATTGGTGCGGCTCCATACGAAGAAAGGCTGCAATTGCCAGTCTGAATTCAACGCAAACCTGTCAGAAATATGAAACATCATTTCCTTTTCAAATGAAAAATTACCGCTTGCCTCATTTAAGTAGGCGTCTTTTGTTCGGAACAGGGTTGGCATGGCGAAGCCAACCGTAAAACTATTCCGGTTATACACCAAACTAAAACCAGCATTCAGGTTCGTGGAGTTTAATTTGCTTTTATCTTTAAAAACAGGATCATCGGGATCGGCATTAATAGCGTCCAAATTAATGGAACTCTGGAATAAGCTTCCCCAAACAGAGAAATTAAGATATTGTATGTCTGCAAGTTGCAAGCTGTATGTGTAATTCAGTTTTGCCCTGAACCGATTGAATATGTCAGTTTTATCGTTAAGTAACTCGCCTCCGAGATACATTTGAGGACGAATCATGCCAAATCCGTTTGCTCTGATTGTAGTCGGGCTGCCATTGATTGATGCCCAGTCTTTGCGATAATTGAAGAAAGCTTCGCCGTTTGCATGAATACCGGCAAAACCAGGGTCGAGTGAATAGTTGTTAAAAATATAATGCGAACTCAATGGAAACTGCTGGGCAAAAAGGAGTTGGCTTCCGGGCAGAAGTAACAATATCAGCAGTAATATTTTATGGTTTCTCATTATCGTATAATGCTGATTGTTCCTTTTAATACTGTTCCTGTTGCTCCTTCAATTACATAAAAATAACTTCCTTCGGGTAAAGGGTTACTATTGTAATAACCATTCCATGTATTATCATACGCATTTGATTCATAAACACTTTTACCGGAGCGCGCATAGATGGCAACTTTTGCCGGACTAATTAAATTCAGGTCTTCAATAAGCCAAACATCATTAAACCCATCGCCATTTGGAGTCAGTAAATTCATTATTCCGACGGTAGGATTGACGGGATTGCCTGTTTCGGTTACAGTAAAAAAACGGCTGTTATTACACCCATAATCATAGACAACCACTGAAAAATATCCGGCATTGATTACGTTGAATGTTTCAGTTTTTACACCGCCTGACCACTCTAGACTATCATAAATACTAACCACTTCAAAAGTAAGGTTGCTGCCCGTCGCCATTTCCATGATCTGCTCTGATGCAACGGTTGTACCATCAAGTAAACGAAGGTCCAACGGAGGACTGGTTTTAATACTTAGACTTTTTTTAAGGGTATCAGAGCAGCCGTAACTCGAAGTTGCTATTAGCTTAACGTCATAATTGTCAACAGTTTCATAAAAATAATTTGGATTTTGCTCCGTTGAACTGTTCCCATCGCCAAAATCCCATGCCCAACTATTAATACTGCCCATCTGAACACTTGAATTATCGGTAAATAGTATTGTTTCTCCTTCACAGGTATTTTTAAATGTAAAGGCAGCCTGAGGAAAGTCAGCAACAGTTACTTTATTATAAATGATATGAATTTTCCCACTGTATGTTTTAATCCTTAAACCAACCAGATGATCATCAGCGTTTTCAAAAACAATATTCAATGAATCGCCGGTTCCATCATTGAACAAGCCATTACCATCACTGTCCCATTCCGAAATAAGTATCGAATCGTTGGTGGTTATCATAGCAATCAGATGGGTGGTATCACCTTGACAGACAGTATCGAAACTGAATTTAAGTTCAGTAGTGTATTGTACATTTATATGTGCAGTGGCATTGTTTATACAACCGTCAGCGGATGTGCCGGTAACAGTATAATCAGTCGGTAGTAATGGAATTACAGTTATTTCAGCTGTCGTGCTGTCGTTCGACCAAAGATAGGATACCGCACCAGAAGCCACCAAAACCAGTTCATCACCAGGATTGGTAATTGTAGCGGTATCAGGTGTAATGATAACCTCAGGCAGTTGATTTACTGTCAACACAATTGTGTCTGATGCTATGTTATTTCCGTTGGTAATCTGGACCCAGATTTCGGTTGTTTCGACAGCGGGGAATTCTATACTTTGTGTTGTTTCATCAGTGCTCCATAAATAGGAGGCTGATTCAGGAGCCTGCAAAACAAGTGTGTCGTTAAAACATAAGGTGGTATCAGAGCCAAGAAATGTAGTTTGGGGGCAAAACCCAGGTTCATAATCAATTCCACTTAAGGAACAAAGACGGTCTGTCAATAATTGTTTTGGTTCACCATCAGGTAACATTTGCACAAAATCCATTGCGACCAGTGCATTGGCGGCTGTGGTTTCAGTTTCGGCAAGTGTAACCTGAGTTTCTGCACGAACCAAATTATCCTGATCAATATATCCGCTCCACTTCATATTGATCAATGCATCTTTGCTTGAAAACTGATAGGATGACAAACCATCTGGTTCGTCAACCAGCATTTCCACGATATTCGATTCGCCGACAACTACAATGGTCAATGCATAAAACCTGAAATTATCGGGTATATTATTTCCAGAGAAAGTGAGGGTTAATATGTTGTCATTCAGGGTGGAATTAACGGTTACCAATTCTTTAATTCTCAGATATTCAAAAACTTCAGTTGCAGAGCCAGACCAAATAGAATTATTCCCGTCTCGCCCGTAAGCAATTGCGATTTGATTCATCTGGCTTTTAAAAGAGTCAAATGAGATTTCACCATTGTCAAATCCATGATTAAAATACGTTGCTATATAGTGATGGGCGTCATCACACTGGCTGGCGACGGTATTTACCTGCTCAAACAGATTATTGGTAATATTTTCACGGGCTAATTCAACTCCTGCAATTGTCGGAAGGTTTTCAACCAGTGCCGGATTGGCAATGGTGGTGGCGCTACTATTAAATACGGCTAAATTTCTCGCTTTGGCTTCACTTAATTGATCGGGTGCATCCGGAGGAATAACATATACGTTCATTTCGGCGCCATCGGGAATGGTTCCACTGAAAGTTTTTCGTTTTGTATAGCTCGCATTCCGTTGTACTTCAAGCGACACATCCGTTGTTGGCGGGTTGGTTAGTCCGCGGCTTATCAAACCAAATTCACCTGCCCAAAGATTGATGAGATTGTCCCAATGCAAAAAACCATCAACATAGGCATGTAAATCTTCACCAGCACTGTTTAAGGAATAATAAGAAGCGTCCATTTTGAAAGGCTGACTGGTTCCACCGGGGCGTTCATTGAAAAACAAACCAGGATTTCCATCTTGCCCTTTAAAAAATGGCATCACCTGATCATGGATTGCAGGATCACCATCGTCCATTTGCAGAATCAATGCAAAATCTTTGTTGTATTTTAGCGGGGCTTTGTAAACCTGAGGACCATTAACAGGAACCTGAGCAAAAGTAATCGTGATTGTAAAATCTTCAATTTTACTTCCAACCCGTGTTTGCGCGAATATCAATGAATTGAAAATCAAATAATTGATAATAAAAACAATGGCTACGCGTTCGTAAATCCTCATGCACTGATTTTTGAATTGTTAAAAATAAGCATTGTTAAGTGAACTCAGCTTGCTTACACGAAGGTAGTTATTCACAAACTATTGTGGATTAAAAAAAGAGAAAATTATTTAACCTGATTTTAACAGATAATCGCTAAACAACCGGACATGCTTATCAAATTGGCATCCGGTCCATTGAAGTATAATTAAGTCGGATTCTATTGAAAAGACAAGTTTATCCCTGCTTCGATGCTTTATAAACGGGCGTCAATTTTATCTTTCGGTAAGATTGCTTTGATGTCATATACAACAGCATTTGCCACTATGAGACTATCCAGGTCGATTGTTTCAAACTCTTTATGAGCCACTGCTGCTACGATAGCGGCGTATTTTTTCCCCTTAAGCTCCGTTAAGGAAGTAAAAATATCAGTTCCATATTCATGCTTAACATCAACTTTATCGGCCCATGGATCGTAAGTTTCAACAACACAACCAAATGAATGAAGTTCATTGATCACATCAATTACCCGTGAATTACGTATATCCGGACAGTTTTCTTTAAAAGTGATTCCCAAAACAAGTATCGGTGCACCTTCAATTTTGTGGCCTTTTTTGATCATAAGTTTAATGACCTGATTGGCAACCAGAATACCCATATTATCGTTCAAACGGCGGCCAGCCAGAATAATTTCGGGATTATAACCCAACTCCTGGGCTTTGTGGGTAAGGTAATAAGGATCAACACCAATACAATGCCCACCTACCAGGCCCGGGCGGAAGGGTAAAAAATTCCATTTGGTTCCGGCCGCCTCCAGCACTTCGATTGTGTCGATACCCATACGGTTAAATATTACAGCAAGCTCGTTCACAAAGGCAATATTGATATCGCGTTGCGAGTTTTCGATCACTTTTGCAGCCTCTGCCACACGAATCGAACTGGCTTTGAAAGTTCCGGCAACGATTATGCTCTTGTATAACTGATCAACTTCTTCAGCAATTTCAGGATTGCTTCCAGAGGTAACTTTTCTGATTTTAGTTACCGTATGTACTTTGTCACCCGGATTAATCCGCTCAGGTGAATAACCGCAGAAAAAATCAACATTATATTTTAATCCACTATGTTTCTCAAGAACCGGCACACAATCTTCCTCAGTAGCTCCCGGATAAACTGTTGATTCATATATAACAATATCCCCTTTTTTGAGCACTTTCCCAACCGTCTCAGAAGCTTTATACAAAGGAGTGAGGTCAGGGCGTTTAAACTTATCGATTGGCGTTGGAACGGTAATTAAAAAAAACTGACATTCCTGAATATCGATCAGGTTTTCAGTGATGATCAGGTGCTTTGCTTTGAGGAGGTCACCATCTTCAATTTCAAGGGTGCGGTCATGGCCTTCTTTTAGCTCTCTGATGCGTTTTTTGTTGATATCGAAACCAACCGTATCGCGTGTTTTTCCAAATTCAACAGCCAGCGGTAAACCAACATAACCCAAGCCAATCACTGCAATTTTCTTTTGATTCATCATTGTAAAATGTTATAGTTCAATAAAGATTTAAATGTCATACGCAAAGAAACTAACCTAATATGAAACCCTACAGGATCAATAGCCATAAAAAAAACACGGTTTAGCATCGAATTGATGCTGATATCTATTTGACCATCAGTCATAAAGGTGATAATTTCCAACAAACCCTGCCCCACCTGGCCTAGGTATATTATTTTGATCAACAAATTTACTCAATCTTTGCGCTTCTACAATTTTTTCTTTATTTTATGGTTTGATCCAATCAAATCAAATCGCTGTTGTTGTTGCCAAATCAGCCGATATGGTACAGATTTCATTTTATCAGGTTTATTGTTTTACTTTTACACCGGATTTTGTTCAGATTTAATGAACAATAATAAAGAAAGGGATTTTGATGTCGAAGAATTTAGTTATCGTTGAATCTCCAGCTAAGGCCAAAACCATTGAAGGATTTTTAGGAAAAGATTTCATTGTTAAATCGAGTTACGGCCATGTAATGGATTTGAATAAGAACCAGTTAAGTGTTGATATTGAAAATGGTTTTGAGCCACAATACGAGATTTCCGCTGACAAGAAGAAATTGGTTGCTGAGTTAAAAAAACTGGCCAAAGAAGCAGAAATGGTGTGGTTGGCGTCTGATGAGGACCGCGAAGGAGAAGCTATTTCCTGGCATTTATTCACCGCCCTTGGGTTGAAGGAAGATAAAACAAAGCGTATTGTTTTCCATGAGATCACCAAATCAGCAATCACAAAGGCAATTGAAAATCCAAGAAAAATTGATATCAATCTTGTATCTGCACAACAGGCCAGGCGGGTGTTAGACCGATTGGTTGGTTATGAGTTATCACCTTTACTTTGGCGAAAAGTAAAACCGGCACTTTCAGCCGGAAGGGTGCAGTCGGTTACAGTGCGCTTAGTTGTAGAACGTGAAGAAGAAATTAAAGAATTTGTGGTAACTTCTGCTTATCGCGTGACAGCAGTATTTTCAGTTAACGGTACATCCGGTCCATGGCTAAAGGCAGAACTTTCGGAACGATTTTCCAAAGAAGAAGATGCACACGCTTTTTTAAAAACATGTATAAATGCTGATTTTACCGTTTCAGCAGTTGAAAAAAAACCAACAAAAAAATCACCGGCAGCTCCTTTTACAACTTCAACACTGCAGCAGGAAGCAAGCCGTAAATTGGGATTTTCAGTGGGTAATACCATGCGCGTAGCGCAACATTTATACGAGTCAGGTAAGATTACGTATATGAGAACCGATTCAGTCAACCTTTCTCAACTAGCGCTTTCACTTGCAAAGGAAGAAATATCAAGTAGTTACGGAAAAGAGTATGTAAAAACCCGTAATTACACAACAAAGTCAAAAGGCGCCCAGGAAGCACACGAAGCCATCCGGCCTACCTCGATGAGTACTTCATCCATTACAGGTACTTCTGAAGAAAAACGTCTGTACGATCTGATCTGGAAACGCACACTTGCCTCACAAATGGCCGATGCAGTACTTGAAAAAACCACGGTTACCATCGATATTTCCAAATCGGAATATAATTTTATTGCTACCGGTGAGGTGATCATCTTCGACGGATTTTTGAAAGTGTATCTCGAAGGAAATGATGATGATACATCGGAGGAGAACGCAGACCTACTGCCTCCTGTGAAAAATGGTCAGCCGTTAAATCCTTTAGAAATTATTGCACAACAGCGGTTTACGCGTGGTCCGGCCCGTTATACTGAGGCCAGTTTGGTTAAAAAACTGGAAGAACTAGGAATAGGACGACCTTCAACCTATGCCCCAACCATATCGACCATTTTGAAGCGCGAATATGTTGTGAAAGAAGACCGTCAGGGTCAAAACCGTAGTTTCAACGTGTATAAATTGGTTGATGATAAAATTAGCAGCAAAACTGAAACAGAGACTTTCGGGTTTGAAAAAGCAAAATTATTCCCAACGGATATAGGTATTCTGGTGAATAAATTTTTGTTTCAATATTTCGAATCTATTATCGATTACAACTTTACGGCAAATGTGGAGAAAGAATTTGATGAGATTGCCGAAGGACGACAGCAATGGAACAGTATGATCCGTGAGTTTTACGGACCATTTCATAAAAAAATTGAAGACACCAACGAAAATTCAGCCAAATTCAGTGGCGAGAAACTGCTTGGTGTTGATCCGGTATCAGGTAAAAACCTATTTGTAAAAGTTGGACGTTTTGGACCAATGGTTCAGTTGGGCGATACAGATTCGGAAGAGAAACCCAAGTTTGCCGGTTTAAACAAAACGCAGACAATGGAATCGCTCACACTGGCCGATGCCCTTGAGCTATTTAGTTTCCCACGCTTATTGGGCTTGTTTGAAGACAAGGAAATGACAGTGGCTATTGGTCGGTTTGGCCCTTATGTTAAACATGATGCCAAATTTTATAGTCTGTCGAAAACAGATGATCCGGCCACTGTTGATGCTGAACGTGCTGTGGAGGTGATTGTTGCGAAACGGGAAAAGGAGCAGCAAGGCACTATTTTGGAATTTCATCAGGAACCCGAATTAAAGGTCTTGAATGGACGTTATGGGCCCTATATTACTTTTAAAAAGAGTAATTATAAAATTCCAAAAGGAACCGATCCTTCAAAGTTGAGCCTCGATGATTGCAAAAGTATTATCGCTAATCCCGAAAACGCACCAAAAAAAGCGTTTAAAGGAAAAAGAAAATAACAGAGATGAAACTGGTTGCTGGTTACTTGTTACCAGAAACAAGCAACCAGAAACAAGTAACCAGAAATTTTAACTTTATTTGTTACATGGAAATCAATCTTTTTTTCGAGCCTGTAAATAAGCCTCTTATTGAGAAATACCACGAAACTGGTGGCAAACGTATTGTGGATTTGATTGATATTTATACTGACAAGGCTAATTTTCCAGATTTTAATCAAAAAAATATTGCATTGATCGGTGTGTGTGAAGGCCGTCATGCCATTGATAATGAAGGTACGGCCCATGGCCCTGATATTATACGCGAACAATTATACAAACTATTTCACCATTGGCCCGGTGTCAAAATTGTTGATTTGGGAAATATCAGACAGGGTCACGCGGTGGAAGACACTTATTTTGCTTTGAGTCAGGTGATAAGTGTATTGATTCGTGAGAAAGTGTTACCAATCATCATGGGTGGTTCTCAGGATTTGACGTATGCCAATTATATGGGGTACGAAAATATCGGTCAACTGGTGAATATTGTGTCCGTTGATCCTTCATTCGATTTGGGTAAAGAAGAGGAATCGTTGAATTCGCGTTCCTATCTAAGTAAGATTATCATGCACCAACCCAATTACCTTTTCAATTTTACAAATATGGGTTATCAAACCCATTTTATAGAGTATGAATCGGTCGATCTGATGAAAAACCTGTTGTTCGATGTTTATCGTCTGGGTGTTGTCAAATCGAATATTTCGGAAGCCGAGCCCATTGTCAGGAACGCAGATATTCTGAGTTTCGATATTTCATCCATTCAAGCATCAGATGCACCGGGAAACGGTAATACCGGACCCAATGGATTTACGGGTGAGGAAGCCTGTCGCATTGCCCGCTATGCCGGCATGAGCGACAAACTGAGTTCAATCGGGTTTTATGAAACCAATCCGATTTTCGATATTCAACAGGTAACTTCACAATTGGTGGCGCAAATGATCTGGTATTTTATTGAAGGTTTTGCAAACCGAAAAAATGATGTCCCTGTTTCGGGAAGCCACGATTTTGCCCGTTATATTGTCAAAAATGAATCCCAGGCCGAAGAGATTGTTTTCTTAAAAAGCAAAAAGACAGAGCGCTGGTGGATTGATTTGTCCTATGGCCGCGAAAAGAATAAACAGTTCGAACGGCATTATTTTGTCCCCTGCTCAAAAGATGACTATGAACTGGCAAAAAAAGAAGAAATTCCGGATCGCTGGTGGCAGTTTTATCAGAAACTGATGTAATTATGCAAAAAATGACTTTTCAACATGGTTGAAAGTATTGGAAACAAAAAATCATTATTAACGCCACCTGCCAGAAGCAAAGGACTGTTTTCCGATTTCAGGTCTTTCCTCTGGAACAAACCAAAAATACGTACACTCGTAAAATTCAATTCGGGGGAAACAAGGCTCGAATACAATCAAAGAATAATGCAACGTATTGGTGTTGAAGTGAATAACTATTCTGTATTGAACGTTCACAAAATCGGAATTGATGCACCTGCCACCTATATATTTAATGAACTGTTAAACTGGAATGGAGATTCAACCTGCTGGCCCAACCATATTGCCAAAGTGGAACGGATCGATAATGATATAAAAACTATCAGGATTTTGCCATTTGGCTGGAAGAAATATCCTTTTGGTTTGAAAAAAAGTTTTTTTGGACTCAATTTCATACCCTTGTTTTATTTGAATTCAATTCGTGTAAAACATACACCCGATGCATTTGATTTCGACAATGCACGCTATTTGCTGTATAAATGCAGCGGAGGTTATCCGATAGGAATATTCACCATGTATGTACGTTCGTCCATAGCTGAGTCGGGCGAAAAAGAACAATCACAGTTGCTTTTCGCCGTTGGATTCAATTTTTATGGTAAAGAGTATAAGTCGGGTATGAAATTTGTAAACCGGATTTGGGAAGGTGTTCATAATAGGGTTACTACAAACGTCCTCAACAGGTTAAAACAACTTAGTGAGTGGCGAATTGAAAAAATGGAAAGTGGTAACTAGCTGAATTGATTTCACAATGAATGAAATGCTGACTGACTAAAAATCAGCACGCTCAACCCTTGTTGCAAAATATTTCGTTTCGCCCCGCCATGGAACCTGAATGTATCGTTTCTTGAAATGCAGGTTCACCCTTTCGCCACTTAAGGCAACTTTCTGAAGTGCTTCAATCACTTCGGTATTTGATTTCTCAACCGAAAAATCGAAGGATTCGGCAATCGGACTTACTCCTTTTAGTGCACCAAAAGTTTCGAGGTTTAATTTGCCTTCAAAAGTTTTGAACATTACACCTTTTTCAGTGATTCTCAATACTTTGCCTGCCATAACACCACTTTCGTAAACGCCCCAGTACATAAACGCAAACACACCGGCCAATATCAGTATTATTGTGATAATGGTGATTTTGAATATTTTCATATTGATGATTTTCAGGTTTGGATTATTAGTATAAAAGTACGATAAATGCGAGAAACAAGCGTTTTATTTGGATTAAAACAAGTGCAATTTGTCGAATCAAATGTGTTTTTGCACGGCTGATTCACCAGCCAACCAGGCGGTGGAGTAGGCAATCTGTAAATTGAATCCACCCGTATTTGCATCCAGATCGATTACTTCACCGGCGAAAAAGAGGTTTTTTACCAACTTCGATTCCATTGTTCTGGAATCAATTTCCGGAAGATGAATGCCGCCGGCGGTGATGATGGCTTCCTTAAATCCGCGAAAATCAATTACTTCGAAACGGAAACTTTTCATAAGCAGCATGGTGCTTCGTCTTTCTTTGGCATTCATCTGGTGACATAATTTATTGCCATCTACACCAAGTAATTGCAGGAAAACCGGAATGAGTTTTGATGGTAACCAGAGTTTAAACACGTTTTCAATTTGTTTTTTACCGTTTTCGTTCAAATCACGCACCAAACGGGCATCTAATTTTTGTTCATCGAGGGCAGGCTTTAAATCGATGCTTATTTCAACCTTGTTTTTCTTTCGTATTTCATCTACAACGAACCGGCTTAATGTCAGGATAATCGGGCCGGTAAGGCCAAAATGGGCAAATAGCATTTCGCCGAAAGCTTCCTTATGTTTTTTGCCATTTACCCAAACAACAGCATTTACGTTTTTCAGGCTCAGCCCCTGCAAATCGGCAGCCAGCGTTCCTTTGGTCACAAGTGGAACAAGCGACGGGCGTGCTTCTTCGATGCTGTGACCCAGATTTTTGGCAAGTATATATCCATCACCTGTCGAACCGGTAGCAGGGTAGGAGCGTCCACCGGTGCAGATAATTACATTTTTTGCAGAAATCTGACTGTCCTGATTAAATTTTTGAACCATGATACCTGTTACCTTATTTTCTTCCGTCAGAATTTCGGTAACTTTTGCCTCATATAGCACCTCAACTTTATTCCGGCTCATCCATTTCAATAGTCCTGAAAGCACATCTGCAGCACTGTCACTTGCCGGAAACACGCGTTCGCCGCGTTCTACAACAGTTTCAACACCTTGTTCGTTTAATAGTTGAACTATATCAGTGTTAAAAAAACGATCAAAAGCATGTTTTAGAAAACGGCCCTGAGGAAAAATATTTTTAAAATATTCTGAAACCGCCGCATTGTTGGTAATATTACACCGACCTTTTCCGGTGATCAATAATTTTCTTCCGGCCTGACGCATTTTTTCAATTATCAGCACATTTGCTCCCAATTCAGCAGCCCGTCCGGCTGCGATGATACCGGCAGGACCAGCGCCAACTACGATTACGTCATATTTTTTTTGTAGCATATTTCATCCTCTGAATGGTCTCGTTAACTCATTTTTACATGGCCGAATTGCCGAATTATCTCATTACCGAATTGTCCCATTGTCTGCAATTCTTCGGATCATCCCTTTAAAAACTGTTCTGTGTATTGGCAACAGAAAAAACCAGTAGAGCCTTCCCACAATTCCCAATGGCCGAAAAGTGGCGGTTTGGTGGATGATTCCACCCTGATCAATTATAAACTCAAGCCATGCTTCACCGGGTATTTTCATTTCCCCGTAAAGTAGCAGCCGTTTTTCTCCTTTTTCAGCCAGCAACACCCGCCAAAAATCGAGGGCATCGCCGGCATAAATGTCTGCAGGACTTTTTCTTCCACGTCTGATACCAACGCCACCAACTATTTTATCAAGAAATCCCCTGAGACTCCAGAGCCAATCCGCATAATACCAACCATTTACACCGCCAATTTCCCAGATCTTTCTTAACGAAGCATCTGAATCATCAGCTTTTTGTGTGCGGATATCTTTAAAGCATCCGTTCGAAGGAACCTCAATATGATTCGCCACACCATCGTAGATGATTTTGCTGGTTTGTGCATCTTTCCAACTCGATAAAACCTGGTGTTGTTCAATTTTGTCGAAAGCAAGTTCTATAGCCGTTTCGTAGTTAATAAGTTCGATTCCGAGTAAATCCCCCAGATTATTTTTTTTACCAACAATCTCAACTTTCATGCTATCAACCAGGTTTTTTGCCAGAGAAAACGAAACGGAGGTCAAAAAATAGAGCCAGAAAGCTGAAACCCTTGGTTGGATAAACGGAGCAATAAATATCCGGTGGTTTAAGCCACGGACTTTTCCAAAACGAAGAAGCATTTCTTTATAACTCAGTATATCGGGGCCAACAATATCAAAATTATTGTTGAAAGCTTCGGGAAGCATGATGACGCCTACCAAAAATTGTATTACGTTTCGGATTGCAATGGGTTGTGAGCGTGTGCGCAGCCAACGTGGTGCAACAATAATGGGTAGTTTTTCAACCAGATCGCGGATGATTTCGAATGATGCACTGCCCGAACCCATAATAATACCCGCCCGAAGGGTTGTCATCGCATAAGCACCTGCAGATAAAATGCTTTCTACGTTTTTTCGGGAACTCAGGTGTTTCGAAAGTTCTTTGTCGTTTACAATTCCACTTAGATAGATTACCTGCTTTACATTGGTTTTCTGAAGGGCATATTTGAAGTTTCTGGCCGAAACACCTTCCATTTCTTCAAAATCACCAATGTTCGTCGACATTGAATGGATGAGGTAATATGCAACATCGATGTTGGTTGGTATGTTATGCAGCGTTTCCTTTTTCAGAAAATCAACTTCTACTACCTTAATCCTGGCAGTATCATAATTGCGAATATTAAATCGTCGGCTGTCGCGCACACAACATACAATTTCATGATTATTTTCGAGTAAAACCGGCAGTAATCGTTGGGCAATGTAACCCGTAGCTCCAGTGAGTAGTATTTTCATGTTTGGGAGTTGAATGTTCGCTTTACCTTCGCAATATCTTAATTTTTTTTGATATATGCCAAAGCGGCCTTCAATCCATCGGCTGCACTCGAAATGATACCCCCCGCATAACCACTTCCTTCGCCAACAATATACAGGTTTTCAAAACCGGTTGTTTCTCCTGTTTTTTCCCGAATGACCTGAATACTCGACGAGGTTTTACTCTCAAGGCCAAGTAAAATTCCGTTTTCGAAACCATGCATTTTCTTTTTGAAATCGATCAGTCCTGTCCGTATCGACTGACTTACCTGATTCGGTAACAATTCCCACAAAGGTGCAATTGATAATCCCAACGGATAACTGCTCGAAAGTGAATGATTACGAAGTTTTCCGCTGATAAAGTCGGCAATGGAACAAGCCGGGGCTTCATAATCGATAGTGATATTATAAAACAATGATTCGAGTCTTTCAACCTCAGCAAGTGCTTCATAGGGAGTAACCGGCTTGCCTGCCAGCACATCGGGACTTATACCGGCCACACAGGCAGCATTGGCATATTTTCCATCGCGTTGGTAATGACTCATACCATTCACAATATTGTTGTTGGCATAAGCGGTTGCGGGCACTACCATACCACCCGGACACATGCAGAAAGAATACACCTGATGGTTGCCATCAGCTTCCGAAGTGAGTCTGTACTCGGCTGCCTTAACTCCTGGTAATGACTTTTTACCCCATTGTGCCATATTGATGAGTTCCTGTGGATGCTCCATCCGACTTCCCAATGCAAAGTTCTTCGTTCGGAATGGCACGCCATGACGCATAAGCATTCGATAGGTTTCAAAAGCAGAATGCCCGGGCGCGATAAAAAGTGCATCACAATCAAGATCACCTTTTGATGTTTTTAGATTTATTCTTTTACCACTTTGCAAGTCAATATCCTCGAGCATGGTTTCAAAATGCATTTCTCCACCGGCTTGAATAAAAAAGTCTCTTAGATTTTTAACAATCTTTTTAAGATTATCGGTTCCTAGATGGGGATGCGCCAGGTAAGCGATTTCAGCCGGTGCGCCGGCTTTGATGTAACTTTCAAGAATAAACTGCCGTTCGGCTGAGATATGTTTCGATCGTGAGGTGAGTTTCCCGTCAGAAAAAGTTCCGGCGCCCCCTTCACCAAATGCATAATTGTTCATCGGATCGAATCCAAGTCCTGATTCAAATCTTGAAATTGCCAGATCACGCTTCTCCACTTCGGAGCCACGTTCGATCATCGTTGTATCGAAACCGGCCAATTGTAATGCATAGGCCGCAAAAAAACCGGCCGGACCGTTGCCAACTACAATAATTTTATTCTTTCGTTTTTTGGTTATGATTGAAAGTGGTTCATTTTCTGCTGAATCTATTTCTTTCAACTCGTCAGAAACGACCACTACACATACCAACCAATGGATATTGTTCTTGTTGCGTGCATCGAGACTTTTGTTGTTGAGATGAAAGTTAAATGTTGTCAGCTGCAGTTCCCGCTTAATTTTAAGGCGAAGGTCATCCTCCGAAAAATCGGTTGGCAATTTGAAAGTAAGCGTTTTTTGACCCATAATGCGGTGTGATTATCCGGTAAAAATAGGATTTTGTCGGGAAAGTGTGGGATAATTACAAAACTGATGGTTCAAAATGGAGATATGCTGGTGTTAAAAATGGAAAATCCCTGCTTTTGTGTACCAAGCTTTTGCAATTTGAATTATGCAATTTGCATTTTTAATTTTCAATGTAGCCCCTTTACCTTCGGCAGCGCCGCTACAAAATCTTTCAGGTAAAAAGGTTCGAAATAGGCCACGTTTTCAAATTGTTGCTGATCGAAAGCATATTGAGCCAATCCGGCCATAAATATCACTGATGGATTAAAATCTTTCACAACCATGGCATTTGGATGGTGAATGATAGTCTCGGTTTTGGCTGCGCCGTCACCAAAAAACCAAATTCTATGGTTTGTAAGTTGTTCGTTAAATGACAGATTATCAATAATTAATGCTTCTGTTTCTGATAAAACAGATTGTGAAGCGTCGCTCAACAAGCAATACACCTCCATCCGTCGGGCATCAATCATCGGGCAGAAAAGATCATCAGATTTTATTTTTTCTTTGTAATCATTGATGAAACCACTTGTCATTGCCGCAAGTGTTTCGATGGCAATCAAGGGTAAATCAGCACCATAACAAATCCCTTTAGCGGTGGAAACGCCAATGCGTAATCCAGTATAAGATCCTGGGCCTTTACTCACAGCAACAGCATGTAAATCTGAATAATTCAATCCGGTTTCACTCATTACTTCGGCAATAAATACCGAAACCATCTCTGCATGCGAACGAAACTCCATGCTTTCGCGCAATGCAACAATCTCTCCATCGCGGCCGATGCCAACCGAACAAGCCAATGTGGCTGTTTCTATGAGTAGAATATTTGTCATTCGTGAGCTAAAGTTTGGAGTGTAATACCTGCCTGGCTGCACCGGCAGACAGGAAGTTAAAAAAAGTACTTGTTAAGAAAAATAAGATTGCTAATGTAATTCGTAATTTACTTCCGTCTTCGGATATCGGTCTTCCCACTTCCGACTTCCCACTTTTCTTACTTCTTCTCTTCAAAGAGTTTGCTCTTATCCACTTTTTTCACATTATCGCCCTTTTTAAGTAACTTTGAAACAGCACTATAGGGACCGGTGATTACCTCAACACTGTCCTGCAATCCTTCCAGAATCTGAATATAGGTGTTGTCCTGAATGCCGGTTTTTACTTCAAGCATCTGGGCTTTTTCGCCTTCATACACAAACACATATTCTTTCAAAATCTCTTTTGATTTGTCGGTCTCAGCGGCTTTTAATTCTCCCTTATCCGTTGTTAAACTCGTATCCTGTCGTGTAGTTACTGCCTGAATAGGCACAGTGAGTGCACTCTTCATGATTTTTGTCTGAATATCAACTGTTGCCGACATACCAGGGCGAAAAGGCGAGGCAATTTTACTGCTGTCATTGACCAGATCGGCATACGATTCTTTTAGCATCATCACTTTCACTTCGAAGTTCGTGACCTGGTCAACGCTCACCGTGGTTGAATTAGCCGAAGTGGCTATCTCGGTCACATAACCTTTGAACTTTCGGTTCAGATAGGCATCCACTTCAATCAGGCAGGTATCATTCAGTTTAACACGCGGGATATCGTTTTCACTCACCTCCACTTTCACTTCCATGGCGTTCAGGTTAGCAATCGTCATGATTTCGGTACCTGCTGAAAATTGTGATGCGCCTGTAACTCTTTCACCAGCCTCAACGCTCAGTTTTGAAACTGTTCCGTCGTTTGGAGCGTAAATATTGGTTCGGTTGAGATTCTCGCGCGATTCTTTTAATCCTGATTCAGCGTTTTGTACCTGATACTGGGTGGCTTTAAAACTTTCGTTGGCAGCTTCTACCTCGGCACTGGCAACTTTGAAGGTTGATTTTATGGCGTCCCAATCAGCGTCTGAGATCACTTTTTGTTGCCATAGTTTTTCGTTTCTGTCATAGTCGAGTTTAGCTTTCGAAAATTGGGCTTCAGTTTGTGCCACACGTGCCTTGCTGTTGGCCATATTTGCTTTTGCTGTATTCAGTGATGCCTCCACCTGTTCATAACTCGAAATATAGAAGGTCGGATCAATTTTGGCAAGAATATCACCCTTGTAAACATAATTTCCTTCACGAACAAAAAGTTGAACGACTTCACCTGAGATGTAAGGACTAATCTTTACATCCAGTGCCGGTTGAATTTTTCCATTAGCAGCTACTGTTTCGATGATGCTTCTTTTAACAGCCATCTCGGTGCTTACTTCGATAATTTTCTTGTTACGTTTTTTTGCAACAACAATCAAAACTGTTAATACTACCAGGATTGACGGAATAAGGATAAACCAAAGTTTGTTGCTCTTTTTAATTGTGCTCATATTTTGTTGACTTTTTTCATCTTGTGATTTGTTGGTCAAAAATAGTTAAAAACCCGAATATCGGGCTTGTGAAAATAATTATGGCCGGAAGATGGAAGTCTGAAACAGGGAGAAAAACTCAACTTTCAAATAAATTTACCATCTTCCCTTGTCGTGCCGCTTATGTGGGCTACTCCCCACTTTCCTCTTCTGCCTAATTGTTTTGGATCATCTGTAAATCTTTCAACGTCAGTGTTTTGCCAAGATAGAAATCGAGGATTTTATATTTGAAAATAAAATCATATTTGGCTGAAAGCAGATCGGAATTGGCCTTGTTGAGCTGATTTTTGGCAACATTGTAGTCGAGTGCGTTTACCATACCAACATTGAATTTCTGCTCAGTATAACTGAACGATTCTTCGAGACTACTCAGTGATTTTTCCCGGGCTGAATAAGAAGAATAGGCCGCCAGTGCATCGGCATAAGCAGTTTCCACATTCTTTCTTAATGTATTTTTTGTGAGTTGCAGGTTATAATCTGCATTTAGGAAGTTGACTTTCGACCTGGCAACATAAGAATTAATTTGCCAATTGTTAAAAATGGGTATGCTTAGTCTGAATGCAAGTGTTGTATTTTGGTTATCCTTAAACTGATCGCTGAAAGGTTTAGTGTCTTGATAACCGGGATCTAAAGGGTTGACACTCATTCGAATTTGATCAGAGTAATTGGTTCCCATTCCTAAAGACAAAGCGAGACTAGGACTGCGACTTCCCTTTGCAACTGACAAAGCCCTGCCATAGCTTTCATAAGTCATTTCAGCACTTTTTATTTCAGGCATCGTCCCCAGGGCCGCATTATAGATATACTGAATAGGTAATATTTCGGGTTGCTGTGTCAATGCAAGGGAGGGCACGTCTATTTGAAAGGCTGTACCTGATTCAATTTCAAGTAATTGCAATAAATCGAGATAGGCAAGATTTAACTGATTTTTAGCCTGAACCAAACTTACTTCTTCGTTGGCACCCTGTGCCTGAACTTCCAGCAAACTGCCTTTTGCCAGTGTTCCGGCTGCCACCAACTTGGCAGTCCGATCAATCTGTTGATTTGTTACTTCAAATTGCTGTTCGGCATTGTTAACCAACTCGCGGCTGAAAAGTATCTGAAGATATGCCCCGGCAACCGATAATGAAATATCGTTTTTGATTTTATCAGAATTGTATTTGGAAACCAAATAATCAAATCTACGTTGTTTTAAGGTATTCAGTTTTTGAAGACCACTGAAAAGGGTTAAATCAGAATTAATGGTGAAATAACTCTGTTGTGTTTGCTGGTTCACATAGTTGTAGGTGGCCATATCAACCGAACGGCCCCATCCGTAAGAGTGTGAAGCGCTTCCATTCAGGTTTGGCAAAAAATCGAGTTTGCTTTCGCGTTGATTGATCGCACCGGTTTCAACATCGAGATAACTTTGCTTTATTCGGATGTTGTTCTCCAACGCATGGTTGATGCAATCTTCGAGTGTCCAAGTCTTTTGGGCAAGAATACTTCCAGAAATAACCAGTAAAACCAGTGAAATGAGTAATGCAATTCTTATAAAACTACTTTCATGTGCGTTTGTATTCCTATTCATCTTGATACTGTTTAAGTATGTTTTTTCCACTAAAAACATGCCACAAATTCAACTCTTTGATTTTAAGAAGTATAACTTTTACATCAGTTGATAAATCCGAAGTAAAGTGTTCGCTGCCCGACAGTTGTTGTCCGATATTGGACAGCCAACGTCAGCTATCTAACAAAGGTATCTATTTAAACTCTTGTGCATTTGCTAACAAACGTTAATTTTAGGGTCTAAATTGTTATAAAATGATAAATCGAAAGTTATTTTCTGTGATGGTTTTTGTAGCAGCCATTTTGTCATTTAGCCCGGATGCATTTTCACAATCCCATCCCTCCGAAACTGTTCGTCGATCGGGCGTTTCAGATACAATTAATGCATTACATTACAACATCTTCTTAACAGAAATTGACTTAGGAGCACTAACAATCAGGGCCAACACAACCATTCAATTGATACCGAAGATTGAGTTGAATCGTATTTCGCTGGAACTTATGGAACTAACTGTAGACAGTGTTTTTGTTGATGGAATCCGTATATTTGATTTTTGGCAGGCAAACAAACTTATTCATATGCCCACGCCGACATTCACACCGCTTGATACGATCGATGTCAGTGTGTATTATGGCGGACACCCCTTTCACGAAGAATGGGGCGGATTTCATTTTTCAGGTAATTATGCGTTTAATCTGGGTGTTGGGTTCGAAAGTGATCCACATAATTTAGGCAAGGCGTGGTTTCCGTGTGTTGACGATTTTCAGGACAGAGCGACGTATGATGTTTCTGTCAGACTGCCAAATAATCTGACTGCAATTGGAGGTGGATTATTGCAAAGTGTTGTAGATGAGGGAAATGGAAATTCAGTCTGGCACTGGAATATTGCACAACCGATCCCAACTTATCTCGCTTCGGTGGTGGTTGGCGATTATGCCCTGGTTGCTGATACCTTTCAGGGGCAACAGGCACAAATTCCAATTGCAATTTATACCCGTCCGGCTGATTCAGCGAGAGTGGCCGGCACTTTTCTTCATCTGAAAGAAATTCTTGCTATTTATGAAAACCGTTTCGGACCATATCCTTTCGATAGGGTTGGCTATGCCGGAACCGCCATAGGTGCCATGGAACATGTTGCCAATATCGCTTTTCCACATGGATCGATCACCGGAACACTGAGTTCGGAATGGCTGCTGGCACACGAATTATCGCATATGTGGTTTGGAAACAAAGTCACCTGTGCTGTTGCAGGCGATATGTGGCTCAATGAAGGTTGGGCAACCTATTGCCATATGTTTTTCAAACATGATTTGTACAATGCCGACATTTACCGTCAGGAAATGAATGATAACCATTTTGATGTATTAAAAAATGCGCATATCACCGATGGATCCTATCTCGCGCTGACCGATGTTCCTACTGAATACACTTATGGAACAACTGTTTACGACAAGGGCGCAACCGTAGTTCATACATTGATGAATTACCTCGGGGAAGATTTGTTTTTTGAAGGAGTAAAAGCCTATTTGCAGCAATTCGCATACAACCATGCAGATAATGATGATATACGCGATTTTTTAAGTGAATATACAGGTGTCAATATGACAGGTTTTTTTGAGAATTGGGTTTCAACACCCGGCACACCTCATTATTCTATCGATTCGATGCAGGTTGTTCCTGTTGGCGACCAATTTCAAACGAAAGTTTATATCAAACAAAAACACAAAGGCGTTGATTTTATCGGCAATGGAAACATATTTGAAATTACATTTTTTGGCGCTGACTGGCAATCGTTTACCGATACCGTCCATTTGGATGGAGCAACCGGTTCTTCAACGAAGACAATCGATTTTGAACCCGTCATGGTCTTTTGTGATTATTTCGACAAAACATCCGATGCCACCACTGATCAAACTATTGTCATACATGAAACGGGTGAGGTATCTTTCCCAAAACCCGGTTTCAGATTGTATGTCGATGCCGTTCAGGATTCGGCTTTATTTAGGATCACCCACCATTGGGTGGCACCCGACAGTCTTAAAACTCCTGTTGAGGGTTTGAGGCTATCACCATACCGGTATTGGCAGGTAGCCGGAATTATACCGGAAAACACTTCCTTACGTGGCAGATTCTTCTACAGCAGCTCTCAGGCACTCGATGCTTCCCTCATTCTTTCGGAGCAGGATTCTGTAGTAATATTATTTCGTCAGAATGCCAGTAAAGACTGGCTGGCTGTGCCACAATCGCGTGAAGGATTGTGGTCAATTGGTTATATTTATGTCGAAAACCTGCCTGTGGGGGAATACACATTGGCTGTTTGGGACAAAACTATCGTTGGGTTGAGTGAAAATAAAAAACCCGCTGTTCAGGAAAAACTTTTCATCTTTCCGAATCCTTCAGATGAAATGATAAACATTTTTTCCGAAGATTTGTCAAACGCATCAATCACAATCTGTGATTCATCCGGGCGAACAACATTAACCATGGAACTGACTCAGCGTTTAAATCAGTTAGATGTTAACACTTGGAAAAGAGGAGTATATATGATAAATTTACTTGATAAGGACGGAAAAATATTGGATAGGAAAAAGGTAATTCTTCAATAAATGGAATCGAAAATACATTCATACTGGCAACCGATTTTTGAAAGTTTCGATGTCAGGCGCAATCCTGAAAAGGCCAAATGGGGCAAGGCCTATTTACGCGATCAGTACGATTTGTTTGGTTTGCCAGCGCCGGTTAGGACTGAATTGTTTCGTTTATTTCTGAAGGAAAATGGGTTCCCCGAAACCAATCATCTGAATGAAGTAATCATGAATGCCTGGAACCTGCCTGAACGTGAGATACAATATTGTGCAATGGAATTATTGTTCAGGATGCGCAGGAGTATTGATATTCAAACTATCGAATTGTATGAATGGATGATCACACACAAATCGTGGTGGGATACTGTGGATTATATTGCGCCGAATCTGGTTGGTAATTTCTTTGCAGATTTTCCGGAAATACGTGATGTGACCATTGAGAAATGGATGAATTCAGAAAATTTCTGGTTACAGCGTAGTTGTTTGTTGTTTCAACTCAAATACAAAGCGAAAACAGATGCCATTCTGTTGTTTGATTTGTGCAGCCGGCTGGCTTCAGAAAGAGAGTTTTTTATCCGGAAAGCGATTGGATGGTCCTTACGCGAATATGCCAAAACAAATCCATTGGCTGTAAAGGATTTCGTTGATAACACAACACTCTCCGGATTGAGCAGGAGAGAGGCGTTGAAGCATTTTTAAGTGTCCTGATGATGAATTTTAACCAATGTTTCATTGATGAAAATGGTGTGTTTTATCAACCTAAGGGTTATTATTTGAGTCAAAGAATGCCTTTCAATAGTTATTTCAAATTAACTTTGATTTTTCTTTAATTTTGTGAAATGCGGTATGTTTTATACTTTTTAGTATTCGTAACGATTGTCAGTGCGGGTTCCTGTAAAAAGGAAACAACCGACTGGGTCTGGTGTGCCGACTGTCAGCAAGAGGCAATTCTGGGCGATTATGCAGGATTAGCCAACCACCTTCGTTTTACCGATTCTATTCATTTTATACAAAAGGATAATCAGGAAGTGATTTTGAAACTGAGCGCAAGCGGATCAGGATTGACGGCATTTACAAGTGTTGTTAATTTATTTTCTTCTTCAATATCAGGTACCTATACTGATGGATACTATCTACAGTTTGCAGGAAATAAGCAAACATTCACCTCAACCATCTGGAAAAAGGAAAACCAGATTAAATTGGTTGGAACCGTGAAGAAAACGGATTCGGAAGGGGAAATACTTGAAGTACTCGATTTTGAAGTAATCAGGGTGGAATGAACGTAAACGTTGGTTTACTGCCTCTTTAACTTGTTCTCAACTGATCCATTGCGTATGCATAAGCGCCAATAGCAACGGCAGATGAAGTGCCTAAACGGCTGATTCCTACACCGATTTTCTTTGTCGGATCGTACCAAACCCACACTTCGCGCGAAACTTTCGGAACTTTCACCATCATCCCTGTTTTTTCGGTAAAAGCAACCACGCCCCGGCTATCCTGAAGGTTAAAGGCAGAAATTTCCATCCTTTCAACCGGTTTTCCCTGCAAATCATAATAGGGTTGATTCAGGTAACCAACCAGTTTTTCCATAAAAACAGGCCAGGCACCTGCAAGTCCGCCTCCAATAACAACAAGGCCATCAATCAAAGTGATGGCATTGGCCAACGCATCAGCGAGCGATTTTGCCAGTTCATCCCAGGCTTTTATTGCGGCATCGCGGTCGCCATCCTGACGACCCATCGCAATTTCATAAATTGAAAATGGTTCGGGACAAAGCGAAGGGTCGATGCCTGCCTCCCGGGCAAACACCCTTTTGATGGCTCTGATAGAGATTGAATCTTCGGCACTTGTATTGTCATAAAGCAAATTGCTCATCCTGTTGATTTCCCCACCGGCCGAATTGTCGCCTTTTAGCAACGTTCCGTTGATCATAATACCACCACCAAAACCGGTTCCAAGCGTAACACCGATCAGATTATGGTATCGTTTTGGGTTTCCCTGTTGTTCCAACAGGTGATTTACTTCGGGCAAGAGTCCATCCAGGGCCTCTCCATAAGTGAATAAATCTCCATCATTGTTGATGTACACAGGACATCGGAATATTTCTTCAAGCATGGGTTTCAATGGAACGCCACCTTTAAAGGCAGGTAAATTCTCAAGATCGCCAATGATACCAGCCTCATAGTCAGCCGGGCCAGGAAAACAGAAACTGATTGCCGATGGTTCCGATCCGGCCAACTCCCTTGTTCTTTCAAATCCATCAATGAGTTTCTGCAACACCTCATCAAGCGTTTTGGCAGCAGCTGGGATAGTGAAGGGTTGTATCACTTCAATCCCATCCCTTACAGCCAGAAATTTGAACCCTGTACCACCGGCATCTAATACAAAAACAGTTTTTGCAGTTGAATTATTCATTGTATGAAATTTTGATGGGTAAAGGTATGGAATTATCTGTTTTTAAATGATTCCAGACTAAATATTTGAAAAAAACCAGCGTTCGGAACAAAAAATAAGGGTCGATTTCAAATCATGTCCGGGAATGCTTTGTGAGGTAAGAATTGATAAATGGCATTTTGCGGGCAAAAAATAATCCGGCGATCAGGCAAAGGCCACCCGCAATGCTAAGGGTTACAGGCACTCCAAAAGCCGAAGAAGCGCTTCCTAACATAAGACTTCCGATTGGAGTAAAGCCCATAAACGACAAGCTGTATAGCGACAACACACGACCGCGTTTGTCCTCCTCTACCAGATGCTGCAACAATGTATTGGTAGCTGTAAATTGTGCAATCATACCAAATCCACTGAAATAGAGAAGCAGAATTGAGATGACTGAGATTGTTGAAATACTGAAAAGCATCAATCCTATCCCAAAAGTGATGGCTGAGAAAGTGATGATTTTAGGAAAATTTCTAAATGTTTTTCGCGAAGCAAGGAAAAAGGCTCCGGTAAGTGCGCCGGCACCGACAGCACCGGTCAAAAAACCGAGTGTTTGTGAATCTCCATGCAGAATATCGCGTGCGAAAACCGGTAACATTGCCTGAAAAGGCAAGCCAAAAATACTGGTAACCGTTACCAAAAGAATCATATAAAGTGCAGGTTTGAAGTTGAATGTGTACCTTATCCCTTCTTTCAACTCGCTCAACACAGATTTGTTAATCGTCCTTGGGATAAATGGCGCTACTCTCATTGCCAACAGGGCAATAATCACACCGATGAAACTGATGCTGTTGATCAAAAAGCAAATCGATTCGCCAAAGGCAGCAATCAGTATCCCTCCTAAGGTTGGACCGATAAACCGGGCTGTATTCACCAGGGTGGAGTTCAATGCCACTGCATTACCCAGTAATTTTTTATCACCAATCATCTCCAGTAGAAAGGCATGTCTGAAAGGGGTGTCGAAGGCGAGTGAAATACCGTTAAACACCACAATAATAATCAGATATGTAACTGTTATTGTGTTTGTGAATGATAACACTGATAGGATGGCTGCCAGAATCATTGACAATATCTGTGTCATAATGAGGATGCGGCGCCGATTAATTCTGTCGGCATAAACTCCTGCCAGCGGACCAAGTACAAGCGCCGGAATCTGTCCGGCAAATCCAACCAAACCCAAATAGAATGCTGAATCAGTCAAGCGATAGACCATCCATCCAATGGCAAGATTTTGAATCCAGGTTCCAAGCAATGAGACCATGCCACCAAAGAAGAAAAGCCTGAAATTACGGTTTTCCAGTGCCCTGAATGTGTAACCGACACCCTGCAGATAGGAACGTATATCTAAATAACGGTTCAACTTTTTTTGTGCAAAGTTGCTCATTTTTATCGGAAACACTGATTATAGTTGACGGTTTTTTGATTCGCGATTCATCCTGGCTTACCCGGAAAATTATTGCGATTTACTGGAAAATATTTATCCTGCCATGAAGTGGTTGAATGATTAATTAAATATTGCTTTTCATTTTATTTTGAAAGCAAATACCTAACTTTGAGAAAAAATAAATCGTTGTTTTATCAAACCTCTTTTTGGAAAAAATGTCATTGGAATTCTGTTTTCGGACTTCCAATCTAATAATAATCTAAGCCAAATATCATGTTAAACTTAATTTTATTCGGGCCTCCCGGAGCTGGAAAAGGTACACAATCGGAATTATTGATGCAATGCTACAACCTGAATTATATTTCAACAGGCGAAGTGTTACGGAGTGAAATCAAAGCCGGAAGTAAACTGGGTTTGAAAGCCAAAGCCATTATTGACGCCGGTGGTTTGGTTGATGACGAAATTATTGTTCAAATCATTGGGAATTTCCTTCGCTCCGAAAATCGTTGCGATGGATTTTTGTTTGATGGTTTCCCCAGAACGTATGTTCAGGCTTATATCCTCGATGGTTTGTTTACACGGATGCAAACCGGCTTAAACCGTATTTTCATCCTCGATGTTCCTGAAGAAGAATGCGTGAAACGATTGTTACAACGTGCGCAGGAACAAAACAGAAGCGATGATAATGAACTTGTTATCAAAAAAAGATTGCAGGAATATCACGAAAAAACACTGCCACTCCTCGAGTTTTATGACCAATCCGGATTATTGACACGTATCGACGGCATGGGAACAACAGAAGAGGTTTTTGCCAGAATCAACAAACAGGTCACGGAAGAAATCAATCGTAAACAGGTGAATATTATCCTTTTTGGCTATCCCGGTGCTGGTCGGGCAACACAGGCTGATAAACTTGCGCACGATTTTAATCTGACCTGCATTTCGACTGGAGAATTGCTGCAGGAAGAATTGAAAAGTCAATCTGTAATGACATCACAAATACTTCCCTATCTGAGCAAAGGGCTGCTCGTTCCGGATGAAATTGTTATCAGGTTGATAGAAAAGAAATTACAACAAAACGAAGGAACCAGCCGTGGGTATGTTTTTAAAGGCTATCCGCGCACGCTGGTGCAAGCGTATATTTTGGACGGAATTTTGAAGAAAAAAGGGCATTCGATTAGTTGTGTGATCAATTTACAGGTTCCTTTTCTCGAATTGGTGAAACGGCTTGATGCCCGTGGACAAACAGCCGCCAAAATGGCCTACGACGGCAGTGCCAGCACTATTGTTGCACGCTTGGAAGAACACGAGCAACGCACAGAGCCCGTGTTGGAATACTACAGAATACACAATCAGGTTATTGATGTGGATGGCAAAGGTTCCGATGCTGAGGTGTATGATCGGTTAAAAGAGCCGGTGGTGCGCACAATTCGCAATCTCAGATAATTGCTGATTGATTTAAATCAGTGTCAGAAATGCTGATTCAATAAAGGGATGGTTTCATTTGAAACCATCCCTTTATTATGTTTTTAAGACTTATTAAGTGGCAAGTATGGCACTTACACCGGGTAAATCTTTGCCTTCGATATATTCAAGCATGGCTCCACCGCCGGTGGAAACATAACTTACTTTGTCAGCCAGGTTATATTTATTCACAGCAGCAACCGAGTCACCTCCGCCAACCAGCGAAAATGCACCTAAGGCTGTGGCATCAGCAATGGCATGGGCAATGGCGATTGTACCCTGGGCGAAATTATCAAATTCAAACACGCCCATCGGGCCATTCCATAAAATCGTTTTGGAGTTTTTAATCGTTTCGGCAAATGATTTAATTGTTTCAGGTCCGATATCCAGACCCATCCAACCATCAGGAATTTCATTTGTCTTACAGGTTTTTTTAGGTGCGTCATTACTGAATGAATTCGCAATAACCGTATCAATTGGGATCAGCAGGTTCACGCCGTTTTTCTTCGCTTTTACCATGGCTTCGCGTGCTGTTTCGATCAAATCCTCTTCGATGAGTGAATTACCAATTGTACCACCAAGTGCTTTCGCAAAAGTATAGGCCATTCCACCACCGATAATCAGATTGTCAACCTTATCGAGCAGGTTGTTGATGATTTCGATTTTACCTGAAACTTTGGCTCCACCCAACACTGCGGTGAAAGGTTTGTCGGCATGTTTTACAACTTTTTCGAGACTCATCACTTCATCCTGCATCAGGTAGCCAAACAAACTGGCACCAGGGAAGAAGCGAACGATGATGGAGGTGGAAGCATGGGCACGATGGGCAGTCCCAAATGCATCGTTGATGTAAACATCGCCCAAAAGAGCAAGTTTTTTTGCAAAATTTTCGTCACCTTTTTCTTCTTCTTTGTAAAAACGAAGATTTTCGAGCAACAACACCTCGCCGGGTTTCAAGGTGGACGATAGTTCAATGGCTTGAGCATCTATGCAATCGTTGGCAAACTTCACTTTCAGGCCAAGTTTCTTTTCCAGATCGGGCAGGATGTGGCGCAAAGAATATTTGTCAACCGGACCATCTTTCGGACGGCCCAGGTGCGACATGAGGATAACAGAGCCCCCAGCCGCCAGCACTTTTTTAATAGTTGGCAAAGCCGCCCTGATTCGGGTGTCGTCGGTAATTGTAAAATCACTGTCGAGCGGTACATTGAAGTCAACGCGAATCAAACAGCGTTTTCCTCTGAGATCATAATGATCAATGTTTTTCATAATAATATAAATTTAAAATGTGTGATGTATGTATTGTATGATATCAACCTTCAAGTACTTGTAAGAGGTGAAATTTTTGTCCTGATTCCATATATAAACTTTCATACGGGTGCTGTTAGGACCGGGTTTCGGAACGCTCAAAGTTACTTCAATTTTTCTTACAGACTGTTCTTCCCCGATAAAAAAAGGATTCAATTCAAACGAATCATAATAGGCAAAAAGCTGTTTGTCAATGTTATCAGATAAATCTATGACAAGTTTTAATTTACCGGATTCCCGAAGTTTTGAAGTTGCTTCGCCCTCGAAAATCAATGCCATTGAAGTGGATGCCGGAAGTGATATAATTGTGTCGACTAATATGAAAAAAGGTTTATCCGGATCAGGCGTAACCATGGCAGGATGGTGTTTTTTCCAGTTAAAGATACTTTTCTGTTTGCTGAGTCCAAGCAATTCAGCATAGGATATGCTGTGTGCTTCAGGCAAATAACGATAAAGTCCGATTTTTCCATTGTTTGCTATGGGTATCAAACGATCACGGAGTCGCGGAGCGTTATGCAATACATCGCTTGCCAGAAACCGGTTCTGAATGGCAATAAAATCAAAGTTATATGTTAAGGCTTTCCCAATTTCATCAGGACTTGTATTCAACACAGTATAACCCTTGCGTTTCATGAGCAAAAGAGGGCTGTTAAAGGTGTAGGCATCAATCACCAACGCACGCTCATCCTTACCAATTCCAGCCTCCTCACAGAGTTGATTGCTTCCTTCGAAGTTTATCCGGGTGGTTTCAGTTCTGTCCCAACCATGCGTTGTATAACGCACATTTTGTGTAAGATATGAGCTGTACAACATGACGGATGCTACAATGAAAAGGATCAAATATCCGACATATTTGACTATTTTTTTTTGTCCGAAATGGATTCCTGACAGACTGGCCATTGTGAAGAGAAAGACCGGAAGATAGAAAGTGTCGATAATATAATAATCATGTACCGGAAACTGTTGTGCTAAGGCTACAAAATACACCAATCCGGCTAATATGGTAATTACAATAACCCATAATAGCAACACTAATATTTTGTCAATCTGTAACTTACGAATTATTGTTATGAAAAATATAATCAGGCCAGCAAGTATTACCGCGTAATGAAGCAAACTAAAATATTGAAATTGCCAATTGGTTAGTGTTTGACTGGCCAGATGGATTAGCTCTTTTAGTGAATGCGCAGGCATCAACTGATCGAGGAAAAGGGATCCATACACATTTCCAAGATATTGATTATAAGTGTAATAGGCTGAAAATATCGAAAATAAGAAGAGAATCGTCAACATTTCCCTGGTAAAAACAGCCTTATTTCTGAAATTGTGGATAAACTGAACGGCAATAATGGCCAATAATGGCAACATAAACGGCATCCGGATAAGTGCCGCGATCGTCAATAAGGCTGTTGCCAAAATATAATCTCGAAACAGATTGAATTTGAGATATTTCCAATAATAATAAAAAGCTGCAAATGAAACTGATATGGCTGGAATGGAAGGGATGAATCCGTCGAGATAATAGGTGAAAACGGGGCTTGAAAACACAAAAATTGTCGAAAACAAAGAAATCGGAAAATTTGCTCCCAGACTTCGCATCAGCGCGAAAAAATAAAGCAAACCGGCGAAACCAATGAGGAGTGTTATCAACCTGAAAACAACAGGGTTTGTGTTTCCGGTGATTGTCATCACGATGGCTGTCAGATATTCAGGCAATGGAAGATCAACGCGTGTAATTCCCTTTTCTTCGGTAAGTGGTTCGTCAGGCTGGTAAATTGGATGAAGATTGTAGGTGGCCGGGTGAAAAAGATCGAGTCCATTGTCAACAAAACCCAGCGAAAGCGCATAACGGTCGCTTTGTGTCCAGGCGTGTATATGGGATGGAAATTGTTGAATATGATTGTAAAAAAACAGAATAAATAAAAAAATAAGAACGGAGGCGGTTAAAGAGATTTCTTTTAATCGTATCGGGTTCTGAGAAGATTTGTTCATTCGTGTGTCTTAAACGAAACGTTACAAAGTTAGCAATTACAAGTAAACGAATGTTGTTAAATCAAATGAACGACCATTATTCAAAAGAAAACGGTTGCATAAACGTGATTGGTGTAATCAGGATGGAATATTTCCATTTTTTGTAAACATTTCAAAGGCTGATTTTCGCACAATCAGTTTCACACCGCGGGGCACGATTTCGAAATCGAGTGGTGAGCAACCCAATGACTCGCCATCCGTTTCCAAAAATATGGCATGACGAGGCGTTGAGGTGATACTTATTTCCTTTCCTGTAAACGTCTCAACCTCTGGCATTTTCAAAAATGAGCCATCGTAGAGGTTTTTAATATTACGGATTACCCTGTATTTCGATGTTTTCTTGATAATTGTCATATCATACAATCCGTCGTCAGGTATGGCATTCGGAAGTTGTTTCATTCCACCGCCATTATACTGACAAATACCGATACTCATGCTGAAAACCGGCCCGTCGACAACCACTTCGCCATCGACAACAATATGTAAATGAATGCTTTTATATTGAAACAAACCAACAACCAGATTAAAAAGGTAGGCAAACGCACCTCCCTTTCCTTTGGCTTTCATGAGATTTGTTTTTTTTGCAACAAGTGCATCGTAGCCCATGCCAGCCATATTGATGAAATACCGGTAATCGTCGCCGGTATGATAACGGTATTTTACCTTTCCGACATCCTGAAGAAAAGTGAGTTCGTTTTTAAGAATCTGAACCGCTTTTTCGTAATCCAATGGAAATGAATACATTCTTCCCCAATCATTTCCGGTGCCCACGGTGACCATTCCCAACGTAATATCTGTGGTGGCAAAACGGGTTTGTTGAAAAATACCATTCACCACTTCATTTAATGTACCGTCGCCTCCAACTGCTATTATTTTTGTAAAACCTTGATTAATGATCAAATCACGTGTTATTTCTATCGCATGAAATTGCCTCTCTGTTTGTACACTCATGAAAGGAAATCCTGCTTTGGTGAGCAGGCCTTTAATAATTGGCCAGTCTTTTTCACATTTACCAACACCGGCCCGGGGATTAACTACCACCAGCCATTTATCTGTTTCTTTCATACATTTTCAATTTTGTGTTGCATGGTGTAAAAAGCAGTCTATTCGGTTATTTTGCTTCGGCGGGAAGCGGATCATTATTAGTAAGATGTTGTATTTCAATAACATCTGATTTATATGAGAATTTTCCGAACAACAGATCAAAGATCATCGTCAGAAATAGTATGATGCAAGGTAAAACTTTAATTGCATATGGCCTGATAAAATTTTCGCGTAAAGTGGGTGGAAATACATCCGTTGCGGCTAAACCTGTGAAGACAAATACGAAAACCAGCAATGACCAGCGGTAGGTTGTTTTTTTTGCAACAATGAACCAAAGGGCTGCGCCCGCCATGGCAATAACGAAGGTCGGCGATTCGGCCTTGTGGTTAAAAATGACTACCCACACCAATATGGCAGACAGATATTTAAGTCGCCATGCGTAATTGACATAATAGTTAAACCGATGCAAAGGAATAAGCAACAACATGATTCCACCTGCGAGATAATACACATTTGGCAGGGTAAGACTCAAGCTTCGGGCACCAAATGACATGATCGAATAATTTAATTGGTGCGGAGCATCGTTGATAAGCAGATGAAACCATTGTTGATACTGTAATAATAATGGCATAAATCCGATAATCAATGCAGGTAAAAAGCCAATAACCAATATGAAAAGCATTGCCCAAAGAATGAATTTTTTTCTGACAGTGTTGAAAATAAGCAACAGTATGGTTAAAACAGCAAAAATCTTCACAAAAAAACCAAGTACCATCATCAGGGCTGACGACATGGGATTTTTGTTTTCAAGATGCACAAACATCAATAACATCAACCCAAGCATGATGCCATTGCTTTGGGCGTTCTGAACCGAAGTGAGCATTTCAATCAAAATGAATAGCGCAAAAAACACTTTGGCCCGAATCGAAATATGTAGTTGATTTACTGCGTATTGAGGAAGCATCGCGTTCCCAAGGTTCCAAATCATCACCCCGAGAGTTTTTGGAATTACCCAAAAAGGGGCCATTAACAACGCGAAACTTGGATTGTACTTGAACAGATCAAAATAATATTGCGGATATGCTGCATATAAATCATTGTTATGCAGTAGGTTATAAAATGAATACCTGAAAATTTCGAAGTTGTTAAAAGGCTTATCGGTGAAAAAAAGCTTTTGCAGGGTAGCCAGTGAGAACACAACAAGATAGAGCAGGTAAATATTCCGCTCGCTCCAGATCCATTTCCCTACCCGGTCAGTTTGTGGAATTCTCATGTTTCTGTCGGTTGATTTGCATGAGGCGTGTGTATTTCCACCAGGTTTCCAACGCACTTATTTTACAGATAGTTAAACCTTTGTACCCATCCATGAACCCGGTTTTTATGAAGTAATTCCTTACAAATTTTGCAATCATTTTTACGGTAGCATGCAGATAAGAAGACCGTTTTCCTTTATTTGCTAATGACTGCGCTGCAATGGTGGCAAAACGATCGGCCTGGCGGTAATGTTCATCAATGCTGTAATAACTGAAATGCAACATATCGCCTTTCAGGTGTGTTACAGAAGTTTCAGCATGAGGTAGAATCACCTTGTCGTGCGGATTAATTCCTCCCCAATATCCCTTGTTTTTATCGAACAACCGTAATTTCACATCAGGATACCAACCACAATAGCTGATCCATTGTCCGCAATAATTTGTCAGGCGGTTCATGGTATAGGCACCCGAAGGAAACCCCTTTAACTTTTCTTCCTTGATGGTTGATTCCAGTGTATCCGAAAGGGCTTCATCGGCATCGAGTGAAAGAACAAATCTGTGGGAGCACCGGGTTAATGCATACTGCTTTTGCTGTATATATCCTTCAAAGGTATGTGGTTCAAAAATTGCGCCAAACTGAGCGCAAATCACCTTGGTTTTATCAGTTGAAAATGAATCTATTATAATTATTTCGTCGGCAATATTGACAACTGAAGCCAAACATCTTGCGATATTCCGCTCTTCGTTTAATGTTATAATTGCAACCGAAAGTTTTTCCATCCTGGTTTATTATAAATTTCGTAAATTCAAAATTACCCAATTTGAGCATTTGCGATACGCAATTGATCGTGAGAATCTGATTCATTTTGATCTGTTATGCTTCAAATATCCACTTACCAAAAAAAACATATCATACGGCTAAAAGAATCCTAAATAGATAAATTGGGTTTAATTTATTAATTTTCAATAAAATACAATAAATTTTATTCGCTCTACTTAAAAATTACCCTCATTTAGCCGGATTAATGACTTCAGTTGTATCATTTATCTCAATTACTAAATTATCATCAATATCGAGATTATAATAAACCTTGGTTTTTAGATAAACGCTGTTTCCATCAGCCACCATATAAAACTCTAATTGATTTGAAAAAGGAAAAGATTCCTTGTAATCTTTTATGGTAGTTTCTTCAGATGTTTCGCCAGGCATGAGTGAGCTGGCTATGGAAACGTCGCCCCAGCTTACACTTTCAAGTTTGGCATTATGAACCTTGTTTGTAACTTTCACACTGGCTTTCTCCATACATGAGGTCAATAATATTGCGGATAGTCCAAAAATATATATTCTACTTAATCTCATTTCTACTCGTTTATTAAGATTTCGAACTCACCAATAAATGCACTTCTCAGGTTTTCTTTTATTTCGACCGGTTCAATAATTGTGGTTTCAACTTTCTTCATGATCCCATTTTCATCTTTAAATTCGAAAGATTCAATGCTGCATATATAGAAACCTGGTTCAAGTGTGAAGTAACTGTTCAATAAATCGGAATATTCCCCGGCCGTTGTTATGGTATCTTTAGCTGTCTGAAATGGTGCAATAACGGGGTATTTAACAATATCGTCTGTAACTTTGAAAGTGTTAATTACTGTGCTTTGGTAAAGTGCTGTATCTGTTTTGGCCGAATTAAATTTTCCCCAATCATTCTCGTTCACTCTAATTTGAACGTTGAAGAGGGAATCAGTTAATATGTACTTTTTTTGATTGTCGACCATCAGGTATGGTTTCAAAATTACAAGAAGTTCCCTGAAATTTATCTTGTTCGTCTCTGAATAAATTGTCGATTCATTTGAATAGGAATATGGAGAGTAATCTTTACTACATCCTAAGACTGCCAAAGCGATCAGAAGTTCAACCAACACCAGTGCTTTCTTCATAATTATAAAATATTGCTTAATACAAAGTTATCCCAATCCAGTCCTACCTGAAAATTCTCACGGAACTGCAGTATCTCTTTGATAGAAAGGGTCGTTATTATCACTTCCTCAACGGAGGGTGTTGCCATCGAAACAATATTTCCCTTCGGATCGATCAAACAGGAATCGCCCGAATAACCGATCCCGTTTAAGTCGGTGCCAATACGATTAACTCCCAATACAAAGCATTGATTTTCAATAGCGCGCGCTATCAGCAATTGTTTCCATGGATAGGATCGCACGGCCGGCCAATTGGCCACATAAATCAATAAATCGAATGCAAATTTACCGTTTTGGTAACTGTTTCGGCTCCAGACCGGAAACCGCAAATCATAGCAAATCAATGGACGTATATTCCAGCCTTTCAGTTCGGTATGTAGTATTTTTTTTCCGGGTTCGATAAGTTTGTGTTCGCCTCCCATGCGAAAAACATGTCGTTTATCGTAGGTTTCAAATGTACCATCGGGGCGCATCCATACCAGACTGTTGAAGAATTTATCTTCTTTTTTCATCAGGAAACTACCACAAATGACTGAATCAGTTTTTTTTGAAATTGTCTTCATCCAGGCGATCGTTTCACCTTCCTCTGTTTCAGCAAATTGGTTCGGATCAACCGGAAAACCGGTGGTAAAGGTTTCCGGAAGCACAATCAGATCCACCTTTTCGGTAAGCTCAGAAATTTTACTATTGAAAGCAGAACGATTGGCCTGCGCGTCTTCCCAAATCAGATCAGCCTGTATGTAAGCAATTTTTAAATCCTGCATAGAATTTCAGCTGCTTTGGTGAGAGTATCTTCTTTTTTTGCGAAACAAAACCGCAAAAGACGCGCATCATTGGGCATGCTGTAAAAAGGCGAAAGTGGAACGCTGGCAATCTTGTGTTCGAGCACCAATGATTTTGCAAAACTCATGTCCGGTTCATTACTTATCCCTGAATATTCAAGCAATTGAAAATAGGTGCCATAACTTGGAACAATCTTAAATCTCGAGTTTTTGATTTTCTCAACAAAGAAATCTCGTTTATTTTGATAAAATTTACTTATATAGTTATAGTTTTCAGGATCTTGCAGAAAATCAGCAATGGCGTATTGAATCGGTGTATTTGATGCAAAAACAGTAAATTGATGCAATTTACGAAACTCAGCCGTCAATCTCGCCGGAGCCAACACATAACCTGTTTTCCAGCCGGTTGCATGAAAAGTTTTACCGAAAGAACCAATCACTAGGCTGCGGCTCAGCAACTCAGGGAAATGGCAAACACTTTGATGGATATGGCCGTCAAAAATTAAATGTTCATACACCTCATCGCTCAACACGATAATATCACTATCGTGAGTGAGTTTTTCGAGTTCGGTGAGATCCTCTTTCGAAATCAGGCTTCCACTTGGGTTGTGCGGACTGTTGATGATAATCATGCGTGTACGGTTCGACAACATGCGTTTCACTTCACTCCAGTTTATTTGAAAATCGGGCAGTTTCAGGGTGGAATATTTCACAAGACCGCCAAAGGCTTTCACGGCTGGTGCATAACTGTCGTAGGCAGGTTCAAAAATAATTACTTCATCGCCATCACGGACAAAAGCACTGATAGCTGTGAAAATGGCCTGCGTGGCACCTGCTGTGATTGTAATTTCCGTTTCAGGATCATAATCAACCGAATAGGTTGCCTTGGTTTTCTCGGCAATCGCTTTTCGTAGCGGCAGTACACCCGGCATAGGAGCATATTGGTTAAATCCCTTTTTCATATAGTGATTCACCCGGGCAATCAGTTTGTCTGAAATCGGAAAATCGGGAAAACCTTGAGATAGATTAATGGCATCATGCTCAACAGCCATCTTCGACATGATGGCAAAAATGGAGGTTCCTGCAGAGGGAAGTTTGGATTGAAGTTCACCGGTATATTCGGGCATACAAAAAATTTGAGGTAACAAATATAAGATTGATTGGAGTGTCTGACAAATCATGCAGATTATATTATGAAAAATTAAGTAAACATTTCGAGGGAACGAGCTAGTTGTCAGAGGCTTGTTGTTTGATAAAAACTTGAGAATTCAGTAAAATAATCTCCTAATCCATTTCTACTAAGAATGTTGCAAAGCAAATGGAATAAACAAATCAATGTTAATAATTCGTTCACATGGCGAGGGTGAAACATGATAACAGTAGCCATAACTTTACATAATTGATATCCACCAAAAAACAAGGAAATATGCCTGTTGCCAAACCCAAAGCAAAGAAGATTTTTGTGCTCGACACATCTGTAATCATCTACAACCACAATGCTATTAACACTTTCGATGACAATGATGTAGCGATTCCGATAACCGTTCTTGAAGAACTCGATAACTTTAAAAAAGGAAATGACATCAAGAATTTTGAGGCCCGGGAGTTCATACGGTTTATGGATAAGATTTCGGGCAAATATTCCATGAAAAGCTGGCGACGCATCAATGGGCCAACCAAAGGAAGGTTCAAGGTAATCATGGACGAAAACAGTAAATTGGATGCACGAGCCATTTTTGGTGGTGACAAGCCCGATCACCGTATTTTAAATGCCGCACTCAAACTCGCCGAAGAGAATCCCGATCAGCATGTGATTTTGGTGACCAAGGATGTAAACCTTCGGTTGAAAGCCAAATCGATGAGTTTGCTGGCCGAGGATTATGAAACCGGTAAAATCAAGGATCTCGAATTGCTTTACACCGGCAAATCTTCATTGGATGATGTGAGTCCCGAGACGATCGATAAACTTTATATGCATGGATTCTGCAGTCTTGAAGAAATCGGGTTGAAAACCGCGTTGCCGAATCATTATTTCATTCTAAAAAGTTCGAAAAACTCAACGCTTGCTTACTTTAATCCGATCACTCACCGCATCGAGCGAATCGAAAAACACCCGGTTTCGCACATCATGCCACGCAATGCCGAACAGGTTTTTGCATTTCATGCGCTGATGAATCCGGAAGTGAAACTCGTTACACTACAGGGCGTTGCGGGTACAGGGAAGACATTGCTTGCAATGGCCGCCGCTTGGGAGCAACGCCGAAATTTCAAACAAGTGTATCTGGCTCGTCCGATAGTCCCATTGAGCAACAAAGACATCGGTTTTCTGCCTGGCGACATCAAATCGAAGTTGAATCCTTATATGGAACCCTTATGGGATAACCTGAAATTTATTCAACACCAATATGGTGAAGAAGACAAAGAATACAAGCGCATAACAGAAGCCGTTGAAAAAGAGAAGCTTGTGATAACACCGCTGGCGTATATACGTGGAAGGAGCATCTCAAATGTCATTTTTATTGTTGATGAAGCCCAGAACCTGACCCCGCATGAAGTAAAAACCATCATCACACGGGCAGGCGAAAACACAAAAATTATTTTAACCGGCGATATATTTCAGATCGATACTCCGTATCTCGATTCTCAATCGAATGGACTTTCTTATCTGATCGATAAAATAAAACATCATGGCATTTATGCACATGTCCGGCTCGAGAAAGGAGAACGATCAGAACTGGCTAACCTTGCAAATGAGTTGTTGTAACTAAAAAAAACAACATTCAGCTTGTTTGATTTATTTACCTTTGAAGTACATAATGGTAAGCACCACTCCGAATTTATATCCATGCAAAAAACACTTCTGATCATTTGTTTATTGGCTTTTTTTACGGCTAACGCCCAGAACCTTCAAACTCCGGCCGAAAAAACCAACTTTTTAAGGGTAACAACCTATGATGAATTGGTTGAATTTATCAATCAACTCGACGAATCATCTGATTTACTGTCGGTTGAAACAATCGGGAAGTCGGTAAATGGTAAAAACTTATTTGCATTGAAGTTTTCTGCCTCAACTATTTCGACAGATGAATCCAAAATAAAAGTGTTCATTCATGCCCAGCAACATGGCAACGAACAATCAGGCAAGGAAGGTGCATTGTTACTCGCAAAGGAGCTGATCAAACCAGCCTATGCCAACCTTTTCGAACGCATCGATCTGGTGATTGTTCCCCAGGTAAACCCTGACGGGTCGGAAATGAATGTCCGCAGAAACGGTAACGATGCTGATTTGAATCGCAACCACCTGATTATGACCGAACCCGAAGTGGTGGCCATGCACCAATTGTTTGATAAATACCTGTTTGAAGTGACGATGGATGTGCACGAATATTCGCCTTTCGATGAGGAATGGATGCAGATGGGATACCGCAAAAACACAGATATTTTGATTGGTTTCAATACAAATCCTGATGTTTCAGAGAAAATCCGGAAATTCCAAAAGAAAAAATACCTTCCTTTCTTCACCAGATTTTTATCTTCGCAACAAATCACAAATGGAATCTACAGCCCGGGCGGCCCACCTGACAATGCATATATCCGTTTCAGCACCTTCGATATCAACGATGGGCGTCAGAGTTACGGGATTCAAAACAGCGTCTCATTCATTCAGGAAGGAATGAACGGAGAGGATGATTTTGTTCAAAACCTCAACCACCGCGCCCAATCGCAATCAGCCGGAATGTTGGCCCTACTGGAATTTGTGTATCAAAACAAGAAGCAAATCAAGATGATAGTACAGAAAGAAAGATTGAAATTGATGGATGGAAATGATATTGAAGAAGTCGCATTGCAGATGGAACATAGTGCAAACGGAGATAAACTCCGGCTTCCGGTGTATACCTATTATTCAAAAAGTGATTCGGTTATCACAGTAAATGATTTTCGACCAGTTGTGAAACCAACACTCACCTTAAAAAAACCCGTGGGTTATCTCATTCCAACAACGCAAACTGAATTGATCGATTGGGTTCATCGTCAGCGTTTTACAACCATACCATTGAACAATCCGGAGCAATTTGTTTTTGAAAATATTTTTATTTCTTCCATCGATTCAGTTGATTTTGAAGGCGATATCACCGCTTTCCCAACAATAATCACAAGCCGGATAGAAAGTCAGTTGAATCCTGACAATTATCTTTTTATCCCGACGGCACAGTTGAAAGGGAATATGCTTGTAATCGCCCTTGAGCCGCAATCGGAGCTTGGATTGGCAACCTACAAACAATTTGGTTTTTTGATGAAAGCTGAAACCATGTACCCGGTAATCAGGGTGAGATGAGTGAAGAGTGCCTGCCTGGCTGCAAGACGGGAACAGTGATTAAACACAACAAATTTTAAATAAAAATAAAACAATGCGCATCGAAAGAATTGAAATCCGACACACAAAAATGGACCTGGTGAGTCCGTTTACCACTTCCATGGGGACTGAGTATGATGAGGAACACATCATGGTACGAATTGACGCTGAAGGTGTTACAGGCTGGGGCGAGAGCGTGGCCGAAGGAACACCGTTTTATTCATACGAAACAGTTACCACCGCCTGGCATATCATGCAGGATTTTCTGATTCCGGCCATCCTTGGAAAAGATTTGAAAAATGTAACCGAAGCCATTGCCTTCTATGAACATATTCGTGGCCATATGATGGCCAAGGCAGGTATCGAAGCAGCTTTGTGGGATGCTTTTGCAAAAACAAAAGGTATTTCGCTTTCAAAAATGTTGGGTGGAACCCGCGACAAGATTGATGTGGGTGTGAGTATCGGTATTCAATCATCAGAAAGCGTGCTGCTTAATAAGATTGAAGGATATTTGCAGGAAGGGTATCAACGCATCAAAATTAAAATTTCTCCCGGCCATGATCTGGCATTTGTAAAAGCGGTACGTAAGCAGTTTCCTGATATTTTATTCCAGGTTGATGCCAATTCGGCCTACACGCTTGCTGATATTGATTTGTTCAAAAAGATGGACGACTACAATCTGTTACTGATTGAGCAACCACTTGGTTATGAGGATATTTATGACCATTCGAAGTTGCAGCGTGAACTGAAAACTGCCATCTGTCTCGACGAAAGCATCCATTCATTAGACGACACCAGGGCAGCCATAGAATTAAACAGTTGTAAAATCATCAACATCAAACCCGGTCGTGTAGGTGGATTTACCGAATCGAAACTGATTCACGATTATTGCCAAACAATGAATGTTCCTGTTTGGCACGGAGGCATGCTGGAATCGGGCATTGGCCGTGCCGGAAATGTGGCGCTTGCTTCATTGCCTAACTTTACCTTGCCCGGTGATATATCGGCTAGTAAGCGGTATTACAAGGAAGATATTGTTGAGCCTGAGTTTGTTGTAAATCAGGACGGTACGATGGATGTTCCGCAGGGACCGGGAATCGGTGTGAAAATAAACGAAAAATCCCTGGAAAAGGTGACAGTGAAGAAGGCGGTTTTCAAAGGTGAGACTGTATAAAACGTCTATTAAATATATATTATTGAATAGAAATTTTCCAAAGTGTTGATATTTAATGTATTAAATATTATTAACTTATGACTGGTCGACAATTTGTAATTTCGCCTCCGATTTCTGAATGAATTATGGACATCTTTTTTCGCCGCTACGGAACCGAAGGTAACACACCGCTTGTTATTCTGCATGGACTATTTGGCATATCCGATAACTGGGTTACTTTCGGTCGCCGCATCGCCGACGAAGGTTTCGATGTGATTATTCCTGATCAGCGCAACCACGGCCATTCGCCGCACAGCGATAATTTCAATTATCTTGCTCTTACTGACGATCTGTGTGAACTGATAGAAAAACTTGATTTACGAAATGTTCATCTGATTGGTCACAGCATGGGTGGAAAAGTGGCCATGCGCTTCACCCTCGAAAATCAGTTGCTGGTTTCAAAATTGCTGGTTGTCGACATCAGTCTGAAAGCGTATGGCGATCGTCCGCATCACCGGAACATCATACATTCCATGCAATCAGTTGATTTTGAAAAAATTACTTCAAGAGCAGAAGTGGAAGAAATGCTAGCTCCACGCGTTGAATCCGACCGGGTGAGACAGTTTCTGATGAAGAATCTCTACTGGAAAGACAAAACCACTCTTGCCTGGCGCATCAATTTAGATGGAATTTCACAGAACCTGGGTGAAATGTTCGACGCCATCGAGACCAACATCTTGTTCAACAAACCAACGCTTTTTGTTCGTGGAGGCCAGTCCGACTATATTTTGCCGGAGGATTATCCGAAAATAAGGGCAAATTTTCCAAGAGCTGAAATCTTCACCATCGAAAACGCTTCCCATTGGGTGCATGCCGAAGCACCGGAGCAGTTTTATCAGTTGGCATCAGGGTTCCTTACTGGTCAACCTGATTGGTATAAGGATTAAACTGCCGCCGCTTGTTGTTGTTTCTTGTACACCCTGCTCGAAACAAGGATGCTCAACTCGTACAATCCCACAAGCGGGATGGTCGTTAATATCTGCGTAAACATATCTGGTGGCGTGATAATAGCAGCAATTATCAACAGGATGATCAGGGTATATTTGCGATTCTTTTTGAGAAATGCGGGTGTCACTATTCCAATTTTTGTCAGAAAAAATACTAAAACCGGCAGTTCAAACACCAACCCAATCCCGAAATTTAAGGATACGAAAGTTGAGATATAAGAAGTTAAAGAAATCTGATTGGATACCATTTCGCTCACCTGATAGCCGCTGAAGAAATTGATTGTCATCGGGATGATCATATAAAAACTGAACAGGGCACCCATAAAAAACAATAATGAACTAGCAATAATGGCCCAACCTGAAAGTTTGGCCTCAGTGGAATGTAATGCCGGGCGGATAAATCGCCATATTTGTGAAAGGATGAACGGAAAGGCAATAAAAACACCGACAATAAACGAAATATACATATGCGTCATGAACTGCCCTGACATATTCAGGTTGATGATTTCCATGCCGGAATTATCCATACAAATACCTTCAATTGAGAAATATTCTCCGGCCCAGCAGAAGAACTTGTTGGTTAAGAAATCGGGTTTCGTTGGTGCCAATACGATGGAATCGAAAATAAATTGTCTGTTCATGAAGGCAATGATACTTAAGACCGTCACCGCCAGGGCACTTCTTACCAGAACCTTACGTAATTCCTCCAGATGATCCCAAAACGACATCGTCTTTTCATCATTGGGAAGCTGGGTTTTTTCGGCCATGAAATTTGTATTAGAACGGCAAATTTACAAAAGTCGTCGATACCAGATAAATTATAATTTCTTCCTCTTTTTTAGTTGGCACATACAAGAGCCGGTTAGCGATTCTGCCTGATCGATCCCCGTAGGCATGCCTGTTCTTTCCCAATCCACCATGCCTCCGGAAAGATTTCCAACTGTCTCAAAACCATGATCAAGAAGTATTTTCGCAGCTTTTTGACTGTTGATTCCGGAGGAATCTGCACAAATAAAAAACAAGTTTTTTGGCAATTCATCAATCCTTTCTGCAAGATTCTCAAAAGGGATATGTATGCTACAGGGCACTGCAAACTGCTTAAAATCGTGCAGATATTCAATGCGAATGTCCAGCAGGACAGCCTTTTGGTTTGCAAGAAGATCGTAAGCCTCCTTCGCTCCAACATGTATTATTTTGTTTTCCATCGTTTTAACAATGAAGTTTAACTCGACTGAAAGTACTTTCTTTTGAAATAAAAAGCAACATTTACCAACCCAATCATCACCGGAACCTCCACCAACGGACCTATCACAGCCGCAAAAGCTTCGCCTGAGTTCATTCCGAAAATGGCAATGGCAACTGCAATAGCCAATTCAAAATTATTACTGGCTGCTGTAAACGAGAGCGTTACAGATTGCTCGTAGTTTGCACCAACCTTTTTGCTCATAAAGAACGAAATTACAAACATGATTACGAAGTATATGAGCAGAGGAACAGCAATCAAGATCACATCGAAGGGTATTTTGACGATATATTCCCCTTTGAGTGAGAACATTACAACAATTGTGAAGAGCAGTGCAATGAGCGTTATCGGACTGATTTTCGGGATGAATTTTGTGTGATACCACACCTTGCTTTTTACCCTGATGAGGATAAAACGGGTCAGAAATCCAGCTATGAAGGGGATTCCTAGATAAATGAATACACTCTCAGCTATCTGACCGATGGTAATATTTTCGACTGCATCATTGGTTGGAATACCGAACCAGGCTGGTAGAACTGCAATGAAAAAATAGGCATACACCGAAAAGAACAGCACCTGAAAAATACTGTTAAATGCCACTAAACCAGCTGCATACTGAGTGTCACCTTTGGCAAGGTCGTTCCATACAATCACCATAGCAATGCATCGGGCAAGTCCGATCATGATGATCCCATATACATAGGGCAGATTCGCATTGTTTTCGCCCGGAAAGAATTTGAACAACAGAATCGCCAGGATAAACATTAAGACCGGACCAATAATCCAGTTTTGAACCAGTGACAAAATCAGTACTTTCCAGTTGCGGAAAACATCACCGAGTTCCTCATATTTCACTTTGGCCAGTGGAGGATACATCATCAAAATCAATCCGATGGCAATCGGGATATTGGTTGTGCTTTCGGGAGATGATTTCAGTGATTCCCAGAAACCGGCGATGGATGGGAAAAAGTATCCTGAAAAGACACCAATAAACATCGCCAGGAAGATCCACAGGGTTAAATACCTGTCCAGAAATTTAAGTCGGGTTTTTGAAGGCATGGTGGGTAATTTGAAAATGTGTGAATTTGAAAATGTGAAGAATGCTAACAATTGCAACCGCTGCCACAATCTGAGACTGCTTTTTCGGCATAAACCGTAATGCTGAATATTCCGGCTCCGGAGCCTTTGAAAAATGCAAGTTCCAGAACATCAATGTAATTCAGCAGAATTTCATCCGGAATTGTAATCTGTTTTTCTTTCTGAACCTGAATATTTGATAATCCGTTGTCAGTTATCATCTTCAGATAATCGGGCATCTGGATCGCACCTGAAACACATCCGGCATACATTTCTGCCGCCTGTTTCAGTTTTTCGGGAAGCTCACCTTTCAACACAACATCCGAAACTGAAAGATGGCCGCCTGGTTTAAGTACCCTGAAAATTTCGCTGAATGCTTTCTGTTTATCCGGAACAAGATTAAGCACACAATTGCTGATGACAACATCGGCTTTGTTGGCCGTTACCGGAATTTTCTCGATATCGCCATAGCGGAATTCAACATTATTAAAGCCATGCTTTTCGGCATTTTCACGGGCTTTCTCGATCATGGCAGGAGTGAAATCGATGCCAATCACTTTTCCTTTTTCTCCGGCAAGTGCGCGGGCTACAAAGCAATCATTTCCAGCTCCTGAGCCCAGATCGATCACAGTGTCTCCTTCTTTTATCTGAGTAAACTCAGTGGGTAAACCGCAACCCAGACCAAGATCGGCGTCCGGATTATAGCCTTTGAGCGTTGTATAGCTTTCGCTGAAAATGGTATAATCCACATCGCTGCAACAGGATGTTGATCCACAGCAGGATGATTCATTCATGGTTTTGCTTTGCATCACAATTTCGCCATATTTTTCTTTGACGATCTTTTTTAGTTCTTCGTTGTTCATGTTATTAATTTGAAAATTTGAAAATGTGTGAATTTGAATATGTTAAGTTCAATCATTGCTGAATATTTTCAACATAAAACCTCCAGAATCCTTTTTTGATTTCATCTCTGACGCGACGAAACTCACTCCAGATATAGTCATCCGTTCCGGTTACATGGGAAGGATCATCAAAACCAATGTGCAGGCGATGTTTCACTTTCCCGAGGAAGGCCGGACAGTTCTCGCTGGCACCACCGCATACGGTGATCACATAATCCCACTCTTCCCCAAGATACAAATCGACTGAATCGGAAGTATGGTGACTGATATCGATGCCAATTTCCTGCATGACGGCAACGGCTTTTGGATTAAGTTTTCCGGAAGCTTCTGTTCCGGCTGAGCTTACTTTGATATCCGGATCAAAGGATTGTAGGAAACCATGCGCCATCTGACTGCGGCAACTGTTTCCGGTACAAAGGATGAGTATTTTCATTTTTTATCAATCAATTTTAGTTTTTGTTATTAATTTTCCCGTCAATGAGTTTGATTTTTACATTTCCATAATCCGCAGCCTGAGGGCTATGTGTAACCATCATAATAGTGATATTCAGATCTTTATTGATTGTTTGCAGAAACTCTAAAATTTCAGTTGATAGTGATGGATCGAGATTTCCTGTTGGTTCGTCGGCAAAAATAATCGTGGGTTTATTTACCAAAGCTCTGGCAATGGCAACACGCTGCTGCTGTCCGGCAGAAAGTTCTCTTGGAAAATGATTTTGCCTGTTCTCTAATCCAACCATTTCCAGTACTGCCGATGATAGAGTTTTTTGTTCAGAAGAAGTTTTGCCATTCAGTCCCAAAGGAATCATAACATTTTGAATGGCTGTCATATAGGGAATAAGTGAAAAGTTCTGCATCACAAATCCAACGTGCTTTTTTCTGAACTCTGCCAGTTCCTTGTCAGAAGCATTTACCAAATTTTGATTTTCGAACAGAATTTCTCCTGATGTCGGACGGATTAGCCCGCTCAGTGTAAGTAGCAGGGTAGTTTTACCTGAACCGGAAGGGCCGGTAATGGAAACAAAATCGCCTTTCTGAATGTTGAATGAAACGTCATTCAGGGCATAAACGATACCATCCCGCATATTGTACGTTTTGGCGATATGTTGGACTGTCAAAATGGGTTTCATACTTCCTGCATATTTGTGTAAGGTTCGAAACGGGCTGCAAACCAGGCCGGCAATACCGAACCGATCAAAGAAATGAATACGGAAATCAATACCGACCAGAGTAAGAGAATTGGAATGGGCGAGATGTTGATACCGGCGATATAAGGTCCTAAAAACCAGGCTATCAAAATGCCAGCCAGATAACCAATGATTCCACCAATTAAACCCATTATGGATGCTTTGAGCATCAGAATATAATAAATTGACGACTTGGGATAGCCAATCATACGCAAGATGCCAATTTCTTTTTTACGTTCGTTCACATTGGCCCACATATAATTACCAATCGAAATACTACCAACAAATACTATGATAATCAGTATGATAAGTGAAATCTGATTCATCAGTTGGTTGGTCTTAATTTGGGTTGAAACGATCTGGCCAATGGTGGTAATTTTTGTATCGGGCAAAATGTTACGGAGTTTACCGAGCAAACCATCCGAAATGGCATTGCAACAACCCATTATTTCGATGGCGCTGACCTGATTCGGGATTCCAAGGATATTCTGGACTGTATGCAGATGGGCAAAAACCCTGTCATCGTCAATGGTTCCTGTTTCGCCCAGTACTTTGGCGATAACTAATTCACTTCCTTCAACCTTAATTTTATCACCTTCTTTTACTTTTAAACGGAAGGCTGCATTGGAGCCGATGAGGCAATCATTGATGCCAAGAGAATCGATTGATTTTCGTTGCAGTTTTTCATCTTTATACCCTAATGTTGCGTTTGATGGACTTGGTCCACATGCTGCCTGTAACTCGGCTCCGAACAATCCGGAGTTTTGCCAAATGGGTTTGGATGCCAGTTCATTTTTTGGCAGAATGCCGGTCAACACCAATTTCTGACCATTGATGTCAATCCGCCGGGTTAGTTTGGGTGATAAATTGTCCACTCCGCTCAGATTGGAAGTTACAATCCGTTCAACATATTCTTCAGGAAATGTGGGGGCATCAATATCGGCAGCATAATAATTATCAACACCTGCTCCCTGCGGCAAAACCATGATGTTTGCCCCAAGATTATCGAGGTTGATGGCAACCGCTTTTTCAGATACAACTGAAATGGAACGGATGGCAACAATTACCCCGATTCCGAGAGTAATGGCTAAAATGCCCGAAATTAACTGGGTTTTGCGTTGACCAAGTTCGAGCCAGACTAATTTTATCAGATTCATATTTCTGTATTTATTTTGGACAACAACCGCTTCCGGCACCCGGAGCACAACCACTGCTTAAAACCTTGAGTGATGAGGCAATAAGGTCATCTGATGCAACAGGTGATTGAAACTCACCTGTGAATTGACCTTTGGCGTTAAATACCAAAACATGGGTGATAGTAGCTTCCATTTCAGGTTTCAATAAATTCAAAAATTTAGCCTCGCTTTTATCTTCAAGATCAATTTCGACAACTTTAGCTTTTGCATTTAATCCGGCTTCAGCGTTCTTACACGCTTCAAGGGCTGTAGTTTTATCGATCATTGATTTTTTATACAAAACGATAAATGCTGCTTTTCCTTCTGAAAATGCCAATAAGGCTTCTGCCTGGTTTTTGGTAGGAATTGCATCCACAAGTATATCAGGTGATGCCTGATCTAAAACATAGCCTCCGGTTACTACACCATTTGATGCCAGAACGAGGATGATGGGTGTGGGGGCACCTGATAAGCCATATTTAGAAATAAGAGCAGCATTTGTCTGATCGAGTCGGTCAAGCGCAATCACTTCTGATTTTGGATATTTTTTCTGTGCCTGAGAAGCGATTTCTTTGGCTTCAGAAAATTTGGAATTTCCATCGGTAGCAACAAGAAATGCAACGTTATTATTTAAAACGGCTGCTTCCAGTTTTTCCTTCGTCTGTGTAAATGTGTTTGTTGTAAACAATAAGATTGCGAGTAAACAAAATATCTTCCTTTTCATAAAAAATTAGTTATATATTATTAATTAACAAATATTTACAAGAATTTGCATGATTTGTAAATTTGACTGAAATCAACTATTTTATTGCGTTTCACAATGTATTTCACTGGTTCGGATAGGTTCAAAAAACTGGTTAAATTTCGCAAGACTGGCCTGAATTTGAGTCGAACAAAGACAATAGTTTACTTTCAGTCCATCAATCGAACCATGTATCAACCCTAAATCTTTTAATTCTTTCAAATGCTGCGAAACAGTTGTCCTGCTCAGTGGCAGATGATCGGAGATATCACCCGAAATACAGGACTTCGTTTCAGCGAGATATTTAAGGATAGCGAGTCGTGCCGGATGAGAAATTGCTTTCGCGAAAGCCGCCAGTTCCTGTAAATCATCGTTGAATAGTTCTTTTTTAATCATATTATATGTTTTATGCAGCAAACATACGACATTAATAGATATAATATGCAAATGATTTGTTAAAATAGTGTATGAAGGAATTTAGAAACCTGGAAAGTTGATATAAAAACCAAATTAGTATATCAATCATATGATTTTCAATATTATTGATAATCCGGTTATGAATATTCTAAACAGGTTTAGAACAGTAATCAGTGTTTTTTTCATTCTGATCAACTTGTCTTTTCCATTAATTCTCTTTGGTAACAACGAAATGGATTCACTTCTGGTGGTTTTGGATAAAAACGTTGAAAATGACCGCGTTTATACCAGTTTGAAAGAAGAGAGACTTAGCAAACTCAAAGGCTTACTGAACATTACTTCAACTGACCAACAGCGATTTGATATCTGTGGTCAGCTGTTTGATGAGTACCGATCATACAAATCGGATTCAGCACTAGCCTACGCGCGAAAAAAATTACAGATTGCCGAAAAACTCAATAACCAGCATCATCTGGCAAATGCGCGTCTCAATCTGGCCGCCATAATGAGTATCAATGGTTTATATAAAGAAACCATGGATATTCTGAGTATGACCGACATCAGACAGTCACCCGATTTAAAACCTTATTATTTTCATATTTGCCGCACAGTTTATGGTTATATGTCTGATTTCTCACTTTCCACGCAGGAAAAATCGCGATATAATCATCTGACCGATGCTTATCGCGATTCATTGCTTGTTGTGAATGCACCCAATTCGGGCACCCATGTCATTGTGAAATCTGATCAGTTGATTGTAAATCAAAAATATGACGAAGCCCTTGATATTCTTATGGATTACTTTCCGAAAATCAAAGATGATGTGCATACAAAGGCAATCATAGCCTATAGCATTTCGTCGGCTTATCAAGGTAAAAATGACCGGTCACTCGAAAAACAATGGCTGGCTGTTTCTGCAATTTTTGATATACAATCGGCCACCAAAGAATACATCTCTTTGCGCAAACTCGCGCTGCTCCTTTATGAGGATGGCGATATTGACAGGTCATATAAATACATACGACGATCGCTCGAAGACGCGCTGTTCTGCAATGCTCGTTTGCGTACCTATGAAATTTCGCAGATGTTACCCATTATCGACCGGGCTTATCAGGTGCAGGCCGTAGGTCGTCAGCAGCAAATGCTTATAACGCTGATCAGCGTCAGTTTGTTATCAGTTTTTCTACTTATTGCCATAGTTTTGATATACAGGCAGATGCGGAAGCTGGCGGCAGCAAGAAAAGACCTGAGTCTGGCAAACGACAAGCTGAATAAACTGAATCTGGAGTTGTCGGACGCCAACAATCAGTTGAAAAACACCAACGAAACTTTATTTGAAGCCAATCTGATCAAAGAGGAATACATTGGACGATATATGGATCAATGTTCAGAATACATTGATAAACTGGACAGTTACCGGCGATTGCTCGGTAAAACTGCTGCTGCGGGCAAAATGCAGGATTTACTGATTACAATCAAATCGAAACAGTTTATCGAGGATGAACTGAAGTTGTTTTACACCAATTTCGACAGCACTTTTCTACAACTTTTTCCATCATTTATTGAGGAATTCAGTAAGTTGCTGATTGATAATGAAGAAATCCAGCCCAAACAAGGGGAATTACTTAATACTGAACTCAGGATTTTCGCTTTGATTCGTTTGGGGATTAAGGACAGCGTGAAAATTTCACATTTCCTGCGATATTCACTTTCCACCATTTACAATTACCGAACCAAGCTCCGCAACAAGGCTGTATGCCCACGAAACGAATTTGAAGACCGCGTGATGCAGATTGGGACATCTGCCGAAAAATCATGATTTTTTTCGGGATACACGCAGATGATTTTTATCTCCGAAATCGATTGAAATTTCTATAAAACTACTACATTTTATTCATTTCACTTTTTCATAACACACACGAATACTGACTGATATAATCTCAATCAGGCCAGATGAACTACATTTTCATTCTACGAAATTTTAACTGTGTTATTTGTATCTAAGTTTAATTCCGAAAAGCCTAAAAAACGGATGGCCGCCGACGGTTCAAAACGTTTTTTGTTTCAGATGAAACTTCTGATTATTTGCTGAGAAAACACAAATGAATAGTAAATCAAATAAATTTTACAAATCAATCGAGTTAACAATGATTAAATCTACCTGACAATGAGTAAAACACACTGTTCGAATTTACTTCGGAATTTTGTTCTGATCATGTTTCTGTTTCTACTGACAGGAAACGTGATGGCGCAGAAAAACACTGTTACCGGTAAGGTAACAGATGTAGACAATGGAACTCCAATGGCTGGAGTAACTATCGGTATTTCAGGCACTACTGTTGGAACACTTTCTGATGAAAGTGGTAAATATAGCATCGAAATTCCGTCAAATCCTGTTGAATTAACATTTTCGTTTGTGGGATATGAAACCATAAAGGAAGTAATTGGTAAACGTTTAACTATAGATGTGGCAATGACTTCAACAACTTCACAATTGAATGAAATTGTGGTTGTTGGTTACGGAACACAGCGCAAGAAAGACCTTACAGGTTCTGTTTCAATGGTTTCTACCAAAGAAATAACATCCATTCCTGTTCCCAGCATCAGCGATGCCTTACAGGGAAAAGCCGCAGGGGTACAGGTTATTTCTTCTGGTGTTCCCGGAACTGATGCCACTTTTCGGGTTCGTGGAGTTGGAACAATCAATAATAACAATCCTCTCCTCGTGATTGATGGCGTTCCTGTTTCGACTGGGTTGAATCAGTTGAATATGAACGATGTTGAAAGCATCCAGGTGTTGAAAGACGCTTCAGCTACTGCAATTTACGGATCGCGCGGCGCAAATGGTGTTTTGATTGTAACCACAAAGCGTGGAAAAAGCACCCAATCAAGCCTCGATTTCAATTATTATTTTGGTCTGCAGCAGCCTTCACAGATGCCCGAAATGCTGAATGCATCTCAGTTTGCTACCTTACATAATGAAATGATGGAAAACGCAGGACTGGCAACCAATCCTGAATATGCTGATCCTGCCTCACTTACTGAAAGTACCGACTGGCTCGGAGAGTTATTTAACCCGGCACCCATGCAGAACTATTCATTGTCTTATTCAGGTAGCACTGATAAGACAAATTATTATGTATCAGGTAATTACTTTACTCAGGATGGTATTGTGAGCAATACAGGCTACAAACGCATTTCTGTTCAATTCAATACTGACACACGGATATTCGATTGGTTGAAATTCGGTAACAGCCTCACACTCAACCACGATCTGAAAACAAGCGGAAATTACAGTATTCGTAATACCATGCTGGCATTACCTACCCAGCCTTTGTTTCAGGAAGACGGAAACTATTCAGGCCCTGTTGCACAACCTATTTGGGATGGCGATATAACCAACCCGATCGGATTGGCCAAAAACGTTGATAACTCAACACATGGATATAATATGCTAGGATCCGTTTTCGGTGAAATCCGTTTATACAAGGACCTTCATTTCAAATCAACATTCGGACTTCAGGCCAATTTCTGGAACGACCGCACCTGGGCTCCTTCTTACCATTGGAATTCATCAGTAAACGAAAACGATTATCTGTACGAACGTTACAATAAAAGTACTACCTGGGTTTGGGACAATTACTTTACCTACGAAAAAACATTTGGTGAACATAGTATTACAGCTATGGCTGGTACCAGCGCCCAGGAGAACCGTTATAATTTCCTCAATGCATCTGTTCAGGGATTTGCCAGTCAGCTCACGCAACAAATGTCGAACGGCACCCTGATGCCGACAGTAGGTGGAAACACCAGTTCATGGTCGCTGTTCTCTTATATGGGAAGAGCCAATTATGCTTTCCGCGGAAAATATATGGCAACAGCCACACTTCGTCGTGATGGTTCATCGCGTTTCGGTGATGGCAACAAATGGGGAACTTTCCCTTCGGTAAGTCTTGCATGGCGCATTTCGGATGAATCTTTCATGAAACAGTTTGAATTTCTGAGCGATATGAAAATCCGGGCCGGATTTGGCGTTACCGGAAATCAGGAAATAGGAAACTACACCTTTGCTTCGGCTTTGCAGACCATCAAATACACTTTCAACGGACAGGTTGTGACAGCTGTGGTTCCTACAGTGATGCCAAACCCGAATGTTCAGTGGGAAGAACAGCAACAGTCAAATATCGGAATCGATGCTACATTCTTCAAACACCGCCTCGAAGTTATGCTTGATGCATATATTAAAAATACCGAAAAGATGCTCGTTCCAATGAGTGTTCCGGTTTCGACAGGTTATTCTGATGTGTATGTTTCATCGATCAACGCCGGGAAAATGCAGAACAAAGGAATTGAGTTAACATTGAATTCACACAATCTGACCGGACCTTTTAGCTGGACAACTTCACTGAATTTCTCCTTCAACCGCAACGAAGTTGTCGATCTGAACGATACCGTTCCGATGACAAGTGGAAGTATCGGTCTTAACTATAATCTGGCATTGATTCAGTCAGGATATCCGATCAATATGTTTTATGGTTTTGTGACCGACGGTATTTTTCAGAATCAGGAAGAAGTTGATAATCATGCTATTCAGGTACCTGGAAACGATCCATATAACCGTACCTCACCCGGTGATATTCGCTTTAAAGACATGAACAACGACGGTGTGATCAACGATAACGACCGCGTCATGCTGGGTAATCCTAATCCGAAAATCATGTTTGCTTTGGGAAACACTTTTGGATATAAAAATTTCGATCTTACAATCTTCTTGCAAGGAGTAGCCGGTAACCAGATTCTGAATGCAAACCGCATCTGGGCCGAAGCTATGTCAGTAGCTCAGAATCAGACGCTTGCCACACTCGATCGCTGGACCGGTGAAGGAACAAGCAATTCAGTTCCACGCGCTGTATTCAACGATCCGAATAAAAACACACGTCCTTCTGATCGGTTTATCGAAGATGGTGATTATCTGCGTATTAAGAGTTTGATTCTGGGTTACACAATCCCTGAAGGACTACTTTCGCGCTATAAGGTAAAATCGCTGAGAGTGTATGCTTCGGCATTTAACCTATACACCTTTACCAAATACACCGGATTCGACCCGGAAGTGGGAACCAGCGGAATCGACAACAGTGTTTATCCTGTAACTGGCACTTACAGTCTAGGAATCAACATCGGTTTATAACCTAAAAAAATGAAAAAAATGAAAAATATAACAATAGCTACATTAATCCTGATCGTCATTATTTTGGCAGGATGCAGCAAAGATTTTCTTACAAAATCGCCCGAAGACTCGATTAACACAGCCAACTTCTTTAATACCGAAGAAGATGCCATCGCTGCCATCAACGGTGCTTATCAGCCACTTCAATGGCCAAAATTGTTCAATATGCGAATGTGGACTACCGATATCATGGCTGGAAACAGCATCGTAGGCGCCGGTGGTGGTTCTGACGGTCAGGAGACACAGGATCAGGCAAATTTTGTAACTGCTACCGATAATCAGGGTGTTCTTGACCTCTGGCGTGGACCATGGCCGGGAATCTTACGCAGCAATCTTATTCTGGAGAAAGTATCGGGCATGAGTATTTCTGATGATGTGAAAAACCGTGTATTGGGTGAAGCATATTTTCTCAGAGCACATTATTATTTCATCCTGGTTCGTTTCTTTGGCGATGTGCCTTTGGTTCTCGCACCTGTTAATCCGGGTGACGATCTTCGTCCTGTGCGTACCGACAAAAATCTAGTTTACGATCAAATCATTGCCGATCTGACCAAAGCAGCAGAATTACTGCCCACTAGGGAAACCTATTCAGGTTCTGACATTGGAAGAGCTTCAAAAGGAAGCGCGATCGGTATGCTGGCCAAGGTACATTTCACTTTGGGTCACTGGCAGGAAACTGCGAACTTTTGTACTCAGGTTGAGGATTTGGGCTACACACTGAATGCAAGCTACATCGATAATTTCAATCCATTAAATAAGAACTCGGTAGAATCACTTTTCGAAATCCAGTATGTTTCCAATGCAGGATATGGTTTTTGGGACAATGAGAATCAGGCATCCTGGCTCAGCACATTCACGGGCCCTCGCGGATCGGATATGGTTGCCGGCGGTTGGGGTTGGAATCAGCCCACAAATGAATTCATGAGCACTTATGAAACAGGTGATCTCCGCAAAGATGTGACTGTATTGTATGAAGGCGGCCCTGCTTTCGAAGGACAGGATTATCTGGCATCATATTCATTAACAGGATACAATCTTCGTAAATTCCTGGTATCGAAATCATTATCACCATCTTACGATAATAGCCCGATGAATTTTCCGGTTCTGCGCTTTGCTGATATTTTACTTATGAAAGCTGAAGCACTTAATGAACTGGGTAGTACTGGACAGGCTGAAGTATCACTGAATCAGATACGTACGCGTGCAGGACTGACTGAAATAAGTGGACTATCACAAACTGCTTTTCGTGATAAAGTTTTGCACGAACGCCGCATTGAACTTGCCTATGAAGGTCAGCGCTGGTTTGATCTGATCCGCGTTGACAACGGACAGTATGCCATTCAGTTTTTGCATTCGATCGGAAAATCCAATATGTCGGAAAAGTTCCTGCTTTTCCCAATCCCGCAGAAAGAACGCGATGCCAATCCGAACCTGACACAAAATCCGGGTTATTAAGTCATACAATTGAAATTATAAACCAGTTTACAGACTGTAAAATAACATGATATGAACACACAAAAAATATTTCAAAACCCTATGAAACTTACAAGCAGGATGCTTCAAGTTCTGGGCCTCTGCCTGATGGTTACTTTTGTTTCATGCCAGAAAGATCCGGAATACACGGTTGAGCCTGCCGGAGACCTGAAACTATCTGTTTCATCAGCAGATATAATGCTCGAACAAAAATTCGATGCACAGACGGCCCTGAAGGTACAATGGACCACAGGATCAAATGATGGTAACGGAGCTTCAATCTCATACGAATTACAACTGGACAAAACAGGTAATAATTTTGCTGGTCCGCTTACATTTGATATGGGAAAAGCCGTGTATGAAAAAAGCTTCACTGTTGCAGAAATGAATCAGTTGCTAACAGACAGTTTCGGGATCACATCCGGGGATTCTATTTCGCTTGATGTCAGGATAATAGCAACGATTCATTCAAATCCGGAAACGACCAAGATCACCGATGTGGCTGCTTTAAACCTTGTTTCATATAAACCTGTGAGCAGCACATTGTATCTCATTGGAAGTGCTTCACCTAATGGATGGAGTGCCGAAAATGCTCTTGCACTTACTCCAAAAGAAGGCAGCCCGACCATTTTTGAATATAGAGGTGCATTGGGAGCTGGTGAATTCAAATTTATTACCACATTAGGTCAGTATCTTCCATCATACAACAAAGGCACTGATGAAACAAAACTGTTTTTGCGCATTCTGGACAGCGACGCCGATGACAAGTTTACACTCGCCGAAGGTGCTGTTTATAAGATTGTTGTGGATTTGCTTGAGCTTACGATTAGTACTACGAAACTCGATGTTCCTGCATACAGCGAACTTTATATGGTCGGATCAGCCACACCAAATGGTTGGGATATTGGGAGTGCATTTCAATTGGTGCAGGATGCCGACAATCCTTTCATATTCAGATATATGGGTGTGATGGCAGCAGGTGAATTCAAGTTCCCGGTAAACCGCAACTCGGATTGGGGACAGGATATGTTTATGCGTGCAACAGATTCAACGATGTACCTGCATCACGGTGGAGACGCTGACGACAATAAATGGACCATCGAAAGCAGAGGTTTCTACACACTGACACTCAACCTTTCGGATCTGACGATCGATATTCATCGTGAAGAATTGTATATGGTTGGCAGTGCAACGCCTATTGGCTGGGATATCGTCAATGCAGTTCAACTGACAGCCGATGTGACCGATGGTTGTATGTTCATCTTTGAAGGACCGATGGTAGAAGGTGAATTCAAATTTCCGGTAAACAGACGCAGCGACTGGGGCCAGGATATGTATATGCGTACCAGCGATACTGAAATGTACCGTCATAAAGGTGGTGAATCTGATGATAATAAATGGACTATTACCACGGCTGGAAACTATAGAATTGTGGCCAATATCGAAACTTTGGCTATTAGTATTCAGCAACAGTAATTTGGTTTGGTGAATTTGATTGGTAAAGGGTTGCCTCAGGGCGAGGCAACCCTTTTTTTTAACACTTTTGCAGATCAATTCCATCTGATGAGACACCTGAAAACCCTTTTTCTTCTGTTGATTTTATTATCAATTTCCTGTAAAAAGGACAACAATACTCCAAATAATCCGTCCGTCACTTCATCTAGCAGCCTAAATATTTCAACAGATAAAGCAACATATTTGCCCGGAGAAACTGTTGTTTTCAAAACAACAAAAAGTCTTCCGGAAAGTACAAAAATCCGTTACTGGCATCTGAATCAGATTATTGAAGTAACAATCCCATCCGGAACGAACTGGAGCTGGACACCACCTATGACTGATTTTCAGGGCTATCTTGCTGAAATATATACTGTTAAAGAAGATAAAGAAACAGTTTATGCCTCAATAGCAATCGATGTTTCTTCAGACTGGACCAGATTTCCCCGTTATGGATTCCTTTCCGAATTTCCGCAAATGACCAATGTTGCCACTTCCGCCGTGCTTGATTATCTGCTTCGTCACAGGATCAATGGAATTCAGTTCTACGACTGGCAGTTCGAACATCACAAACCCCTAGCGGGCTCAGTTAATCAGCCGGATGAAGTCTGGAAAGACATAGCAAATCGTGATACATACTTCACCACTGTTAAAGCTTACATTGATGGGGCTCATTCAAGAGGAATGAAAGCCATGTTTTATAACCTCGCTTATGGTGCGTTGAACACAGCTCCCATGGACGGTGTTTCGGAAGAATGGTATCTTTTCAGGAATACAAACCATACCGATAAGGATTATCACCCATTGCCTTCACCGATGTTCAGAAGCAATATCTACCTTACTGACCCATCGAATATCGAATGGCAAAGATATCTTTCTGCCCGTAATGATGATGTTTATCAGGTATTTGATTTTGATGGATTTCATATTGACCAGCTGGGAAACCGCAACCATAGTCTTTATAATTACGATGGTCAGCTTGTTGATCTGCCGGATGGCTTTAATAGTTTCATCACTGCCATGAAAACATCGGAACCGGATAAAAAAACCGTCATGAATGCCGTAAATCAATATGGTCAGGAACAAATTTCAAATGCATCGGTTGATTTTCTCTACTCCGAAGTCTGGAACCCAAACAATACATACCAGCAACTGGCTCAGATCATTACCGAGAATAATGCCATATCAGGAAACACAAAAAACACAGTTCTTGCGGCCTATATGAACTATGATCTGGCCAACAGTCAGGGATTCTTCAATACTCCGGCTGTATTGCTCACAAATTCCGTAATTCTGGCTTTTGGAGGAAATCATCTTGAACTGGGTGAGCATATGCTGGCCAAAGAATATTTCCCGAATAAAAACCTGCAGATCAAAGGTGATCTGCGCGATGCCCTTGTTTCTTACTATGATTTTCAAACAGCGTATGAGAATCTGCTAAGAGATGGAGGTACAATAAACCTAGTATCAGCTAACTGCACCAATAATTTATTCCAGATTATAAGTTGGCCGCCTCAGTCAGGCAAAGTGGCAGCGATTGGCAAACAATTGGAAAACAGCCAGATAGTTCATCTAGTCAATTTTGTAACTTCTACTTCTATGCTTTGGCGCGACAACAACGGCACCCAAGCTTATCCGGATAAATTTACCAACTTTGATCTGAAAATTGTTGTAGATCAAACAGTAAAGAAAATTTGGTTTGCATCACCTGACTACCAAAATGGGGTACCGCAAACACTCGAATTCCAACAAAGCGGCAATGTAGTATCGGTCACAGTTCCTTCGCTTTATTTCTGGGACATGATCGTTTTGGATTACTAAAAAAACACAAAGAAATGATATTCAGATATATATTATTCATTTTTGCGATATTCTCCATCCTGAATACGGCCGAAGGTCAAACAGAGAAACCCATCTCACTTCAGTCATGTGAATCGGCAAAAGCTGAAGGCAACAAAGTAGTCTTCAATTGCAATGACAGCATTCAGGTCATGATGACACAAATTAGTCCGGGAATCATCCGAATCTGGATGGAGGAAGGTGAATTTCGACGCAATAATCCATCCTTTGCTGTTGAAAATGAGGATTCCGAATCGTCCGAAAATGTGAACTTTTCGGAACAGGCAAATAGCTTCGAAATTTATACCGGCGAACTGATCATCCGCATCATCAAATTACCTTTTCAAATCAGGGTCTACGATAAATACCAAAAATTACTTCTGGAAGACCTTCCGGGTAAAGCTTTCAACAAAGTCACTGAAAAAATCTCGACGTATAAAGCCCTCAGGCCCGGAGAACGGATCTATGGTCTGGGCGAAAAAAACGGAAATCTCAACCGTGTTGGAAGCCATTTTACAATGTGGAACAGCGACAAACCATGCTATGATGTGAATGAGGATCCGTTGTATAAAAGCATTCCTTTTTTTATGAGTAGTGCCGGGTATGGTATTTACTTCGACAACACTTTTAAAACCGGTTTCGATTTCGGTCTTGAAGATCAAAATGCTTACTCATTTTCAGCCCCGGGCGGCGAGATGATGTATTATTTCATATTTGGTCCGACATACAAACAGATTATCAGTCGGTATATACAATTGACTGGCAAAGCGATTATGCCCCCATCCTGGGCGCTGGGATTTGCACAGTGTCGAGGTTTGCTCACCAACGAAAAACTGACTCGCGAAATTGCCAAAGGCTACCGTGACAGGCAGATTCCGTGCGATATCATCTACCAGGACATCGGCTGGACCGAATATCTTCAGGATTTCGAATGGCGGAAGGACCGGTATGAAAATCCGGTTAAGATGATTGCTGATTTGCAAAGTCAGGGATTCAAAGTAATTGTTTCACAGGATCCGGTGATCTCTCAGACCAACAAAAAACAATGGAAAGAGGCAGATTCACTAGCATATTTCGCAACGGATATACGCAACGGAAAAACTTATGATATGCCCTGGCCATGGGGTGGCAACTGCGGCGTGGTCGATTTTACGCATCCTGAAGCTGCCGATTGGTGGGGAAATTACCAGCAAAAACCAATTTCGATTGGGGTTAAAGGATTTTGGACCGATATGGGCGAACCCGCCTGGAGCAACGAAGAAAGTACAGATCGTTTATTTATGAAACATTATCTTGGCATGCATGCCGAAATCCACAATGTTTACGGATTAAACTGGGATAGAGTGGTATGCGAGCAGTTTGAGAAGCACAATCCGAACCAGCGTATTTTTCAGATGACCCGCTCGGCCTTCGCCGGAATGCAGCGATATACATTTGGTTGGTCGGGTGATTCGGGAAATGGAAATGATGTTCTTGATGGATGGAAACAACTCGAACAGCAAATACCGATCGGATTATCAGCCGGTATGGGTGGAATTCCTTTCTGGAGTTGTGATATCTCGGGTTATTGCGGTGATATCAAAGATTATGAAGCCATGAGCGAATTATATGTCCGTTGGCTGCAATTTGGAGCATTCAACCCGCTCAGCCGTATTCATCATGAAGGCAACAATGCTGTTGAGCCATGGTTGTTTGGACAAGAAGCAGAAAATATATGCCGACAGGCTATTGAACTGAAATACAGACTTTTCCCTTACATATATTCTTATGCCAGACAGGCATTTGATAGCGGATTACCACTTATTCGGGCCTGTATGCTGGAATATCCGGATGATCCGGAATGTTATAATCTTGGCACACAATTCTTTTTTGGAAGTGAATTGCTCATCGCAACGGTGATGGAACAGGCTGCAGTTAAAAAACGTATTTATCTTCCTGAAGGTGAATGGATTGATTACAACCAGCCAAGTAATATATTTCACGGCAAACAATGGATCGATTACCCTGTTACGCTCGAAACCCTTCCTGTTTTTGTAAAACAGGGAAGCATTATTGCACAAATGCCTGTCATGCAATATATTGGTGAAAACACAAATTATCCCTTGATTCTGGATGTTTTTCCGGCTTCGACGAATCGGAAAGCTCAGTTTGAAATTTATGAAGATGATGGTGAGACCAATAATTACAAACAGAATATTTACGCAAAAAGATTGGTTCAATGTCAGAGTAAAAAGGAATTACTTGAAATCAATTATACCGAAAAGTCGGAAAACAATTATCAAATGGTCGAAAGAGATTTGATATTTCAATTGCATCTGAATACTGTTCCGGAAGCAGTTTTATTTTCTGACAAAAAAGTCAGATCTTCAAAAGTGAAATCTGAAACCAATTGGAGTTTAGAAAAAATAAATAAATTTGGATGGAGTTGGAACAATAAAAATGGTATTCTTACCATCTTCGTCCCGTCAGCATTGCGAAACGAGAAAATAATTGTTCAAACAGGAAAATAGGCTAAAAACATGAAACAAATCCTTTCAATTATCCTGATAATGATGGTGTTAATGAGTTGTAAAAAGAAATCAGAGATATTATATCAGTCACCAGAATTTACGGTCTATTCTGACAAAGTAGTGCAGGGAATTTTTACTGCACACCTTGAATCAGATGTGAAAATTGCTTCAAATTACCGGAGTCTGGTCTATGAAAACTATTCGCGCCTGATTGTTTTCAAATTCAGCATCAATGAAAAAGACAATGAAAAGCCAACAGGAGGCGAGCACTGGATTGTAATAGGTGAAAACGAACACCAATCACCTGTGATTGCATTCGGATCAGCAAACGAAGTCATTCCGGCCGATCCGGGCACGAAACTCCCTGTGAATTATGATTTTACATTCCGTTTGGATATGAATCCTGTGCTGAAGCAGTTTGCCGAAAAGGGATATTATGAAACTTTCGACGGAACCCGGATTGCCAAAACTGATTTCAAAGCCGTATATATTGCCGGTGGAAGCAAACCACTTAGCTGGGATTTGGTCAATCTTGCCGAAAACAACTTTGATCTGAAAGATTCGGACGGTGATGGTATTTATGAAATCACACTTCGTCTCAATCCATTTGATGAAAAGGATATTCAGCCCAAAAGCTGGGAGCTTTCGCAGGACATTTCCATGAAGGCTTCGTATACTTCAGATCAGCCAATTGTTGACGCGCTTTTTAAACTTTCACTAGAAGAAGCCCGGCTGAACATTGAGCCCGATAGCACCTTGCGAACAGGATCGAAATGGGGCGGTGTCTGGACGCGCGATGTGAGCTACAGCACGCTGCTGGCCTTTGCTTATCACGAACCCGAAGTGGCCAGAATCAGTTTGATGAAGAAGGTGAAACGCAAAAGAATTATTCAGGATACAGGCTCAGGAGGTGCCTGGCCTGTTTCTACGGATAGAACAACCTGGTCACTGGCGGCTTGGGAGATTTATAAAGTTACCGGAGACCTCGAATGGCTGAAAACAGCTTTCGAAATCATCAAAAACACATTGGACGATGACGTAAAAACCATACAGTCGCTCAATACAGGCATGAACCGCGGGGAGTCATCTTTCCTCGACTGGCGCGAACAAACCTATCCGAAATGGATGTCGAATATGGATATTTATATGTCGGAGAACCTGGGAACCAATGCAGTGCATTTTCAGGCCAATATCATTCTGGCCGAAATGGCGAAGATTCTTGGTGAACCCGGCGAAGAATATGTGAAACGAGCCAAAGAAATCAAATCAGGCATGAACAGCTATTTATGGATGGCTGACAAAGGCTATTACGGACAATATTTATACGGCCGCAGTTCGATGATTCTTTCTCCACGCTTTGAAGCTTTGGGCGAAGCGCATACTGTTCTATTTGGTATTGCTGATACGGAACGCGCAAAATCGATCATCGAAAATTCGCCGCTTACTGCTTTCGGTACAACTTGCATTTATCCCCAGATTCCCGGAATTCCGCCTTACCACAACAATGCTGTATGGCCCTTTGTACAGGCATTCTGGAACCTTGCTGCTGCAAAAGCAGGAAATGAAACCGCTTTGGTTCATGGGTTGGCTTCCATCTATCGGGCTGGAGCGCTTTTCCTCACCAATTACGAGAATTTTGTTGCCCAAAACGGTGATTATGTTGGCACTGAAATCAATTCGGATCGTATGCTCTGGAGCATGGCAGGAAATTTGGCCATGGTTCATCGGGTATTTATCGGAATGGACTTCGAAACAAACGGTATCCGCTTCCAACCAGTGATTCCGAAAGTTTATGGAGGTACCCGAACACTGTCTAATTTCAGTTACCGTAAGGCAAAACTAAGCATCACGGTGAAAGGATATGGAAACCAGATCGACAGTTTCACGCTCGATGGTAAAACCAGCGAAGACTTTTTTCCGGCGGATTTAAGCGGTGAACACACCATCGAAATTGTCATGAGAAACAATGATTTTTTACCATCGAAGATCAATCTGGTTGAAAATAAGTTTTCGCTCACCAATCCTCAGGTCAGGCTGAATGGCTCAAAATTGATTTGGGATGCAATTCCGGGTGCGCTTGCATACAACATTTATCAGAATGGACAGCTTCTGAAAACAATTTCAGAAAATAGTTTCGAATTGAATATCAATGATTTTGCTGAATACTCACTTACGGCTTTGGACAAAGAAAATATCGAGTCTTTCAGCAGTGAACCCATTTTGATCTACAAAGATTCGGACAAAAAATTATTTGAAACAGAGTCTTTCGTTGCCAAATCAGAATTGCCTTATACGAATTATTCCGGCGATGGATTTGTGGAAATCAGCAGCACCAAAAACCGCGAAATCATCATGAATATTGATGTTCCCGAAAGCGGAAACTATTTACTGGATTGCCGCTATGCCAATGGAACAGGTCCATGGAATACCGATAATAACTGTGGAATCCGAAGCATTTACATCAAAAGTAGCTATTCAGGTGTTTGGGTATTTCCACAACGAGGAACCAACGAATGGAGTGACTGGGGCTATTCCAACATCATCGAAGCGAAGCTGGAAAAAGGAAAAAATCAGCTCATTATCCGATTTGAGGACTGGAATATCAATATGGATGGCGAGATAAATGATGCGCTTTTAGATTTTGTCCGGGTTATCAGGAAGAAGTAGGTTGTAAATCAAATGTTATCCTTTAACTTTAGTAAATAGCTGAATAACAATACTTTATTCAAGATATTTATTTGTGAATCTTTCTGATTACTTTTGTCTTTCACGAAACAGTATGCAGAAGACTTTTTCCCTGTCGCGAAACCTCATTTGCCTTTATCTTGTCAAGGTGGCCAAGTGGCTAAACCTTGTGATGCCCATCATCGTCCTTTTTTATCATTCGAATGGTCTGAGTATGCAGGATATATTCACCTTGCAGGCCGTTTATTCCTTCACATTGATGATGCTTGAGATTCCAACCGGTTATTTCGCGGATCTAGCCGGCCGACGAACGAGTATTCTGGCTGGTTCAGTATTGGGATTCGGGGGCTATCTTATTTATGCTTTTTCTTCCGGTTTCTGGGAATTTGCGGTGGCTGAGACCATTCTGGGAGTGGGAATGAGTCTGGTTTCGGGTGCTGATTCGGCAATGTTGTACGATTCACTCATGTCAGCCAAAAAATCAGAATCATATACCCGTTACGAAGGAAGGATCACTTCCATTGGTAATTTCGCAGAGGCTGCAGCGGGTATTCTGGGCGGATTGCTGGCAGTAAGTTCATTAAGAACGCCCTACTATTTTCAGGCTGGAGTAGCTTTTCTGGCAGTTCCGGCGGCAATCATGCTTGTTGAGCCTCCAATCAAAAGAGCGGTCCGAAAACCCGGATTCGGAGATATTTTCAGGATAGTCAAAAAAGTACTTCATGGGGATAAGCGGCTCACATACAATACTTTATTTTCGGCAGTAACGGGAGCGTCCACCCTTACAATGGCCTGGTTTGCACAGCCCTATTTCATCGAAGTGGGTTTGCCTGTTACGGCTTTTGGAATTAGCTGGGCAATCCTGAATCTGAGTGTTGGTCTGACAGCTATTACCGCCTGGAAAATCGAAATGAAACTGGGTCCGCCGCGAACTGTGATGTTGTTTACTTCCGTTCTGACAGCATCTTATATAGTGCTTTCATTCATGCATTCTATCGTTGGTTTGGGCGTTCTATTGCTGTTTTACCTTGCCCGTGGACTGGCCACAGTAACCTTGCGTAATTACATCAATCTGATTACCGAATCGGATATTCGTGCAACAGTGCTGTCGGTCAGGAACTTTATTATCCGACTGATTTTCGTGCTGTTGGGCCCTTTATTTGGCTGGATTACAGATCATTATGGATTAAGCAATGGACTTCTTTCTGCCGGAATCATTTTCGGTAGTCTGGGTGGATTCACCATGTTTTTGTTTATCCGCTATAAAACCTATCAGTAACAAATCAGTTTCTGATCTTGAACTTTATCCTTCAGATCAACAACTCATTTCACCTGCATTTTTCTTTGCCGAAAGCAGATTATACGCCCCTTTTATAACAATTTGTGCTGTTTTCAGATTGAATCCAACAGGCAGAATTACTTCAGTGAATCCTCCATCTGAAACACCCTTTTGCACCTGAATCATCCTGTATTCGGTAAAAGGTTTGCCGTTTTCTTCTTTGTTCCGGTCGAAGATAAAGATGTAATCCTTGTCGTCGAAACTCACAATGGCATCCGATGGCAGGGCCGGGACTTTGTTGCTGTTTGCCTCAATCATGGCGTTGACATACATGCCCGGAATTGTGTTTTCACAAACTCCCAGCACGCTCGCATACACTGTAAATGTTCTGTCGGAATTGATGGATTTTCCGGTTTGGTAAATCACAGCTTCGTGCTGATCTGTTTCGTTGTTGATAAAAAAGCGAATTTTCTGTCCTTCATGCACTTTATCTGCATCTTTTTCAAAGAGTGTGAGTTCAAGAAAAAGTTTGTCGCTGTTGACTATCTCAAACAATACATCAGAGGGAGAAACATATTTGCCAGTGTTGACATTTACCGATTTTACAAATCCCGAAATAGGTGAAACCAAGGCAATAGCACTGCTGATATTATTTTCGTGCAGCTGAGCCGGATTAATACCAATGAGAGCCAATTTTTGCTCCAGGGCCTTCACCTGGGCGCTTAGGATTTTGTAATCGGCGGTCACCTGCTGCATGTTTTTCTCGGAAGAAACATCGTTTTTATACAATTCTCCCTGACGCTTAAAATCTGCATCCACAAATTCGAGTCTGCTTTTTGCTTCCAGATAATTCTGCTGAATATCAACAAATTCCATATTTTCGATCATGGCCAGTGTCTGGCCCTTTATCACTGTATTGCCAGGCATCAGCAGGGTGCTTTTCACAAATCCCCCCAATTGCACACTCACTGTTGCAAAGTTCTGTGGCGCTGCCGCGACCGTACCGCTTACTTTGAGGACATCGCTCAACGATTTATATTCGATGGCCCCGGTTTCGATTTCTGCCAGTTTGATCTGATCGTCACGCAGTTCTACAATATCTTCCGGAATTACTTCGATTTCTTTCGGTTCAGCAACTTTATTGTCATTGCTACATGAAACCAGAACCAGGAAGAATGCTGCAAATATTGGGATTGAAATTATTGAAAATTTTGTCATGATTTAATTGATTTAGAAGGTTTTACCAGTGATAAATTCAATGGAAATAATTGTCTGATTGTAATTATTCAATGCGTCGAGATAGTTTTGTTTTATATCCAGTGCATGGCCAAGATTAAGGATATAATCGAGATAATCCATAGCACCCGATTTATAGCTAAGAGTTGCCTGTCCGATAATGATTTCAGCTTCGGGGATGGCCTGTTTTTCGTAATATTCAATGCTGTTTCGGTATTTGGTGTATTCACCAAGTAAGGAACGGTAATTTCCCGAAAGTTGTTTTTCGTAATAAGCAGCGTTGGTCTGTGCAACCTCTTCCTTCAACCGTGCCGCCTTTGTTTTGGAAGTGTACGGAACAAACCACAACGGAATTGCAATGCCCGCCTGAAAACCTGTAAGACGGTCGCCTGCGCCAAAATTGCGGGGAATACCGTTCACTTCCTGTGTTCCCTGCATGGTCTGGCTGAAATATCCGATGCTGAAATCGGGCATCATTCGGCTTAGTTCCAGATTTTTTTCAAGAGAAGAGATTTTGACCTGTTGCAGCATATATCCGGCTGACGGATTTTCTGTCAAGGCTGAGCCATCGTCAATAGGAAGATAATCAATACGTTGCAAAATAGTGTCGACTGGATAAAGTGCCTTTTCAGTATTTAAAAGAGATTGTAGTTTTTGCGTATAGATCTGTAAATCGGCTGTCACTTCATTCAACTGATTTTTGATTTCCATACTTTGTGAACGGGCCGAAATCATTTCAAGCCTGTTTGTTTCTCCTGTCTTTGCGCGGAGTTCGGCCGCCCGAAGAAAGCCTGCATACAAACTGTCCTGATCCATAAACAAAACCTTTTTAGAACGCAGATAAGCCAGTTGCCAATACACTTGTTTCACCTGCGTGGCAATTTCGAGTTGTGATGATTTCATCTGCCACTCGCTGCTTGCAATTCCGGCTTTGGCCAGGTTATTCTGGTTGATATACACCGTCGGGAAAGCGAATGACTGCGAAACTGTGAAACTGTTGTCACGCGTATAGGAATTGAATTGCCCATATTCGCCGTCAATTGCTGTTTTGGGAATATCCCAGGAAGTCCCCTTCAAGGCTTTCTGCATCTCAACAGAAGTTGCCGATGCACGAACTGCCAGATTGCTGTCAATTGCGAACTGAATTGCCTCATGCAGCGTGATTTTTTTCGGTTTTTGTGCATCTGCTTCGTGAAAAATGGAGGAACCTAAAATTAGGAATATTAACAACGACAGTGATTTGACGAATTTGCTCTTCATTGGAAACCGGAATTTACGTGAAGAAAAGATAATATAGAAAACAGGCAGAATAACCAATGTAAGGAAAGTTGCAGAGATCAATCCCCCGATCACTACGGTTGCCAGAGGTTTTTGAACTTCGGCCCCGGCTGAGGTCGACAAGGCCATGGGTAAAAAGCCAAGCGAAGCCACCGCCGCTGTCATGATTACCGGACGTAATCGCTTATGGAGGCCTTTCAAAACACGCTGGGTAATATCAGAAATTCCCTCTTTTTCGAGACGATTAAACTCGGCAATGAGCACGATTCCATTGAGAACTGCCACGCCAAACAAGGCAATGAAACCCACACCCGCCGAAATAGAGAAATTCATATCGCGTAACCAGAGCGCAAATACGCCACCAATGGCCGACATTGGAACGGCCGTGAAGATCAGCAGGCTTTGCTTCACCGAATGGAAAGTAAAAAACAACAATACAAAAATGAATAGCAGGGCCACAGGCACAGCAAAAGCCAATCTGTTTCGGGCGGCAATCAGGTTTTGAAACTGACCGCCGTAAGAAACATAATAGCCTGACGGAAGTGTCACTTTCTGATCAATTTTCTTCGTGATTTCATTGATCACACTTTGTACATCGCGGTTGCGAACATTGAAACCGATGGTGATACGGCGTTTGGTGTTTTCGCGTGAAACCTGCGCCGGACCTGACTTTATTTCAATATTGGCGATCTGGTCAAAAGGAATCTGGCCACCATTGGGAAGAGCAACAGTAAGGCTTTTCACGTCATCGAGGTTTTTGCGATAATCTTTATCCAAACGCACCACCAGACCAAAACGTTTTTCTCCATCGTACACAACTCCCGCCTGACTTCCGGCGAAAGCGGCGCGCAGGGTGCGGTTTACATCTTCAATAAAAAGTCCGTATTGTGCCAACCGGTCACGGTTATATTCAACCTGCACCTGTGCCAGCCCGGTTACTTTTTCCACATTGATATCTTCCACGCCTTCGATCTGTTGAATGATATTTTCCACATCAGTGGCTTTCTCTGATAAGGTATTCAGGTCGTCACCGAAAATTTTCACAGCAATATCCTGTTTCGAACCTGATAATAACTCATTAAAGCGCATCTGAATAGGCTGTTGAAACTCGAGTTTCACACCAGCCAGCACCACCAGTTTTTCCTGCATCAGTGCAACCAGTTCTTCGCGGGTTTTAGCACTGGTCCATTCACTTTTATCTTTCAGTGTGATGATATAATCGCCGGTTTCCATAGGAGTGGGATCGGTCGGAATTTCTCCGGCACCAATTTTACAAACGGTATGTTTGATTTCGGGGAAATTTTCGAGCAAAATCCTGTTGGCTTTCTGCACCATATCGATCGTATTCGTCAGCGAACCACCTTGCAACGTAATAATTCCTGCTGCAAGATCGCCTTCCTCAAGTTGAGGTATAAACTCACCACCCAGGCGGGTAAACATAAACATACTCACTACAAAAAGGGTAATTGCCAACACCGAAACAAGCAGTTTCTGTCTGATCGCAAACGCAATAAGGGGATTGAAAACTTTATGAAACCCGTCCATCAGTCTGTCGGAAAAGTTGCGTTTGTGTTCGGTCTTTTTGCTTAAAAACAAGGCTGATGCCATCGGAACATAGGTAAGCGAAAGAATGGCTGCTCCGAGCAAGGCAAAAGTGACAACCTGTGCCATCGGCCGGAACATTTTTCCTTCAATTCCAATCAAAGCCATGATAGGCAGGTAAACGATCAGGATGATGACCTGGCCGAAAGTGGCTGAACTCATCATGCGTTTGGCTGATTCGAATACGTTTTCGTCCATTTGTTCCTGTGTAAGTCTGGCAACTCCCTGATGGTGTTGCTTGCTTTTGTTGATCCTGTGTACAACACTTTCGACAATAATGACCGCTCCATCCACAATCAGTCCGAAGTCAATCGCCCCGAGACTCATCAGGTTGCCCGAAACGCCGAAGAGGTTCATACACGAAATGGCGAAAAGCATCGAAAGCGGAATGACCGAAGCCACAACCAGACCGGCGCGAAAATTACCCAACAGCAGGACAAGAATAAAAATAACGATTAATGCTCCTTCAATCAGGTTTGTCGAAACGGTTCTGATCGCCCGGCCAACCAAATCAGAACGATTCAGGAAGGCTTCGATGCTAACACCTTTAGGTAAGGATTTCTGAATGGATTGAATGCGTGTTTCCACATTTTCAATCACTTCATGCGCGTTGGCACCTTTGAGCATCATCACAACACCACCAACGGCCTCTGTTGTATCGATCACCAATGAACCATAGCGCGTGGCACTGCCGTATTGCACAGTAGCCAAATCCCTGACCAATACCGGGATGCCGGAAAGATTCGATTTTACGACTATTTTTTCAATATCCTCGATGGATTTTACCAGCCCGATTCCGCGGATGAAATATGCCGTAGGCTTTTTATCGATATAAGCGCTACCTGTATTTTCATTGTTTTTTTCGAGAGCCTGAAAAATATCGTTCAGCGTAAGTCCCAATCCCCTGAGTCTTTCAGGGTTGATGGCAATCTCGTATTGTTTGACATAACCTCCATAGCTATTGATATCAGCCACACCCGGAGTGCCCAGCATTTCACGCCGAACGATCCAATCCTGAATGGTACGGAGTTCCATAGGATTGAATTTTTTCTCGAGCCCTTTTTCAACGGCCAGCCTGTATTGGTAGATCTCACCCAATCCGGAAGAGATTGGGGCAAGTTCGATACTGGCAAGTCCGGCAGGGATGGCCTCTTCGGCTTCTCTGATCCGCTCGCCTAATTGTTGTCGTGCCCAGTAGATGTCTACTTCATCTTTAAAAACAACTGTGATAACTGATAAACCCAGGCGCGAAATGGAGCGAAGCTCAATCACATCGGGAATATTGGCAACGGAAACTTCAATGGGTGCAGTGATGAAACTCTCGACTTCCTGAACAGCCAGTGACGGAGCCAGTGAAATAATCTGCACCTGATTGTTGGTAATATCGGGAATGGCATCAATCGGTAAACGAGTGAGGGAATAGGTTCCCCAGCCAATCAATGCAACCACAAACAAACCAACAATAAATTTATTTTTTATCGAAAAGTGAATGATATGTTCAATCATAAGGAATTTGAATTTTGAAAATGAGATCCCGCACGTGCGGGATGAAAATTGCCAGTTACTTATAAAAATTTCATAAATTATTTGTTAGCTGCATATTACATGACATTCGTTAACAATCTCAGTAATGAAATTCATGAAGAAGTAAACGGAGAAAAATGGGATTAGCTTATTTTAGGCGGTTGCCAGATTGCCGAAGAAATGGAAGATACCTTATCTGATGTATAGCTTGAAAATTGTTTCTGAGTAAATGAAAAACATTGAAAATGAACACCATATTCAATAAAAACAATAGGGGATGTGCAGCATTGACAAGTGCAAAAAGGCGAGCAATTATCTGACTCGTGATGGTGGTTTTCGGTCGTGTTTTGTGTATGTTCAATGTTATCCAAAGCATCTCTCTTTTCAAAATCAATGCATGGAATTGCAGTGAGTGCCAAAATGTAGACAGATAATATGGCGACTAATAGTTTCATAAATCAGCGTCAAAGATAAATATTATCCATCAGGTCTAAATGAACCCCAATAACAAGGTGTATTTTTTTAAACTGGTCAACTTTTGTGTTACTGAACGTTGCCCCAGCTTTTAGTCTGAATTATTTACCATTTAACAGTTATCGCTTTGTGGATCAACTATTTGGAAACAGCCTTTGTGGTGGGTGTAGAAACTTTGCGGTAAGGAAATTTTATGCACACTGTTAGTTATTAGCACTCCGAAGCCAAGGTGAAAAATTACAATCCATGCTGTGTGGGAAGCCCAAGCCCTTTCCAGGCAATGATTCCACCATCCAAATTAACAGCATTGATAAATCCATTGTGGTTAAAAAAATTCACCACCCTTGTGCTTCTCACCCCCGCATTACACATAATAATAATTGGTTTTTCGCGCGGTATATTTGATAACTGTGCTACTATTCCCGACATGGGATAATACAATACACCGGGCGAAGTGATTGATTCAAGTGAGCATTCAGGTTCTTCACGAACATCAATCATTATAGCTTCTTCATTATGCAATGCCTTCAAGGCGTTTGCAGGCGTAATATGCTGCACCCCCTCTATGTGAAATTCCTGAAATACAGGCTCTTTTGTTAAGATCATTTGGTTTTGAATACTATGGTGTGTAGCGATAGAAAGGAATCAGAAATAAAACAACGAAACAAAATAGATGCCGGTGAGAATAAAAATGACAGCAACAATCCTACGAAACCACACCTCGAAAATCTTCATATTGATATAAAACCGACCCATACTACCTATACTGAAGGCAAGCAAATAAGCCAGTATAACCACAGGCAGTCCGGTGGAAACAGCAAAAACAGGCAAAAGTAATAGTCCGGAAGTATTTGCCATAACCATAGGTATGAGCATGCCAAAATACAATACACCACTATACGGACAAAAAGCCAACGCAAATATCATTCCCAGCAACAATGCGCCCCATGTATTTCCAACTTTCACCATGTCGGCTAACTTTTGCAGAATATTACCATTTGATGTGTTAAGTTTGATTATATCCAGCATCAATAAACCTATCACAATAAGTAACGGACCTAACCATCGTTCACCATTGCCTTGTATGGCGCGGCTTACATGGAACTTGCTTGCTCCAAAATATATGATCAGGCCAATAAGTGTGTAGCTGATTGCCCTACCAAGGGTGTAAAAAAGACCATTGCGAAATACCTTATGTCGGTTTTCAACATCTTTGCTTATATAGGCAAGTGCTGTTATATTGGTCGCCAGCGGACAGGGGCTGATGGCTGTCATCAAACCCAGCAGAAATGCCGTGAGCATTGGAATATTGCTGCTATCGATGAGGTTTTGGAGGAAATTCATTTTGTGAATTTGAGGATGTGAAGATTTGTGAATTTGAGGATGAAATCTATTGATTTGATGTTATTATGATTTTAGAAATGATGTTCAAAAGGGATTCAAGCTTTTTTTTCATTTCAATTGGATTTGGATATCCGGGAGACAGTTCACAAAGTGTTAACCAATAATCTGTTTCATCCGCTTCTTTTGCTGCGATTTTCATCTTATGAATGAAATCTGCCTTGCTTTCAGCGTTTTGAGCTTCTCTGACATTTGCCCCGATCGAAGTTCCTGATTTCATTAATTGATTGGAAACAACAAACTTTCTTAGTTCTTCCAACTTTTCAGAATACTTGATAATTTCCAAAGCAAATTCAAGAGAAAGTTTGACAACTAAATTTTCCGGTTCCTTTTTCATGTGCTGTATAATTTGAATTCATATTTTCACATCTCCACATCCTCAAATTCCCAAATTACTTCAAATTCTTCTCAATCTCCGTTTTCAATCCTTCAATAAATTTCTCAGCTTCGTAACGAGAATAGCTGAATGCGAAATTGGTAAAATTGGTCGTGTTTTCTTTTTCCCCATTTAGCTGCATGAGAAATAAGGAAGAACCGTCTGCTTCGTATTTTTCGACCAATTGTATGTTTTTTTCGTCATCAACATTATAAACCTGAAAAGTGATTGTGCCATCTTCCATTTGCATCTGGAAATAAGTATCCAGTGTTTTCTTTGTGTTTTCTTCAATCGAAATGCAGGTCGGACAACGTCGTTCCGAATGGAAATAAATCACCTTAAGTTTTGTTGTGTTTTGAGCAACAACTGTCATTGTAATCAACATTAACAGGATTATGATTCCGTTCTTTTTCATGATTTTGAGGTATTAAGTTTATGATTTTGCCAACATAAGTTTTATTTCGGCTACTGATGGGACCCTGCCATAGAAGAGTACTTTTTCATCAACAACCATGGCTGGTGTGCGCATGATACCGTACGACATTATTTTTGTGATGTCCTCTTCCTTTATGACCATGGCATCCATTTTAAGTTCAGCTACAGCCAAATTCGCAGCTTTTTCCAGGTTCTTGCAGTTGGCGCAACCTGTCCCTAAGATTTTAATTATCATTTGTTTACATTGTTAGTTAATAAATATATTTCAACTTTGAGTTTTTCAAATTCTCACATTCTAAAAGATAAAATTGAATAAGTACCCAACAATCAGAATGCCGGTTCCAACAACGCCAATAAACGTAAAAATCAACGGTAGTTTGAGCACTTTACGAAGAATAATCATTTCGGGTAACGAAAGCCCGATAACCGCCATCATGAAAGCCAGAGCTGTCCCCAAGGCTGCACCTTTTTCGATCAGGGTTGATACAATTGGAATAATTCCTGCTGCATTGGAATACAACGGAATACCAATCAACACCGAAAGCGGTACCGAATACCATGCCGATTTTCCCATAAACGAAGCCATAAAATCCTGGGGAACATAGCCATGCACGCCTGCACCAACGGCAATACCAATCACCACATAGATCCATACTTTACCAACGATTTCTTTTACCGCTTCAAAACCGCGCTTTGTCCTGTCCTGAAATGTCAGTTTTTCTTCTTCAGGCTGTTGGCCGGCTTTCAGTGTATAAACCCAATCTTCCACCCATTTTTCGAGGTGTAGTCTGCCAATAATCCACCCGGCAGTAATGGCAATAAACAATCCTGTTACAACATAAATGAGTGCGGTTTTCCATCCAAACAACCCAAAAAGCAATATAATGGCCACCTCGTTGATCATGGGCGCTGCAATGAGAAACGAAAAAGTAACACCCAAGGGAATTCCCGATTCGATAAATCCGAGAAACAACGGAATGGCTGAGCACGAGCAGAAAGGGGTGACAATTCCAAGCAACGAAGCCATCACATTCCCCGTAAAAAGCGATTTTCCTTCAAGGGTTTTACGTGTGCGTTCGGGTGAAAACCATGTGCGGATAATTCCCACAATAAAAATGATCAATGTGAGCAGCAGCAGCACTTTGGGCACTTCAAAAATAAAAAACCATAGGGTGTCGGTGAGATGTGTCCCCTCAGGCATATTGAAAACACCATACACAAGCGAATCGGTTAACCATTTCAGGTTAAAATACAGTAGAAGCCAAATTGGTAACAGAAGTATGGGTAAATATTTTCTCATGTCATCTGTGCTTACTGATTGATTATGAAGTTGCATCACACGGTGAATACTTATCTTTCTTTTCAGCTAAAAAATTGTCAATCAGGTTTTTGGCTATATTCCAGTTTTCTTTATGGATGCAATATTTGATATAAGGCGGATTTATTTCACCCTGAATCAATCCGGCAGTTTTCAATTCTTTTAAATGTTGCGACAGCGTGGAAAGGGCGATGGGAAATTCATCGGCAATATTACCGCTGTAGCAACAGCCCCGGTTTGATAGTATTTCGAGTATTTTGATGCGTGCCGGATGACCAAGTGCTTTCGCAAAGCGGGCTAACCTGTTTTGATCGTCTGAATAGGGAACTTTCATTTTGCATTTAGTGTTTCGCAAAAATACGAAATATAATTCCAGATAAATTTTTTTAAATGGGTTTTTATTTGTGAATTCTTATCTGTCAATATGAACAACCAAATTACATGCATCCAGTATCAAATGCATACATTTGTCAAAAATCACGAAATGCTGGAGTATTACGATTATATCATTATTGGTGCTGGAATTGCTGGGCTCAAGGCTGCAGAAACAATACGACAATACGATGTTTCCGGTAAAATACTGATGGTCAATGGTGAGGACCGTTTACCCTACAAACGGACTTCGATAAGTAAGCGGCTTTCTGCAGGATTTCAAAAAGAAGAACTGGCGCTTAAACCGGCCGAATGGTACGAAAAGATGACAATCGAACTTGTTGATGGACTTGTTACTGAGGTATTGACAGCAACGAAGGAAGTGATACTTCGAAACGGAAGAATCCGGTGGAACAAACTGATTTTTTGCACTGGTTCAACACCGATCGAGATAAACCCGATGTTGCCACCATTGACCGGTCTTTATTATTTCAGAAATGCGGAAGATGTAGATTTCATTCGTTCACAGAATATTGTTAATGAACATATTGTAATCATAGGAGGCGGTGTTCAGGGGATCGAGCTTATCGAACAAATGCTTTCTCTGGGAAACAAAGTAAGTTTGATCCACCATGCCAACATATTGATGAACAGGCATTTTGATGAATTCATGGCCGGTCATTTGTTGCAGTTGCTAAAAGAAAAAGGGGTAGAAGTATTTCTCGAAACCAAAGTAAAATCCATTCAGAAAACCGAAAGTCAGGTTTTTGAAATTATATTAGATCAAGGTGAACCATTGTATTGCAACAAAATTATCGTAAGCATCGGAACAAAACCTACTGTTGATTTGGCTCATGAATCCGGATTGGAAATCAACAATGGGATTTTAGTGAATCAGTTTCTGCAAGCATCCCATCCCGATGTTTATGCAGCCGGTGATGTGGCTGAGCATCCGGGCGGTTGGATAACAGGATTATGGCATGCCGCTGAAAAGCAAGGAATAATTGCCGGTACAAATGCTACCGGACAGGAATGTGCATTTGAAAAGACCACTTTCAGGCTCAAACTGAATTTTTTTGATCAATATTATTTTTCGATGAATCCGCAACACGCAAACATTGAAATAGATGAGCAGATACTTCACAAGGGTGATAAATATTATCGTTTCTTTTTCAAAAACAACTTGTTACAAGGCGTATTGATGATGAATGACAAAGACAACGCGAAATATTTAGAAGATTCTGTGAGGAAATCCGCGGACAGAGAATTGATTATGCGTGTTTTTGCCTGATTTCCTGTAACATTTTATCATAAAATTGTATAAAAGTCCTGGTATAATTTTTCCGGCAAACATGAATATACCTTACATTTGTGCACTTGTAATGAGTTACTTTAATGAAGTCTAAGTAAGAATAGTATGTTATTAACAAAGAGTCAGGTAATAGAAGTTTTAAAAGGAGTCATTTATTTTGCAAAAGGGGACAATATTGTGAACCTTGGAATGATCGATGATTTCGAGACGGGCGAGGATGAGGTAAAACTCAGGATTATTTTCCCGCGCCTGGATGAACCAGCTGTTGCCATTGTTACAAAATCGGCGATTAATGCCATTCAGCAAGCTTTTGGTGCCCATGTTGAAGTAAAAGTTACTCCTGTAAGTGAAAAAGAGAAAGGTCGTGGACCACTGGCCGGTGTTAGAAATATCATTGCAATCGCTTCCGGTAAAGGTGGCGTTGGCAAATCGACAGTAGCTGCTAATCTGGCCATTGCCTTGGCACGTTCCGGTTCGAAAGTTGGTTTGGTTGATGCAGATATCTACGGACCTTCGGTTCCGATGATGTTTGGTATCGGCGACGAACAGCCCGGTGTTTATGAACGTGAAGGAAAACCGACCATTATACCCATCGAAAAATATGGAATCCGTTTGCTTTCGATCGGTTTTTTTGTTGATACCGACAAGGCATTGATATGGCGTGGACCAATGGCTACCAGTGCTTTAAATCAGTTGTTACGCGATGCTGATTGGGGCGTGCTCGATTATCTTGTTATTGATCTGCCTCCTGGCACCGGCGATATTCAACTTACACTGGCACAATCCTATTCAATTACCGGAGCCATTGTGGTCACCACACCACAAAAAGTTGCTTTTGCAGATGTGAAAAGGGCAGCGGCTATGTTCAGACAGGAAAAACTAACAATTCCTTTATTGGGATTGATTGAAAATATGGCCTATTTCACACCGTTGGATATGCCCGAAAAGAAATATTATATTTTTGGAAAGGGTCAGGGAGAATCGTTTGCTGATCAGTTAGGTATTCCATTACTTGGTCAAATTCCTTTGGTAGAATCAATTTCTGAATCGGGCGACAACGGCAGTCCGATTGCGTTGGATATAACATCGCTGGTTACAAAAGCATTTGATAAAGTTGCCCTGGAAATTAAAAAGCAGGTACCATAAGTTAATAAACAGAAATTCATACAAATACGTATTACTATGTTAGAAAATAATGAAGCGTTGTCAACAAAAGTGAAAAACCTGATTGAACAGGTTCGTCCCTATTTGCAACAAGATGGTGGGGACATTAATTTCGTTGAGATTACGGATGACTTTATCGTGAATGTAGAGCTGACAGGGGCTTGTGGAAGTTGTCCGTACAGCACAATGACATTAAAAAATGGCGTTGAAAACACCATACGCAAAGCCATTCCTGAAATCATGGGTGTTGAAGCAATAAATTTGTAAAGTTGAAAGTTTGTAAAGTAAATACAACAAGAACTTTAAGAACTTTACAAACTCTCGACTCTAAGATAAATACTTCGCCACAATAGGCATTCTGCGACCCATACCGAATGCTTTTGTTGTAACACGCAGGATCGGTGGAGTCTGGTGCCGTTTATATTCGTTCGTATTGACAAGTTTCAATACCCGATTCACTATTTTTTCTTCAAATCCCATGGCAATCAACTCTTTGGGACCATTTCTGCATTCGATATACTGAAAAAGAATCTGATCGAGAATGTCATAATCAGGCAAGCTATCGCTGTCCTTCTGGTTAGGACGAAGTTCTGCTGATGGTGGCTTGGCAATTGTATTCGATGGAATCACTTCGCTATCTTTGTTGATGAAGTGAGCCAACTCAAAAACACGTGTTTTGTACACATCGCCCAAGACTGACAAACCGCCGTTCATGTCACCATACAAGGTTCCATATCCGACGGCTGCTTCACTTTTATTGCTGGTATTCAATACGATATGACCGAATTTGTTAGACATTGCCATCAACAATACACCACGAATACGTGCCTGAATATTCTCCTCGGCAATTCCAAAAGGCAAATCTTTAAACTCAGTTTCGAGTTGGTTTTCAAATGATGTATATAGCTTTTCAATAGGAATAGTCTTAAATGGACTTCCTAAACTATTAGCCAGTTGAATCGCATCGTCCACCGAATGTTGTGATGAAAATTGCGAAGGCATCAGCAAGCCAAGTACATTTTCTGCGCCTAATGCCCTGGCTGCCAATACCATTGTTACAGCAGAATCGATTCCGCCTGATAGTCCAAGAATGGCCTTGGTAAAACCAAGCTTTTCGAAATAGTTTTTTATCCCCATCACAAGTGCATCATGGATGAGTTCAGTTTCAGATACTTCGATGCTGCTCCTGATTGCTGTGATTGGTGTGAAAAGGGAATCCGTTTCGATAATTTGCATGTCTTCCCTGAAAAACGGAAGTTGATTAAAAATTTGATTATCAGCCGAAATCGACATGGAACCTCCATCGAAAAGCAATTCGGTTTGTGAGCCAACATGATTCACGTATATCAAAGGGATCTTGTATTTTTCAACGTTTTTCTGCAGCACTGCGGTACGCGTTTTTGCCTGAAGATAGTCGAAAGGCGAAGCGGCGATATTGATCATGAAATCTGGCTGATGTTTCATCAACTCATCCATCGGATTGATTGTGTACAACGGATCATTTCCAATATTCCATAAATCTTCGCAAACCGTTACAGCTATTTTTTTACCCTTGAAATGAAGGATTTCAAATTCATGGGATGGCTCAAAATAGCGATACTCATCAAACACATCGTAGTTTGGCAGCAATGCCTTCCTGAAATACTGAACTTCTCCATTCGAAATAAATGCTGCAGCGTTGAATAAAGGTTTCCCTTTTTCGGCGGGGTTTTTGATGGGTGTGCCAACAATTACCGCGATGTCTTTACAATGGTCGGCGATGTCTGAAACAGCAAACGCGCATCGGTTGATAAAATCATCGAATTCGAGAAAATCACGTGGCGGATAACCCGAAACAGCTAATTCGGCAAATACAATCAATTCGGCACCAAGTGATTGCGCTTTTGTAGCCGATTGAATTATTTTTTGCGTATTGACCTCAAAGTTACCAATATGGTAATTCAATTGGGCGAGTGCAATCTTCATTTATTTTACATTAAAAAAGGAAGCTCACCTGCAATTCGATGAAATTTGAAATAGCTTTTTGTTCAATCGAACTATCAACGGTATTCTGATCCTTCAGTATATCAAAGAAATTGTTGTCGAAGCGAAAACCTGTGGAAATTTTGTTTGATGATCCCAACGAATACTCCATTCCGATACCAAGTATCAATGATTCACGTGTTAGTCTGTATTCATTACTCACATCTGCTTTAATTGTTTCATCAATGAGGACACTCCCTTCGTAGAATGTATCACTCGCGTTGGCTCCAATTAAAAATCCTAACCCAAATCCAATCTCTCCATAGAAGCTCATAGCATTTTTTTCTTCTGTTTTCATCTTGAAAACCAGCGGTAACTGTATGTATTTCGCTGATAAACTGCGATTAAGTATGCCTGTTGTTTCACTGTCTGTATAGGGATAATGATATTTTCCCTGAAGAAATATCACATTAAATCCTGTATTGAACCAATAATTTTCCATGAGATAAATGTCTCCGATGAAACCCCAGGAAAATCCCATTTTTACGCCATCACTAGCATATCCTTCGGAATTTGGCTTCATCCAGCCAAGATTAGGGGCCGCTTTAAAACCGAATCGAAACGCCTTCTCCTGTGCCTGAATAAACTGACTGAAGATGAGCATAATCAGCGATAGTATTAGTACATTTTTTTTCATAAAAAAATTTTGGAAATGTAAAGGTAATTCAACCAATCCACTTAATCGCTATGAAACCATATAGTTTTTAATAATAGTTTGTTCATAAAAAATCGCTGGGCAGATGAAAATAACAACGATTAATTATAAAATTTGTATTCGGAATTTTGTTTCCTTATTTTTGTTCAATATTAAAATTAAAAAACATGAAAAAACTATTGCTCGTTGCCGTTTTATTCAGCCTGAGTTGCGGATTAATGGCCCAAATATCGTTAGGTCCAAAAATCGGATATACTACCGGTAAATTATCAACTGATAAGAGTGAGATTACTACTTCATTGAAAAACAGTTTTTTGTTTGGAGCTTTTCTACGTTTAGGTACAAAGGTTTATCTTCAGCCGGAAGTAAACTGGTACACTGCAGGTGGTGTCTTTAAACAACCTAGTGTTACAGGAGGAATAAGTCCTTTCGAAGATGAGGTTAAACTCAAATCGATCCAGATACCACTTTATTTAGGTTTTAAACTGCTCGATCTCAAATTGGTTCAGATAAGAGCACAGGCTGGTCCAACAGCAACTATTATTACCGACAAATCAATCAGCCCCCTGAAACCATCACAATTTACTGCCCAGATAAAAGAAGCAGATATCAAGGATGTGTTGTGGGGTTTACAGTTTGGCGCTGGTGTTGATGTGCTGATGTTTACCCTGGATGTTCAGTATATGCTGGGACTTAACAAAGTGATTGGGGACATTGAAGTTGACGGAGAACCCGTTAAATTTGATTCGAAACAGCAAGGTTTTATGGTTACACTTGGTTGGAAAATCATCTGATAATCATTAAATATAATTATAAAAACCGTCTTAAGAAAGGCGGTTTTTTTTGTTTGTATACTTCATAAACAATGAAAACAGGAAAGTTACGTTTTTGAATTTCAAAAAGCTTCGATCAGATGAATAACCGAACAGCAGCATTCCAAAGAAATCACCCGGGATTGACTTCAATTGTCGATCTTTTGGTTAATGTAGTTTTTGTGGCTTTTCTATTCATTGTTACTTCATGTAGTAATCAGTCTAAGAACAGGCTGGATATTAACATTTCAAACTTGAAACCCGAAAAAATATTGATCAGACAATACGGAAATGCACTTTTTGAATGCGATACAACCCATTTACAATCGGAGCTGAAACGCCTGCAACCCGAATTTTACTATTTTCTGAATGCGGATCTCGATAATCCTGAGAATGTTCGTCAAATCCGAAATTTTGTTACTGATAAGCAACTCGTTAGCCTGTATCTGAAAACGAAACTGGTTTTTCCTGAAATAACTGATTTACAAGCACAAATCACAGATGCATCGCGGCGATTCTGTTATTATTTCCCTCAGTTAACGCTGCCTGAATTCTATACCTATATTTCCGGAGTTTACGCTGAATCCCCGGTATTGGCAGATGAAAAAGCAGTTGTAATAGGATTGGATTGCTATTTGGGCGAAACGGAGGAGTTCTACGGGCAGATTGGAATTCCGGTGTATGCCTCAGAAAGAATGACCAAAGCGCATTTGGTAAACGATGTATTCAAAGCAATTTACACCAATCATTTTTCGCAGAAAACGGCTTCAAAAACGATCCTTGAAGAGATGATAGAGGCAGGTAAAAAACTCTATTTTTTAGAAGCCATGCAACCAATGCTGGCCGATCATTTGATTATCGGATACCGGGAAAGTCAGTTACAATGGACAATTGAACATCAATCTGAGGTGTGGGCCTTTCTGGTATCGGAGCAATTGCTTTATAAAAATGATTTCATGATGTTTAAGAAACTATTTGGTGATGGGCCTTTCACCCAGGAATTTTCGGATCAGGCTCCGGCTCGGTTGGGCGAATGGATTGGATGGCAAATTGTACGGAAATATATGAAAAACAAGCCCGAAACAAGCCTTGAAGCATTGATTCATCTGTCAGATTATCAATACATACTGACAGAATCAAAGTACAAACCTAAATCATAAATTTTATCAGTTATAATCATTTTCGGTTTTTAAGAAAATTTTGACTGAATAGGTGAACTTATGTAAATTTACACTTGGAATTAGAGTTTTGCATTCGCTTCACCAATTAAAAACAAGCCGGAATGTTAGTAAAAACCTTTGGAAGTGCACTTTTTGGAATTGAGGCCATTCCGATAACCATAGAGGTAAATATTGATAAGGGGATTCAGTTTTTTCTCGTTGGATTGCCCGACAATGCAGTAAAAGAAAGCCAGCAACGTATTGAAGCGGCACTCAATAACACCGGATTCAAGTACCCGAAGCAAAAAATCGTGATCAATATGGCGCCAGCCGACATACGAAAGGAAGGTTCTTCCTACGATCTTCCTATTGCCATCGGTATCATGGCAGCATCAGGTCAGATTGATCCTCCTATGCTCGAGCAATATATCATCATGGGGGAATTGTCGCTCGACGGCGGATTAAAACCCATCAAAGGGTCGTTGCCCATTGCGATAAAAGCACTGCAACAAGGATTCAAAGGATTGATAGTCCCGGTTGAGAATGCCGCTGAAGCTGCTGTGGTTTCAGATTTGGAAGTATATGGGGCTGAAAACATCAGTCAGGTTGTTGATTTTTTGAATGGCAAAGATTCTGTCCAACGCACAGTATTGGATGTTGCCGGGAATTTCTTTTCACAGGTCAACAGCTATGAATTTGATTTCGCGGATGTCAAAGGACAGGAAAATATCAAGCGGGTACTTGAAATTGCAGCCTCGGGTGGGCATAATGTGATTTTAATCGGCCCCCCCGGTTCAGGTAAAACCATGTTGGCCAAACGATTACCTTCAATTTTGCCGCCATTGACACTTGAAGAGGCGCTCGAAACCACAAAAATTCATTCTGTTTCAGGTTTGCTTGGAAAAAACACATCCATGGTGAATGTGAGGCCATTCCGCAGTCCTCACCATACCATTTCAGACGCCGGTTTGGTCGGTGGTGGCACCTATCCGCAACCCGGTGAAATTTCATTGGCACATCACGGGGTGTTGTTTTTGGATGAACTGCCTGAGTTCAAGCGATCTGTGCTTGAAGTGATGCGTCAACCCATGGAAGATCGTGTTGTAACAATTTCACGCGCCAAACTTTCAGTCGATTTCCCTGCAAGTTTCATGCTTGTGGCCGCGATGAATCCTTGTCCATGCGGCTATTACAACCATCCCGATCAGGAATGTGTGTGTAATCCGGGAATCGTACAAAAATACCTGAACAAAATTTCAGGCCCACTGATGGATCGTATCGATCTGCATGTTGAGGTGGTTCCTGTTCCTTTTAAAGATCTTGCCGATCGTTCGAGCGGTGAACTAAGCGAAACTATCCGTCAACGGGTGATGAAAGCTCGAAAAATTCAGGAAAATCGATTCAAAAATCACCCGAATGTGCATAACAATGCCCAGATGTCAAGCAAGATGTTGCAAACTTATTGCGATATCAATGACGCCGGAAGAAGCCTGTTGAAAAACGCCATGGAACGACTCAGCCTTTCGGCAAGGGCCTTTGACCGTATTTTGAAAGTATCGCGCACCATTGCTGACCTCGAAGCATGCGAACATATCCAAACCGAACATCTTGCCGAAGCCATTCAATACCGCAGCCTTGACAGAGAAACCTGGGGTAGTTGATATTCCCCTCCATTGGAGGGGTGCCCGTAGGGCGGGGTGGTAAAATAAACCCTGGTGCCCGTAGGGCGGGGTGGTAAAATAAACCCTGATGCCCGTAGGGCGGGGTGGTAAAATAAATCTGTTAAAATGGAAATTCTTGTTTATATAAACGGTATTCCAATCAAAAGAAATTTTACTGAGCATTTGCCCTACAATCCTGCATTAAAAGTTCACGCCAGAGAATTAAGAAAGGCAGGCAATTTAGCGGAGGTGTTGTTTTGGATGCAGGTTCACAAACGCGAATTCCATAAAATTGATTTTGACAGACAAAGAATAATCGGGAATTATATTGTTGATTTTTACGTTAAAGCGTTGGGTTTATTAATTGAAATTGACGGCTCAAGTCATATTGGCAAAGAAGATTATGATGAACAAAGACAAAACTATCTTGAAAGTTTAGGGTTATTGATTTATAGAATATCAGATATTGATATAAAATTGAATATCAATAAAGTATTAATGGATTTGGAAGGGTTTATAATATTCCATTACGGAAATTAAATCTATTTGGTTTGCCATGATAAAATCATGTCAACCTACCGGCGGAACAATGATTAAACCACCCCGTCCTACAGACACTCTTCCAATTGAAGGGAATTACTTAACTGACATATATTTGCTATTTTTGTGTAATAAACCACAGCAATGATCAATCCAAATTCCACAATCGAAACACTAAATGCACTGAATAAAAACACTTTGATGGAGCAATTGGGTATCGAATACCTTGAAGTGAAAGATGGTTTTGTTTATGCCCGTATGCCTGTGAATGAAAAAACCATGCAACCCATGGGAATTCTCCATGGAGGTAGTAGTCTGGCTCTTGCCGAAACATTAGGAAGTCTGGGCTCCGCATTTATCGTCGATCTCGAAAAAAATGATGTCCGTGGTTCACATATGAGTGCGAATCATGTGCGTGCAGCACGATTGGGGTGGGTGTTTGCAAAAGCAGTTATTATACACCGGGGAAGAAATACCCATGTATGGAATATCGACATTTTTGATGAAGATGATCAATTGGTTTCTACATGTAGACTGACCAATTTTATTATTGCCAAAGACGGTAGAAAAAAGTAAGCATAGTGAGTAAAGAGTAAGGAGCTGCTTATGTTGATAACGGATGTAATTGAAAACTATCTTAATAATAATATACCGTTTGTAAGTTACCGTTTACCATTTACAACCGAATCGGTCACTTTGGTTGGTGGTTCATTTTCGGCTGGAGTTAAACCTGATCAAAATCAAACAAGCCAATTCATTGTTGCCCCATTTGATACTGAAAATGTCTCCATGCAGGTTTTTGCTGCCGAAAACAAGATTACAGGTTGGGATATCGAACTACCCGATGTTGAGATTAAGAAAATTCCATCTTTCATCGTGCCTGAAAAGCCTGTTATTACTGATGTTGAAACCTATCAATTACAGGCTGAAATGTTAATCGGCGCGATGAAGCGACATGAATTTGAAAAAGTGGTGCTTTCACGGGTGTTGGAATTTCAACTAACAGCAAATCCTTGTTTAGGGAAAGTCTATGAGAAAGCATGCAATACATATCCCAATGCCTTTGTTTACCTGCTCAACGATGGCAAGGGTCAGATATGGATGGGTGCTACACCGGAAACATTGTTACAAGTAAGTTCCGGAATTGGTTCAACCATGTCGTTGGCCGGAACACAAAGCGTAGATAATCAATTAGTAGAAAACCTTGTGTGGGAGGAAAAAGAACGAAAAGAACATCAGTTTGTTACAGATTATATCCGTGATGTTTTATGCAGCGCACCAGTTGATAATATCGAAGTAAGTGAAACAAAATCAGTTCAGGCAGGAAAAATGGCACATCTGCAAACAGATTTCTCGTTTCAGGTATTGGAAAAGCATCGTGTTTTAGATATTGCATTGGCCTTGCATCCGACACCGGCAGTTTGTGGAATTCCGCAACAGCCATCATTTCGTGTGATTAATGCCACTGAAAAACATAAGCGAAATTATTATACCGGTTTTTTGGGATTTCGTGATGAAAATGAAAACTGTCAGTTTTTCGTTAATTTACGTTGCATGCAAATTATTGGTAATAAGGCATTTATTTTCGTTGGAGGCGGATTGACCGCCCAATCGGATCCATTGAAAGAATGGAATGAAACCGAGTTAAAAGCCGGTACAATGCTATCTCTTTTCAGTGAATGATTGAATTTCAATCCATTGCAATGAAAAATAATATTGGTGTCGAACAATTACCAGCCCCCAATCCGCGTTTTGCAGCATTATGAAACTCAATCATATTGAATATGCAGTACTTTCTTATGAATAGCCTTCAAAACGAAGGTTATTATTTATAAAACCCACGTTGGAATGAGGTGTGGTTTTGAAAATAAGTTAAACGTAAGAATGAAATTATTTGCTGTTATTTCACTTCTAACAGTTGCATTACAAGGTTTTTCGCAACAAACCTGAAACTTGGAAACTTTCATCAACCCTATCAACGATTGGGTGTTAGATATGACATTTATAGGAATATTTCACTTGGAGTTAATGTGAGGGCAGTAAATTTTATGCTTGCCGAGTTTCTTGAATTCAATGTGGGATACCGGATAAAGTGGGAAAAATAGCTTTCTCCTTTTCCATATGAGAAAGGTTAATATAAAGACCTTTATCAGTTAACAGTTAGCAACACCTTGTTGCGAAGACAAACGAAGCCACTTATACCGCTTTCATAAATTAAAATTCTCCACACCAAAATTTTGAATTGAATAATTTTATTGACCTTTGCAATATGATGATGAACGAAAAGATTGGTCTGTTGCATCTGGCATGGCTCCTCGAGAAAAATAATATCCGGCATGTGGTTATTTCACCCGGATCACGCAATGCTCCCCTTATTACAATTATTAGTAAAAATACTGACATTCAGTGCCATACCATTGTTGATGAGCGAAGTGCCGCGTTTTTCGCTTTGGGCATGGCGCAGCAGTTACAACAAACCGTTGCCCTGGTATGCACTTCTGGAACAGCAGTACTGAATTATGCTCCGGCTATAGCTGAGGCGTATTATCAGCGGGTTCCTTTGTTGTTACTTACTGCCGACCGACCGGTGGCATGGATCGATCAGGCCGATGGTCAAACAATCAGGCAACAAAATATTTATGCGAATTATATCCGTAAATCTGTTCAATTACCACAAACAATCAGCAGTAAAGATGACTTGTGGCATAATGATCGTCTTGTAAATGAAGCCATTATTGCCACTAATTATCCTGTTGCAGGACCAGTTCATGTCAATATTCCTATTCAGGAACCCTTGTATGGCTTCAGTCTTGAAATGACTGATATTCCAAAGATTTTTTCAGTTTTGACGACACGTGCAACTATTGAACCGGATGCATTGAAATCACTGGTTGATATATGGAACGGTTCGAAAAAGAAAATGATTTTGGTTGGCCAGCATCATGCAGATGAAGCACTTAATAATCAGTTGATTGAATTGTCAAAAGATGGATCGGTTGTGGTGTTGACCGAGACTATTTCAAATATGTATCATACTGATTTTATTGCTTGCATCGACAGGTGCCTGGGAGTTGCAGGGAAAAGAAACACAGCATATGAACCTGATTTATTACTCACTATCGGGGGTTCGGTTATTTCAAAACGTATCAAGTCTTTTTTGCGAACATCAGAATTAGTGCACCATTGGAATGTTGATCCTGTTGATTATCAAATGGACACATACCAACACCTTACCATCAGTCTGCCATTAAAACCAACAGCTTTTTTTGCCCAACTACTTCCTGAAGTTGGAAAATTCGACAGTACGTTTGCCAATGACTGGCAGGTTCTTGCTTCAAATGCCAGCGCGATACACCGCAAATTTCTGGCAGATTGTGCCTATTCAGATTTGAAAATATTTGAATCAATTCTGAATTCGATTCCAAACGATTTTGACATACAAATTGCAAACAGTACACCAGTTCGTTATGCGCAATTATTTGATTATCAATCCAAATATACAATGTATTCTAACCGTGGTACAAGTGGGATTGATGGTTGCATTTCGACTGCCGCCGGTGCAGCTTTTGCATCACAAAAACCAACCCTGGTAATCAGTGGTGATCTAGGATTTTTCTATGATTCCAATGCGTTGTGGAATAGTGCTTTACCTTCAAATTTAAAAATAATCGTGATCAATAACGAAGGTGGCGGCATATTTAGATTTTTACCCGGACCGGATACAACCGGCTTATTGGAAAAGCATTTTGAAGCCCGTCAGCACATGAGTGCACAACATATCGCGACTACTTATGGTATAGATTATTTCACAACCTCAATGATGAAAGACTTAGCGTTGACACTTTCTGAATTTTTCAAACCTTCCTCCAGGGCAGCATTGCTTGAGATTAATAGTCCGGCTGAAGGTAGCGCCAAAGTGCTGCGCGATTATTTCACATTTCTGAAAGAGGAATAGAACAGAGATGACACGGGTATGACGGATTTGGACAGTCTTTAACAGGTCAGGTTTCATTTTGTGTTCTGGTTTCTCCTAGGGGGTTGTTAAGATTAAGCAATGAGTGGCTGTTTCTTAATGTGTTCAGCTTTGCAAAACATGACCCAGGGTTATTGAAATTCAGCCATGAATAGACCGAATTCTTTTTTTTGCATTGTTTTCGAATTACAATAAACAAAGTATTTCAAAAAAATCTATACAATGAGTGAGTTTTTTATTAAAGCTCCGAAGGAGCTTAATCTCAATAACCATGGGCGTCGCCCATGGTAGATAAAAGTTGTATCAATTCAGCCCTGAAAGGGTTGAACATCATCAGGGAAAATACTTTTCGTTCACTTCTACTCCATAATCTTTTAGTAACCTTCTTAACTCATCATCAAAATTAATTGATTTATGGTGTTCTTTCTGGTTTTTGATATATTTGACTATCATATCCTTATCTTTCCAACTATACGTTAGGGCAGCATATCCATCTGCCCATCCTTCGAACGCAGGAAATTTTCCGGTCTGCTTCAGCCAAATAGAGGAGGAGGTTTTAATATCCCTTAGATAATCGGCAAGGGCGATTGATGGGTGTAAATCACATAGGATATGTATATGATCTTCAATGCCATTGATTTGATAGTGAAAACAGTTTTTGTTTTTTATGATCCCTATTATATAGGCATAGAGTTCGCTGCAATGTTCCTCAACTAGGCAACTTTTACTGTCTTTAGTTCGAAAAATAATGTGATATAGGATCTGTCTGTAACTTGCCATATTTATATATTTATTCAACCCCTTCGGGGCTGATTTGTATTTCGTTTTGTCCCTGGGTTTCACCCAGGGTTATTGAGATTCAGCCACGAAGTGGCTGTTCTGCTCGTAAGTTCATTTTCCCTGATATCGTTAAGGTTTATTATAGGAAAAACCACTCCATTCTGCGGATACCAATTAAAAGGTTAAAAGATGCCCACTTATTAATTTTATCAATGGAAACAATTTTTTATCCTTAAAAACCACTTTAGTCTTTAGCCTTTAAACTTTAGCCTTTCAGATATACCTCCTTTGGAGGGGAATTACTAAAAAGTTAAAGTAAATACTGTTCCTTCACCGGGTTTTGACTTCACCGAAATGGCACCTTTGTGCATCTGCATGATTTGTCGCGAAAGACTTAATCCAATGCCGGATCCTTCTTTTTTACTGGTGAAGAAGGGCATAAATATTTTATCCAACAAATCAGGTGTGATACCTGTGCCATTGTCGGCAAACTCGATCGTTGTCCGGTTGTTAATACTGACTGAAGCCGTGATTGAAATTTTCGGCTGGGTTTGATCTTTCACGGCGTCAATGGCATTTAGCAGCAGATTAATAACCACCTGATCGATCAGGTCAGGGTCGGCAAGAAGCATCAGATCATCCGGAAAAACCTTGCAATCGCATTGAATAGTAAGTGCTTCTAGTTTTGGTTTCATTAGTTCGTGTGCCCTGTCGAAGATTTCGCGTATCCTGAAATGTCTGAAATTCGGCTTTGGAATACGTGTAAGATTACGATAAATTTCAACAAAATTAAGCAGTCCTTTGCTCCGGCTTTCAATGGTAAACATAGCCGTAGCAATGGTTTCAATATCATCAGGACTTAGATTTTCCACGTGAATTTCATCTGTTTCCGGATCAGTCAGGATGTCGTGAACAGTAGAAGCCAGCGAAGAAATAGGGGTGATCGAGTTCATGATTTCGTGGGTGAGTACCCGAATAAGCCGTTGCCAACTCTCAATTTCTTTTTCTTCCAGTTCGGGATGAATATTCTGCAGTGAAACCAGTAAATACTCTTCTCCACGCATCCTGAATTCAGTCGCGTTAACCGACAATTGAATCAATTCATCTTCCAGAAATAGTTTAATCAACAATTTGTCGCCGGCCTTCATTTTCATGAGGGTTTCGGGCAAATCATCTTTGACTTCTTTAAGTTCGGCTATGTTACGCAGATGACTCAGACGAAGAATTTTCTTTATTGCATTGTTAAAAACATCCACTTTTCCGTCTCTTCGGAATACAATAATACCAATAGTAACATGCTGAACAACAGTGAGTAGATAATTGAAATGCTCTTCTTTCTCGGCCCTGTTTTTCTTAAATTCGGCAATAATCTGATTAAATTCCTTACTTAGGTCTTCAAAACTTTTCCCCATTCCTTTGTCTGAAAAGGAAGAAGAAAAGTCGGAATGGCGAATCCCTTCGAAAAATTTCGTCAAACGGCTGTTTGTTTGCTCTGTGTAGAGAATCAGCGAAACTGTTTCGAGTAAAATAAGTAATACCACAATGATGCTGCTCATGCGGTATTCGCCCTGTGTGAGGAGAAACGACAGCAGTACGCAGGTAATGACCAATGCGATTACCCGAAGCAGTATTTGAATGCGAAAGCGTTTATAGATCATGTTTTTCCAATCTTCTGTATAACGAAGCTCTTGTTAATCCAAGTTCCTTGGCGGCACGACTGATATTACCACCATATTTATCCACCACCTTACGGATAAGTAGTTTTTCGGTTTCTTCCAGATTCATGTTTAACGGAAGCCTGTCAGTTTCAATATTTTCGGTCGTTTCATTCAGAAAGAAATCGAAAGGTTCCAGCACGGTTCCTTCGCTCATGATCACGGCACGTTCAACAGAATGCTGAAGTTCGCGAATATTTCCAGGCCAGTGATGCATTTGTAATCGCTTGATTGTGCTGGCGTTGAGGCGTTTTTTTGGTAGTTTATATTTTTTACAGTATTGATCCAGAAAATGTTCGACCAATACTTCAATATCTTCGGTTCGCTCGCGGAGTGATGGTAATTTAATTTCAACAGTGTTGATGCGGTATAGCAAATCCTGACGAAATTTCCCTTCGTTCACCATTTGGTATAAAGGCATATTTGTGGCACATACCAAACGCACATCAATTGGAATTTCCTTGTTTGATCCCAGGCGGACTACCTTACGGTTTTGTAAAACACTCAACAGTTTTGATTGCAGACTTTGTGTCAGGTTACCAATCTCATCAAGGAAAATGGTGCCTTTGTGCGCAGCTTCGAACCGACCGGCACGATCTTCTTTGGCGTCGGTAAAAGCGCCTTTTTTGTATCCGAAAAGCTCACTTTCGAACAGACTTTCAGTAATAGCCCCCAAATCAACATTGATGAATGCTTCGCCGGCACGTTTCGAAGCACGATGTATGGCTCTGGCTATCACTTCTTTACCAGTTCCGTTTTCGCCAAGTATCAGGATGTTGGCATCAGTTTTGGCCACTTTATTCACGGTGCCAATAACCTTCATCATTGGCTGACTGTTACCAATGATATTGCTATAAGCATGATCCTGATCGGCGAGCAGTACTTTTTGTCGTCCACGCAAATCTTCCAGTTCAACTTTTGAATGACGTACCTGCAATGTGGCACTGATGGTGGCGAGTAATTTTTTATTCTCCCAGGGTTTCAACAAAAAATTCGACGCCCCTTCCTTGATACCCTGAACCGCAAGCTCGATGTCACCAAAGCCCGTTATAAGAATTACTGCTGCTGCGGGATCTGTCTCAAGGATTTTGTTCATCCAATGAAAACCCTCTTTACCACTGGTGGCATCTCGCGAAAAATTCATGTCGAGCAGAATCAGATCGTAGTTTTCCGATTTCATCAACTCGGGAATATTGGCTGGGTTTTTTTCGGTATGAACGATATCAATATGTTGGCGGAGAAACAATCGGGCGGCCAATAATACATCGGCATCGTCGTCAACAATAAGAATTTTTGCATTCATTTTTTCCATGGTAGAACGACTTGGATTGACAATATTATGTAAAAGTATTTATTCTGTACGTATCTGTACAAGTTTATGGACGAAAATGAACAGTTAAAGTTACAGTCTTGGGTAAATTATATTTTAATTTATTGAAAAACAAATGGATATGGTGGCTGGCATAATCTTGGTTAAAATTTCTTAAAATTATTTACATGGATCGTATCATTGAAAAGAAAAAGTGGCCGCCCAAAAGAATTGTTGCGGTTTCAGGTATTTCCGGATTAGTGTTGTTGGTGGTATATCTGATTTTTTTTCGTGATAATGGCAGTAAAATCTATGTAACCCGCGATCGTGTTACCATTTCGACCGTAAAAGAGGAATTGTTTCAGGAATTTATACCGGTTGATGGCATCGTTTTTCCAAAAACCACCATATATATCGATGCCATCATGGGCGGAAATGTACAGGAAGTATATGTTGAAGATGGTGCCATGCTTCAGAAAGGCGACAACATCATGAAACTCGTGAACACAAACCTCGAGTTGAGCTATATGGAACAGGAAACCCGCATTTTTGAAGCAATCAATAACCTGCAAAACAGTAAGATAGCTTTAGAACAGAATAAATTTGTCAGACAAAAGGAAATCGTATCATTACGACAGGAAATTGAACTGGCAACTGCCAACTTCGATCGAATGAAGCAGTTGTATGCCGATAGCCTAATCTCAACACAGGAATTTGAAAACAACGAACGCGCCTATCGATATACCCGCAAGCAACTTGAAATATCAATTGAACTGCAAAAACTTGATTCTATTTCGGCCTATCACCGCTACGATCAAATTGATGTCTCTATGGACAGGTTATACCAGAATCTGAATCTGTTGCGTGAAAGTCTGGGTAATCTTTATGTAAAAGCGCCTGCTGATGGTAAATTATCATCATTTAACATCGAGGTCGGGCAAACGGCCAATGCAGGCGAGCACCTTGGACAGATTGATATTCCGGATGATTTCAAACTGAGGGCCAATATTGACGAGCGCTATATATCGCGCGTTTCGTTAGGTCAAGAGGCAGAATTTGATTTCGAGGGAAAGTCGTATATGTTGGCGGTTCACAAGATTTATACGGATGTAAATGCAGGATCTTTTCAGGTTGATATGTATTTCAGTGATGGTTATCCGGAGCATATTAAACGCGGGCAAACCCTGCAACTGAAACTGAAATTCAGTGGCGTAACCAATGCCATTACGGTGAAACGGGGCGGTTTTTTTCAGCAGACAGGCGGAAACTGGATATTCGTTGTTGATCCTACTGAAAGGTTTGCAGTCAAACGCAACATCCGCATCAACCGGCAGAATACCCTGTCGTACGAAGTGGTTGAAGGCCTTGAGGCAGGCGAGAAAGTGATTACCTCTTCGTATGAAACTTTCGGAACGAAGGATAAGGTTGTTTTTAAGTAGGAGATGAATTGTAAACGTTGGTCATGAATGTTTAGAAATCAATGAAAATAAAGTAAAATATTAAAATCACAAGCAATATGATCAAGGCAGAGAAACTAACGAAGATTTTTCGCACGGATGAGGTGGAAACAACAGCGCTCAACGCGGTATCATTTGAAATAAAAGAGGGTGAGTTTGTCGCTATTATGGGGCCGTCGGGTTGTGGAAAATCGACCCTGTTAAATATACTTGGCTTGCTCGACAACCCAACTTCAGGCACTTACACATTTCTCGATCATGAAGTGTCGAAAAGCAACGAACGGCAACGGGCAAATCTACGCAAGCACAACATTGGGTTTGTTTTTCAAAACTTCAATCTGATTGATGAACTCACGGTATTTGAGAATGTTGAATTGCCGCTGATTTATCTGAATATGGCAAACCGTGAGCGGCGCGAGCGGGTGAATGAGGTGTTGGAGCAAATGCAAATTGCACACAGGGCAAAGCATTTTCCGTTACAATTATCCGGAGGGCAGCAGCAGCGTGTGGCAGTGGCCAGGGCCGTGATTGCCATGCCTTCGCTGATTCTGGCTGACGAACCAACCGGTAACCTCGATTCGGCACATGGCGAAGAAGTGATGAATCTGCTGAACGAACTCAATATTTCAGGAACCACCATTATCATGGTAACACACTCACAGCGCGATGCTGAATACAGTCGTCGTGTTATTCGCCTGTTCGATGGACAGATCATCAATGAAAACATCAAAAAAAGTATCATTTAATTTAAAATTCAAAGCAATGCGTGAAGTAGTCATTCTTATTCCTGATATCGACAAGGATCAGAATGTCGAAATTGATGTCAGGATCGACGGACGAAGCCGGAGCCTGCAATACCGGGTCGAGTTGCTCGATTGGGAGGGCAGTGTAATTAACAGCGATGAGAAAGTTCAGGTACTTCGCCACAAAATTGAATCGTATGACAAGGATTGGGAATTGGTCGAAATAGGGCCACCTACCGATAAAAATATTTCCCTGATGTTTAAGCGGAAATTTGGAGAATAAGTTTGAAGTTCATCATGGGGACCGAAGTCGAAAGTTAATCATGAAAATCACCTAATAGTAAGACCATGTTCCTTTCATTATTAATCACTTTTTATCGCAACGCCAGGCGCAGCCTTGGTTCCACAGTGATTAATCTATTGGGACTGTCGATAGGCTTGACTGCCGGAATACTTATTCTGCTTTATGTGTTTAATGAGTACAGTTACGATAGGTTTCACCGGAATTATTTATCGATTAATCGTGTCAACCTGAATTATGCCAACAAAGACGGCGACCTGTTTGCAAGTGAAATTCCTGCCGTCGTAGGACCAAGTTTATTGGATTATTTCGCTGAAATTCAATCATTTTGCAGGGTTTCAACCAACCGCAATGCCTATTTCAAATTCAATGATAAAATTATTGACATTGAGAATGTTGTCCATGCTGATTCAAACTTTTTTCAGTTTTTCAGTTTTCAATTACTAAAGGGAACCCCTGCCGATGTGTTGCATGGAATTAATAAAGTTGTTTTGACAGATGAATTGGCGACTAACTTATTTGGCAAAGAAAATCCCATTGGGAAGGTGATTGTAATGAATGGAAATGAAAACTGGATAGTGACAGGAATTGCCAAAAAGCCACCCCAAAATTCAAGTATTCAGTTTGATGCACTGCTGTCGTTTGAAACACTTTATGCTGATCCAACCCAACACCTTGGATGGAATGGTGGAAACCAATACCAAACATATATTACTGTAAATAAATCATTTAACAAAGATGTTTTTGATAATAAGCTCGAGTATTTTCTCGATATCCAGATAAACAGAAAACTGGAAGGATCTGGTTTCAAGGTTGGATTAATGCTGGAACCCATTCAACGGATGCATCTCTATTCCTTATCGGAAGATGACTCAAAAGCGAACATTGCAAAAATCAGAATCTTTTCACTGATTGCTGTTTTCATTTTGTTGATTGCCTGCTTTAATTTTACCAATATGGCCGCCGCATCTGCCATCTACAGGGCAAAGGAAACCGGCATTCGCAAGGTATTGGGAGCGACGCGTTCAACACTTTTCAGACAGTATCTTGGTGAGTCAATCATGCTGTGTTTATTGGCGGCAATCCTAGCCCTGTTGTTAACCGAAATCGTGTTGCCATATTACAATGCATTGATAGAAAAAGATTTGAGTTTTTATCATTCAGGACCGTTTTTACTGCCTTTGGCGTTTATCATGCTGGTTCTGTTCACCGGTTTTGTCTCCGGAATTTTTCCGGCTATGTTTTTATCAGCGTATCAACCTATCGTAACACTTAAAGGCGGTTTCGTTTCCTCAAAAAACAGGCACTTATTACCGAAAATTCTGGTCATTATTCAGTTTGCATTGGCTGTTGGGATGCTGAACAGCATCTGGATTATAAAAAGTCAGTTAAAATACATTAGTGACTTCAAAACTGGATTTAATACCGAAAATGTGATCGCGATTACCCTTCCCAGCCAAATTGCCAGAGAAAAAGTTGAAGTATTGAAGCAGGCCTTTCTGCAACAGGCCGGAATAAATCAATGTGGCGCCACTGTTGAATTGCCCGGTGCCGGAGTTACCATGAATGGCTATCTTCCTGAAACCTACAGCCAGCCGGTCATGATACATGTGATGGATATTGACGCTTCTTTTGTAGAAACTATGGGAATGGAAGTCGTTGAAGGACGAAATTTTGATGAAATTGATGTTCAAAAACCTGCTTGTTGCCTGGTCAATGAGGCCTATGTGCATCAATTTATTGAGTCGGAACCAATTGGCAAGAAAATTGAAAGAGACGGAAATATGACCATCATCGGGGTGCTAAAGGACTTTCATTTTGCTTCCTTACACCAGACAATTGCCCCGTTGATATTAACAAACAAACCTTACGATGGATTCAACTTTGTGGTTGTGCGAACAGCTGAAAAGGAAGAGAACAAGGTGATTGATAAACTCGAGAAAACCTGGTTCAACATATTACCAAACGATCCCTTTGTTCCGGTTTCGATGTCATCTTATTTGCAGCGGAGTTATGTAAGTGAAATGCAACTTGCATCCATTCTTTCCTGGTTTACTTTTCTGGCAGTTTTTATTGCAGTCATCGGATTGTTGGGGTTATCGTCACTTATTTTGAGACTCAAAACCAAAGAGTTGGGAATCAGGAAGATACTTGGAGCCTCAACCAGACGGCTAGTATTTGAATCACTTATCGAATTTTCAATACTGGTACTCATAGCAAATGTGTTGGCCATTATTCCTGTGGTTTATTTTATCGATTCCTGGTTGGGCGGATTCAGTTATACGATCAGTATTTCCCCTGTAAATTTTGCATTAACATTTTTTATTACGCTTGTAATTTCCTGGATCAGTGTTGGTTGGCAGGCAATTAGGGCTGCACAGGTTAGAACGATAGAAATTATTAAATATGAGTAAAAGGGAATGGAAGGCAGGCGTTTGAGGTAAGTTATTGGTTACTGGTTGCAAGTAATCATTAATAAATAGCTTTTATACGGAAACAAAAACTGTTTAAACAAAAACACAACATACACCATGTATCTGAATCAATTGAAAATAGCATGCAGGAATATTTTTAAGCATAAAATATCTTCCATCGTAAATATGTTCGGACTGGCAATCGGGTTGGCAAGTTTCATCCTGATTCTGCTGTATGTGGTGGATGAATTAAGTTATGACAAGCAACATAAGAATGCTGATTCCATTTATCGGCTGGTAAGCATTTCCGATTTTGAAGGTGTCGGAGAAGAATCGGCCAGTGCTCCTTTTCCGGTGGCGCCAACGCTTATGAATGAGTATCCCGGTATGATCGAGCGGGTGGTACGAATTTTTAATTTTCAGGCACCCCGAAGCCTGATACAATTGAACGATAAGGTTTATAACGAAAGGAAATTGTTTTTTGCTGATTCGAATTTCTTTCAGATGTTCGATTACAATTTCATATACGGTGATCCGCAAATTGCTTTAAACGAGGCATTTGCAGTTGTCATCACACATGAAACCGCCTTGAAGTATTTTGGCAGCGAGAATCCGATGGGCAAAGTATTCAGGTATGAAGGAAACTTCGATTTGAAGGTGACCGGGGTGATTGAAAATATTCCTTCAACGTCTCATTTTACCTGGGATTTCATGGCCTCTATGTCGTCGGTTAAGACAATGTTCAGGGGAAAACTTCCCGAAACATGGGTATGGAACCCTTGCTGGACCTATATTCAACTGAAACAAGATGTAAAACAGGCGCAATTGGAAACTGCATTTCCCGAATTTGTAAAGAAATTCTACTACGATGCTACCAAAGCAAGTATCCGTTTGTATCTGCAGAAATTGACTGATATTCACCTGTTCTCGCATCTCGATTATGAGATTGAACCGAATGGGAACAACAGCTATGTGCGTATTTTATCCACCATTGCGATATTTCTGCTGATCATTGCTACCATCAATTTCATGAACCTGAGCACAGCCACTTCGGGTTCACGAACGACCGAAATTGGGATGAAAAAGGTCATCGGGGCAGAAAAATGGCAGCTTGTCATACAGTTTCTGGGCGAGGCATTGATCATTAGTTTTCTGGCACTTGTACTCGCCATATTGATGGTTGAAATTGGGTTGCCCTATTTTAATGTGTTGGCAAATAAGCAGTTGGATTTATATCTGTTTCTTGATCCATTTTGGTTTGTTATTTTGATACTGATAGGCATTGTTACAGGATTATTATCGGGATTATATCCGGCTTTTTATCTGTCATCTTTTCAACCGTTGCGCGTATTGAAAGGGCATTTTAGGGGTAGTTTTCGTTCAGGCATGGCACGCAAAGTATTGGTTGTCATACAGTTTACAATTTCAATCGGATTAATAATAAGTACATTAACTGCATTCGATCAGCTTCATTTTCTACGGAATGCGAACCTGGGATTTAATAAGGACGCTGTTGTTTTCGTCCAGGTTACCAGAAATCCGATTATCCAGCGATTTGAGAGTTTTAAAAATGAACTTCTTGCAAACCCTGATATAAAGGCAGTTACAAGTGTGGACGATATTTTTGGCGTAGCCCATAATACCCATGAATTTCGTCCTGAAGGTGTTCCGGAAGATGAATGGCAGTTTTATCCCGCATTGGTTGTTGATCACGATTTTGTCAAAACATTCGATATACAAATTGTGGCGGGAAGAGATTATGACCGGAACAACAAAACCGATGCTGCCAACGCCATGCTTATCAACGAAGCCATGGTAAAATATATGGGATGGGGATCCAACGAAAATGCCCTTGGTAAAAAATTCAAATCACTGGGAGGTGAAGAGCGTGTGATTGGTGTTTTTAAAGATTTCAATGCCACATCGCTGCATACGGCTGCATCGCCTTTTGTACTGAATATTAAGGAAGACGATCGTGCCAGGTTTTTCTTCCTGAAGTTTGTTGCCATCAGGATAGCCGGCAATGATGATAAGAAAACACTTGCCTTTATCGAAAAAACATTCAATCAATTTGCACCCGGCCGGCCGTTTGAGTATAGCTTTCTGTCGGATGAACTGAATAAGCAATATATTGAAGAGACCCGATTGAGCCGTTTTTCATTGGGGTTAACCATATTGATCATTTTCGTTGCAGGGCTTGGTCTGTTCGGCTTGGTTTCCTATATGATCGCCCAACGCAACCGTGAAATTTGTATCCGTTTGACTGTTGGAGCCGGAATAAAAGATATGTTCGTATTGTTTGCGAAGGAATATCTCTGGTTAATCGTTCTGTCGAATCTTATAGCCTGGCCGGTTTCGTGGATAATATTACATCGATGGCTCGAAAATTTTGCCTACCATATCAATCTGAATATTGGATATTTTGTAATTGCTGCGCTGGTTTCTGTTATGATGACCTTGTGTATTATTTTGTGGCGGACAATCTCGGCGATCCGTTCGAATCCATTGAAAGCGTTGCGTTGGGAATAGAATTCCGTTTTCATTTTATGTGTATTTGAAACATTTTGTATTGGAAGTTGTTGTATTTACTGCAACGACATAATGAAAGCCATGACGCGACAAGAATTTATTAAAAATCTGACATTCACAACATTAACCATGACAACATTAAAACTTTCGGCACTTAGTAAACTCAGTTATGAATTGGAAGAAACTGCAAAAATGCCGGCTTTGTTTGTCGGGCATGGCAATCCGATGAATGCGATTGAGGAAAATGAATTTGTTGCAGGTTGGAGAAATATGATTAAAACAGTTGAAAAACCGAAATCAATACTTTGTATATCAGCACATTGGGAGACGAAAGGAACGTATGTTACGGCAATGGAGAAACCAAACACTATCCACGATTTCGGTGGTTTCCCGCAGGAACTATTCGATGTGCAATACAATGCGCCCGGTGATCCTGTCTTGGCTGCTTTCACAAAAAAAACCGTTTTGAATGCAAGTGTACAATCCGATTATTCTTGGGGGTTGGATCATGGATGCTGGTCGGTAATCAAACAAATGTATCCGGAAGCGGATATTCCTGTAATTCAGTTGAGTATCGACTATACGAAACCATTAAGTTTTCATCTTCAATTGGCGAAAGAATTGGCAGCCTTGCGCAGAAAAGGTGTGTTGATCGTCGGAAGTGGCAATATGGTTCACAATTTGCGAAAAGTGGACTGGGGAAATGAAAATTCTGGCTACGACTGGGCGATTGAGGCAAATGATGGGTTTAAAAAAATGATTTTGAACGAGGAATACGACAAACTCACGAACCTGAATGCCTTACCATCTGCCTTTCAGTTAGCCATTCCAACGCCCGAACACTATATTCCTTTATTGTACACCCTTGGATTAAAGGAAAAAGACGAAGAAACTGTTTTTTACAATGATGCATTGGTCATGGGATCACTTTCGATGACTTCAATAAAAATCGGATAACGTAATTTCGGTTTTACATTAGATAGCAAATAAATTTACAAAACAGTTGGGATGAAATTCAGAACCTATATTGCTTTGCTGCGCGGCATCAATGTCGGAGGCAAAAACATGATTCCAATGGCAGTTTTAAAGAAACACTTTGAGCAACATGGATTTTCATCGGTTTCAACTTATCAGCAAAGTGGTAATGTGGTTTTTCAGTCGGATTATGCCAACGAAAAGGAAATTGAATATTTTTTGAAAAAATCGATCAATGAGGCATATAGTCTTCAAATAGAAGTGATTGTGAAATATGCAAGTGTGTTATCAGAAATTATTCTTCACAATCCATTTGAAAACCAAATTAAACTTGAAGGTGACAAAACCGGCGTAGCATTTTTGTCGGAAGTTCCGTCAGCCGAATCCATTTTGAAAATTCAACAATTTGATTGTCAGACTGATGAATATTTCTTTTTTCATGACTATTTTTATATTTATTGTCCAAATGGTTTTGGTCGTGCCAGACTGACAAATGCCGTGCTAGAATCGAAATTGAAACTAAAATCGACCATTCGTAACTGGAAAACAATTCATGCTCTGGCAAAAATCAGTAAGACAGTATAGTTGCCATACGTCAAAATAAAAGTAACTATTCAGCTCTTGATTAATTAAATACAAAATTATAAATGCCACAGATTCACAGATTTAATCAAATTTTTTAACTGCCAAAGGCAATTAAAAAATTAAAAATCAGTGAAATTCTCTCAGCGAAGCTAAATTATTGTGTTTTATATAAATTATCAATAGTTAGAAATCTGTGAATCTGTGGCATTAATGAGGTGAATAGTTACATAATTAATCTTCAGGATTCTTTTTACAGGTTTTCTCTATGTTCCTCAAAAGATTTACGAAAGCATTAACATTAATCGTTGTATAAAACTGTATTTTTGTTGCCGTTATGAAGCACATCAGCACTTTTACACGATCGGTTTCAATTGTATTGACGTTCATCATTTTCGTCAGTTCAATCGGTCTTACCGTGAATGCCCATTATTGTGCTTCTTCAAAAACGCTGTTGAAATCGGTGCTTACTTCGGATCTCGACTGTAAGAACGATAAACCCGAAGGTGATTGTCACTCCGGAATTTCACAGAAAAAGGCCACCAAATCGTGTTGCAGTCAGGAAGTTACTGTTCCCGTAAAACGCCACTGCTGTTCCAATTTCAGTCAATACTTTAAAATGCGTATTGATGTTGATGTTGCGAATGAAAAACCACAGACTATCCAGTATGTTGCGCTGATTGTCAATCCATTGACATGCACATTGCTTACCGACAATCAGGCAGACCAATTATTCGTCGATCTGCCGGATCATGTTCCTATATTTCCTTCAGGTAAAACACTTCTCACCTCGCTTCACCAACTGAAGATTGATTTACGCTGCTGTTAATTTTACAATCGTTTATTGTAAACGATTGATTAATAAGTAGTAATAAGTCAAATCTTTGTATATGAATAATTTCAGAATTTTATTATTATTGATTGTTTCCATTTTATTATCGTCGCAGTTGGGTGCTCAGGCGATCAGAGGAACAGTTTTTGAATCGGGCGAAACGATGCCCACTCCCTTGCCGGGGGTCAACATTTATTGGTCAGGTACACAGCAAGGAACCGTATCTGATGAGAACGGCAAGTTCAGTTTGGCTGCAAAAAAAGATACCCATATGCTGGTATTCAGTTTTGTTGGTTTTTTGAACGACACCCTTCATGTTTATGGCGATGAGGGAAGAATCAAGCACACCATGAGTAAATCCATTACGCTGAGAGAAGTTGAAGTGTCGTCACGTGCCAAAACAACCTATGTTTCGCGTTTGGGAGCTGTCAATGCAACGAATATTACCGCTGGCGAACTCACAAAAGCTGCCTGTTGTAATCTCTCCGAAAGTTTCGAAACCAATGCCAGTGTCGATGTTTCGTATAGCGATGCAGTAACCGGGGCAAAGCAAATTCAGCTCTTGGGATTATCCGGTATTTATAGTCAGATTCAAAGTGAAAACATTCCATTTATCCGTGGAATGGCCTCAGCGTATGGATTGAATTATATTCCGGGACCATGGATGGAATCGATTCAGATCTCGAAAGGATCGGCCTCAGTAATAAATGGTTACGAATCGATAACGGGTCAAATAAATGTTGAATATAAAAAGCCAACGACTTCGGAAAAACTTTATGTTAACCTATTTGGAAACAGCAATGGCCGGGCTGAAATAAATTTATCAGGCGCATATGTTTTCAACAAAAAGTGGTCGAGTTTATTGCTTGTACATGGCGATTACTTTGGTAACAAAATCAATAATATCGACAAAACCAACATTCTGCTTGATGGTAAAAAAGAAACTCTCGCTGAAAATTTTATCGACATCCCTTTGGTAAATACCATCAATGTCTTCAACCGATGGGAATATCATGGAAAACGCTATGAAGCGCGTTTCGGCATCAAACATATGCGTGAAAACCGTTACGGTGGAACACTCGATTTTGATAAAGAAACCTTTGTGCTTGATACAGCTAAAATAAATCGCAAGGAATTGCCCTACGGGTTTGAGATGAGAACGCAACGTACTGAGGCATTTATCAAAAATGGCATCTTGTTTCCGGAAAAAAAATGGAAGAGTATCGGAATCATTCTTTCGGCGGTCAATCACCAGCAAAATGGATTTTTTGGCGTGAATAATTATACCGGTCAAGAGCACAGTATTTACACAAATATGATTTACCGATCGATAATCGGAAACGAGAACCATGTATTTTCAACGGGTCTGAGCTATTTGTACGACGATTTTAGAGAACGGTACGATCAAACACAATTTACCTATATCTACCAGACTTTACCTTCCGGACAGGTTCCGACGATGCAGCAGATTACTACGCTTTCGCCTCAAAATCCAATGACCTTGAAAAACTATAACTTCGACAGAACAGAATCAGTTGCCGGATCTTTTTTCGAATACACCTATACCCTGAAACAAAAATTGGTGGTCATGACCGGATTAAGAGCCGATTATCACAATACATTTGGTCTGTTTTTTACGCCAAGGGTGCATCTAAAGTATCAAATGAACGAAACTTCATCGTTTCGCTTAACAGTTGGTTTGGGTTACAGAACAGCAAATTTGATTAGTGAAAACATTTCCTTGCTTGCAAGTCAGCGTATTTTGGTTATTCAGGAGAATCTAAGGCAAGAAAAAGCAGCCAATTATGGCATTAATTTCACCAAGGAATTTAATTTGTTCACCAATCCGGCAGAACTAAACATTGATGCATACCGAACCGATTTCATCAACCAGGTTGTTGTAGATATTGATTCTGATCCGACGAAAGTATATTTTAGCAACTTAAAATCAAGCGACAAATCGTTTGCAAACAGTGCACAGATACAGCTTACAATGGAGCCGGTTAAAAGATTCACACTTCTTTTGGCAATGAGATTGAACGATACCAGGCAGACTTTGAATGATACTTTGCAACAAAAACCAATGGTTAATCGTTTCAAGGGGCTCGTATCGTGTTCGTATGCAACGCCTTTCGAGATATGGAAATTTGATATTTCGTGCCAAATAAATGGCAGCGCACGCATTACACCACAATATTTGATGCCTGCAATTGTACGTCGTGATTATAGCCAAACACCGGTATATGCAGTTGTATTTGCTCAGGTTACCAAAAGATTCAAACACAATTTAGAAATATATCTAGGAGGCGAGAATTTAACGAACTTTGTTCAGCAAGATCCTATTACTGAGCCATTTATACCTTATCACACCCATTTCGATTCGATGATGGCCTGGGGACCACTAGTTGGAACTACCATTTATGCCGGATTACGTTATGCCATTAAATAAATTAAAACTACAAAAAATGAAAACAAAATCACTTTCAATCATCTCGATGCTAGTACTTTACATATTCGTTTTTGGTAATGTTGGTATTGCTCAAAATGAAAGTAAAATCGAAAAAGTAAGCATTAAAACTTCTGCGGTTTGCAAACAATGCAAAGCCCGGCTCGAAGAAAACCTTCCATTTGAAAAAGGTGTTACTGCCGTTTCGCTCGATCTGGAAACGAAAATTGTTAGTATTGAGTTTAAAAAAGGTAAAAACTCGAAAGAGAAACTCAAAAAGGCAATTTCAGATTTAGGTTACGACGCTGACGACTTACCCGCCAATCAAAAAGCCTATGATCGCTTGCCAAGCTGTTGCAAAAAGGATGTCGCACCTCATTAACTTACTGAATTCGTAAAAAAAGCCCCTGAATCAGAGGCTTTTTTTTGCATATCTTTGATTACCAACCTCCTCCGAGAGAACGGTACAAATTGATATAACTTGTGAGCTGCTGCGCTTTGATGGCCGATGCCTGAAGCTCGGAATCGAACATGGCACCTTCAGCTACCAGCACTTCCAGATAATCTGCATAACCATTGCGATAACGCTCCTGCGAAAGCATGAGGGCCTTGGATGAGGCGGCTGCCTGCCTGCTGCGGGCTTCATATTCTTCACCGTAGGATTGTACTGAAACAAGCGCACTTTCAACCTCGCCAAGTGCTGATATGTAAGTGTTTACATAATTATTGGCTGCGATTTCAGCCGATTTTCGCTGCACATCGACCCGACGCTTGTTTTTTCCAAAACTGAAGATTGGTCCGAGTATAGAAGCGGTTGCGTTTGTTGCAAAGCTGGCATCGGAAATGAGCGTTGAAAGACTGGGACTTGCAAAACCAAGAAAACCTGTCAGACTCAGGTTCGGGAACCGTTGTGCCTGAGCAACACCAATCCGTTCCGTCTCAGACTGAAGTAAAAATTCGGCCTGTTTTACATCAGGTCGCTGTTCGAGAAGCGTCGACGGCAATCCTTCAGGAATCAAAGGAATATCGTGATATTCAGTATTTTCCAATCCCCGTATTATCGCTTGTGGATTTTGTCCCAACAGAATGTTCAAGCCCCGCTCAGTATAACTCAACTGACGTTTCAGGCTGCTCGTGGTGGCTTTGGCCAGTGATAATTGTTGCTCGGCTTGCAGCATATCCAGCTCAGCAACATTTCCGGCTTTAAAGCGCTCATTGACAAGGTTAAAATACTCGGTACGACTCGCGACTGTCCGCTGGGCAATGGAGAGACGGTTGTCGAGATCGCGCATATAGAAATACTGTGATGCGACGTTGCTTATTAAGGTTGTCGTAACCGTTTTCATTCCTTCTTCGCTGGCCAGAATCTGTGCATAAGCGGCTCTTTTGGCGTGGCGCAGTTTACCCCAGAAATCAATTTCCCAGGATGCCGAAGCGACTGCACTGAAACCATGCGAAGCAGGATCGTTCCACTCGCCGCTCGCGCTGTATCCGAAAGAAGGCCACAAATCGGCTTTGGCCATGCCATAGCTCGCCCTTGCCTGTTCAATGCGGAGGGCTGCATTTGCCAGATTGTAATTGTTCTTCAGTGCAACAGAAATCAGTTCGGTTAAAGTTGAATCATTGAAAATCTCGAACCATTTCAGGTTGGCAATCGTATCAGCCTTGTCGACAAAATTGCTTTGCTCAAGCCAGTTTTCGGGCGATTTCATTCCCGGACGTTCGTATTTCGGACCAACCAAACAAGAACTCAATACACTGACAATGAATAGTATGCTTAGGAATTTTTTCATCTTAGTGTCCCTCCTCCATTTTGTTTTCTGCTGCTACAATATGCTTTTTCTTGCCAAACTTCTCGATCATCACAAAGAGTGCAGGCACAAGTAACACTCCGAGAATGGTTGCAACTAGCATTCCGCTGAAAACCGCCATTCCCATTACTTTTCGTGCCTGAGCTCCGGCCCCGGTGGCAGTCAGAAGTGGTGTAACTCCGAGAATAAATGCAAATGCTGTCATAAGAATAGGTCTGAAACGAAGTTTAGCCGATTCCATGGCAGCTTCAAAAAGCGGCATTCCCTTATCATATTTCTCTTTGGCAAATTCAACGATCAAAATGGCGTTTTTGGCCGCCAGACCGATCAACATCACGAGTCCGATCTGCGCAAAAACATTGTTCAGGTAACCATTATCACCCAGACGTGCTAAGGTCAATCCCAGGAAAGCCCCGAAAACGGCAAAAGGTGTTCCGAGCAGAACGCTGAAAGGTAATTTCCAGCTTTCGTACTGGGCTGCAAGAATCAGGAATACGAAAACCAGCGCCATCATGAAAATACTTGCTGCCGAGCCCGAAGATTTTTTCTCCTGATACGACATATTGGCCCAGTCGTAGCCCATATCTTTTGGAAGTACCTCTTTGGCAACTTCTTCCAAGGCTACTAGTGACTGTGCTGAAGAATAACCTTCGGCCGGCGCACCACTTACTTCCGCAGCTCTGAAAAGGTTGAAACGGTTTGTAAACTCGGGACCGGTGGTTTTACGCGCGCTGACAAGGCTCGTGATCGGCACCATATCGCCATTGTTGTTTTTCACATAAATATCTGTCAGGCCTTCCGGATTGACCCTGTAAGAAGGTTCTGACTGCACATAAACTTTATACTGACGACCAAAACGATTAAAATCGTTCACATAGGAACCTCCGAGGAATGTTCCCAGCGTGCTGGTGATCGATGAAACCGGAACACCCAGTTTCATGGCTTTATCGCGGTCGATATCCAGTTTAATCTGCGGTGAACCGGCATTAAAAGTGGTTCGCAAACCTGTCAGTTCGGGTCTTTTGCGGGCAGCATCAATAAATGCAAGGGTTTGTTTTTCAAGATATTCAGGAGTGTTTCCGCCTCTGTCCTGTAGCATCATCGTAAAACCAGCTGATGTGCCCAGTCCCGGAATCGGTGGTGGACCGAATGCAAAAGCAGTTCCGGCGGTAATTCTCATGGCCAGCTTGGCATTCAAACGTTTGATGATTTGGTCAACGGTTTCTTCACGTTCGTCCCAGGGTTTTGCTGAGATAAAAAAGAATCCTGAATTTGTCAGATTGGCTCCAGTTAGCATACTGAAACCTGTGATTGCAATGTATGAATCCAGCACTTCTTCCTCTGCCAGAATGGCTTCAATCTGCTTGCAAACCTCATCGGTCCGCTGTAGCGAAGCTGCGTTCGGAAGGCCAATATTCAACATAAAATAGCCCTGATCTTCTTCAGGAACGAATCCCGAAGGTAGTTTCATCCCAAGCACGGCGGCAAAGCCCACCACAATACCAACAATCAGCACAACACGAATGGTTTTGCGTGAAAGATAGCCAGTTACACCAACATAGCCGCCCGTAACTTTATCAAAAACCTTATTAAAGCCGGTGAAAAATTTTGCCAGTAAACCTTTCTGCTGGTCAACCGGTTTGGTAGGTTTCAAAAGCATGGCACATAGCGCCGGACTGAGCGTTAAGGCGCTGAGAGCAGATAATGCCACAGAAACGGCAATGGTAATGGCAAACTGCTGATACAACAATCCTGTGATGCCCGGTGTCATGGCGACCGGAACAAACACTGCAATCAGAATCAATGCGATGGCAACAACTGGTCCGGAAACATCTTTCATGGCCTGAATGGTTGCTTCGCGCGGACTCTTTCCGTGTTCGATATGATGCATCACGGCTTCAACCACTACAATGGCATCATCAACCACAATACCGATGGCGAGCACCAGACCAAGCAGTGAGAGCACATTCACCGAAAAACCGAGAAGAGGAAATACCGCAAAAGTACCGATCAGTGAAACCGGAACGGTAAGCAAAGGAATAAGGGTAGCACGCCAGTTCTGGAGGAAAATGAAAACGACCAGAATTACCAGCACAACTGCCTCGAGCAGCGTGGCGATAATTTCCTCGATGCCGGCACTTACTGCCAGCGTGGTATCGAGTGAAACATCGTATTTGATTTCTTCAGGAAACTTTTCAGAAAGTTCATCCATGGCTTTTTTAACGTCGTTGGCCACCTGCAAGGCATTGGAACCGGGCATCTGATAGATGGAAGCAACGGCCGAAGGTTTCCCGTTCTTTCGGGCCTGAGAGCCATAGTTTTCGACACCGAGCTGAATATCAGCAATATCACTTAACTTCACCACCGAGCCGTCGGGCTTGCTTTTCACAACGATTTCACCAAATTCGCCTTCGTTTTTCAGGCGTTCCTGAAGGGTGATGCCATAGGTAAACTCTGTTCCGGCCGGGGCTGGTTCGGCACCAAATTTACCCCCGGGACTAATCATATTCTGATCGTTCAGCGCCCTTTTAATATCATCAACCGTAAGATCGAGTTTCGACATGATATCGGGTTTGAGCCAGATACGCATGGCATAATCGCTTCCACCAAACAGTTTTACCTCGCCTACGCCGTTGATACGCGAAAGCACATCCACGATATTGATATTGGCATAATTGGATAAAAACTGGTTGTCGTATTTGGGATTTGATGAATTCAATGAGATAAGCAAAAGCGGGAAGGAAAGTGATTTCTTGATCGAAATTCCGGTTTGCTTGATGGATGCCGGCATGAAAGGCTCGGCCTGTTTCACCCTGTTTTGGGTAAGCATATTGGCGTTATCGAGATTGGTACCCACGTCAAAAGTAACAGTGAGTGCCATATTTCCATCCGATGAATTGGTACTTCTCAGATAGAGCATATCCTCGATCCCGTTCACCTTCTGCTCAATCACTGTCGTGACTGCCTGCTCCACATTCAAGGCATTTGCTCCCTGAAAGTTGGCGTTGATATTGATCGTAGGTGGCGTAATATCAGGATATTGTGCTACCGGAACCTGCTGAATAGCCAGATAACCGAGCAAAACAATAAAAATCGAAAGCACAATGGCTACGATAGGTCGGCGTACGAAAAAATCTCCCATTTTCTGTTTGTTTTTTGTTTTTTACTTGGAAGAATTAGCCATACCAGGACCGGGCTGCCATGACAGCTCTTTCGGATTTACTGTCATTTTCGGACGCAAAAACTGGGTGCCGCCAACAATCACTTTTTCGTTGACAGACAATCCATCCTCAATGATATACGCATCGGCAAAAGTTTTACCGGGTTTCACAATCTTGAGTGCAACCGCATTGTTTTCGGCCAATGTATACACCTGATAAATTCCCTGAATCTCACTCACGGCGCGCTGAGGAATTAACAAAGCGCTCTTATATAGCTGGGTCACCATCCTGACTTTAACATACTGACCCGGACGGAGGTATTTTTCCGGATTCGGGAACATCACTTCGAGTGTCATCGCGCCTGTGGCGGGATCAATCTGCCGGTCGGCGAAACTGAATTTGCCTTTGTACGGATAAACTTCACCGTCGGATAAAATCAACGTGATATTTTCGGAAGTCCCTTTCAATGAGGAATTTTCAGATGTTGCTTCGCGGTGGAGACGAAGAAATTCCTGTTCGCTGATTGTAAAACGAACCCTGACTTCGGACAGCTGAGAAATTGTATTCAGTGTTGAGAATGGCCCCTGACTCACATAAGCACCCACACGCACTTTCGAAATACCGATCAGCCCTTCGATTGGTGCCGTGATGCTGCAATAACCGAGTTCGATTTTTGCATTCCTGAGAGCGGCCTCGGATGACTGAAGACGCCCCTGAGCAGCATCGTATTGCGCCCGGGTTGACACCAGTTCGCGCTGACTCACAGCGTTTATTTTGGCCAGAGGTTCGATCATATCCAGATCAGCTTTGGTTTTCACGAGCGAAGTATTGGCTTCGGCCAATGCGCCTGCAGCCTGATCGACCTTATTAAGATAGGGTGTCGGATCGATGGTGTAGAGGAGTTGCCCTTTTTTCACCAGCGTTCCTTCCTTGAAATTGATGCTTTGAACCAATCCATTCACCCGTGGATTCAACTGAATATCTGATTCACCAAAGGTTTGTCCGGTATATTCCGATTCAATCGAAACATCCTGCTGAACCACCTGAACAACAGACATTTCGAGCGGAATTGCAGTGGGAGCTGCTTTCTTGCCTTCACAGGAGACAAAGAGTAAACTCACCGGAAACACCAGTAATAAGAACAGTTTTTTTAACATAAGCAGGGTTTTTAAATCAGTAGGAATCATAAATACAGTGTTTGTTCGCATACAAATGTAGGAAAATATACAAAAGAGAATCATGCTGTCAAATGAATATGTGATTATTCAAGAAAAATTAGTAAATATTTACATGATAGTGGATTACAGAAAATAGATACAGCAGAAATATAATACTTTGTGTGAGGTAAAAACAACTTGTCAAACAACGGATTATGAAAGCATATACCATTGATTATATTGCACAATCTCATATCATAGCCCATGGTTCAAACCATGGGCGAGACTGTAAAATAAACTCTGTCTAATACAAAAATCAATTAAAATTGTACTAAGATGGAGACAAGAATGAAATCAGAAGAATTCAAGGCAATGCAAGCCAAGGCGCTTGATCAATTGCGAAGTGGAGCATCATTGACAGG
>CAITDJ010000007.1 GCA_903891085.1 uncultured Bacteroidota bacterium | reverse complement strand
GGAAGAAAAAAATCAGGATTATTTCGATGCTTTTTTCAAACCCAATGGTGAATACCTGAGTTATGTGGCTGTCAGCGGAGAAGGAGTCAGAGAGAGCATCAAAGTTGACAAGAAAACATATAAAGTTGCCATTTTCGTTTCGGTACAACATGGCTCACTGCGCAAAAAACTTGAAAATGATGGTATTATCAAAAAACTTGGTGCAGGATTTTAATTTTTGAAATATAAAAAACAAAATACAAACGATTATGAAAAGAATTATTCTCCTTATCAGCCTTGGAATCATGTTTGGCGGTGCCGTTTTTGCACAAGCCAAAAAACCCACAATCATGGTTGTCCCGAGCGATGTCTGGTGCAACAAAAATGGTTTTACTACCACCTATGACAATCAGGGCAGCAAGGTGATGATTCCTGATTATAAGATTGCCATGCAAAGTGATGAAAATCTTATACTTGTAATCGCCAAAATCAACACAATGATGTCAGAGCGTGGTTTTCCATTAAAGAATCTCGAATCAGTGTTGAAAAATGTGGAACAACAGACTGCACAGGACAATATGCGCACGAGCAAGGAAGGATCTTCGCTCGCCGAAAGTCCACTTGATATATTGAAAAAAACTGCCAAAGCGGATATCATCATGCAGTTAACTTACACACTCAACCAAACCGGACCAAAACGATCCGTCACTTTTAACCTGCAGGGTATTGATGCCTATACCGGGAAGCAGATCGCCGGCGCTCAGGGTACCGGGGCACCTTCATTTTCGTCAGAATTACCTGTCTTGCTTGAAGAAGCGGTACTTTCACAACTCGACAATTTCAATGCACAATTGCAAGCACATTTCGACGATTTATTGACCAATGGTCGTGAAGTTACACTGAGGGTTCAGGTTTGGGACAATGCTTCCGGTACCGATCTTGAAAGTGAATATGATGGTGATGAATTGGGTGAAATAATCGATGATTGGGTTTTCAAAAATTCAGTGAATGGTCGTTATAGCAAATCTGAGTCAAGTGAGAACTATATATTTTTCGAGCAGGTTCGTATTCCACTTTACGACGCAAACAACAAACCCATGGATACCAAGGATTTTGTACAGCAACTGCGCAAATTTCTGAAGGAGCCACCCTACAATTTGGTTTGTAAAGCAGATATGAACGGACTTGGAGCCGGACTTCTATATATTGGTGAAAAATAATTTAAAACGCTGACAATGAAAAAATTAATAATAATTATCATCTTGCTGAGTGGTTTTACATTCAACCGATCATCGGCTCAGAATAGTCTGGGTAAATCAGATGATATGGGAAGACTCTCCATCACAGCTTTTGTTGAGGAAAATATGAATGGAATGCCAGCAGGTGCCAGGGAATTTCTGACAAATAAACTGCAGCAGATTGTAACCCTGAATGGATTGGGAGGCGGAAGCACGAATCCACGCTTTGTTATCACTGCAAATGTTGCTACCCTGACCAAAGACATATTGCCTGGCCCTCCGGCCATGATTGCTCAAAATCTTCAAATAACTTTCTATATTGTTGATTACCAGGAACGCATCGTATTCAATACAACCAGTATCACGATCAAAGGAGTTGGAACCAACGATACAAAAGCATATATTCAGGCCATTAAAAGTATCCAACCATCTTCAACCGAGTTGAAACAGTTTGTTGAACTCGCAAAGGTGAAACTTATTGAATACTTTAACTCTCATTGTGATATTTTACTCAAAAAAGCTGAGGCACTTGTTGGTCGTAAACAGTACGAAGAAGCCATTTTTCAGCTGACTACCGTGCCCGAAATTTGTCTGGATTGCTTCAATCTGGCGATGGATAAATCGACAGAAGTCTATAAACTGTATGCCGACAACAAATGCGCCGAGAATCTGACTAAAGCAAGGGGAGCCTGGGCAACATTTGACGATGCATCTGCTTTGTTTTATCTGTCAGATATTTTCCCTGACACCAAGTGTTATGGAGAAGCCCAGACATTGGTTCAGGAAATAAAAGATCATCAATGCGCCAAAGCCTATGGTGCCGCCAAAGGTGCCTGGGCATCGCAGAATTATATTGAAGCAGCCCGTCAGCTTGCACAGGTTCCGAGCGATTCAAAATGTGCCAAAGATGCTGCTACTCTTTCGAATGAAATTCGTGGAGAAATTAAGGACTGGGACAATGAATACAAAAAATACCAGCAGGAATTTGCCTTCAGATATGACCAATGGACGACGGATGACAGGAGAAAAGATATTCAACAGTCCGCTGACATCGATTACAGGAAAACTGAGGCGTATGATTTACAGAAACGTGAAATTGAGGCAAAACGTGCCGTTGGAATTGCCTGGGCTGAAAATGGACATTGGGGATGGTATAGTTTTGGAGGATGGCTTTGGTAGGGAGAAGTGGGAAGTGGGAAGTGGGAAGTGGGAAGTTGGAAGTGGGAAGTGGGAAGTGGGAAGACCGAAGACCGAAGACTGAAGACTGAAGACCGAAGACCGAAGACTGAAGACCGAAGACCGAAGACTGAAGACCGAAGACTGAAGACCGAAGACTGAAGACCGAAGACTGAAGACCGAAGACTGAAGACCAGCAACCAGTAACCAGTAACCAGCAACCAGTGAAAAGTGAAAAAGTCAAAAGTGGATTACATTGATAAACAATAAAATATAAACAAGTGAAAACTAAAATTATTTTTATTCTGACCGGTTTGCTATTACTTGTTGTGCCGGGTGTTTTAAGTGAGTTGTCTGCTCAGGAAAAAGTGATTGACAAAAGCGGCAAAAAACCAGATTGGGTAAGCGGCATCGAACCAAATTATCTGATCGAGAGTGGTAAAGGAGCTACGCTGGATGAAGCCAAGACACAGGCCCTCACCAGGGTAAAGGATAATATTGTGAATTCGGTGGCCGTAAAAGTGAGTTCATCCACTGAGCTATCAACTTCAGAAATTCGCCAGGGTGAGAAGTACAATGTTTCGGGTAGCTATGCGGAAGTCATCAAAACAAAAACAGCCAATTTACCGGCAATTAAAGGTATTTCGGAGAACAAGGTGAGTGAATTTTATTGGGAAAAAATTCAGAATAAGAAATCCGGTCTTGTTGTTTGTTATTATCATGTGAAATACCCATTCTCTCAGGCTGACCTTGATCAGATTATTTTTGAATACAATGAAGCCTTGCGCCGCATGCGCGAACAACTTGAAGCAGCCATTGCTGGCCTTGATGACCTGACCCAGGTCGAAGCTATCATCGAAAGGCTTACTACACTGCGACATTTATCAAAACAACTGGAAGACGAAAATAAAGCCATTGCAGCTACCAATATCGGTAAACTGGAAGACCTGTTGAAAAACCTCCAAATACAACAAACAGTTTGCGAGCAAGGTGCGTTGAAGTACTTCCTCGTGTACGGTAACCGACGGTTTACCACATCCCAAAATCCAAAAACCAAGTCAAACTGCGCTTCCAATTTCAGGCAACAATCGGTAGGTGATACAATGGAAGTCAGATACGATCATCAAGGTTGTCGAAGTCAGGTAACCAACACTATATCATTGGAATACCGTTTTGAAAGCAGACCTGTAAAGGCAGAATTTCAATTGGCTTCAACGTTTACTTCCTCAAATTTAAAGATTTCGGAAGGAGCACAATTCGTCATCATAGAGCAGGATTATACAACAATAACACAGTATAAAATTGTGCTGCCAGTACTCATGCAATCAAATGAAACTGTTGAATTGAAAAATGTAACTATCACATTTTCAAAACGTCCTATGCTGACTTTTAATAATGTTAGCGGGCAAACCCTCAGTCCCGGATTGAATTCACTCGAGTTAACAGGTGATTTCCCATTGCAAAAATCAAATTACACCTTCGAAAACTACGAAATTGTATTGATAAGTGGCAGTATCACGTACACAAACCTGAAAACCAATAGCACATCAGCCTACAAATTTTACAATGAAAAAGTAGCGGTGATGGGGCAATAAATAAGGTCGGTTTTACGATTTGACTAAAATTTATCCTTTAGCTAATGCCTTTTGCAATTTGCAATTTGCATTTCGAATTTTGAATTTTTTCATTACACCTTGCTACTGCTTACTTTCCTTATTGCTGCAATCCTGAAAGAAATTATTCATAGCAAAACTTCCTATCAACTTTCCCAAATCAGACTCATCACCTGATTCAACGATTCCTGATAGATGCAATACTCTTTCAATTCACGACGGCGATCGGAATTGTTAAACAGGATGAACCAGTCTTCAGCAAAAACTGTCTCCGTTTTACCCTGATATTTGGTGCCATCAGCAAAATATTCACCGGCACAGCTAAGTTCCGGTATCTGATTGCCAGGTCCCAGATGAAGGCTTCTGAATGGAAAGTCTTCACTGTAGCGCAGCCATTTAAGTTTGTTGTGTTGACTGCAAACAATCATCACCGGATAATAATCCAGGTGTAGAAATCGCAGCATAGCTGCCGTAAAACTTATCTGATATTTTAAACTGATCTCAGTAATAAGGGAGGCAATGCATGGCTTACGGGTATTTTTCAAAAGTAAATCCTTGCGAAGTCGATCTTCGGGCATCAACAGGCAGGCAGCAAAGATATCTGCCTCACGTTCAACTTCAAAATGAGAATCGAGCGATGCAGAGGAACCATGTGCAGGCGTGGATGGATTTAACAAAGCGTTGCGATGTTCGTCGATGATAAAATGTCCCAACTCATGAGCAAACGAAAAGCGTACACGCGGACTATACAGGTTATCGGTGCCTTTGACGTGAAGAAAAGCATGGAAATTCCCATACTTATTTTCGAGGTAACCGTCAAAAGAACCGCCATAGTCGTTCAATGTATAAGGGAGCTCGAGTGCCTCTGCAATAATATGGGGATAAACGGGTGATGGGGCCGGACAATAGGTATCGGCATAATAGGCAGCCATATCCGACAAGGCCTCCGTTCTTTTGTGCGACAAATTGTAATTTGTCTTATTGAATATCATACTTTTTTGTTTGATTTGATGTGTAAATTGCCCATTATCCCTGTCTTGAAGCCGGGTAGAAATTATCAATTACTAAGGTTTTTGTTTCGAGTTACGGTCGTCATTCATTTTCTTTCGTATTTCGTCAGGAATTTCCTTGCCATTACGTGCAGCAGCACTGTAATATTGTGTTTCGACTGCCCGGTTAATCTCAACGTTTACGATGTCTGGATTTGGTTTTCTGCCCCTGGCCAGTAGTTCGTAAGGATCGGGTAATTTGGCAGATGCCTTGTTAAGGTCCTCCTGATATTTAACTTCGAAGGCCATTACCTGCTCAATCGTTACGGGGATTAAATCGCCATTGGCGCGCAGGCATGCGCTTAGCAGGCTGATGATTTTTCCTTCTTCGGAAAGTTCAGATTGTTGTTTCATTTCGTTTCTGTTTATTTTGTTTATTGCTGTATGTAATTGTATTTCTGTAAGTTAAAATATGGATTTAACCTGATTTTGATATATTACAGAACAATTTATTGAGTCGAAAGGCCGACTCCGGCGTTGTAAAACTAATTGCGTTCTACCTGATTGCTATTTTGCTGTTTTTTAGCAAAATGAGCCCTCAGTTTTTTAATGGATCGCGATCGTAGTTGTCTTACATTATCATCGGTGGTTTGCCATCGTTTACATAACTGATCAACAATGTCAGGGGGCAGATATTTATGGCACGATCCAAACTCAAGACTTACTGTAAGAATGTCAAACTCTCTTTCGGTGAGTAACTCTTTTGCAATTGAAATAATTACCTCATAACTTTCGGGTAAGGTGCTGTCTTGCACATCCTCCTCATCGTTGGAATCGTCAAAGACCCAATTATAGCTTGAGTGCGAAACGAATTCATTGTTCGATTCACCATCGGTCACTTCTTTTGAATTATTTACCGATTGGCATATTGTTCTGTAATCCGTTTCATCTTCTGTTTCGTGATGCGCATCCATACATTGTGTGTTTAATAAATGTATTGTTGAGGTACTATCATACGAAATGTGGTGCTTACGATAGGGGTCTTCTGCTTTTATTAGTGTTTTCAAGAGAATTCTTCTGGCAATTTTACCCAGTTCGGCCTTGATGATTGTGGTTTGTTGTGTATTCAATTTTCCATCGATGGCTACCAGCAATACAACCGGATTTTCATACACTGATAGCATAACATCATTAAATAAAAAATCAATTAAGGTGGCGTTATACCAATGCCTGTACTTGTAAAATGCCTTTTCGCATACCAAATATAAATAATTGCCAAAATGGGCGTAAAAGATGGCAAAGGCTTCCTTGGCATTTTTTTCATCTTCTTTCCAGCTCATAGTCAGCAGAAGTTCATCCACAGCGATAGCAGCATTGGCTACTTGTTTCAGTTGTTTTTGATTATCATGTTTCATTGTACAAACTATTTATATATATAGGTAAATCCGTGACAAAATTTTTCAGATAGTTTTCAGAATGCTGGTGTTGTTACAAAATTACAACACGGAATAGCCTGATTGTCAAATAAATTATCAACATTATGGGTGGTTTATCAACATGTATTGTTGGTATCGTAAGCTAATCGATAAATGCAGCTTCAGTCGCCAATTTTACAGGTTTTACTGCCTGAAAAATGTTGCTTTCGCCTAAAATACAGCATGGATTTGATGAAAAATAGACCTGTTACGATGAAAAAACCTTCAACTACGAAAATAATACCACCTTCATCGAAAATAAAAGGACCTGCAACGAAAATAAAAGGACCTGCAACGAAAATAAAAGGACCTGCAACGAAAATAAAAGGTCCATCATCGAAAATAAAAGGCCCTGCATCGAAAAAAAACCTCCTGAATCGAAAATAAAAGGTCCTGCATCGAAAAAATTGAGTTCATCAGAAAAAAACAAGCTGACTACTAGCAAAATGAAATAGTAATTACTAACATTTATTAATCATATCAGCAATATCAGGCAAGGTTAAACCAATCGATCATATTGTTTTATGATTTTAAATGATTGTATATCTGACATATACAATAGTACCATCGCTTTACGTATGCTTGTTTGTCACGGATATGCCCATTAGTAGAGGTTTGCTAAACACAAACTTCAAACCGGAATAAACAGCCGGATCATAAAAAAGGTAAAGTTCAATTTGTAAAACAAAAATTTAAAAAAATGAAACAGTTCATCAAAAGATCGCAGAATTACAGGGCAATAGCCCGTGTACTCGACAACTACCCGAATGCTTTTATCAATAAGCCGGAAGCCGAAGCTGCAAAAAATAGCTTTGTGACAAAATCAAACGAAATGGTATTGCAGATAGGACTGCTGGTGTCACCAATAAGTTCAATCTATCAAAACAGAATTGATAACAGATTGAAAATTGCTGATTCGCTGCAAAATATGATCAATATGGGTATCATGATTGCCAATCGCAGACAGGATAATACCTTATTGAACACATTTAAAAATTTCAATACACGGATAAGGAATAATTCAGCACCCATTGTCATTGAAATATCACGCAATGTGATAGTCTTACTCAGGGAAAATACGACAGTGGCAACCGATTTGGGGCTTACAGCCGCTGCTGTAACCGAATTTGAAAATCAACTTACTGTTTTTGAACAAACCTTAACCGACACCCAAAATAATCTGGATATACGCAGGAATACGAATATGGAGATCAAACAGCTGATGCAGGAATGTAGTGTTATCCTCAACCTGGAACTCGACCGTTTTGTGAAATTTAATAAAATTGATTTTCCAACCATGCACAGTAATTATATACGGCTTCGCCGCACGAAAAAGCGGAATGGCAATAGCAGCATGCCTGCCGATTCCGATATATCGGGCACGGTTACCAATGCCGTCACCGGTAGTCCCCTGCAAAATGCCATTATCAATCTGGTCGAAAATGGACTAAGCACCGAAACAGATGCCGATGGTTACTATCTGTTAGATGAGCTCGAATCCGGCAACTATACTGTAAGCTGCCATGCCACGGGTTTTGCTGTGCCTGAAGCAGCACAGCTCAGATTGGGAACCAGTGATAGCCTTAGTTTTAACTTTGCGTTGATACCGGTAGTGATTTAAGTTGTATGAGCCAACTAACAATCCCACTGATGGATAGATTGACATTGGTGGGGTTGTTTTATTTTGTGCTTATCGCCTTAACTTGTTAAAGCATAGAAAAGAAGTTTAACTTTGAATTGAAATGACTGATTAACCTAATTTTGCACAATCGCAAGTAATAAGGATAATAAAACAATAAACCATGAAAACATTAAAGAGACTTTATTAATTCAAATATGCCATATCCAATTGACCGTAAATTAGTCGTTGCAGTTTCTTCAAATGCACTATTTGATCTTGAAAAAGAAGATGAAATATTTAGAAATGAGGGACTAAATGCATTTAAGAAATATCAATTTCAAAACAAGAAAACCAATCTTAATAAGGGAATTGCATTTCCATTTATAAAAAGATTTCTTAACATAAACAGTGTTTATAATGAGGAGCGACCTGTTGAGGTTGTTTTGTTATCAAAAAATAGTCCAGAAATTGGAATTAGGATATTTAATGCAATTAAGCATTATAATTTAGATATTTCAAGAGCAGCATTTACTTCTGGACAGTCTCCTTATAAATATATACCTGCATACAATATTTCACTATTTCTTTCAATAAATGAGATTGATGTTGTTAATGCAATTGAAGCAAACTATGCAGCAGGGAGAATTTTAAGAACAAGTGTATTGGATGATGATGATATGGAGTTAAGGGTTGCATTCGACTTTGATGGTGTAATAGCTGATGATGAAGCTGAAAAGGTTTACGCAGAAAGCGGAGGTCAATTAGACCTGTATTATCAATACGAAACTGATCATAATAAAATCGCTTTAAATCCTGGACCTTTAGGTGATTTTTTTAAAAAATTATCTTTCTTTCAAAAACTGGAATCTAAAAAAGAAGAAAAAAATAAAGATTATAAGAAAATTTTAAAAACAGCAATCATAACAGCACGAAATGCTCCTGCACATGAGAGAGCTATTAATACTTTAAAAGAATGGGACGTGGAGGTTGATGAAATGTTTTTATTGGGCGGAATAGAAAAAAAACGCATACTTAACATTATGAAGCCTCACTTATTTTTCGATGATCAATTGACTCATCTGGATCCTAAACTTGAGAATATTCCTTTAGTCCATATCCCTTTTGGAATAACCAATAAAAAATAACAAAGAATTACATCGCTTTAAACTTTATAAAGGGTTGCGTAATGATAATGAACTTTATAATAATAAATTTAAATCAGCGCTGTCATAATGATTTGTCTTTCAAAGCTCAATACAAACCATATGCTTATTGTTACTACCAAGTATAGGTGCGTCATACATTGCAGACCATTTGCTTCATTTATTCAGTAGAAAAATGAACAGCCAACGCACAAACCAACCCATTTACAAAAGAGCTGTTTTCTCGCCAACACACTTTACACAGATTCAAAGACTTTATGAGTAACTTAGCGACTTAAAATTCGAGAATTAGAAAATGACTCAAAAACAATTAGAAGATTACCTCTGGGGTGCGGCAAACATTCTTAGGGGAATGATTGATGCGGCTGATTTTAAGCAATATATATTCCCTTTGCTTTTTTTTAAACGTGTAAGCGACCTTTGGGACGAAGAATTTAAACGGGCGCTGGATGAAAGTGATGGTGATTTAAGTTATGCCGAGTTTGCCGAAAACCACCGTTTTCAGATTCCGACTGGATGCCATTGGGAGGATATCCGAAAGAAAACCATTGATGTGGGAGCCGCCCTGCATCAGGCTTTGAATGGTATTGAAAAGGCCAATTTCGAAATGCTGCACGATGTGTTTGGCGACGCTCAATGGACCAACAAACGCCGGATGAGTGACGAGAAAATGCTTGATTTGATTGAGCATTTTAATCAGATGAATCTGAGTGTGGCCAATGTTCCGCATGATATTATGGGTGAAGGCTATGAATACCTGATTAAGAAGTTTGCCGACGACAGCGGCCATACCGCTGCTGAGTTTTATACCAACCGCACGGTAGTGAAACTGATGACGCAGATAACCGATCCAAAAAGCACCGAGAGTATTTATGACCCCACCTGCGGCAGCGGTGGCATTTTATTGAGTTCGGCTTTGCATTTAAAAGCACAGGGCAAAGAATACAGGACGCTTAAATTGTACGGACAGGAACTGAACCTGATTACCTCGGCCATTGCCCGCATCAATATGTTTATGCACAATGTGGATGAGTTTCTGATTGTGCAGGGCGATACGTTGGACAGTCCGCAGATACTGGAAAACGATGAGTTGAAGCAGTTCGACGTGATCATGGCCAATCCGCCTTACAGTGTGAAGAAGTGGAGCCAGCAAAAATGGATGAACGACCCTTTTGGACGCAATATCTGGGGCACACCGCCACAGGGTTGCGCCGATTATGCTTTTCAACAGCATATTATGAAAAGCCTGAACCCCGACACCGGACGCAGCGTGGTGCTTTGGCCGCATGGTGTGTTGTTCCGCGACAGTGAAGCCGAAATACGCAAACGCATGATTGAAGAAGATTATGTGGATGCCGTGATTGGTCTGGGCAAAAACCTGTTTTATAACAGCAGCATGGAAAGCTGTTTGTTAGTGTGCCGGATGAAAAAGCCCGCCGAACGGAAAGGCAAAATTATTTTTATTGATGCCAGGGAAGAGTTACGCATTGATCGCACCAATGCCTGGCTGGAACCTCAGCATATTAAAAAGATAAGTGAAGCCTATTGGAAGTTTAAAGATGCTGAAGGGTTTGCCAAGGTAATGAGTAAAGAAGAAGTATTACAAAACAATGGCAACCTGAGTTTACAACTCTATGTGAAACAAACCGCGAACATTGATGAACACAATACAGACGATTTGATTGCTGATATTAAGATCGGGCAACAGCAAATCAATGCTTCATTGGAAAATTTATTTAGCCAACTTCAAAATATTGGGATAGAAGCATGAAGTTGCAAAAAGATAAATGGGAAAGTATTTTATTAAATGATATTGCTGAAATAACATCAAGTAAAAGAATATTTTATTCTGAGTATGTTTTTGAAGGTGTTCCATTTTTTAGGTCAAAAGAAATAATTGATAGATATAACAAACGAGAATCTAAATCCGAGTTATTCATTAAGGAAGAAAGGTTTAATGAAATAAAATCCAAATTTGGTGCTCCAGAAAAAGATGATATTCTTTTAACGGCTGTTGGCACCATTGGAATACCTTATTTAGTCAAAGAAACAGATTACTTCTATTTTAAAGATGGTAATTTAGTATGGTTTAGAAAACCAAACAAAGATTTAATAAGAGCCGAGTTTTTATATATGCTTATTCAATCTTCATTTGGACAAGAAAAATTCAAATCAATTTCAAGTGGAACTGCTCAATCAGCTTTAACGATTAAGGGATTAAAGAATATTCAAATCCCACTTCCTCCACTCGAAGAGCAAAAACAAATAGCCGCTCTTTTTCAATCCATCGAAACGGCTATGGAGCAGGTGGATGGGCAGGTTCAGCATTTGAAGGCGTTGCAAAAAACATTGGTCAATGGATTACTAAATAAAGAACCAGAATTTGGTAATTTATTAAGCAGTAAGAATTGCATACCAAGCACCTTTGGAGAGATTGCAGAATGTGACAAGAAATATCCTGAGCACGAAAAAGAAGTAGAACGGTTTGTAGGTTTAGAATATATTGAAGCGGATACTTTTCAGTTACAAGGCTGGGGCGAAATCGCTAACGGCACTACTTTTAGCAAACGATTTGCCGCTGGGGATGTGTTGTTTGGCAAACGCAGAGCCTACCTAAAAAAGGTTGCAGTCGCTGATTTTGATGGTATCTGTTCAGGTGATATTTTGGTAATCAGAGCAAAAGCAAAAAAAATGCTTCAGGGATTACTTCCATATTATATTTCAGCTGATACCTTTATACAACATGCTGTAAGCACCTCGGCAGGTTCGCTTTCACCCAGAACAAAATGGAAAGATTTGGCAGAATTGGAAGTTTCGATACCGGACATTAAAACACAGGAAAAGATTTTAGAAGTATTGCAACAGTTGGATAATACGGTCAACCAACTCAAACAGCAAAAAACGACTTTAAAGAATTTGAAGCAGAAGTTGTTGAATGAAATACTGTCTGAACCATGATTTTTGTGATTAAATGATTAGCATGAAAATCATTGAAATCACAACAATCAAACGAATCACAGTTCAGACAATTGCAAGTGAATTGAAAAGGAAAACGGAATGATTAACGAACAATACAAATATTCAGAACTCACTTCCAATATCATAAAGTGTTCCATGACAGTGCATAGCGCATTGGGAAACGGGTTTCAGGAAGTGATTTATCAGCGTGCTCTCGAAATTGAAATGAATTTGGCCGGTATCGAATTTAAAAGAGAATTTGAAATGCCAATTTATTATAGAAATATGCACATTGGAACAAGGCGTGTTGATTTTTTGGTTGAAGGTGTTATTTCCGTCGAACTAAAAGCTTTG
>CAITDJ010000006.1 GCA_903891085.1 uncultured Bacteroidota bacterium | reverse complement strand
TTTTTTTTTTTATTTTAGAAAAGGCTACACACAAAGTCACGCCTTGACTAAACTAAAACAGCCAACCCGCGCTGTGCGGGTTGGCAACATTATGAAAAACAAACAAAACAAGATTCTGCTTAACCAATAACAAAGTATATGCCGTTTTTTTAAAGTATTTATAATGAAATTATTACAATAAATTGCCATCGTTTTATTTCCTAATACCGGAAGGAATGTCTAAAAAGTGATGAGTAACCTCCTAGGGAGCTTGGTGGTGGAAGGCTGTGATGTGTTGTTTAATTTTTCCTACATTTGTGCCACTCAAAAATGAAAAACATGCTACGTAAACTGTTCTATCTATTTATAATTCAAATTGTTGTATTCTCAACATTTGCGCAGAGCCAGAGTATTTCCAATGAATCAATCAAAACCAACCTTTCCTGGCTGGCATCCGATTCACTCAAAGGGCGTTTTCCAGGCACCCCAGAAGATGCCATAACTGCTTCCTTTATAAAGGATGAATTCAAAAAGGCAGGTTTGTCTTTTTTTAATGACAATGCATTTCAGTCATTCGAAGTTATCACATCTGTCCAGCCCGGTGCTGACAACAGTATGGCTATTGCCGGTGCTTCGGGAACATATAACACTGATTTCAGTGTATTTGGGTTCAGTGCCAATGCCAGCATCGAAAGCAATGTTGTTTTTGCAGGTTTCGGTATGATCATCGAAACAGATAGTTTGAAATGGAACGACTATGTAAATCTTGATGTGAAAGGGAAATGGGTGCTGGTTCTGAAGGGTGACCCCGAACCGGATAACAATGATAGTAAATTTATTCCTTTTGCTGACACCAGAACCAAAACAATGTATGCGAAAGACAAAGGTGCCGCCGGTATCTTATTTATTGGAGGTAAAAAGAATAATCCGAAAGACGAAATTACACCCTTGCTATTCGAACGCTCTGTCACTAGCAGTGGCATTGCAGCCATTGACCTGAAAGCGGCATGGGCAGATTCATTGTTATTCAATAACTTACCCGGATTGGATAGTCTTGAAAAACTCATGATGCTTGGTGTGAAACCTGATCAATATACGCTTGGTTCGAAAGTTACTGCAAGTACCGAATTGGTTCAGCACAAAGTTACTACACAAAATATTGTCGGATACATAAAAGGCACTGACGAAGTGCTTAAAAATGAGTATATTGTGATTGGCGCGCATTACGATCACCTTGGTTTTGGAGGAGAAGGATCGGGTTCACGCACGCCCGATACAGTCGCCGTGCATCATGGTGCCGACGACAATGCTTCCGGTGTATCAGGAATCATCGGACTGGCTGGCTCGATTGCCAAAAATAAAGAAGGTTTCAAACGCAGTTTAATTGTGGTAGCATTTGGTGCCGAAGAGATGGGATTGCTTGGTTCACGTTATTTTGTGAAGAATCTTCCTGTACCAAAAGAAAAAATAATTGCCATGCTCAACTTTGACATGATTGGGCGGTTAAATGAAAAACAATCGATATCGGTGGGTGGAACCGGAACAGCTGTTGAGTGGGAATCTATGCTTAATTTCAACTCAACTGGCAGTGGTTTATCGCTGGCATTCTCACCGGAAGGTTTCGGAGCATCGGATCACGCTTCGTTTTATGCCGAAAATATTCCTGTGCTATTCTTCTCGACCGGGGCACATGCTGATTATCACACACCGATGGACATTTGGGATAGAATCAATTTCAATGGAATAACGATGGTGTTGGATTTTGGTGACCGGCTGTTAATTCAATTGTTAAACAGCAGTGAAAAACTGACGTTTCAGGAAGCTGGTCCAAAAGAACGCACGGGTGGTCGACGCGGATTTAAAGTTACACTTGGTATTATGCCCGATTTTACAAGTACTGAAAGTGACGGGCTTGGTGTGGGTGGTGTTACAAAAGGAGCAGCCGCTGATAGGGCAGGTATGTTGAAAGGGGATAAAATTGTTGGATTGAATGGCATGCCTGTTACAACAATTTATGACTATATGAACCGGTTGAAACAACTTAAACCCGGACAGCGCGTAAATGTTGACATAATCCGTAATGGAGAAAAGCTGGTGTTGATTGTTGATTTGTAATTGAACTTAATTCTCCTATCCATTTTTGCACCCATATCTCACGAATGACAGAATTCTTCAATATCCGGCATTATTTAAGTCCATTATTTATCAAGTTTATCAAATTTGGTATAGTTGGTTTTTCGGGTGTTTTTGTCGATTTTGGTGTTACCTACCTTTTGAAGGAAAAAATGAAGGTGCAGCAATACGTAAGTAATGCGATTGGTTTTATTGCTGCTTCATCAACAAATTATTTTTTGAACCGATATTGGACCTTTCATAGTACTGATCCAAATATCAGTCATGAATATGGCAGATTCATACTCATTTCGATGTTGGGATTGGGTATCAATACACTGATATTATGGATATTAGTCACAAAATTTAAATGGAATTTTTACCTAAGCAAACTGTGCGCCATCGGCGTTGTTACTGTTTGGAATTTCTTCGCCAATCTGGCGTTTACCTTCGTTAAATAGTTATTGTGTTTCGATAACATTTTCAATCCGTAAGTTTTCAGTTCAGAGTGCACTCCTATAGCATACTGTCGACTTTTTTGCCTGATAATTGAAAAATAATTTGCCTCACCATTTCAATTTAGAATTGTTATAAATTATTATCCATTCATTGAGTTTCAGGCGAAAGTCTGGGATTCGAAAAATCGCTGTGCCCCAATATTTACAAGGGTTATAGAAATTTTATCACAATAAATCGTTTTTATTAGTAGTTGATTCACCCGCCCGAATTTCCTATTCGGCCATATTGCCGTGTTTTTGAGTCTGAAATATTGTTATTTTGTACCTTAATATAAGTATGAAAAGGTAATTAATCAAACAAAATATGTCAAAATCTGTCCATTTCATTTATATCGCCTTGATGTCATTACTGGTGTTATTCACACTTGCAGCACTAAGTTATTATGGCTATTCATATTACCAAACGCCTGTTGAGGGCCGCTATTATTTTGAAGGTAATTCTGAACAGAAAACTAATGATGCGATTGAGTATAACACATATTCTGGCGGAGAATCACCAATAAATAAAATATTGAAACCCAGCGGCTCGATCGGACATGGATTAGGAATTATTGGAACACTGGTCATGATCATTGGTGTTTTCGGGTATATGATACGGAAACGAACCCGTAAGTTTGCCCGCGTTGGGGCGCTGAAATATTGGCTTGAATTTCATATTTTTCTCTGCACTTTAGGGCCGGTAATGGTTTTGTTTCACACCGCTTTTAAATTCGGAGGCATTGTCTCTGTTAGTTTCTGGAGCATGGTGGCTGTTTTTGCGAGCGGAGTGATCGGACGGTTTATCTATCTTCAAATTCCCCGTTCTATCGAAGGTCGTGAATTGAGTTTGAATGAAATCAGGGATTTGAAAACTGACCTTCGAACCTTACTTCCGGCGATGATAAAAATCAATGACGAGGATTTTAAGTACATTGAGGAAGCCACCAAACGGAAGATTGAGAGTAGGTCAGGAACGGTTTTGTCGCGCTATTTTAAAAAGAACAGGGAAGAAAACAGAATGTTGAAGCAGGTCAAAGCAATATTGGTAAAAAACAAGCTTACCAGGCAACAGCAAAGCGAGATGATCAAAATGGTTCAGAATGAAATCACATTGAATCACCGTATCGACCGTTTACAACTTATGCAGAACCTGTTCAAATATTGGCATGTGGCACATTTGCCATTTGCGCTTATAATGCTGATTATTATGATAATACATGTTGTTGTTACTATCACTTTTGGTTTTAAATGGATTTTTTAATATGGAATTGATCTTCGAACAAATATTGGTGTATGCCATAGTGATTGTACTCACTGTAGCAGTGATTATTATTTATTTACGTACTCAGAAACGGGCTTCGAAAATCGTTGAACGGAAAATTGAACAAGCCAAATTGGATGGTTTATACGAGCCGGTTTCGTTGCACCCTGTGGTTGACATAAACAATTGTATTAAAAGCGGAGCCTGCATCGTGGCTTGTCCCGAAAAAGACATTCTCGGAATCAGGAATGGTAAGGCAACTACGATAAACGCTTCACACTGTATTGGCCATGGTGCCTGTTTCCATGCTTGTCCCACCGAAGCAATTTCATTATGCATCGGTACAGAAAAGCGTGGTGTTGAACTGCCACATGTGAGTCAAACTTTTGAAACTAACGTATCCGGTGTGTATATAGCAGGTGAGTTGGGAGGTATGGGATTGATAAAAAATGCTGTCTTGCAAGGCCAACAGGCTGTTGACAATATTGTGAAAGTTTTTAAGAAGAACCATGCGGCAGATTACGATCTGATTATTATTGGTGCCGGTCCTGCCGGTATATCTGCTTCACTCACAGCAAAAAAGCATGGTTTGAAATTTCTGACCCTCGAACAAGATACCTTGGGGGGCACCGTTTTTACTTTTCCACGATCGAAAATTGTGATGACTTCTGCCATGGATTTACCCTTGTTTGGAAAAGTTAAATTGTTAGAGACCAGTAAAACTGAACTTCTTGATCTATGGCATAGTGTGTTATCAAAAAATGAAATCACAATAAAGGAAAATTCTAAAGTTGAAGCCATTCAGAGTGAGAACGGAATTTTCAAAGTTGAAACCATACTTGGAGATCATTTTACGGCTCGTCATATATTATTGACCATTGGTCGGCGCGGTACTCCGCGTAAATTGGGCGCTCCGGGTGAGAACCAGGAAAAAGTAGCTTATCGTTTGTTGGAACCTGAAGATATTAAAAGAAAAAACATTCTGGTCGTGGGTGGTGGTGATTCGGCTGTTGAATCTGCGCTGTTGCTGGCTGATCAGAATGTAGTTACACTTTCCTACAGAAGTGAGTCGTTTAACAGGTTGAAGGTGAAGAATAACCAAAGGATTTCGGAAGCCATTGCAAACGGATCGATTGATATGCAGTTCAATACGACAGTCGGACTTATCGAGAAAAACAGCGTAACATTGGTACATGGGATCACTGCTGAACGACAGACGATTGCGAATGATCAGGTTTTTATTTTTGCCGGAGGCGAATTGCCGACGCAGTTTTTACAGAAAATTGGAATACAAATAACCAAGAAATTTGGTGAAGCAGTATTAAAACATAATTAATCGGGTCAAAAATGAGAAAGCATCTTGCTATATATTTATTGTTGTTGGTTTTCTTCAATCTGTTGAACAACAGCACGAAGGCACAGATTTCACCTGGTGATTTGTGTGAACCACATGCCCATCTCGAAGGAATGACCAATTGTACTCTCTGTCATATTCTGGGAGATAAGGTTTCGAACGAAAAATGTTTGGATTGCCATAAAGAACTCAAAAGTCGCATCGACCAGAATAAGGGTTTTCACGTATCAACCGAAGTGAAAGGTAAAGAGTGTGTAAGTTGCCATAACGACCATCATGGACGTAAGTTTGAGATTATTAGGTTTCAGACAGATAAGTTTGATCATAACCTTACAGGGTACACTTTAGAAGGTGCCCATGCCAAAAAGGAATGCAAAGATTGCCATAAATCAGAAAACATCACAAGTGCGGATATCAAGAAACTGAAGTTTCCAACCTATCTTGGTTTAACAACAGAATGTCTGGGTTGCCACGTTGATTATCATCAAAAAACATTATCCTCAACATGTTTGAATTGTCATGATTATGAGGCGTTTAAACCAGCACCGAAGTTTGATCATAACAAAGCGAAATTCAAATTGGTTGGCAAACATACAGCAGTCGTTTGTTTGGATTGCCACAAAAAGGAACAAAAATCAGGCAAGGATTATCAGATTTTTACCGGATTGGAGTACAATAATTGTACGGCCTGTCATAAAGATGTTCATGAAAATAAATTTGGACAGGATTGCCGCCAATGTCATACTGAGGAATCGTTTCACACCATCAAGGGGATGAAGAATTTTGACCATAGCAAAACCAATTTCAAGCTTGAGGGAAAGCATGAAAAGGTTTCCTGTGTTTTGTGTCATAAGAATAATCTGACCGATCCTTTAAAACACGAACGTTGCACCGATTGCCATACCGATTATCATGATAAGCAGTTTGTGAAAGATGGAAAAGTTCCGGATTGTATTGAGTGCCACACAGTGGCTGGTTTCGTTGGATCATCATTTACAATCGAAAAACATGCGCAGAGCATTTTTCCATTAAAAGGTGCCCATTTGGCAACTCCTTGCTTCGTTTGTCACAAAAAGCAGGAAAAGTGGAGTTTCAAACAGATTGGAAATCAATGTGTTGATTGTCACGAAAATATCCATAAAGCTTTTATCGATGAAAAGTATTACCCAAATGGAGATTGTAAAATTTGTCATACTGAAAATCAGTGGCCTGAGATTACTTTCGATCATAGTATAACGCCCTATCCACTTGAGGGGGTACATAAGGAGCAGGGTTGTCGTGAATGTCATTTTAAAGTTGGAACCGATGGTGAGGTGCATCAGCAGTTTAAGGGTTTGGAGCAACAGTGCTCCAATTGCCATAAAGACTCGCACCGTAATCAGTTTGAAAAAAATGGGGTAACTGATTGCAAAGCATGTCATGATAAAATAAGCTGGGATGTAAAACAGTTTAACCACAACAATACCAGATTTAAACTCGAAGGAAAACACGCCGAAATAGCCTGCAAAGATTGCCACAAGCAAACGCAAGGAGAAGATTCAAAATTTGTACTTTACAAAATAAACGAATTCAAATGCGAAGACTGCCATCATTAATCGTCTTACTGATCCTGTCGGTAAGTTTGTTTGCTCAGTCGCCTCACGGAGACGAATTGAAGATCAGTTGTGCTGATTGCCACAATCCAAACGGATGGAAGATGGTTGAAGGCACGTATACTTTTACACATAATTCAACCGATTTCCCGCTGGTCGGGCAACATCAAACAGTTAATTGTAAAGCCTGTCACAAAGATTTAAATTTTTCAAAAGCCCAGTCCGACTGTATTTCATGTCATACAGATGTGCATGAACAAACGGTTGGTAATGAATGTTCCCGCTGTCATACTCCCCAATCATGGCAGGTTCCAAATACAACCCAATTGCACGAACAAAGCCGTTTTCCTCTTCTGGGGGCCCATGCCACCGCCGATTGTTTTCAATGCCACGAATCGGCTTCTTTATTGCGTTTTGATCCGCTCGGAATTGATTGTTACGATTGTCATCAGGCGGATTATCTGGGAGCTACAGATCCGGTACACGACGGAGGTTTTTCGACTGATTGTGTTGAGTGTCATGCCATGAATTCTTTCGCCTGGAAAGGGGCCGGAATCAGCCATTTGTTTTTCCCTTTAACACAAGGTCACGAAACAAATGATTGTTTTGCCTGTCATGAAGAAGGTCAGCCGTATAATAGCATATCGGCAGAATGTGTGAGTTGTCACATATCTGATTATAATGCTACCACAAATCCTAACCACCAAACCACAGGTTTTTCAACAGACTGCGCTGAGTGTCATACAACAAGTCCCGACTGGAAACCCGCCGAAATGAGAGATCATGATGCGCAGTATTTCCCAATCTATTCAGGAAAACACGGAGGCGAATGGGACAATTGCAATGACTGTCACACAACACCAGGAAATTATAGTTTATTCAGTTGTACAGACTGTCATGATCACAACCAATCTGATTCTGATAATCAACATGATGGTGTTGGAGGATACGTTTACAACAGTAATGCATGCTTCGAATGTCATCCGCAAGGAACCAGTGAAGACAGTTTTAATCATAGTCTATCAAATTTTCCACTAACAGGAGCACATATCACTACGGAGTGTTTACAATGTCATGAAACTGGATATGTTGGTACCACCACTGTGTGTGTCGATTGTCACATTACTGATTTTAACCAGTCAACCAATCCGAATCATGCTGCATTGGGTTTGTCAAATTCCTGTGAAACATGCCATACAACTGCTCCCGACTGGACGCCTGCGACAATGGATAATCACAATGACTTCTATATACTAGACGGAGCGCACCTTCCTATTGCGCCTGATTGCAATATTTGCCATGAAGGAAATTACGCTGACTCGCCTAACACATGCTTTGGTTGTCATAGCGATAATTATAACCAGACAACAAATCCAAATCACCAGCAAATTGGTATTACCACTGAATGTGAGGTTTGTCATACAACAATGCCTGACTGGAAGCCTGCAACTTTTGATATACATAATGATTATTACGCACTTAACGGAGCGCACAATACCATTGCCAACGATTGCTTTACCTGTCATGAAGGTAACTATACCAATACACCTAACCTTTGTTTTGGATGTCATGCCGATAATTACAACCAGACGACAAATCCACCACATGCTGCATCGCAGTTTTCGACAGAATGCGAAACATGCCATACTGAATCTGCCTGGTCACCGTCAACTTTTGACCATGATTCGCAATATTTCCCGATTTACAGTGGAAAACATAATGGGCAGTGGGCCGATTGCAATGAATGTCATACAACACCAAATAATTTTGCACTTTTTAGTTGTATCGATTGCCACGAACACAACCAGGTAGATACAGATAATAGCCATAATGGGGTAGGTGGTTATTCGTATAACAGCATTGCTTGTTTTGAGTGTCATCCAACCGGTGAAGGACAAGGATTTGACCATAATCTATCAAACTTCCCGTTGACTGGTGCGCATCTCATAACTGAATGCCTTGCCTGTCACGAAAGTGGTTTCAGCGGAACAACAACTATTTGTTCAGATTGCCATATCACTGATTATAATCAATCTGTTAACCCGAATCACCAACAGGCCGGAATACCTATTACGTGTGAAACCTGTCATACAACCGCACCAGGCTGGGCACCTGCGACTTACCCGATACATAATGATGTCTATCCTTTGACCGGAGCACACGCAACCATTCAAAGTGATTGTTTTACCTGTCATGAAGGAAACTACACCAATACACCAAACCTGTGTTCAGGTTGCCATACGACTGATTTCAATGAGGCGATCAATCCGAACCACCAACAGGCAGGAATTCCAACCACTTGTGAAACCTGTCATACAACCACACCGGGCTGGGCACCTGCTACTTACCCGATACATAATGATGCTTATCCGCTAACAGGTGCACATGCAACTATTCAGAGTGATTGTTTCACCTGCCATGCAGGAAACTATACAAATACTCCCAACACTTGCGCTGGTTGTCATACCACCGATTTTAATCAGTCAACAAATCCAAACCATCAGCAGACAGGAATCCCCACTACCTGTGAAACCTGCCATACAACAGCGCCAGGCTGGGCACCGGCTACTTTCCCGATCCATAATGATTATTATGATTTAAACGGTGCGCATACTACGATTGATTGTTTTTCATGTCACGAAGGAAATTATACAAGTACTCCTAATTTGTGTTTTGGATGCCATACCGACGATTATAACCAGACTACGAATCCAAACCACTTCGAGGCACAATTTCCAACGACATGTGAATCATGTCATACTGAAACTGCCTGGTCACCATCCACTTTTGACCATGACGGACAATATTTTCCAATTTATAGTGGAAGCCATGCCGGCGAATGGACGAACTGCAACGAATGCCATACAACACCAGGAAATTATACGGAGTTCAATTGTATTATTTGTCACACACAAACAGAGACTAATGGTCAGCATCAGGGAGTAAGTGGGTATACATGGAATAGCCAGGCATGTTTTGCATGCCATCCGAATGGGGAAGGTGATGGATTTAATCACAATGCAACAGATTTTCCCCTTACCGGTGCGCATACTTCCGTTGCCTGTATCGAATGTCATGCAGATGGGTATATAGGTACTTCAACAGTTTGTTCTTCCTGTCATACTGATGCTTATAACCAGGCAGTAAATCCAAACCATCAGCAAAATAATTTCCCAACTACTTGTGAAACCTGTCATACAACTACTGCAGGTTGGTCACCGGCTACATTCCCGATTCACAACGATTATTATGCACTAACAGGTGCACATCAGACTATTTCGGCTGATTGTTTTGCCTGCCACGAAGGAAATTATACCAATACTCCGAATACTTGCGCTGGCTGTCATACTGATAATTATAACCAGGCAACAAATCCGAATCACGTTTCGCTCGATTTGCCCACCAATTGTGATATGTGTCATACCACCAATCCTGATTGGGACCCGGCAACTTTCCCGATTCACAACGATTACTACGTGTTGGCCGGAGCTCACCTTTCGATTGCAAACAATTGTGCCGTATGTCATAACGGTAATTATATCAGTACTCCAAATACCTGTTATGGTTGCCACCAGGATAATTATAACCAGTCAACTGATCCTGATCATCAGGCTGCTCAATTCCCGACCAGCTGTGAAGATTGCCACACCCAAACAGCCTGGACTCCGTCCACTTTTGATCACGATGATCAGTATTTCCCGATTTATTCCGGCTCGCATCAGGGTCAATGGAATACATGTGCCGAATGTCATACCAATCCGAATGATTACACTGTCTTTAGTTGTACAATTTGTCACACGCAATCTGAAAGCAATAGTGACCATCAGGGAGTGAGTGGTTATATCTGGAACAGTGATGCCTGCTACGCCTGTCATCCAAATGGTGAAGGCGATGGATTCAATCATAGCACTACAGATTTTCCACTTACAGGAGCACATTCTGCAGTGGCCTGTATCGAATGCCATGAGGATGGATATGTAGGTACTTCAACAGTTTGCTCTTCATGTCATACTGATGCCTATAATCAGGCAGTTAATCCAAACCATCAGCAAAATAATTTCCCAACCACCTGTGAAACCTGTCATACAACAGCAACAGGCTGGTCACCGGCTACTTTCCCGATTCACAACGATTATTATGTTTTAGCCGGGGCTCATGTTGCGATTGCGAACAATTGTGCTGAATGTCATAACGGTAATTATATCAATACACCCAACACTTGTTTTGGATGTCACCAAACTGAATATAACCAAACAAATAATCCTGATCATCAGGCTGCCCAATTCCCGACTACATGTTTGGATTGCCATACACAATCAGCCTGGACACCATCAACATTTGAGCATGATGCACAATATTTCCCGATTTATTCCGGTTCACATCAGGGCCAATGGAATAGCTGTGCCGAATGTCATACCAATCCGAATGATTACACGGTCTTTAGTTGTACAATTTGTCACACGCAATCTGAAAGCAATAGTGATCATCAGGGAGTGAGTGGCTATACCTGGAATAGTGACGCCTGCTTTGCCTGTCATCCGAATGGTGAAGGCGATGGATTCAATCACAGTACAACAGATTTTCCGCTAACAGGAGCGCATGCTGCCGTTGCCTGTGTCGAATGCCATGCAGATGGGTATACAGGAACATCTACGGTTTGCTCCTCATGTCACAATGATGCGTATAACCAGGCAGTTAATCCAAACCATCAGCAAAATAATTTCCCAACCACCTGCGAAACCTGTCATACAACGGCCACAGGCTGGACACCGGCTACTTTCCCGATTCACAACGATTATTATGCTTTAACAGGTGCCCATCAAACTATTTCTGCTGATTGCTTTGCCTGCCATGAAGGAAATTATACCAATACACCGAATACATGTGCCGGTTGTCACACGGATAATTATAATCAGGCAACCAATCCGAATCACGTTAGCCTGAGTTTACCCACCAATTGTGATTTGTGTCATAGCACCAGTCCTGACTGGGATCCGGCAACATTCCCCATCCATAATGAATACTATGTATTGGCCGGGGCACATATCTCCATTGCGAATGACTGTGCACAATGTCATAACGGGAATTATAACAGTACTCCCAACACTTGTTATGGGTGCCACCAGAGTGAATATAACCAGACAAACGATCCTGATCATCAGGCAGCCCAGTTCCCGACAAGCTGTGAAGATTGTCACACCCAGTCTACATGGAATCCATCGACCTTTGATCATGATAATCAATATTTTCCGATTTATTCAGGTCAGCATAATAATGAATGGAATACCTGTTCTGAGTGCCATCCAAATGCAAGCGACTACACCATCTTTACTTGTTTGACTTGTCATTCCCAAGGTGAAACAAATGGTGATCATAACGGGGTGAGCGGTTATCAATATAATAGTAACGCTTGTCTGACCTGTCATCCGGATGGAAACGGTGATAAAAAAATACAACAAATTATTAAAAGAGAAAACTAAAACAAAAAGTCATGAGGCATGTTTTTTTATTCATTCTATTAATTTTCTCAGGTTTAATTGTATCAGGACAGGAAACCACTGAGCTGAAAGAAGGAAAGGTTTCGTATATAACGAACCAAAACGTTTACGTGAGATTTCCGTCGACCCAGGATATCGTGGTTGGTGATACACTTTTTGTGATGCTGGATAAAAAACAGGTTCCATTGCTTAAGGTGGTTAGTCTGTCTTCCATTTCAGCAGTGTGTGAACCGTTGGCTGTTAGTGAGATTAAAGTCGACACTAAAATTATCGCCAAAACAAAGAAAATTCCGGTTCAAGCTGCTGCTGCCACTATTCAGCAACCCGAAACGAAGGTTATTGAACCGGTGATGGAAACTAAGCTTGCAGACACGGTTGCCAAGATTGAAAGAAAGCAGGAAATCAGTGGCAGGTTGGGCGTTTCATCTTATCTCAATTTTTCAAATTCAGCTGCTGGTAGCTCACAACGTATGCGTTACACCTTTTCGATGAATGCCAAAAACATTTCTAATTCAAAATTGTCAGCCGAAACTTATATTTCATTTGTCCATAAAAGCAAACAATGGAGCGAAATAAAGGAAGATATTTTTAATGGGTTGAAAATATACAGTCTTGCGCTGAATTACAAATTCAACGATAATCATCAGGTGTGGCTGGGACGTAAAATCAATCCTAAGATCTCAAATATCGGGGCTGTCGACGGCGTGCAATACGAGGCGAAATTGAATGCCTTTACAGTTGGATTGGTAGGAGGATTCCGGCCCGATTACACCAATTATACCTTCAGTACAAAACTGCCTCAGTTTGGTGTTTTTGTGAGTCATGATGTGAAGAAAAAAAATGGAAATATGCAGAATTCCCTTGCTTTTTTTGAACAGCGTAACGGGAGTTTTACCGACAGACGCTTTACATACTTCCAGCATTCCAATTCATTGGTGAAAAACCTTTATTTTTTCGGATCATTGGAGGCTGACTTGTACAAGAAGGTTGGCGATACTATTAGTAATTCACCACGCCTTTCGAATATGTATTTTTTATTACGCTACCGGATTATTAAACCGTTATCTGTTTCGTTCTCTTATAGTTCGCGCACCAATGTGATTTATTATGAGACTTATAAAGATATCATTGACCGTTTGCTCGACGACGAGTCGACCCAGGGTTTTATGGCACAAATCAATTATCGTCCTATTAAATTCATGACTGTCGGTTTAAAAGGAAGTTACAGAACAAGAAAAAATGATCCGAAGCCATCCGAAAATGCCTATGCCTACGTAACCTATAGCCGACTTCCATTTATCAATGCTTCTACAACTATTTCAACAACATGGATGCAGACAGCTTATCTCACTGGTAACATTTACAGCATTAATTTTTCGAAAGATTTTCTTGCCGGAAGTTTATATGGTGGTGTAGGATACCGCTATGTTGATTATTCGTTTTACAACGGAGAGTTGCAGCAAAAACAGCATATGGCGGAGTTGAGTATGACCATGAGGATTACAAAAAAGCTCTATTGCTCAATGAATTACGAAGGAACATTCGAGAAGTCGACCAACCTCAACCATATTTATCTTAACATAACGCAACGATTTTAATCAGATTATGTCAGGTTAACCGGAGCCGTACTCAATTATTCCGATAATAATTCAGTTTTACGTTTGCCTGTTAAGTGGCTCAATAGGATAATCAGCGAGAAAAAAATCAATTGTTTATAAGCTAAATACTTATAATGATCATAACGAAATAATATGCAACGACTGTCAATATTATATTTATTTTTAAACTTATCCATCATCCTATTTGCCCAATCCCCGCATGGAGATGAGCTAAAAATCAGCTGTGCTGACTGCCATACTTCAAAAGGATGGAAGGTGGTTGAATACTCGTATACATTCAGTCATAACAAAACTGATTTTCCATTAGTCGGTCAACATCAGTCGGTAAGTTGTAAAGCGTGTCATAATGACCTGATTTTTTCGAAAGCACAATCCGACTGCATTTCATGTCATGTGGATGTGCATGAGCAAACTTTAGGAAACGAATGTAGCCGTTGCCATACTCCACAATCGTGGCTGGTCGAAAACACCACCTTGTTGCACGAACAAAGTCGTTTTCCTTTACTTGGCGCCCATGCGACAGCCGATTGCTTTCAGTGTCATGAATCGACTTCCCTGCTTCGTTTTAATCCGCTGGGAATTGATTGTTACGATTGCCACCAATTAGATTATATTGAAGCCAAAGATCCGGTTCATACTGCCGGCGACTTTTCAACTGATTGTGTTGAATGTCATTCTATGAACGCATTTGCCTGGAAAGGGGCCGGCATCAGCCATGTTTTCTTCCCGCTGACGGGCGGGCATGGATCTATTGGTTGTTTTGATTGTCATGAACAAGGGAAGCCATACAATAGCATCACATCTGAATGCATAAGCTGCCATTTGGCCGATTACCAGGCAACGATTAATCCAAATCACCAAACAGCAGGCTTTACTTCCGAATGTAAAGATTGCCATACAACAAATCCCGGGTGGAAACCAGCCCGGATGAGCAACCATGATGCTGATTTTTTTCCGATCTATTCAGGAAGTCATGAAGGCGAATGGGTTAATTGTAATGAATGTCATACTACATCAGGAAATTTCGGACTGTTCAGCTGTGTTGATTGTCACGAACACAATCAATCCGATATGAATAATAAACATAGTAGTATAGGTGGATACACATTTAACAACAACGCCTGTTTCGAGTGTCATCCGCAAGGAAATTCCGAAGGTAGTTTTAATCATAGCCTGTCAAGTTTTCCACTGACAGGTGCGCATATCACAACGGAATGCTCACAATGTCACACTTCTGGTTATACCGGAACGTCAACCGTATGTGTCGATTGTCATCTCACCGATTTTAACCAGTCAACCAATCCAAACCATACAACCTTAGGATTGGCAAATGCCTGCGAAACCTGTCATACGACTGCCCCGGACTGGACACCTGCTACTTTTGATAATCACAATGACATTTATTCGCTGAATGGCGCGCATACAACAACGGATTGTTTTGCCTGTCATGAAGGAAATTATACAGAAACGCCCAATCTCTGCTACGGTTGTCATGCCGATAATTATAACCAGACAACAAACCCACCCCATGCTGCTGCTCAGTATTCAACAGAATGCGAAACCTGTCATTCAGAAAATGCATGGTCGCCCGCAACTTTTGACCACGATGGTGAATTTTTCCCCATTTATAGCGGAAAACACGAAGGAGAATGGACAAACTGTAATGAATGCCATACAACACCTAATAATTACACACTGTTCAGTTGCATCGATTGTCATGAACACAATCAGGCTGATATGTCAAATGAACACAACGGGGTTTCAGGGTATAGCTGGAACAGTATTGCCTGTCTTGAATGCCATCCAACGGGTGATGGAGAGGGTTTTAATCATGCCTTGTCGAACTTCCCTTTAACAGGGGCGCATATAAATGTTGAATGTATTGGTTGTCATGAAAGTGGTTATTCCGGTACAACAACTGTCTGTTCCGGGTGTCATTCTGATGATTTTAATCAGGCAGCAAATCCTAACCATCAGCAGGCCGGAATTCCGAATACCTGTGAAACCTGCCACACAACTGCAGCAGGCTGGGCACCTGCAACCTATCCAATTCATAGTGACGCATATCCATTAACGGGAGCGCACGCTTCCATTCAAAGCGATTGTTTTGCTTGTCATGAAGGTAATTACACCAACACACCTGATGCATGTTCGGGTTGTCATATGAACGAGTATAATCAGGCGACAAATCCAAATCACCAACAGGCCGGTATTTCAACATCCTGTTTAAACTGCCATACCACTATGCCTGGCTGGGCTCCAGCAACGTTTCCAACCCACAATGATTATTATGTATTGTCGGGTGCTCATGCAGGGATTGCTACAAGTTGCGCCGAATGTCATAACGGAAATTATAATTCTACACCTAATACATGTGTTGGTTGTCACCTGGATGATTATAACCAAACCAATGATCCCGATCATGATGTGGCAAATTTCCCGACTAACTGTGAGGATTGCCATTCTCAGTCGGCCTGGCAGCCCGCTACCTTTGATCATGATGATCAGTATTTTCCGATTTATTCAGGAAAACATAATGGTGAATGGAATACCTGTACCGATTGCCATACCAATCCAACCAACTATGCCGTTTTCAGTTGTATCGATTGCCATGAACATAATCAGGCGTCTATGAACAGTGAGCATCAGGGTGTGAGTGGTTATCAGTGGAACAGCAATGCCTGTTTGAATTGTCACCCGGATGGAAATGGCGATAAAGGGCTTCAGAAAAAATTATCAGGACAAAACTAAATTGTATGATTCAAATCGGTTTCACAACACAAATGCTACAAAACAATCTGATTCAATGGCTGAGGTTTTTGTTCATCGTAATAATTGTCATTTTTTCATTTCAACTTATGGCCCAGTCACCCCATGGCGATGATTTGAAAGTTAGTTGTGCTGATTGTCATACTTCAAACGGATGGAAAATGATTGAAGGAAAATTTACCTTCAGCCATAATTCGACCGATTTTGCCCTGACCGGTCAGCATCAGGCACTGAATTGCAAAGCATGTCATAAGGATCTTGTCTTTTCAACGGCGCAATCTGACTGCATTTCTTGTCATACGGATGTGCATGAACAGACCGTTGGAAACGATTGTCAGCGCTGTCATACACCGCAGTCATGGTTAGTTGAAAATACTACACTACTGCACCAGCAAAGCCGATTTCCATTGCTTGGAGCGCATGCAACAGTTGATTGTTTTCAGTGCCACGAATCCTCTTCAATATTGCGTTATGATCCTTTGGGAATTAATTGTATCGATTGCCACCAGACGGATTATGACCAAACTACCAGCCCGAATCATGCAAGCGGAGGTTTCTCAACGGATTGTGTTGGATGTCATGCCATGAATGCTTTTTCATGGACAGGAGCCGGAATCAGTCATCTTTTCTTTCCTTTGACTGGTGGTCACGAACTCAATGATTGCTTTGCCTGTCATGTTCGTGGTCAGCCATATAACAGCATTTCGCAGGAATGTGTAAGTTGTCATTTGACTGATTATCAGGGCGCAACAAACCCGAATCATCAGGTTTCTGGTTTTTCGACCGATTGCAGTCAGTGTCATACAACGAGTCCGGGCTGGAAACCCGCCAACATGGGCAACCATGATGGAGAGTTTTTCCCAATTTACTCAGGCAAACATAAGGGCGAGTGGAACAATTGCGCCGATTGTCACACATCTCAGAGCAATTATAAATCGTTCAGTTGTATCGATTGTCATGAGCACACCAAATCAAAAATGGATAGCGAGCATAATGACGAAGGAAATTACAGCTGGGATAGTAATGCTTGTCTTCACTGCCATCCTGATGGACGGGCTGAGGATTAACAAAAAACCATAGTGAGGGATTTGTAGTGATTAGACGCTCATTACATTCAATTTCTATATATCCCTACGCTACCGTGCAACTCCCGTCTCGTGGAGCGATAGATTGTTTATTTTGGTTGAATAAGCGGAAGAATTAAATTTATATAACCACGCTACGGGAGTCACGCGACAGCGGGAAAAGAAACTTTTCGTACCAGCAAAGCGGCCTTTCATCAGGTAAAAGTCGGGATATAATCCTTCGCCGAACAGCAACACAGGATAAATGACGTTATTCATAGCTCCGAAGGTGTTTTACACAGCTCCGAAGGTGTTTTACACAGCTCCGAAGATGTTTTACTAGCTCGTAAAACATCTTCGGAGTTGCGAACCAGGTCTTCGTAGTGACGAACCAGGTCTTCGTAGTTGCGAACCGAGTCTTCGGAGTTGCGAACCAGGTCTTCGGAGTGACGATATGAGCCTACGAAATAGTGATGCGTCTTCTCGGAATGGTGATGCAATTCTTCTCCTATCTACCAAGCAACGTCGCATGGTGCAATAGATTGTTTATTTTTGATGAATGAGCCGAAGATTCAATTTTATAGAACCACGCGACGGGATTCGCGCGGTAGCGGGGGAAGTATACCGAAAAAGCTTGTTAATAGGTTTTAGTCATAGTGAGAGGAACCGCCACCACAAAATCAGCGAGGCCTTTCGATTCTTCAGGCAGTTTATCGATATTTTCCTGCTCAATGGTTGTGACAGTCATAATGGAAAGTTCCGGGCGATAGCGTTTCAGGTACCAGATGATGCCTTCAAAATTGTCAGAATGGCCGCTCCCGTTATAATGCACAAAGACGGACCCTTCAACAAAATTCTTCTGGATAAACCAGGCCATGGTTGCATCTTTAATGGCTTGTGCTTTGGGTAAATTGTCGTTCATATGACCGGCAGCATCAGGTCCCATCATCGCCATGATATTTTTATAACAGGCAACCTCTCCGTCATATTCCATTGGTAAGGGTACCATCCAGGCTTTTATCTCCGGGCTAAGCGAATCGAGCGATTCGAGACCTTTTTTATATACCTGTGAAGCGTATTTTCTGGGGATATTCGTCGCGACAAAAGCTATTTTTTTCTCTTTGGCAAAGTCGACAAGTGGCTGATAATCGGTTTTAAAATTAGGCCAGAGGCGCGCTCTTTTCGCCAGTGTATCAGCATTAATACTATCTATAAGATATTCATTTAAAACAAGTTGGTTGTCAGCCTCAAGCATTTCGGCACCAAGTACCATTTTTCCGTTTCTAAGATTATACAAGTCTCTTGTCAGATCGTATTGTAGCCAATGAGAAATGGGATTATCGTGTAATTCACCAAAAAACACCACATCAGCCTTAGCTGCTGCTTCGAGCAAGGATTTATACTTTGCTGTGTTGCCTTTTTTGTTAAAGAGTTTATAAGCAGGTTTATCGCTGTTGAAAGCAAAAATGCAAAGGAGTAGAAAGGACAACAGAATGGTACTTTTTTTCATATTGGTTGTGTTAGTTCAAAAGAGATTATTTAGAAATGTATTTCAAAAGCAAGTCATCGGCAAATGAAAAAGGTAGTAATACTTTCATACTGTGGGTGATAAGCACAGGGCCCTCTTGTCCCCGCATGATTACTCTCAGGTCTTTTCCACCTTTTTTTTCATATTCAGCCATCACCTGCCTGCAAGAACCACATGGAGTGATAGGCTCACTTATCGGTGTTTTTTCACTGATTGCTGTAATGGCAAGAGCAACAGGAGCACTTTCGGGATATTTTGAATTGGCAAAGAACAAGGCTACCCTTTCGGCACATAATCCGGATGGGTAAGCAGCATTTTCCTGATTGTTTCCTGTGACGATGACTCCGTTATTTAAACGAACCGCTGCCCCCACTTTAAAATGTGAGTAGGGGGCATACGCATGTGAAGCGGCTTCGTGGGCCTGTGTTAATAATTCCCGGTCACTTTGATCAAGTTCAGACTCTGATTTATATGTTGATATTTCGAACTGATAAATCTCTTTACTCATAGCGGATTTGTTGAATCAAACAAAGGTAATACTTATTTTGCTTCCTGTTTTTTGTTGGTCCGGCTCATCGAATCGGGAAGAGAAAAAAGAAATAATGCATTGAAAAATGCAAAAAGTGTCGCTCCATCCTGTGTTTCCAGTGTATCTTCAGTAAGCATGGATAACATAAGAATTGAAAGAAAAACAGCATACAGGTAATTTCGGTAATTGTTATTTATAACTGCGGGATAAATAAGACTAAAAAGAAACCAAATGGCACCGAAAATGCCAAAAGCGATACTCATCGTAAAGTATTGATTGTGAGAACGCCAACGCCATTGGTTCTTCAATGGTGAATTGATACGTTTATAAGTTTCTTCAAAAATTGCCGGCACGTCACCAGTGCCTACACCAAACCAAAATTGTTCTTTTATAATTAAAATTGATGCTTTCCAATGTTCGATTCGCTGCATTACCGAACTGCCATTTGGATCGTGAATTTCGGAGTATCGCTGATAACCCAAAAGAATCTTTGAGATACGTGTTCTTATACTTGGACTCTCAACATAATTCACATTGGCTATACCTTTTTCAATCAGACGAATATCTTTTTCAGTTAGGCTATTGACTCCTTCGGCATCCTTGCGAAGATTTTTTGATGTCAGATATCTTATTAAAGTATACTGAATCAGTTGATTGGCTTTATCATGACCCAGGAATTGATAACTACTTCTTTTGTTCCAGGCCGCTGCCATTTCATCAGTTGCCATATAAATACCAATATATTTTCCTTCCTCCACCCCAAAATTGATTGTATCATGTAGATAGGCATTCCCCGATTTGGTGAATTTTTCAAGTTTCGAAAAGTCAATTTCAGGTGCTTTGACCATTTCAGCAACCTGCTCATTTATATACCAATAAGTCGATAATGGTAATACTACGAACAGGATGCCCATGAGTATACGATACTGTAGCGCAGAAGCAGCGAACATCTTATAAAAAAGTAAGCCCAGACTGACAATAAAAATGCTGAGCAGCCCAATGGCTGACTCAAGTATGACTAAAAATGTTACAAGCCACACCATGACGACGATGAAAATAAGACGATGCCATAATCGGTTGTATGAGGTGGAAGTGATGAAGTAGAGCAGGAAGAAAAATGCAAGGGCGATATTCAGACTGAATCGCACCGGACTTATGAAAAGTGAAATGTTGCGTATATCTTCAAAATCTTGTTTCAGGTATTCGTTCAAACTGATGAAAGTGCCTGAAAGTACAGCCAATACGAAAAAAATCAATAAAATATGAAGTTGTTTCAGGCTAAGTTTTGGCATGGAGGCCAACATCAGAGGCAAAAGCAACAAGGGTATTTTGATCCGGATATCTTTCAAAGCATAATCGAAATCGGCTGTGTAGAGCAATCCTATTAAATGCAGTATGTAAACAGATCCAATAATGACTGCTATTTTATTTCGCAGGAAAATGGCGGTTTTATCAAGTATATTGGTAATAATCACGTCCGTTAAATATCTGAATGTATGATAAATAGCCTTGAAAAGATTACATTTTCTGTAAAACCGGCTTAATACCCTTGCCGATAATCCATCAAGTAGCCATGCAAAAAGCAATAAAAACTGGAATGAACTCATCGCAAAGCGCGACAATGGGATGCTCATGCTGAGCAAGACTAAAAATACAAAGAATGTTTGCCTCCAAAATTGACGGGTCGCATCAATCATTCGTTTGAATTTTGTTAGAGTTTGGAAACACTAATTCAATTTCCCTGATAATAATGAATTGTATTGTTTTTGGTCAAGTATTACTTCAAAGGCTTTCTTAAGCTCAGGATCATTTTGCAAGGCTGAGATTATTTTGCCTTTCTGATAATAATAACGTGTAACTATCTCTATTTTAAGTAATTCTTCAATCTCATCACGGTGCTTAAGTATATCGTTTTGTTTGTTTTCGACCAATTCTGTTTCGAGTTCGGTCATGTGATTTTGAACAGCTTCAAGATAGGATTCTGATTTGGCGATCTCTTTGAGCTTCTGAATCATCCTCTCGCTTTCGGTAGTGTAGGTGAATTTTTCCTGTTTTACAAAATCAACAAACTGCCTGTATGTTGAGTCATCGATGGTAAATTTATCAGGACTCTCAATCTGTGTGTGATTGCGTGCGAATTGGTTAGCAAATCTGAAAATATAATTTCCACCATAAAGATTGGCGCTTACAGCGCTAAACTCAAGTGGTTCGAGCGCGACATCAGGCTGAATACCACCACCGTCGTATACCAATCTTCCGCCCCGTGTTTTAAATGTTGATCTCAGAGAATCAGGTCTTTTGCCACCATTTTCAGATTTGTGTGCATAATCAATTTCCTGAATACACCTTCCACTTGGGATATAGTATTTAGCAATAGTGACTTTCATCTGTGTGTTATAACTGAGTGGTACAACATTTTGTACAAGTCCTTTCCCATATGTACGTTGGCCAATGATCACAGCACGGTCGAGATCCTGCAGCGATCCTGCAACAATTTCACTTGCTGACGCACTTTGCTCGTTCACCATCACTACCAGAGGTATATTCAAATCGACCGGCGCCTGACGGGTACGATGAATCGTGGTTCGATCTTCAGTTTTACCTTTGGTCGAAACGATCAATTCTCCTTTTTCGACAAACAGGTTCGTGATATCAACAGCTTCGTTGAGTAATCCACCGCCATTGCTGCGTAAATCGATAATGAAACCTTTCAGGTCGTTTTTTTCCTTCATTTTGATGAGCACATCCTTCAATTCGGCAGCGGCTTTTTGTGTGAAACCTGTCAACCGGACATATCCGATACCATTTTCAAAAACAGTTTGATATGGAATATTTTCAATTTTAATTTTTTCGCGGGTAAGAGTCACAGGAAATGGGTCAACCAATCCTTCCCTTAAAATTTTCACCTCAACGGTTGAGCCAGGCTGGCCTTTCAATAAATCGCTGATCTGGGCAGTTGTTTTTCCCTTGGCGTTTACACCGTTTACTTCAAGGATACAGTCGCCAGGAATGAGTCCGGATTTTTGCGCAGGAAAACCTTCGTAAGGTTCTGATACATAGACAAATTCTCCAATTTGCTGAATGAGCGATCCAATTCCACCATATTCTCCGGTTGTCATTAATTGATAATCTTCAATCTCTGATTCAGGAATGAAAACAGTGTAAGGATCCAATTCATCGAGCATGGCTTTGATGGCGGTCTCATTCAGTTTGGAGGGCTGAATCTCATCCACATAATTCAAATTAAGTTCCCTGAACAAACTCAGGTAAATATCCATGCTTTTGGATATTTCGAAATTATTATTTGTCTGTGAATTAGCTTGTTGTATCGAAAAAACTGCAATGAATGCAAATCCGAGGCATGTAAAAAATCTTCTCATTCAGTATAAATTATGTTATGGAACAGGATCATAACCACTTCCTCCCCAGGGATTGCATGAGGCAATGCGACGGGCGCTCATTATGCTTCCCCTGATGGCACCATATTTCTTTAACGCCTCGATGCTGTAATTTGAGCAAGTCGGCGAATAACGACACGACCGGCCAATAAAAGGCGATAATGTGTATTGATAGATGCGAATCAAAAGAACCAACAGATTAGATGGAAGTTGTAGTATGAACTTCATATTCCTTTATTAAACGTTGTAAAATTAAAATTATTTTGGGGGCTATCTCTTTGTAGGTAAGAATTGTCCTGGATGCATAGACAAGTGCTACATCGACTGTGAAGGCCGATTCAGCCATTTTTTGTTGTGCCTCTGATTTATTCAATCGCCAGGCTTCACGAATAAGGCGTTTAATCCGGTTACGATCAACCGATTTCTTAAAATTTCGCTTGGGAACCGTGATTAACAGACGTAAATGACTATCAATAAATGTATCATTATAATGAATCAATATCTTAAAAGGATAAGTAAAACTATTGTTTCCCTTTTTAAAAAGTTCCCCGATAGCCTTCTTTCCTGATAATCGTTCCTTCTTCGGAAATTTCTGCAACTGACTGATTTATTTATAAAAAGGCAAATATAGAGCATTTTAGTCAGGCTTCCACATTGGGTAAAGCCTTGCTCAGGATGGTCAAACGAAGATTTTTCGGATATTTGCAGGATGAAAGTGCCAACGAACAGAATAAAAGACGTTGTAAATCATTATATTAATGAAATATCATCCATCTATGGAATGCCTGAAGCCAATCAATTGATTTTGATGTTGACTGAGCATTACTTTGGAATTGACAGAATCAAATTAGCGGTTGACCCTGATTTTCGATTGTCCGAATCGGAATTACTGACCATCCATTTTGCTGTAAAAGAATTGAAACAGCACAAACCTGTGCAATATATAACCGGCTTCACGGAGTTTTATAACCGTCGATTTGATGTGAGCAATGCTGTTTTAATACCAAGACCCGAAACAGAACAACTGCTGCAAAACGCCATTGATTTTGCAAAAACACAAACAACTATTAAAAGTATACTTGATGTAGGAACCGGTTCGGGGTGTATTGCCGTTTCTTTGGCACTTGAAATGCCGGAGGTTGTAATATCTGCCTGTGATATTTCGGTGGATGCGCTATCAATGGCTGCTGAGAACGCCAAACAGTTGGGCGCGAAGGTTAATTTTTTTACGCATGATATTTTGAATGATGCCCACAATGCAACTTTGCCTGTATGGGATATGATTGTGAGCAATCCGCCCTATGTTACTGAGTCGGATAAGCTCCGGATGCGACAAAATGTAATTGGGTGGGAGCCACACCTTGCGTTGTTTGTCACTAATAATGATCCCCTGATATTTTATAAAGCGCTCTTACGGTTTGGCACAGATCACTTGTCATCTGGTGGTTGTATCTGGGTTGAAATCAATGAGTTATTTGGTCCTCAGCTGGTTGAACTCTTTCAAAGAAATCACTATGCCAATGTCAATCTTCACCACGATTTTCATGGTAAGCCAAGGTTTATTTCAGCGATAAAAAACTGATTATCAGTTTATATATATTAAAAACCACAACATTTGGGAAACAAAATGCTGTGGTTTAGAATTAGCAGTGACTGTGAGATTTCAGAAGGTAGGTTTCATGCCAAGGTTAAACATGATGAAACTGTACATATCTGTGTTTTCTTCAATCACTTTGGCTGTTGGTTTACCTGCGCCATGACCGGCTTTGGTTTCAATCCTAACAATAACCGGATGATTACCACGATGTTTTGATTGTAATTCGGCCATGAATTTGAAGGTATGTGCAGGCACAACGCGGTCGTCATGATCTGCTGTAATAGCCATTGTTGCCGGGTAATTTATTCCTGGTTTTATGTTATGTAATGGAGAATAACCAGATAAATATTTGAACATTTCTTCACTTTCATCACTTCGGCCATAATCTCCGGCCCATGCCCAGCCAATTGTAAAATTCTGATAACGTAGCATGTCCATCACCCCAACTATTGGAATGGCCACCTTAAACAGTTCAGGTCGTTGAATCATACAAGCCCCAACAAGTAATCCCCCGTTTGAACCGCCCATAATGGCAAGTTTTGATGGATTTGTGTATTTTTCGGCAATAAGGTATTCGGCAGCACCAATGAAATCGTCGAAAACATTTTGTTTATTCAACTTGGTGCCTGATTGATGCCACGATTCACCATATTCGCCTCCTCCGCGAAGGTTTACCGAAACATAAATGCCACCTTGCTCAATAAATGGAATTCGTGAAATGCCAAAAGCCGGAGTTAAACTTACGTTAAAACCTCCATAACCATAAAGAAGTAATGGGTTATCGCCGTTTTTCACAAGACCTTTCTTATAAACCAAAAACATAGGGATTTTTGCCCCGTCTTTGCTGGTAAAAAAAAGTTGTTCCGTTACAAAATTCTCCGGGGTAAAATCAACGCCACTTGCTGTGTAAACTACTGATTCGTCCTTGGTTAGATCGTATTTATAAATGGTTGTCGGGAAGGTGAATGATGTAAAACCATAAAAAGCAATATTTTCACCTTTTTCACCGCTGAATCCGGCAACTGTCCCCAGGGTTGGTAACCGAAGTTCGTTAATCATATTGCCCTCATAGTCAAAGAAATAGGCTTTGGTATTTGCATCTGCAAGGTATTCGGCATAAATGCGATTGCCAACCAATGAAACCGACTCCATCACCTTGTCTGATTCTGCCAGAATTGTTTTCCAGTTTTCTTTGGCAGGTTTTAGCGGATCAACCAAAACGAGTTTTTTAAGCGGGGCATTGTCAGTAGTTACAATCAATAACTGGTCGCCCAGATGGTCTACCACACTGTATTCAAATTCGAATCCTTCAGCAATTTTTTGAAATGGTTTTTCCATTTCGGAGGTTTTTTTCACATAAAGCGCGTTCCCGCTTGTCGATTCTGATTCGCTAACGAAAAGATATTCCTGATCTTCAGTTAAGTAGGCGTAGAAATTGCGCAAAGGATTTTCTTTGTCTTCAAATACAAGTTTGTCATCCGATTGATTGGTGCCAAGTGTATGATAAAAAATCTTGTGAAACCGGTTACTGCCCGATAATGCCTGCCCCTCTGCAGGAGCATCATAAGCACTATAATAAAATCCATTCTTATACCAGGAAATCCCTGAAAACTTCACCCAATGAATGGAATCTTTCAGCATCTGGCGGCTTTCAATCTCCATCACACAGATTTCGTTCCAATCACTGCCACCTCTCGAAATGGAATATCCCAGGTATTTGGCATCTGGTGAAACACTCATGCCTCCCAGGGCAATGGTGCCATCTGTTGATAAATTATTGGGATCGAGCAACATAATGGATTCATCTTCAAGACTATTGCGCATAAACAAAACACTTTGGTTTTGCATGCCATCGTTTTTGAAGAAAAAATAGTTATCGCCTTTTTTAAAAGGAACACCCAGTTTTGGATAATTCCATATTTTTTCGAATCTTGCTTTCAGGGCTGGCCTGAATTCAATGTCATTAAGGTAATCATTCGTGATTGTGTTTTGCGCCTCAACCCATGCAGCAGTTTCTTGTGAATTGTCGTCCTCAAGCCAGCGGTAAGGGTCATACACAGTTGTCCCAAAATAAACATCTGAAACTTCTCCCTTGAATGTTTCTGGATACTTTATTTCTTTGTTTTGGGAGTAAACAGTTGATAATGAAACTAATGTAATAGCCATTAAAATTAAATATTTTGTCATAAATAGTTTATTTAATTCGCAAATGTAATAATTTGCTTATATCTGGCCTGATCGGTATTTCAGTCTTATGTTGCTGACCGGCGATTTGATACAATGTCGGTTGTCAATTGCACACTATTTAATGCGGCAAGGACAATGCAAGTTGCTGATCATTAGCGTTTCATATCGACTTAACCACATTCTTGGTTCTCCATTTACCACTTTTATAGTAAAGATAGGAAAATGAAGCTCCGATCGCCCAAGCAACTGGAATTCCCCACCAGATACCTACGGGGCCGAACCATTTTGAAAGCATAAAGGAAATTGGAATGCGAATAACCCATAAAGCAAACAAGGTAATAAACATAGGGATAACAGTATCTCCCGCTCCACGCAACACACCGTGATAAACAAACATGGTGGAAAATAAAATATAAAATGTACTCACAATCAACAGGTATTGACTGCCCGCTTCGATAACGGCAGCGTCTGTGGTGAAAAGTGTCATGATTTGTTTTGAAAACAGCCAGGTAATCACCGTCACTGAAACTGAAATCAGGGTGGTCATTTTTAGGGTGGCGATTAGGCCTGCTTTTACACGATCCTGTTTATTGGCGCCAATATTCTGGCCAACGAAAGATGACAAGGCTGCTGAAAAATTCATGGCTGGCAAACTCGCGAATGAATCGATACGTAAAGCCACCGAATAGGCTGCAATGATAGTTGTCCCGAACGTATTCACTACTTTAAACAGTGCGAGCATTCCCAATGCAACAAATGTTTGTTGCAGTCCGGTTGGGATGCCAATTTGAATACTTTTTTTGAATATAGCTGTATCAAAACGCATGCTGAAGAAATTGAACCGAAGCAGAGGGTTTGTCAGATGTAAATACCAGATGAGAGTAATGAAAGCCCCTGCCTGAGAAATGACAGTAGCTATGGCAACACTTTCGATTCCCCATCCGAAATATACTATGAAAACAATATCAAGGACAATATTTACAAGCACCGAAACCACAAGGAAATAAAGCGGGGTTTTTGAGTCACCTAATCCACGCAGTATGGCAGTTGTTCCTTGAAATCCGAAAAAGAAAATAAACCCTCCGGCATAAAGATTGAAAAATGTAACAGCCTGAGGTATAATATCTTCTGGCAAATCAATCAATCGAAAAATATACTCACTCGTAAAAATTCCGATTACCGTAATGACAATAGAGGTAATGAAAAGAAATATATACATCGTTTCAATTGACTTCCGCACCTGTTCAAGGTTTTTGGCGCCATAAAACTGGGATATCACTACCGTTACTCCAATTGAAACACCGATAATGAGCGCAATTAATGTGAAAATCAGCGGGAAACTTGCTCCAACTGCTGCAAGGGCCTCATTTCCGAGATATCGTCCAACAATAACACTATCAACAACATTGTATAATTGTTGAAATACATTGCCGATGAGCATTGGAACTGTAAAACTGAGAATAAGTTTTCCTTCATTGCCAACAGTCAGATCTTTCATAAAAGGAAAATAGGTTTTTGAAATTATGAGGCAAAAGTAGTTAAAAGCAACTTCAGAGGCATTTAATGTTTAATTTTGCATCCAGGAAACATCGGCTGTCGCGGAAGCCGCATGGCTTACGAGGAAAGTCGGGACAGCGCAGAGCGCCATACTTCCTAACGGGAAGGGGTTTCACTGGAAACGGTAAAACTACAGAGAGTGCCACAGAAAATTACCGTCTAGTCATGTCCCTGTTGACCTGACTAGATAAGGGTGAAAACGTGAGGTAAGAGCTCACGCTGCCGGATGGCGACATTCGACAGGGGTAAACCTTATGGGCTGCAAGGCCAAATATGCCGGCGAAAGTCACTTGTTGACCGAAAAGATCGCTCGTCTGATGCCGGTGGGTAGGCTGCTTGAGTTGTTTGGCAACAAACATCCCAGATAAATGACAGTCATTCGCTTCGGCGAAAACAGAATCCCGCTTATGATGTTTGTTTAATATCCGCAGTGCGAAAGTGCTGCGGATTTTTTAGTTCTTGCAGATCATATTTTCCGGATCAATTTTGTATTGCAATATTTTGACCATGTGGCCGTTCTGTTATGGGGCAAAAAGAGCAATTATTCATGGTAAATTGCATCGAATACTTACCTTCGCAAAATAATAATAAATTGGTAGAATGAGCGTGTTGAAAATATCTAAATTGCTGATAATTAGTTTTCTGTTCATACTTTCTTTGCGTACATTTTCACAACAAACCATCTATTTTGATGATCCGACATCAACATTCAGGCAATCGGTTCAATTGTTTGAGATGAAACAATATGCCGCAGCACAAAAAGGTTTTGAAGATTTCAGATCACGGATATCAAACACTGAATCACAGGATTATGTTGACGCAGCCTATTATGAAGCAGTTTGCGCATTGTACCTGAATCAGGCGGATGCTACTTCTAAAATTCTGCATTTTAATGAAACTTATCCGGCAAGCAAATGGACCCCTCGGATGAGGTTTCTGACAGCCGTTTCGTTGTTTGATCAGAACAAGATAAAAGAGGCTGCTGAAGAGTTTAAATTGATTGAAATCAATTCATTATCCGTAGATGAACAGAACGAATATGCCTATAAATATGGTTATTGTCTTTTACAGGAGGGAAATCAGGATGAGGCGTTGAAATATTTTGAAATATCAGCCGGCAAAACAAATCCGTTTAGAGGTGCTTCCATTTATTATATTTCACATATTCAGTATCTTAAGAATAATTTTGATGAGGCTGCCAAGGGTTTTTCAGCCATTAAAAATGAAAAGCAATTTGCAAAAATTGTTCCTGTGTATGAAATGCAGATCAACTATCATCAGGGAAACTACAAACAGATCATCGCTGACGGTGAACCTGTAATGCGAGTTGTTGAAACCCGCCGTAAGCCTGAAATTGCCCGCATGATGGCTGATGCATACTACCGTGAAAAGGACTATAAGAATGCACTTGTGTATTATGCCATGAGTGAAAAGGGAGGAAGTCGGTTTATGGGTCGTGAGGATCAGTATCAATCTGCAATCTGCCGTTTTAAAACGGGTGCCTTTAGTGAAGCCATTGTCAATTTTCAAAAAGTTGTGACACTGGATGATGCCCTTTCGCAAAACGCATATTATTATCTTGGTCTTTGCTACATGGAGACAACGCAGCCCGATTTTGCACGAAACGCCTTTCTGGCCGCGCATAAAGCCAATTTTGATGAATCGATTAGCGAAGATGCACTGTTCAATTATGTCCGAATTACATTGCAGTCACCACCAACTATATTTGATGAATCGTTGCCATTACTTGAAAAATATATTGAAGGAAACGGAAATCGTAAAGAGGAGGCAAGAGAATCAATTGTGAAACTTTACCTGCATTCACGTAATTATGAAGCCGCCCTTTCATCACTCGAAAAGATGCAACTCCGTAAAGATGAGTTCCAGAAAATTTATGAAAAACTGACATTTTCGCTGGCAACAGAATACTATACAAAAGGCGATTATTTAAAAGCAATTGATTATTATTCAAGGATTCAATCTTCAAAAACTGATAACCAACTGGCTGCCAGGTCAGTGTTTTGGATGGCTGAATCTTATTTTCGTGAGCATAATTTCTGGGCTGCCCAAAAGTACTACAAGCATTTTATTTCGATGCGCGATGCTTCAAAAATTGATATTTATCCACTTGCTTTTTATGGTATCGGATATACATTTTTTGAACGTAAGGAATATGCTTCGGCCTTACCATCTTTCAAACAGTTTATGGAAACACCATATCTGAAAGATCAGAAAATTATTGCTGATGCACGTTTGCGAACCGGCGACTGCTATTTTATCGCAAAGAATTACAAGCAGGCTATTGAAGCCTATGAAATGGTTATCAAGGCTAAAAAATCTGAAATAGACTATGCCTTATTCCAAAAAGCACAATGTTTGGGTGCGTTGGGAGACTATCGTGAAAAAACTGTGGTGCTTGATCAGCTTATCAAAACGAATTCTAAATCAGGCTTTTACGATAATGCCCTATACGATCTGGCCTCAACAAACCTCGTTCTGGATGATAAAAGAGCTGCCATTGCCAACTATACTAAGCTTTTCAACGAACGACCACGATCAGATTTTGCCCGGGAAGCAATGGTAAAAACAGGTTTGATTTATTACAATAACAACCAGAACGATTTGGCTATCGTTACATTAAAGAATGTTGTTGAAAAATATCCGGCTTCGGATGAATCTCGCGAAGCTTTAAATACATTGCGTAGTATTTATATGGAAATGAATCAGTTACAAGAGTATTTTGCGTATGTGAATAAAACGGGTGTTCAAAATGAAAGCATCAGTGTTCAGGATTCTCTGGCCTTTACAATGGCTGAAAGTTTTTATGAACAGGCAAAATATGACGAGGCTCAAAAAGCTTTCAATTCATACCTGACAAATTATATAAACGGAGCCTATTTGCTGCAGGCGAATTATTATCATGCCAAATGTCTGCTTCGTGATAACGGTTTTGACAAGGCTTTAACGAATATTCAATATATCCTTGATTTTCAGGATAATCAGTATACAGATGAAATGTTACTGTTGGCTGCAAGAACCTATTACGACAGGCAACAGTTTACTGAAGCCGGGAATTCTTACAAACGATTGTATGCAATTGCCGATCAACCACTTGTGAAGCTGGAAGCACTCGAAGGTAAAATGAAAAGCAGCTATTTTACAGGCGATTATTCCTCAGCCATTGAATCAGCAACATTGTTGCTTGGCGCTGAGAATGTTACTTCAAATCAGGCGATTCAGGCACATTTTATTTCGGGCAAATCATTGTTCGAACAACGGAAATGGAGTGAGTCGAAAAATGAACTGGTTTCAGTAACAAATGCTGACAAAGGACGTTATGGCGCAGAAGCAAAATACTATATTGCAAAAATCAACTTTGAGTATGCACAGTATAATGATACGAAAACTCAGGTTTTCGAATTATCTGATAAATACAGTGTTTTCGATTATTGGGTGGCTAAAGGTTTTATTCTGCTGTCGGATGTATATGTGAAAGAAGAAAATGTTTTTCAGGCCAAAGAAACCTTAAAAAGTATTGTTGAAAATTATAAGGGTGAGGATTTGCGAAAAGAGGCTGCGGATAAGTTGCATGGTTTGAAGTAATGATCAGGATGTTGATGAGGTGAAATGAATTCAAGAGCCTTTGTCACCTGAATTCAACTGTGAAAAATGAAGATGAAAGATGTAATTTATATATTTTTATATTGAAACGAACGAAAGGGTGATAGCATTCATGAAATTGAATATCAATAAATTAGTTTTTATTATTGTATGTATGTTTTTCATCAAAGGTGCATTTGCGCAGTCGCAAACGCATCAGGAACATGTTACCATTGTGGGGTCGTTTCAACCAACGTTGCGCGATTTTACTAAGGTGAACATTGTGCCCGAGATTGAAAACACAAGCTTTGAAATAAGTGAAACATCGGTCACAATCATCGATACCGTACTATCGAGCCCAATCGAACTTGAGTTGATAACACCTCTGAACCTTAAAACCGAAGAAAATAGACCCAATTTTAATAATTTCGTTCTTGCGGGTATCGGAACAAGAATTTCACCGGTTTTTATATATAAACACAATTCAAAGCTTACGAAAAATACGGCTTTCGGACTATGCATTGCCCATCATTCGTCATGGCTAAACAAAAAAGAATATGCCCCATCCTCTTTTATGAATAATAAATTGGGGCTATCATTGGATAATAAATTTGATAATTATCTCCTAAACACAAAGGTTTTCTATAAAGGTGAAACTTTGCGCTATTATGGTTTTATCAGAGATGATTTTCCGTTGATAAATACAGATTTAGAATCTATTACACAAAAATATGAGACATTTGGGGTTCAATCAATCATAAAAAGTAACACTGGATCAGCAACGGATTTTTATCATGAAATTGGCATTGATTACCAGTTTTTCCACGATAAATTTCAGAAAAGAGAACACAATGCCTCACTCTTAGTAAAGGGAGAAAAATCGTATAAATGGATGAAATCCAATGCAAAACAGAGTGTTTCATTGGAAGCATTGGGTAATACATGGTTTAGTTCTGATTCATTAGCAATTGTCAATAATAAGCAATTAAGCCTGTTGCCATCATTGAACTTAAGTGGTGATTTTTATCTTTTGAAACTTGGTTTTTCTGCTGTCATCCATTCGCAGCAAAACTCCAATATTCATGTGTATCCAGCCTTGGAAGGCGGTTTGTTTATGCTCGATAAAAGACTGAAATTCTATGCGGGGCTTGATGGTAGTGCACAACGAATTACTTTTCAAAAACTGGCAAGCGATAATGCTTATATTAATTCTATCCTTCCTGAACAATGGCAACATACCAAACTCAATTTTAAGGGTGGTATAAAAGCATTGGCCATGCCTGGTTTGGATTTCAATTTTGGTGTTGAATACCGAAAAACAGACGGCGAAGCATTTTTCATTACAGATTCAACTACTTTGATTCCAAATAAGTTTCTGGCTGTGTATGACGATGTGAAAGTGATTGGTTTTTTAGCTGAAGGTAATTACCAATTGAATCAACGGATACATTTTAAAATGGTGTATCGATATAATGAATACACAATGAAGCGGTTAACGGCGGCGTTCTATCAACCTGTCAATCAGTTCAGATTTTCCGGAGAATACGTCTATAGCGATAAATTACTTTTTACTTCTTCAATATTTTATGCTGGCGAACGATTTGCATCAACCTATGCATCGGGTCTGGAATCTATCTATATATTGAATCCATATGTTGACCTGAATGTTGGGGGAACATATAAAATCAACGATTCATTTGAGGTTTTTGTTCAGGCTAACAATCTGTTAAACTGGCAATATGAGCGATTCTACCATTATCCGGTAAATGGTGTGGAATTTTACGGTGGAATCACAGTGAGATTCTAATAAAATTCATACGGGTTTTCGACAAATAATCATCCTTTATTAGTTTTAATTGTTGATAACTCATTATGATACAGCTTATGGAAAACACCCGTACTTACGTGTTTTTTTTGTACCTTTGTACCGTATTATTTTTATAGATTACTAAGATTATTATGACTGAAGAAGAAAAAAGAGAAATTGCCTCCAACCAATATACAGCCGATAATATTCAAGTTTTAGAAGGTCTCGAAGCAGTGCGAATGAGGCCTGCCATGTATATCGGCGACGTAAACGTGAGAGGTCTTCATCATTTGGTATATGAAGTTGTTGATAACTCCATTGATGAAGCCATGGGTGGCTATTGTAATAAAATTGATGTTTTTATCCGCCCAGATAATTCGATCAGCGTGGAAGACAATGGCCGTGGTATCCCAACCGGTTTGCACGAAAAAGAAAACCGCTCTGCCCTCGAAGTTGTTATGACAGTGCTGCATGCCGGTGGTAAATTTGATAAAGGATCTTATAAAGTTTCCGGAGGATTACACGGGGTTGGCGTAAGTTGTGTGAACGGCTTATCGGCTCACCTGAAAGCCGAAGTATTTCGCGACGGAAAAGAGTATATTCAGGAATATGAGTGTGGAAAACCTTTGTATTCAGTGAAAGAAGTTGGAAAATCTGACAAAAACGGAACGAAAATTACTTTTATTCCTGATGCAACAATCTTTCAGACAACTGTTTATGATTATAGCATCCTCGCTTCGCGTATGCGCGAACTGGCATTTCTAAACCGCAAGATTACAATTACCCTGACTGATGAACGCGAAAAAGGTGATAACGGTCAGTTTAAATCAGAGATTTTTCACTCCGAAAGGGGTTTGCCCGATTTCATTGCTTATCTTGATGAAAGCCGTGAGAAACTCATTCCTTTCCCGATTACCATCGAAGGCGAACGAAACGATGTGCCTGTCGAGATTTCGATGCAATACAATGTTTCTTTCTCCGAAAACCTGCATTCATACGTAAACAATATCAATACGCATGAAGGTGGAACCCACTTAGCTGGTTTTCGCAGGGGCCTCACCCGTACTTTAAAAAACTATGCCGACAAAACCGGCATGTTGGCAAAACTGAAATTTGATATCAATGGCGATGACTTCCGTGAAGGACTTACTGCCATTATTTCGGTGAAAGTTCCTGAGCCACAGTTTGAAGGTCAGACAAAGACCAAACTTGGTAACAATGATGTGATGGGTATAGTGGATCAGATTGTGAGTGAGCATTTGTCAAATTATCTGGAAGAGAATCCGAAAGAAGCGCGTACCATTGTTAATAAAGTCATTCTGGCCGCAACTGCCCGCCATGCTGCCCGAAAGGCCCGCGAACTGGTGCAAAGAAAAAGCGTTTTGACTGGTTCTGGATTACCCGGAAAACTATCTGATTGCAGTGAACGCGATCCTGCACAAGCCGAAATTTACCTTGTGGAAGGTGACTCAGCCGGTGGAACGGCCAAACAGGGCCGTGACAGACGTTTTCAGGCTATTTTGCCACTCAGGGGTAAAATTCTGAACGTCGAGAAAGCCATGCCTCACAAGATCTATGAGAGTGAAGAAATCAAGAATATCTTCACAGCGCTGGGTGTTAATATTGGCACTGATGAGGATAGTAAAGCCTTAAATATTGAAAAGCTTCGCTACCATAAAATCATCATCATGACGGATGCCGATATCGATGGAAGTCATATTGCCACACTTATCATGACATTCTTCTTCCGTTATATGATGGAGCTGATTGAACTGGGCTACATATACATTGCCACACCACCTTTGTATCTGTTGCGTAAAGGCAAACAGGAGCGTTATTGCTGGAATGAGGAAGAACGCGAGGCACTTACCAAAGAGTGGTCAAACGACGGAACCGAAAAAGGAATTCATATACAGCGTTACAAAGGTTTGGGAGAAATGAATGCCGAGCAATTGTGGAGCACAACCATGAACCCTGAATTCAGAACACTTCGTCAGGTTACCATCGAAAATGGTGTTGAAGCCGACCATGTATTTTCGATGCTGATGGGCGACGAAGTGCCACCACGCCGCGAATTCATTGAGGCAAATGCCAAATATGCAAAGATTGACGTATAACCGATAAGTTATATAACATATTATAAAACCCGTCCGGTGATTTTCCGGACGGGTTTTTTTGTTATTATTAACGACTTATACCTCGATCCCTCGAAACTGTAATCTCGCTACAGAATTATTTAATCAGAGTTTCTTGAAAAGAAACAATTTCATGATGTATCATTATCATTCAAATAATTGAAAAACAATATTTTAAATTCAGGATAAAATTTGATTCTTAGTAAATTGTAAAAAAAAATCCCTGTCATGTTGTATGATTGAATATGAATTTTACCTTTAGTACATAATTCAATACTTTCACTATGAATAAAGAACAATGGGGATCAAGGGTTGGACTGGTATTTGCTATGGCCGGCAACGCCGTCGGTCTGGGAAATTTCTTACGTTTTCCGGTTCAGGCCATTCAAAATGGGGGAGGGGCATTTATCATCCCTTACCTGGTAAGTTTTCTGTTGATGGGTATCCCTTTATTATTGGTTGAGTGGAGTATAGGTCGGTTTGGTGGTGCTTTTGGGCATCATGCTACCCCATTTCAGTTTTACCGGATGGATAAAAGGACGATTTGGAAGTATATCGGGGTCTTCGGTTTGTTCACAAATATCGCTGTGGCTGCCTATTATTGTTATCTCGAGAGTTGGACGATCACCTGGGTTTTCCATAGTGTCGCACGAACTTTTCAGCATATGAGTAGTGGTGAAATTGCCACATTTTTTGATAGTTATGTGAATCTGGATTCTCAGGCAATTCCAATTTTGGTTTGGATTCTGTGCTTATTGTTGAATACATTTATTCTTTCGCAAGGACTTGATGGTGGTGTTGAGAAGGTGGCTAAGATAGGAATGCCATTATTGATATTATTCGGAATTTTTCTTGCTATCAAGGCATTCCTCATCCGGAGTGGCGAAGAAGGCGCTATCAATGATGGTTCAGTTGGAATGAACTTTTTATGGACACCTGATTTTTCGTCGATATGGAGCGCCAAAGTTTGGCTGGCTGCGGCTGGTCAGATTTTCTTCACTCTTTCTCTAGGAATGGGCTCGATTCATTGTTATGCATCGTATGTTGCCAAGAATGACGATGTTGCACTTAATGGAATGAGTGCTGGCTGGATGAATGAATTTGTTGAGGTAGTACTCGGAAGTTCAATCATCATTCCTATTTCAGTGGGTTATCTGGGAATTGATCAGGTGATTGAATTGACCAAGCAGGGAGGCCTTGGTTTAGGTTTTAAGACATTGCCATTTTTATTTGAACAATGGGGTCCGATTATGGCATCCTTCGCGGGTGTATTCTGGTTTGGATTATTGTTTTTTGCCGGTATCACCTCCTCGTTGGCTATGGGGACGCCTGTCATGGGTTTTTTTATGGATGAGTTCAACTGGAAACGCAAATCTTCAGCCTGGTTTTTTGGCCTGTTAATCTTTGTTTTCGGACTTCCTACTGTTCTTTTCTACCGTTATGGCGTATTCGACGAATATGATTATTGGGCGGGAACAGTTGCGTTGGTCACATTGGCTTTGTTCGAAATCATACTTTTTGCCTGGGTTTTCGGTATGGATAAGGGCTGGGAAGAAATAAAACGTGGCTCTGATATCCGGTTGCCAATAATCTATAGATACATCATTAAATTTGTAACTCCAGTTTTTCTTTTGGTCATCTTCATCGGTAGTTTACCAGGGATATGGGAGAAAATTATCAACAAGGATATTCATGCCAAGCTGGATGCTGCTACTGATCCGTTAATTATCGATGAACTCAATAAAACGCTGTTTTTTGTGGATGGTTCACGAATTCTTCTGGTTCTTCTTTACGTTGGAATTTGTTTTATTGTTTACAAAGCTTACCGAAAAAATTACGCAAAATGAAAACTCCTGCATTATTGATGATGGTGACAACCTTCGCCATGGTTACTTTTTTTACAGTCTATTATTTTGTGAAAGTCATTAAAAAATCAAAGTGATTCCTTTAATTTTTTGATAGATATCAGCACTACTTCTTTGGTTGCCGGGAGCGAAAAGTCAGGTTCTTTGGTGTGATTCGATACCGCAGAAATAGCGTCTTTGATGGCCAGCCAAACCGAAAACGCCAGCATGAATGGCGGTTCACCAATGGCTTTGCTTTGGTGAATGGCATTTGGATTATTTGCATTGTTTAGCAATTCAGCCTTGTATTTGAGTGGAAAATCGCCAATACCAGGAATTTTGTAAGTATCAGGTGTACAGTTGAGTAGATTCCCTTTCGTATCATAACGGATAACTTCGGTTGTGCACCAACCCACACCCTGCATAAACGCCCCCATAACCTGACCTTTGTCAATTTCGGTATGAATCGATTTTCCGGCATCGTGCAGAATATCAGTCTGTAATATTTTGGTATTCCCGGTTAAGATATCGACTTCTACTTCAGAAACTGCCATGCCAAAAGCGTAATAATGAAATGGTTTCCCTTTTCCTTTTTCACGATCGAAAAAGATGCCCGGTGTACCATAATAACCTGTTGCACTCAAACTGATTTGTTCAAAATGTGCCTGTTTCACTATATCCGAAAAACTAATGGCGATGGCTGGATTCGACTTTGGGAAAACGTAATTATCTTTAAAAATGATGTTGGTTGGTTTGATTGTTGGGTCTTTTGCAAGTAAGAGTCTGTATACCAAAGGTTTCAATCTTTTTTTGATTGTGGTGATCGCATCCTTTACTGCCATACCGTTCAGGTCGGTACCTGAAGAAGCGGCTGTTGGTGAGGTATTCGGAACCTTTGATGTATTTGTCGGGCTGATAGTGATGCTGTCTTTGGTGATGCCCAATTCTTTGGCTGCAATATGTAAAATTTTGGTATGTAAGCCTTGTCCCATCTCTGTTCCACCGTGATTGACCATTACAGAACCATCTTTATAAATCAAAACGAGCGCGCCTGCCTGATTTAAAAACGCTGTTGTGAACGATATGCCAAATTTAATCGGTGTGAGTGCTAAGCCTCGTTTAATGATTTGGTGTGATGCATTGAAATGGTTAATCTGTTGCCGTCTTTCAAAATAGTCGCTTGATTTGATAATTTGATTCCAAATGATTGGTAACTTATTGTTTTTAACTAATTGACCATAATGAGTCAGATTTTTTGACTCAATTTGGTAGAAATTCTTAAAGCGAATCTCAGCAGCATCTTTATGCAGGAATCGGGCAATACGGTCAATGGCATTTTCAATCACTGCCATACCCTGTGGTCCACCAAAACCGCGGAAGGCGGTATTTGAAGGTAAATTAGTTTTCCACATGGTTCCTGTAACACGCATGTTTTCAATAAAATAACTATTTTCGGCATGGAACATCGCCCTTTCGAGAATAGGAATCGATAAATCGAAGGATGAGCCTGCATTTCCGTGCAGATCAACAATGTATGAAGTAATGATTCCGTTTTCATCGAAACCAATTTCATAGTTTGAAAGGAATGGATGACGTTTTCCGGTAATTTTTTGGTCCTCATCGCGGGAAAGCTGCATGAGAACAGCTTGTTGGGTGGCATCGGCCAACAATGCTGCCCAGGCAGCGATAGGATTTGCCTGTGTTTCTTTTCCGCCAAAGCCTCCACCCATTCTTTTCACTTCGCAAATCACCTGATTCGACTGCAAGCCAAGTACTTCAGCTACCACATTTTGTGTTTCAGTCGGATTTTGCGAAGATGCGTAAACGGTCATATTACGGTTTTCGCCAGGTACACACATGGCCGATTGGGTTTCGAGATACCAATGTTCCTGCGCACCGGTCGATAACTTTCCTTTCAAACGAAATTGCGCCGATTTCATGGCTTCATCCGGATTACCGGTTTCAATTCGACGGGTGGGAGCGAGGAGATTGCTTTTTGCCATGGCATCCTCAATGGTCAATATCGATTCCAACTCCTCATATTCGATTTTAATTTTTTTTGAGGCGAGAATAGCCGTTTCACGGTTTTTTGCTGCAATCAGAAATATTGCCTGTCCAATAAATGAAACCTTCCCATCAGCCAGACATGGTTCATCGTGAGAAAGTGCATTTAATTGATTGATGCCGGGAATACGTTTAATGTCGAGAATATCGACTACTCCATCAATTTTCAAGGCTTCAGATAGGTCATAACTTTTAATGTTAGCGTGTGCCTTCGGGCTGAAATACACATGTCCCCACAACAGATTGTTGTGCAGCTGGATATCTGAAACATAATTGGCTTCACCGGTTACATGGCTTATGGCACTTTCGTGTGGAATATTTTTCATCGGACCGATCATATTTAGAAACCATTATTATTGTTCAACTGAACTGAATAAAAGAGCTTTAACATTAGATTTCCGGCCGCCTCAATACGATATTCAGTCGTTGAACGTGCATCTGAAATGGGCGTGAAATCATTGTTAATCAATTGAATAGCTTCGCTAATCATTTCCAAAGTAAATCGTTTCCCCTTTAAAAAATCCTCACATAATTTTGCTCTTTTCACTGTTGAAGCCAACCCACCATACACCAACATAATGTCTTCTACATTGCCAGCAGATGATAATTTAATGCTGGCCGCTATACTAAGGGTCGAAATATCGAGATCGCGCCGTGTTGACACTTTTTCTGAGTAATAGTGCGAATCATTATCTTTTTTAGGAATAATTATTTCAGTGACCAATTCGTTGTTATGCAGGTCAATACTTCGGTAACCGGTAATAAAATTCTCAATATTGATGATTCTGGTATTGACAGAACTTGCTGTTTTTACTTGTGCTTTTAGGACAATCAACAATGGAATCAGGTCGCCGATTGGGGAGGCGTTGCAGATATTTCCGCCCAAGGTGGCTATATTTCTGATTTGTAATGAGGCAAAATGATCAGTGATAGGTGAAAATTCATGAAAATTTTCATGAATGAATATCTTAAAATTTTCAATGTTACAACCGGCACCAATTTGAAAATCATTGTCATTTGTGATGATCTGTTTAATCTCTTTAACAGCTGAAATATCAATTATTTGAGGTTGAAATTCTGAAGTTTTATTTTGTCTGACAGCGATATCGGTCGAACCATTTACAAGTACGGCTTGTGGGTATTTTTCTTTGAATTCCAGCGTCTGTTTTATGGTTTTTGGAAGGAAATAAAGCTGGTTGTGAAAGGATAATTCAATGGCATCCCCTGAACGGTTTATCTCAATCAATTTCTCTCTAATCATTGATTCGTTTTGGGTAAAATGATCTGGTTTTATTGATTTGCAGGTTAATTCCGCAGCATCAATGATAGAACCATAGCCTGTGCAGCGACATAAATTACCTGCCAACGCATCAATAATCAGGTTTTTATCTGGTGTTTTCCCTGATTTATACATCCCGAAAACTGACATGGCAATTCCAGGAGTACAATAACCGCATTGGCTGGCATGGGTTTCAACAATCGCCTGTTGAACCGGATGTAAACTGGTGGAGGTTGGCGTTTTTGTTGCCAGATTTTCAATCGTAATCAACTGTTTTCCATGAATGGAAGGTAAAAAGAGCAAACAGGAATCGATGGCTTTGTAGGTTAGTTTGTTATTCTGATTTACTTCTGCGAGCACAACCGTACACGCTCCGCAATCACCCTCGGCACAGCCTTCTTTTGTTCCGGTGTGCTTCGGAATCGACCTTAAAAACTGCAAGACAGTTGTTGATGGCGGAAAATCAACTTTCGACCAATCGATCGTATAAGCCTCATTATCAAGTATAAATTGAATGCAGTTTGTATTCATAGATAAGTGTTTAACCCTAAATTATTTTCTTCAACTATTTTAGCCACGGTCATTTCGGCTTCAATATTTCGTTTACTAAAGATTTCTATTTCTTACATCAATCAACTTTGCAACGATACTGATTCCGATTTCTTGCGGTGTTTCAGCCTTAAATGGTATTCCGATCGGCATATTTACCCTTGCTAATTGTGCTTCGGTCAGTAAACGATCTTCGATGGCCAACTTTCTAATTACCGCTACTTTTCGTTGGCTGGCAATCAGTCCAATATAGGCGAGATCCCGGGTTGCAAGTCTCAACACAAGATCTTTATCTGATTCGTGCGATGGTGTCGCAATGACTACGTAAGAATCTGATGTAAGATTCAGACTATCAATTTTATCAATAAAATTTCCTTCATGACAAATCACATTTTTGATATTCAGATTGGCCAGTAATTCAGTCCTGAAATCGATGAAATGCACATTAAAACCGAGTGTTTCGGCATAAAAACCTACTTCCCGCCCAACATGGCCTGCGCCAAAAATGAATAGATTTGGTTTGCATAAATAGGGTTCGAAAAATATTTCAACCGAGCCACCACATTGCATCGAAAGATCTTTTTCGAGTTGGTAACGGATTTTGGCAGGTTTACCAGTTTTCAGACATTGTTTAGCCTCTTCGAGGGCTTTCCGTTCAACAGCACCACCACCAATGGTGCCCTTACTGCTTCCATCCTCAAACACTAACATTTTTGCTCCGGCTTTACGAGGTGTAGATCCTGATGTTTCGGTAACAATACAAAGCGTAAAAGGTGTATTATTTAATTGATAATCTTGTAGTTGGAAAATAATATCATCCATAAAACATGTGTTTAAAGGAACAAAAATTGCGTCCCGAATCAAAGATAGGGATTATTAAACTTACAAGATTGTTATTTTGTTCTTTAAAAATCTAAGATCAAGCTTAAAAACATCTTATTTTCCAAAAAGTAATATTGGGGTTATTCTCAAAAGGATGTTTAAAGGAAAATCGACTTTCATCGTCATTCCGCTGAGGCCAGTGTCTTTGGTCTTCGGTCTTCAGACTTCGAACTTCCAACTTCCGACTTCCAACTTCCAACTTCCAACTTCCGACTCACTTATCTCACCTTTTTCACTTCATTTTCAACAACAAATTGTCCCTCTACCAGCCTGAAAACATTCCACCTGTTGCCTCTCTGTACTTCACTCATTTCATAAATATGCAGGAGTTGTCCTTCGCCATAAACCAGGATTCGTGCCTTTGATCTGGATAATGTTTTGCTTTTTGGATGATTTTTATTGCTGAAATCATGCACATAGCAAAGATATTCAGCCTCGTCATCCACATTTTTGATGGTGATAGTTTCAGGTCCGTAGCCTTTCATTGCATCAAGGTCGAGGCGGACCATCCCATCATGGCTTGCAACCATATCATGGAATGAAATATGGTAGCCACCTGTTTTTTGCAGGTGCAAATCAAGGTCATCGGGCCGGCGGTCCCATTCCAGCACAATACGAATGCTTCCCATATCGATAATTGGTGAAACAGTGAATCGGTTGTAGAATATTGTTCCAACGATCACTTCAAAACTAAAATCAGCAGTTATATAGCCTTCTTTCGAAAAGTTAAAAGCGTAGACTGCGTCACTTTCCGGAGAATCGAAACGAACCCTGCCAAGTCCGTCTGTGGTGAGTTCACCTATTCCATCAATAGCAATCGTGGCATCACCAACAGGGGTTCCGTTTAAGGCGTCAAAAAAGCGTAGGGTAGCCAAACCATCCTCTTGCTCTGTCATTTCGTCGTCCATCAAATCTTTCATTTTGTCAATTTGGGCAGTTACCGGCATGCATGCTAAAAACAGCAGGATTATTAAAATGGCGGGGACTAATTTTTGCGTTTTCATTTTTGAATTTATTATTTTATGACTATTCAATTCTCATATTTCGAAAGACCAATCGACTTCCATTTATCATTGTTCAACTATTCTAAGATATCTTTTTTCAAATTCAACGTAGACTGTGTATGGTCAGAATCGTAGTCAAAAATCAGATTTCCTGATTTCTTATCCAGACGAATATAATTCAAATCGTACCAAACCACCATTTTTCCGACTTTTACCCTTGAAATGACATCAATCTGTTCATTTTCATTGGCCAGGGTAGTTATTTTAACCTGCGATTTATCTTCCACTTTCAACTTATCGAACATGACCGGATCACCATTGGTGGTGCGGATTTCGATGATGTTTCCTGCGTTTTTGACCATGCTTATTTTACCAATGTTGGCATACACATTCGGACTTGTCGATTTGAATCTCGGATTGGCCATATCAAGTGCTTTCTGTGCTTCGCTTCCCGGAAATACAATTCCATCGCTTTTGATGAGTTTAATGGCGGCAAACAAACCCGCAATGGCTGATTCGTAATTATTGCCGATCAGACGCTTGTTTTCTGTCTGTAATAATTCCGCAATATTTAACCCATTTCCGGCTGCAAAAGACTTTGTTGCCAGACCAAGTCCTGTAGTGTTCTGAAAAGTGCCACCAAACACATATTCCTGATTATCATTCAGATATAAACCATTCAAACTCGAATTGGTTTCGTTGAAAACACCTGTACGGATGTGTTCACCATTTTGATTAAACTGGGTGAGATAGGTTAAAAACAACTGCTGATTCACTGTATCTAAACCGGCTTTTGATAACCATTGAATTTTTCCTTCGGGATTGAAACGGGCAACAAAAACATCGTTTTTATTGTCCAGGGTGTTGATTTTTTTTCCGTCGAAAATCAATTCACCTGTGAAACTGCCAGCAATAACGGGATATCCCTGTTTATCGAGTTGAATGGCCATTCCGGTTGTGTTTTCAAGCGTTTCTCCGGCTTTGGCCCAAAGAAGTTTTTTATCGGGACTGAATTTTGCCACCAAAGCCGTTCTTTTGCCAGTTTTACTTGCAAATGAAACTTGTCCGGATTTGAATCCATCCTTGAAATAGCCTGTGAGATAGTAATTTCCATCATCATCTACCAGAAAATCATTCAGGTTGTTTCCCCTATAAGCACCCTGTTGGTTCATGTCTAACCAGAAGTCAACGGCATTGTTATTCGAAATATTGCGATTATTCACAGCTATCATCTTGGGCATAGTGGAAGCGTAATCGGGCATAGTCATTCCGAAAGGAGCGTTAATATAAGTTGGGTCAGCCACCACGAATTTATTATTCTTGTACATCAGAAAATCGCCATGCTGGTCTTTGCTAAAATGGACAGCAGTCGCAATATGTCCGGGATATTCCAACCCGATTACATCTATACCTACCAGTGAACGGACAAGATATGCAAACAACACTGCCCTGTCTTCACAATCGCAGGCAGGATAATGAATTACCTGATCGGGCAACATGAATTTTTCTTTTTTAAACTGTTGATCGTCAGTTTGGTAAACAAAAGCATTCTGAACAAAATTGAGCAGGAAGTTCACTTTTTCAGCTTCTTCAAATTTGGAAAGGATGGGTGCAAGCGAAGCTTCGGTCGATTCTTTCAGGTAGCCCGAAACAGCTGCATCAAAGTAAACCTGTATTTCAGCCAGGGGCGAATCATTCAGAAAAGATACAATTCCGGGATCATAGGCAAATCTCAATGCGTAAGGCTTCGAATTGTAATTGAATTTCAACATCTTAACGGAAGGCTTTGCAGCAAAAATCGGTGTTTTGTAAAAATTCAGATCAAGTGCTTTTTCTGCATCGGGGAAACTGCCATTGAATGCTTTCAACCTTCCGCCGGGTTTTCCCTGATGGATATAGTATTTTTTGCTGTTGAAATAGGTAAATGGCATCTCATATACTTCATTGGTTATTGCCAGCAACAAAATTATTTTTTCTTCCTGCAAACCGGGGCGCACATCAAAACCTGATTGTAACAATACAAACCAGGTGAACAATCGGCTGTTGTCATTGTCGCCCATGTATAATTTTTCACCTATATCTTTGGCTAACAGCAAGGTGGCCCAATCATTCATGCCTAACTTGTTTTTATAGTTAAGCAATTGACTGGTAAGTATTTGATAATCAGTTTCACATGCTTTTTTAAACCAATTTGAAACACCAGTTTCGCTAGGGCTTGTCAGTTTTATCTGACGGAAAGCAGCATCAACCTCAAATCCGAGTTTGAGTCCGTAAAAGTCAATTTGTGTGTTGTTTGAAGGTTTAATATCTCTTGGAATGGTCAGACTGCGTGGAATCAATGGCATGGGTGCATCGGCAGTTGACAAACCTTTAGCTTTGATGATGGAAACTGGTTTAATTTCTTTTGGACGAGCTCTTTCAGCTGGCAAATTATCAGTTTTCTTAGGTTTTTGGATCGTGTCTGCCTTTGGTTGAATCGGATCAATTTTTGGTTTCACCGGATCAATTGTTGGTTTGTCGGGCACAAAAGCTGGAATAATGCTTGGTTTAGGCTGAGCCGGTTTAATGTTGCCTTTGAAAGCCTCATAGCTTTCCCAGTTTTGTTTCAGAAAATCGGCATATTCCTTGTTTCGTTCCTTTACATAATTCTCAAATTGTTGTTGTAAGGCTTTCATGCCTTCATCCTGTTGTTGTTTGAATTCGCTGCGCTTTTTGGCCTCCTGCTTTTTATATTCTTCAAACGTCTGCGCTTTTGCTCCGATAAAACTTGCAATACACATGACTGCAAGCAGAATTAGTGATTTTTTCATGGCTTTGTTTTTTCTATTTGAAGTGTCAGTTCGTTTTCACTTATAAAAAAACCGGTTATTTTTCCGGAGAAATCAATAGTATGTATTTGCTGGTCAATAGATTGACTCTTATTTCCGTTTTCGTTTTGATAATCATCGCGCATCGTTTGTAAGGCGAATTCTGATGGTGGATTTAAATTTGCAAGCTGAATCACAACCGACTCAAAGACAGCTTTCCACAATCCGTAATATAGTTTTGTTCTAACCGGATAATCGGGAACCTGACTTGCATCATGCAACAGATATTTATATGAATCCGTCTTAAAACTGATGGATTTGTTGTTATAGGTGGAGACGATATCTGATATTTCGTCAACTTTATAAAGCCGGTATGAAGCTTCTTCAGAAAAGTCGGGTGTCGATATTTTATGAACGCAATTAAGGAACCTGTTTTCCTGAAATTTGGACCTGAGATTATACTCGGCCAACATCACATCAATGGTTGATTGTATGGTTTCGGTTTTGTTTTCAGAAGGGGAATCAGGGAACAGCTTCATGAGTACAATTTTTTCGCCATAACGTGAGGTGGCACTGTCGACAAGTTGAAATTGCGCATCATCGAACACCTGATAGGTTTTTATTATCTGAAAACGGGTGAACTTGGCGGCATTATCAGTTTGATGTGTTTTACCGGTTTCGTTGGTGTAAATTTCTTTACAGTCACTTATTTTTGAACCAACAAGCAATGAGGCGAGGAGTTTTGCTCTGGCAACCGCCTGATTATTGGCCGTAGTTGGATCAAGATTGGGATCGGAGATACCGATGGTGAAAATTTCACCTGCAGTCGTATTATTATCCGAAAAACTGAGCCAGGCGGGAAGGTCAAAACTGCTTGTAACACGGTCATTGTGATAGTTATACACATCTGTTGTGGCGATGGTGGCCACTACGGAATCTTTTATGATGGGTAATGAAGAGACTGGTTTTTGGGTTGTTGCACAAGAAGCAAACAAAAATAAAGCCGTTGACAGCATGCCAGCGTATTTCATTTTAAAATGCATATCCTGACAAATCAATTGGTGTTTTCTCATTGAATTATTGGTCCTGAAGCGAAGGATGATTTTTTGTGAAAAACAGGCAGGACCGATTATGAAACTGCGATTGACGCCCCACAAACCCGGTCCTGCCTGATGTTAATGTAAATGAATCGATTGAATACGATTCAGGGAATAAACATTTATTCCATTTTACTCATTTCTTCTTCAAATGTTTTTTTGAATTTTTCGTAGTCATAATCAATACGAAGTTTTTCATCGCCACTGAGTTTGGCTTTCATGGCTCCCAGAATTTCTTCGCCTGATAATTCGACAGCAACATAGGTTTTAAAATTACCAGCCTGTGTTTTGGTGGTTTTTTCGCATATGGTTCTTGTGCCTGAAAGCTTCTGGTTTGTAACCTCACGCGTTAAACCTTCATAGCGTTGTTCGAGGTTTTCGACAGTGTTGCCGGTGGTTGAATTAACATAAGCATCTGTTACGTTTTTCAGTGTAACTTCAAGTTGCTGGGCTAACAGTGCACGGGCTTGTGTGAGGGCTTTCAGGCGTGAAACCTGTTGATCCATGCTTTCGGAAATGGCATTGGCTCTGAAAAAGTCTTTGGTTGACTGGAATTCAGGACCTGAACAATACGTTTCGATGAGGGTTTCACCTACAACATTGGGGGCGGCTTTTTTTGAAGAGGAACATTGTGTGAAACTCATGATGGTTACAGCGGCAATGATGATGGCAAATGATTTTTTAGTAAAGTAATTCATAATGGCTTGAATTAATTGGTTAATAATGAATGATTAATAAAACATGTATAATGATACGTTGAGGTTCAACTTTTCGAAGCTATTGGTATGAAATTCCTGACACATAGATGACATCTGGATTTAAGGTGTAAATTTAGGATTTTCTTTTTCTAAACACAAGAAAATATTTCGGGTATTTTTTTGAACAAATTTTTTACTATTTTTACTTTCTATTCTGTTTTTGAATAAAAAGCATCCCTGAAATGAAAAAAACAACACTGTTTATCCTGTTAATTTGTAGTGCTTTAGCTGATTACGCTCAGGAAACCAAAGAACTCAGTATCATTGGCAAACCAAAAAAACTTGATACCGGAGAAATGGTTGCCCGAAAAGACCAGAATGGTAATTACTGCGCTGCAATACAGCTTATCTCGAATTTGGAAGGTTTTTCGTATGATTCTAATGACGGCATGGTAGGTAATATTGACGATTTTCCAGGGAAAGATATGGTTTATCTCACTTCCACCGAAAGGGTGTTGGATATCATGAAAACCGGATTTAAACCCTTGAGAATTATTCTTAGTGAATATGGAATCGTTCTAAAACAACGCGAGGTGTGGCAGATTGAGATCAATGGGGAAAACAAAGCCGATCAGCTACCAGTTACCATCCTCTTTACACCGGCAGATGCCAAACTGATGATTGACGGCAAACCTGTGGCCGCCTCGGCCACACAAAGCCTTGGCCTTGGACAACATACGATACTGATAACGAAAGAAGGTTATCAAAATCTCGAAAAGACAATAACAGTAGATGAAAAATCAGTCTATTTCAATTATAAACTCGAAAAACAGGCCGATGCCGCTTTACAGATTGAAACCATACCAGACAAAGCCGAAGTTTATCTTGATGGGGTTTTGCTTGGAGAAAGTCCCATTGCTGCATTCTATAAGCCCGGAAACTATCAGATAAGAATTACAAAAAAGGGCTACCTCAGCATTGAAAATGAATTATTTGAAGTGAAAACACCCCAAACAATAAAAAGTTACACCCTCGAAGAAAACGTGGGTTATCTTACGGTGAATACCAATCCTATGGCTACGGTGTATTTTAACAACGAAAAAGTGACGAATTACAAAAACGTAAAACTTGCCCCGCAGTTGGTTAAAATAAAGGTGGTGATGCCCAAAGCCGAAACACTGGAGCAGCAAATCGTGCTCAAACGCAACGATAAGCAGGTGATTGATATGTTTCCGGAGGTGCAAACAGGCTCTTTGCAAATTGCCGTAACACCTTTTGATGCCAATGTTGAAGTGACTGGTGATGCAGGCGAACGCTACACTGCCAAAGGCATGAAAGTTTTTGAAGATATTCCGGTTGGTACTTATACCATCAAAGTAAGCGCAACTTCCTACACAACTGCCACCGAAACGGCTCTGGTAAAAACTGGCGAAACGAGCAACAAAAGCATTAAACTATTAATACCTGCTGCGGCTGCTGCTGGTGGAAGTACCAGTGCAGATGGCATTGATATGGTTTTTGTAAAAGGCGGCACTTTTACGATGGGGAGCCCGTCCAGTGAAGCTGATAGAGGCGGTGATGAAACCCAACATCAGGTTACTTTAAGTGATTTCTCGATTGGGAAATATGAAGTGACCCAAAAGCAGTGGCAATCTATCATGGGCAGCAACCCAAGTAATTTTAAAGGTGATAATTTACCTGTTGAGCAGGTAAGTTGGAATGATGTGCAGGAATTTATTCAAAAACTGAACCAAAAAACCGGAAAAACCTATCGCTTGCCAACGGAGGCGGAGTGGGAATATGCATGTCGTACTGGTACTTCAACACCTTTTTATACAGGGAATAATCTCACCACTTCACAGGCAAATTATAACGGCAATTATCCTTATAATAACAATCCAAAGGGCGAGTACCGCGAAAAAACAATGCCGGTTGGAAGTTTTGCCCCCAATGAATGGGGTTTGTATGATATGCATGGCAATGTATGGGAGTGGTGCAGCGATTGGTATGGCAATTACAGTAATGGCAGCCAAAGCAATCCGCAAGGAGCGTCTTCAGGGTCGTCCCGTGTGTGCCGCGGCGGTTGCTGGGACCTCCTTGCGCAGTATTGCCGGTCGGCGAACCGCTTCAGCAACGCACCAGTCAACCGCTACTACCTCATTGGCTTCCGCCTCGTTCTCTCCAAGTAAACAGTGGAAAACCATCCTTTTAAGCAAAGAGAAAATTTGGCTTAAACGAGGGAGGGACGACCGAGTAAAAAGCCAATGATAAATAATAATACCGCGTAGCGGTCGAAATATATTTTATATGCAAATAAAAATATTCAATGTGCCAATTACTGATAATGGTGCAATGCTTGCCGAAATGAATCGTTTTTTGGCCGGGCAAAAGGTGTTGGAGGTTGAGCAACGTTTTTTTCAAAATGAAAAAGGTGCATATTGGAGTTTTTGTGTGCGTTATTTAAGTGGTGACGCTAGTGTTTTTCCATCTCAAATGAATAAACAAAAGGTAGATTATAAAGAAGTGCTGAATGAAAATGAATTTGTTGTTTTTTCAAAACTACGAGAGTGTCGGAAAATAATAGCAACAAGTGATGCTATGCCCGCTTATGCAGTGTTTACCGATGAGGAATTGGCTGGCATTGCACGTTTACCTGTTTTAGAAGCAAATAAATTATTATCAGTGAGGGGTATTGGCGACAAAAAAGTTGAAAAGTATGGTAATCAACTGTTAGCATTATTTAATTCTAAAATGATTGAGAATGAAACGAGAGAATCATCTGATAGCAAGAATAGCTGATCCTGATAACTTACGTTTGGCATTCTGGAAAGCCCGAAAGGGCAAAGAAGGCAAAATAGAGGTTTTGTGTTTTAGAAAATCATTAGATAAAAATCTTTTGTTATTGCGTGATGAGTTGTTATCAGGTAATATTGATGTTGGTAATTATAACTATTTTACGATACATGATCCAAAAGAACGATTAATTTGTGCAGCAACATTTCGAGAGCGAGTACTCCACCATGCGATAATGAATGTATGTCATGCCAATTTTGAAAAGTATCAGATTTTCGACAGTTATGCAAGTCGTATGGGCAAAGGTACTTTTGCTGCATTGGAACGTGCAAAGGGATTTCAGCAAAAATATAAATGGTTTTTGAAATTAGATGTTCGTAAATACTTTGACAGTATTGACCATGAAAAACTTAAAATAATGCTTGTAAACATGTTTAAGGATAAAGCATTACTAAATGTTTTTAATCACATCATTGATAGTTATAAAACTGCTACTGGCAAAGGTTTGCCAATTGGCAATTTAACAAGCCAGTATTTTGCAAATCATTACTTAGCATTCGCTGACCATTACCTAAAAGAAAAATTACAGGCTACGGCTTATATCCGTTACATGGACGATATGGTAATATGGGCCAACAATAAAGATTTTCTCTTACGAGTAGGTATCAAATTTCAGCAATTTGTAAAATCGGAGTTAAATTTAACGCTCAAGCCATTTTGTTTGAATTCAACCGAAAAAGGCTTGCCATTTTTGGGATTTGTCATATTTCAAAGCACTGTTTTATTAAACAGTAGTAGTCGTAAAAGGTTTAAGGTTAAATTGAGACATTATACATATAAGCTTCACAATGAGGAATGGAATCAGTCTGAATATCAAGCTCATGTATTACCATTGATAGCTTTTATAAGACAAGCAAACACTTATAGTTTAAGAAGTAAATATATTGAAATGTTGAAAACAGGGTAGTAACTTAAATGGGTCGAACCGTGTGAACCGCGGCGGTAGCTGGAACAACAATGCGCAGAATTGCCGGACGGCGAACCGCAACAACAACACACCAGACAACCGCAACAACAACATTGGCTTCCGCCTCGTTCTCTCCAAGCTTAAAAGGATGGATGGATTTCCACTGTTAAACCGGTTATTATCCCGTCCCGATTATGGGCAAATATTTGAATGAAACAAGCCTGTTAGTAGGCATTGCCGAAAGCTGGCTTGTTTATTTGTTCCAGCGTCAAATTATTCTACTTTTGTATGATAATTTATTGAAAACAATGCCGACAGTACTACGGATTGGCTCTTTAATTTTTTTCTTCACAAGCTATGATTGCTCCGAACCTATTCATATACATTGTGTTGATGGAAATAAGGAATGTAAATACTGGCTAAGTTCAGGAACTAACATTTTGTTGGCTTATAAATGCGGCTTCAGTAAAATGGAACTAGGAAAAATTGAAAGAATAATAAAAGAAAACATCACATTATTAAAAAATGCCTGGTATGAACACTGTAAAGACACAAAACAAAAGGAATACAAAAGGATCTCGGGCAATAAGTGAGAATTACACTAAATTGCCTACCATCACCAAGGTTATATTTGAAGATTCATTGATCCATTTTCATTTATCGGACAAAAGAATCCTTTCAATCCCAATCCAATGGATAAAAAAGCTGACAATGGCCACTGCTGCTCAAAGGGAGAATTATATTGTGAGGGGCCATTTTGTGTTTTGGGATGAAATAGATGAAATTATTGGCGTAAAAAACCTGCTTAACGGCTCAGTTATCCCGGGATAATATTATTTTTTACAAAGAGCTTAAGTTACTTGGGTGCAAAATGTCAAAAATTTGTCCCTGAGAAACTTATTCTTAATAATGGTTAGAAATTGTATCTTTACAATTCAATTCTAATCTCAACCACCATGAAGAGGTTGCTTTTCACAATTGTTTCAGGTTTTTGTGTCATTGCACTTTTTGCGCAACAACCCACCAAAACCGAAATCATCCAATCTGGTAATTATTATTACGGCTCCGGCATTTCTTCGGATGAAAATCAGGCCCATGATGAAGCCTTGCAGGGAATCAGTGAGCAGATTGCCGTGAAGGTTTCGAGCCAGTTTGAGTCGAAAGTGAAAGAAACCAAAACCGATTTTTCTGAAAATGTTACGTCCATCATCAACACCTATTCAATGGCTACGCTGAGTGATGTGCAATCGTTGCGATCCATACAGCCCGACGGGAAAGTGGAGGTGTTTGGCTATATCCCGAAAGATGAAGTGAAGAAATTGTTTAGCTCGCGTAAAGATTTGGTGTTGAGTATGTTTCAAAACGGAAGAAAGAACGAGGAGAACGGAAACATTGCCTTTGCCCTGAAGAATTATTATTTCGGGCTGGTGTTGCTCCATTCCATTCCCGAAGAGAATATCAGGGTGCAGGAAACAAATCTTACCATCGAGATTCCCAAATCAATCAACGAGATACTTCAGGGAATTCAGTTTGTGGTGGTGAGCGATGTAAAAATCAATGAAAAAGAGCGCGAAGTGGTTTTTAATGTTACCTACAAAGGCAAGCCGGTGAGCCTGTCGCATTATCGCTTTTGGGATGGTAACCAAATCAGCGGATCGGGGCAGGTTCGCGATGGGAGAACGACCATCCGTTTGGTTGGATCAAGCATCAGTTTCGATAACCTGAAGTTATTCACCGAATATGAATACTTCAATGCCCGCAAGGAAACCGCGGCAGTGGAGCAACTTTGGGATTTGGTGGTACGGCCTGAGTTTCAGAGCCAGCTGAATATTCCGTTAAAGACGGTTCCTCTCATTGTTGCACAGGGTACGCAATTGGTGCTGAAATCGGAAAAAACATTGGCAATGGCAGAGCAGATACTGCTAAGTGCCAATAAATTTATTGCTGTCATCGAAAAAGGGGATGAGCAGTTTGTTGGTAATCAGTTCAGCAGTGATCCTTTTATTATGACTAAAATAAAGGATTATATGCGATTCAACCACCCGAAACCTTTTTCAGGCCGGATTGAAGCGGATGTGAGCGAAACACGCGAAGGCTTTGAAATAAGGAAGATTGAAATGCATCACCTTTACCCAACCATGAACAAGCAATCGACTGAATATCTGGTGCTCGATTTTGATAAAACCGGCGAACTTATCGATTTCAACTTATGCATCACCGATGATTTGTACGAAAAATTTGTAAAACAGGCCGAATTTGGAAATGACTGGGGCAATCGACTCGAAATCATTAAGTTTGTTGAGAAGTACCGCACTGCCTATCTCACCCGCGATATGAAAACAATTGACCTGATGTTTGCCGATGAGGCGCTGATTTTGGTGGGCCGCAAAATTGAAGCACGCAACAAACCCAATACAGACGTGGCGTATGTGCAAATGCCGGGTCAGCCGGGTTTTGAGCAGTTGCAGTTTACCAAGCAACAATATCTTACGCGTCAAAAGCAGATTTTCGATGTTCAGAAAGATATTTTCATTGATTTCAGTAACTTCGAAATCATGAAGAAAAACAACACTCCGGGCGTATATGGCGTTGAGATGAGGCAGAATTACTCGTCGACAAGCTATGCCGACGAAGGCTATCTGTTTCTGCTGATCGATTTTAATGAGAAAGACCCGTTGATTTATATCCGCGCCTGGCAGCCCAATGAGTGGGATTCATCGGCTTTGGTGAACACATCGAATTTCAGGATTTATAAGTAAGATAAGATTGATAGTTTATAAAGTTTGAAAGTTCATAAAGTGTTATGTGTATTTTTTTTTCTGTTTTTTCTAACTTTTTACTATTTTTACTCTCCATCAGTTTTTGAACAAAACGCGTCTCAAAGATGAAAAAAACTAATATTTTTTTTCTGTTGATATTTGGCTTTTTAGTTACAAACGCTCAGGTCACCAATGAACTCAACATCATTGGCAAAGCAAAGAAACTGGATACCGGCGAAATGGTGGCACGCCGCGATGCCAATGGAAATTATTGCGCAGCCATTCAGGTGGTTTCTAATCAGGATGGTTTTACTTACGATTCATTCGATGGCATTGTTGGTAATATCGACGACAAACCGGGCATGGATATGGTGTATCTCACTTCAACCGAAAGGGTTTTACAGATATTCAAATCCGGCTTCAAACCTTTGAAACTGATTCTCTCAGATTACGGAATTGTGTTGAAAGCGCGCGAAGTGTGGCAGATTGAGATCAACGGTGAAAACACGGCTAATCAGCTACCAGTTACGATTCGTTTTACACCCGCCGATGCTGTTTTATTAATTGATGATAAGGTAGTTACGACTTCTGCCACACAGAATATTTCGGTTGGGCAACACAGCATCCGCATTACAAAAGACGGATTTCAACCAATAGAAAAAAACATTACTGTAGATGACAAAAATGTTTTTTTCGAATATAAGCTCTTGAAACAGGCCGATGCCGCATTGCAAATAGAAACCATACCTGAAGGTGCTATTATCTATCTGGATGGCGTAAATTTAGGTGAAAGCCCGATCGCCGCTTTTTACAAACCTGGTAACTATCCTGTAAAAATCACAAAAGAAGGCTATGTAAGCATCGAAAACCAAATGCTTGAGGTGAAAACATCCCAAACAATCAAAAGTTACACCCTCGAAGAAAATGTTGGCTACCTCACAGTGAACACCCACCCGTTGGCTTCGGTTTTTATCAACAACGAAAAAGTGACGAATTGCAAAAACATAAAACTATCCCCGCAACTGGTTAAAATAAAGGTAGAGATGCCAAAAGCTGAAACACAGGAACAACAAATTGTGCTCAAACGCAATGATAGGCAAGTGATTGATATGTTTCCCAACGTACAAACCGGCTCTTTGCAGATTGCCGTAACGCCTTTCGATGCCAATATTGAAGTTACCGGCGATGCAGGCGAACGATACATAGCCACCGGAATGAAAGTTTTTGAAGACATACCCGTTGGCACTTACACGATTAAGGTAAGCGCAAATGCTTACACCATAGCCACTGAAACAGCTCTAGTAAAGACAGGCGAAACAACCAACAAAAGCATTAGACTTTTAAAACCTGTCGCAGGTATAAGCACTAGTACGGATGGAATTGAAATGGTTTTTGTTAAAGGCGGCACTTTTACCATGGGTAGCCCTGCCAATGAACCTAATAGGCGAAGTGATGAAACCCAACATCAAGTAACTCTCAGTGATTTCTATATTGGGAAATATGAGGTTACCCAAAAGCAATGGACAGCAATCATGGGCAGCAATCCAAGTAATTTTAAGGGTGATAATTTACCTGTTGAAAGGGTTAGTTGGAACGAAGTGCAGAAATTTATTCAAAAACTGAAGTTAAAAACCGGTAAAAAATATCGTTTGCCAACTGAGGCAGAGTGGGAGTATGCTGCACAAGGCGCTTCGACAGGCTCATCAACCTTATATGCGGGTAGCAATAACATTGACGAAGTGGCCTGGTACAACAATAATTCAGGTTTTACAACGCATACGGTGAGACAAAAAAAGGCAAATGGGTTGGGGATTTATGATATGAGTGGCAACGTGTGGGAGTGGTGCAGCGATTACAGCAGTGGTAGCCAAAGCAATCCGCAAGGGGCCTCATCTGGCGCTGGCCGCATGGATCGTGGCGGGAGCTGGTACAATGTTCCGCAGCGCTGCCGGGTGTCGGATCGCGACTTCAGCTACCCCGACGACAAGAGTTACTTTTTAGGCTTCCGCCTTGTTCTTGTCCCATAGTTCAGTAACTTTGATACTTTTTTCCCACTAACCCCCGAAAACGGGGGCTTTGTAAATATTTTTATCTTATCAATAATTTACGTTTTTCAAAGTAGTGAATGAACGAAATATTATGAATGTCAATGGTTTAAAGAATAAAGAGAAGTATTAAGATAGCCTCCCTTGTGGGTGTTGGTGGGAATTTAAATATCCAACCAATTACAATACTTTTCAATAATCTTGCGGTTGTCATAGCTTTCTTCAATGCTGATTCTTGCCTTGGCTCCCATTTCTGTTGTCCGTTGCTGACTGTTGGCCAATGATTCAACAGCGTAGGCGAAATCTTCGGGCGTATCAGCTACAAGTATATCAATGCCCTCGCGAATTGCAATGCCTTCGGCACCCATGCGGGTTGAAACAATTGCTTTGCCCAGGGCCATGGATTCAATAATTTTTATTCGAATTCCGCTACCGGAAAGCAATGGTACAATCGCGATTGATTTTGAGTTAATAAACTGCTGTGCATCAGCTACTTCTCCCACCACTTCTACATTCGGTAGTTGTGATTTCAATAGCCATTCAGGCATAAATCTTCCGGCCAGATACAATTTCAAAGTCGGAAGTCGATCGTGTACAATTGGCCACACCTTGTCGAGAAACCATTTCATGCCTTCTTCGTTTGGAATCCAGTTCATTGATCCTAGATGAAACAAGGAAGGAAACTCAGGGCTTATGCCACTTTGTTTATATTTATCCAGTTCTATCCCAAAAGGAATATCAATAACTGGTTGTTTGGTGTGCTTTTTGAAAAAAGCAGCATCGGATGGGGTGATTGCCGCAATACCGTCAAATGCAACGAGTGAGTTAATTTCGTAGTTCTTCAGCGTGTGGCTTAAATGATGTAAGTACCATCTTTTCAGTGGATTAGCTTCGCTCACAGCGAGTCGTCCCCATATTAAATGTTCAATATTGTGGGCACGAAGTATCAGTTTGGCTTTTGAATATTTTCTTACTGTTTCAAGATATGGTGCCATGAAAACAGTTTCAAATTGAACCACATCAAAAACCTCTTGTTGCAGGATGGCAATGATTCTTTTGTCGAATTGTTTTGAAATAAATCGTTGAACATGGTACGACTTTGATGTAAACAGGTTGAAAAAAGCATCAACCGGATTGATGTTGAGGTTGACATGAATAAGTTCGATGCCGGTTTTTGCCTGAAAATCTGCCGGAATATCACCTTCATTGACATTGTATTTATCCGAATTTACAGCAAGAATTTTTACCTGATGTCCGGCATTCAACAATCCCTGTATAAGGCTGTTCATAGCGATGGGGCCACCTTCATGTGCCGGCCAGGGCGATTTATTGCACAGAAAGAGAAACCTCATGCCTTTACGATTAGAGGTTTGTCTTTTTTTAATAGACTCTTCAACCGTTTACGCCACACATCAGCATCAAGTAAAGGGGCATCGGTTGTGGCTTTAAAAGTAAGAAACAAGCCGACCGGCAACAGGAGTAGGGACGAAAGCCACACGCCAAAAAACATATCCAAATCACCAACCTTGGCTGATTTTTCGCCCAGGATGCTGGTAACGTGATAGATAACAAAAAATAACACCGATATTACTACAGGTAATCCCAGTCCTCCTTTGCGGATGATGGCACCCATGGGAGCCCCAACAAAGAAAAGAATGAGACAGGCAATCGACAAGGTGAACTTTTTGTGCCAGGCCCATTGATGTTTACGAATATTTTCATTTTGGAAAATGAAATCATTTTTATTGAAAACGATGTTATCCCGGGTGGTACGACTGGCAGTCAATGCAAGACCGATAATCTCAGCATGATCTGATTTATCGAAATTATCAAGAAATGGCCATTTTACAGATTTCGGTTCAACTTGTTTTATGGTGTTGGGGGTTGCGTTGTCGAGTTTTGTTTTTACAGTTTTCTCAACCTTGACAGTTGTTGAACCTTCCATATCAACAGGTGCTAAAAATTGAAACCTTTTGATGAAGTTTTGGCTGTAATTTGCCTTACGATCTTCAAATTTAAGTTCAAGTGAGTCGATAAATAAGTCTAACTGCTTCGTATTAAGCATGGTATAATGACTCTTGAATAAATCTTCCTGGGTGCGGGCCAGATCGAAATCTGAAAGATCAAATTTGATACGTTGCTCATCAAATTCAGTTCTCTCGAAAGGCCGGTTATTTTTATAGTTTCGGGCATTTACAATATCGTTGTATGAGTAGCCATCGAAAAGGGTGAAAATCAGACTTTTTTGGTCAGGACTCATTTGCATAATACCCGATTTGGCTGTTGTAACACTGATATTTCCCTGCCGATCAGTATGATCGTAAATTTTTACATCATAAATAGTTTTCCCATCCTTGTCTTTCTCACCCACACGAATGATGTAATTGTTGATTCCATTGTAAAATACACCTTCATTGATATTGAAAGCCAGTTTTGTTTGCCGCACATCGTAAAGAAGTGACTGGAATTTGAGATTCGCCACGGGCAGCACATTGTTCGAAAAAACAAAGGCGAGTATGCTGAGCAGAAAAGTGAAATAGATAAGCGGTCGCATTATTTTCCAAATAGAAATCCCGGCCGCTTTTAATGCTACCAATTCGTAATGTTCACCCAGATTACCAAAGGTCATCAGCGAGGACAGCAATACTGCGAGAGGCAATGCCATGGGAACAAAAGTAGCACTCGCATAAAAAAGTAGTTTAATGATTGTATATGCATCAAGGCCTTTGCCAACCAGGTCATCAATGTATTTCCACAGAAACTGCATCAACAGGATAAAGAGCGCAATGAAAAAAGTCATTACGAACGGCCCGAAGTAGGATTTTAAAATAAATGTATAAATCTTCTTCAATGTGAATAGGTTTCTTACCGACAAATTTACACCAAATTGTTGAAACGCTGATGAAGCCTAACGTTTGGTGTCCGCCTTTAATTGTATCATTCCTGATTTTGAGCATGATTTTGACGGTTTTTTTCATCGAAATTACAATCAGTTGTAACTTTTAATCGAATGGTGCCGTCATAGATTAGAATTTAAAAAAACCTGACATATGAAAACATTATTCAAAAACCTCTTTTTATTTCTGATCATCGGCAGCATCTCGGGCTGCATGATGGCCCAACACCGGGGAAACGGCAACGTTATCAGTAAGACTTACGAACTCTCATCATTCGATCGCATTTCAGCCAGCGGATCGTTTTCGGTAATCCTGACACAATCAGGCGAGCAACAAATTGTCATAAAAGTTGATGAAAACCTGGTGAACCAACTCGAGGTGAGGGTGGTGAATGGCGAACTGCAACTTTCGAACAGATCAATTCAAAATGCAACAAAACTGGTAGCTGAAATCAATATTCCTTCCATCAGCGCAATCGATGCATCGGGTGCCACTGATATTAAAACTACCAACAAATTCAGCGGATCAGAGATTGAAATTGACGCCAGTGGTGCGTCCGACATACTTTTCATGGGGGACTACAGCAAGATAGACATCGATCTTTCAGGAGCCAGTAATTTAACCTTGATTGGCACTGGGAAAACCATGCGGGCCGAAATAAGTGGCGCTTCCGATTTAAAAGCAGGTGATTTCAAAGTATTGAATGCTTCCGTTGAAGCAAGCGGTGCCAGTGATGCAACTGTGAATGTGAAAGAGACATTAAATGCAGATGAAAGTGGCGCCTCGGATATCCATAATACCCAGCATAAAAAGAACTAACAAATACTACTTTATTCAATAATTATATAAATCAAAAATTAGAATCATGAAAACTACATTCTTATTGCGGACAATTATATTACTGACTGTTTTTAACTATTTTACAATCAGTTTAATAGCCCAAAAAACAGGTGACGGTAATATTATAAAAAAAACCATCGAGCTTCCTGCATTTGATCGTATTTCGGTGGGCGGAGCACTGAAAGTTGTGTTAACACAAGCCCCCGAACAACTGGTTGTTCTTGAACTGGACAGAAACCTGCTGGAAGATATGAATCTGAAGGTTGTTGATGGTGAATTGACGCTATCGACCGGCTCCTTCCGCAAGGCAACTGTATTAAAAGCTGAAATATGTCTTCCATCACTCAGGGGAATCGATGCTTCAGGTGCTTCCAATGTTACCACAACAAATCAGTTTACAGGAAATGAATTGATGATAGGATCGAGTGGCGCCTCGCACATTACCTTCGATGGGGCCTATGATAAGGTTGATGCTGAGCTTTCGGGTGCCAGTAAAATTACGCTCAGCGGCAAAGCAAGTGTATTTGTTGTTCAAATGAGCGGTGCGTCAAAACTCATTGCTGATAAATTCGAAACCATAAATACCAGTGTTGAAGCCAGTGGAGCAAGCGATGCCTATGTTTATGCCAAAGAAAATCTGGATGTTGAAACAAGCGGCGCATCAAAGGTGCATCATAACCAGGGTGTTAATGAAACAGAAACAACTGATGATACCGAGGTTGAAATAGAGAGTGGCGATTGGGGTAACGTGGATGTTTATGACTCGCCTTCAGGGGATACGGTGCGTGTTTCGGTTGGTAACCTGAATATTGAAGTGATCGATGGCGATTCAACGAGTGTTAAAATTGGTAGCCGTTCCATTACTGTGGATGAAGATGGTAATGTGAAAATGTGTAAGGAAAAGAAAGAAAAATTTAATGGTCATTGGGCTGGTGTTGAACTGGGAGTGAACGGTTGGCTTACCCCTGATCACAATATGAGTTTCCCGAAAGAAGAGAGTTATTTGGATTTGCGTATGGAGAAAAGTATAAATTTCAATGTGAATTTCTTTGAACAAAACATTGCCCTGAATAAGGCAAAAACAATTGGATTGGTTAGTGGAGTTGGTCTTTCATGGAACAACTACCGGTTTGCAAATAGTGTTTTTCCAACATCAGATTCGGCTTATTTCAAGGCTTTCTTTATCGATGGCGTTTCGGTGAAAAAGAGTAAATTAACCACAATGTATATTACTGTTCCACTTTTCTTTGAGGTTCAGACTAACGCAGTGAAAAACGCTGAAAAATTACACCTTGCAGTTGGAGTAATAGGAGGATGGCGTGTTTCGACGCATAGTAAAATTTATTTCAACGAAGCAAACAAGGAGTTTACACTGAATGATCCTGGTACAGGAGAAACACTGCCAATAATTTTCCGCAGTCCCAATTCTTCAGACAGGAATATCACAAAAAACTTCGACGGTTTTGATATGCGGCCATTGAAACTTGATGCATGTATCCGCGCAGGTTGGGGAATCGTGAGTTTATACGCTAATTATTCGATTTATTCACTCTGGATTAAGGACAAGGGACCGGAGGTTTATCCATTCTCTGCCGGTATCTGTTTGGCTGGTTGGTGAAACAAAAAAACGGCTGAATTTCAGCCGTTTTTGTTTGGAATTATTAAAACATTAACCTGACAGGTTTTATACCTGTTGGGTTATTTGATTTAAAGAATGGACTGTTCAAGTATTTTTTCGTGAATTTCGTAAGTATCGGCAGCAATCATTAATTCTTCGTCCGTTGGCACAACGATTACTTTCACTTTGCTTGCCGGTAAACTTATCAACTCCTCTTTTCCCCGCGATTTCATCGATTTTTCTTTGTCAATTTCAATGCCGAAAAATTCGAGGCCTTCCAGAATTTTTGTCCTGGTGTTTGTGTCATTTTCGCCAATGCCACCGGTAAATACAATCACATCAACACCACCCATGGCGGCTGCGTAGGCTCCGATATATTTTTTTACACGGTATTGGTACATTTCCAATGAGATTTTAGCACGTTCATTTCCTTCATTGGCAGCGGTTTCGATGTCGCGCATATCCGAAGAAATACCTGAAATGCCTACCATTCCAGAGAATTTATTCACCAATGTATTGGTGTAAGGAATACTTGTTTCCTCCTTAGCGGCAATATAGAGCAATGCGCCCACATCCAGGTCACCGCAACGGGTTCCCATGATCAATCCTTCGGTTGGCGTCATTCCCATGCTTGTGTCTAATGATTTACCATCAACAATAGCCGCCATTGAAGCACCATTACCCAAATGACAGGTAATAATTTTTTGCTTTTTGATGTCTAACCCAAGAATATCGCAGGCACGTTGTGACACATATTTGTGGCTGGTTCCATGGAAACCATAACGGCGGATTTTGTATTTTTCGTAAAGCGAGTAGGGGATACCATAGAGGAATGATTTCGGAGGCATTGTCTGATGAAAAGCGGTGTCAAATACCCCAACCTGAAGCACTTCGGGCAGGAGTTCCTTCATGGCGTAAATACCTTTCAGGTTGGGAGGGTTATGCAGTGGTGCCAGGTCGATACATTCCTCCAGCGCTTCAATTACTTCATCTGTGATAAAAACGCTTCCGCTATATTTTTCACCGGCATGAACCACACGGTGTCCAACGGCTTCAATTTCATCAATTGTTTTGATGCTACCATATTTTTCACTGATCAAAATAGCAAGTAAATGCTCAATACCACCCTGATGGTCAATAATTTCCCCTTCGAGTTTCACTTCAACCCCATCTGATCTTTTATGTTTGATAGAGGCGCCTTTCAGGCCGATTTTGTCGACCAGCCCCTTGGCTAAAACATTCCGCAAAGGCATTTCGAAAAGCTGGTATTTTATCGAGGAACTTCCGCAGTTTAATACAATTATCTTCATTTTACTTTTTCTTTGATGATTAATATTTTATTACTGCACATGTAACTGTTTGATCTACAGCTTTTCCCGATTGATAATTATAGAATCCCTTTCCGCTTAATTTTCCAAGGTAATTTGCACGCACCAAGCGTTTGATTATCGGAGAAGGTTTATATTTTTTATCACCATACTCCTGATACAGATTGTCCATGTATTTGAGAATTTTATCCAACCCGATTCTGTCGGCCATTTCGAATGGGCCAAACAGATGCCCTGATGATTCGCGCATGGCAAGATCAATGTCTTTTACCGATGCAACACCTTCCATCAAAATTTCACATGCTTCGTTGATGGTTGTGACCAGCATTCGGGTCACGATATTTCCGGGTGATTCGTTGAGGCGAATAATCTTTTTATCGATCATCCCAGCAAATTTTGCAACCTGTTCGACCGCTTCTTCCGAGGAGTTGATTCCTCTCACAACTTCAATGATGTGGGCTTTTTGTATCGGAAGTATGAAATGCATGCCAATGGCACGTTCGGGATGTTTCAGGACTGCAGCCAGATCAGAGATCATGAGTGTGGTTATGTTCGATGAGATGATGGCATCAGGGCGAACAACCTGTTCAACTTTCCTGAAAATATCTTTTCTTAATTCGATACTTGTACCGCGTTTGCGTGACGCGATAGTTTCGATCACGATATCACATTCGGAAAGGTCCTGGTAATCGGAGGTTCCTTTTATTCGGCTCATGATTGCCCTTTTCTCGCTGGTTGTAAGTCCCCAGTGATTAATTACTTCATCGAGTTGGGTGCTGATCTGATCAAATATTTCTTTGATACGTCCTTCATCAAGGTCGAGGAAAACGACATCGAGTCCACTTCCTGAAATGGCCATCGTGATTTCCTGTCCGACAGCTCCGCAGCCGATCACTCCAATTTTTTGAATGATGCCTTTGGGTTGCTGGCGTTTGCCCAAAGTAAAATCTGCTAATGTTTCATTCATTGTCTTTGCTTTATATGAGTTGTTGTGTTACAATTTTTTTGAACTAAAACGAATCATTCACCATTGGCCTGATTGACAGTGATGGCGACCAGGTTAATGATATCTTCGACAGAACATCCGCGTGAAAGGTCATTAATTGGCGCGGCCAATCCCTGCAATACCGGACCGATAGCCTCAGCACCAGCCAATCGTTGAACCAGTTTATAGGCAATATTACCCGATTCAAGAGATGGGAAAACCAATACGTTAGCAATGCCTGCAATGGGTGATCCGGGTGCTTTTTTTCTTCCAATTGCCTCAATGATGGCAGCATCTGCCTGTAATTCACCATCAATCAGCAATTCAGGATTCATTTCTTTGGCGAGTGCGGTTGCCTCAACGATCTTATCTACCTTTTCGTGGGTTGCACTGCCTTTTGTCGAAAAACTAAGCATGGCGACACGAGGTTCGATACCTGCAATGGCTTTTGCAGTATTTGCTGAAGCGACGGCAATTTCGGCTAATTCTTTGGCAGTTGGGTCGGGATTGACCGCACAATCTGCAAACACAAGTACGCCGTTTTGTCCGAAATTCTTATCTTTCAATACCATGATGAAGGCGCCTGACACGGAACTGATTCCCGGTTTGGTTTTTACAATCTGAAAGGCAGGTCGTAAAACATCACCGGTAGCATTGTTGGCTCCGGCAACTTCACCATCTGCTTCCCCTGTTTTGATGAGTAAAACGGCGAGATACAAGGGGTTTTCAACAAGTTTCAAGGCCTGATCGATGGTTAAGCCTTTGTTTTTCCGTATTTCGAATAGTTTATCTGCAAAATACTGCTTTCGTGGATTCTCAATCGGATCGATGATTGTTGCTTTGGCGATATGTTTCAGATCCCAATGTTTTGCATTGGCTTTGATGGTGTTTTCATTGCCGATAAGGATAAGGTGAGCAATATTTTCATTGATAATATCATCAGCTGCCCTTAAGGTTCTTTCTTCTTCAGCTTCAGGCAGTACAATTCTCTTGTTAGTTCCAATAGCTCGTTGACGTATAAGTTGAATTAAATCCATGATTGATTTGAATGTTAATCATTTGATTTGGCAAAATTATCAAAAAATGTAGGTTTTCATGCAGCATTGTTTATTAATTAACAGAAGTTATAAATTGAAAATCTTCCAATCTTAAGGCTTTTAAAGGATTAGCACTTCTTTATATCCATTATAAATTGTTAATTTTGTCGCCGAATCCATGGTTTGGGTTTTATTATATTTATTCATGACGCAATCTGTTCAGTTAACGCAAACGATACTACACCCTAAGCATGCTGCCTCAGTTGTGACTGAACCTGTTTTTGTGTGGAAATTTTATCAGGAATCTTCAGTTAAATCCTTTGTTGATAAACGAAGTAAGCTCAAAGGAACTTTCATCGGTGAGCAATTTGTAAGGACCGGAACGGAAACACAATTGAATCCAGCATTGCGTCGGAATGAAACCCGGCCGGCTGCATGGAATGGATACTTGTTATTGTTTGTTTTGATTTTGGTTGTTTTAATAAGACGCTTAGCCACACGTAAATACAATCAATTATTGTTTTGTTTATCGGGCAATACAAGATTGAATCTGATGCTTCGTGAATGGAATCCCATGAAAAGTGTTCTTTCATTCGTTGTAATTCTGGTCTATTTTACTGTCTTCTCTCTCCTGATTTTTAATGCTGTCGGTTTCATGTCAGCATATCCTGATAGTAGTTCATCCGGATTGATTCTTTTTTTCCAGGTTTTCGGAGGACTTGTTTTACTTTTTTCGCTAAAGTTTTTTCTCATTCGTTTTTTATCTTATTTGTTTAAAACACATGATGAAACCTTAGCATACCTGACCAATCATCTCGGTTTTTTTACGTCTGGAGGATTGTTATTATTGCCGGTGGTATTCATAATGATCTATAATCCATCGGTTTATATTGTTTATTTTGGTCTTTCAATAGTGTTTATATTGCTGATTATCAAAATAGTAAGAAGTTTTGTAATCGGAATTTTACAACCTCCCTTTTCAATATTGTATTTATTTTTATACCTTTGTGCCCTTGAAATTATGCCTTTAATGATGTTGACCAAAGTTTTTTTGATGCTTTCGAGTGGTGAACGAATGGAATAATGACGAAAAAAAATGATTAGAAACCAGTTTACATTGAGTTTTTATTTCGATAATTTATTAAGCTAAACATTTGGTTGAGTATCGCCTATTGATCGATTTGAGCCTGAAATAAAACACTTTAAGAATGAAAATAAAGTCAATACTTGTATCGCAACCTGAACCGATAGACAAGGAGAAATCTCCATACGGCGAGTTGAGTAGAAAGTATAATGTGAAGATTGACTTCCATAAATTTATAAAGATTGAAGGAGTTACGACCAAGGAATTTCGAATGGAGCGTATTTCACTAGCCGATCATACTGCGGTCATATTAAGCAGCCGGAATTCTGTGGATCACTTTTTTCGGATTGCCAAAGAAATGCGCTTTGATGTTCCGGAAACGTTGAAATATTTTTGCCTTTCTGAATCGACAGCTTTTTATCTGCAGAAATATGTGCTCTACCGCAAGCGTAAAATATTTCATGGAAAACAAAATTTTTCTGAATTAATTGAAATCATGCGCAAACACAAGGATGAAAAATACTTGTTGCCCTGCTCAGATATTCACAAGGAAAGTATGGTTGAATTGCTCGATGTTGCAAAAGTAAACTACACAAAAGCAATACTTTACAAAACTGAAGCAAGTAATTTATCCGGTATAAAAATCGACGATTACGATATGTTCGTTTTCTTCAGTCCGGCTGGTATTAAATCATTGCAAAAAAACTTCCCAAAATTTAAACAGGGAGAAAAAATATTTGGTGCATTTGGACAATCAACAGCAGAATCTATCATTGAGTCAGGTTTTGTTGTTCATGTGATGGCCCCCACCAAAACAGCTCCATCCATGACAATGGCCTTAGATGAATATCTTGACATGGAATTGAAAAAATCGCGAAAGAAATAGTTTCACCTTTTCATTTTTCTTTCAATTGACCTTGTTTATTGCAACCTATGGCATGAAATCAGGCGATTGTTATGTATTGTAGATCAATAAGTTAGCGAAAAAAAACCATCTCCTTAATATTTGTATTCTGAATCTATCGAAGATTTTTCAATGGGATGATTTCCTAAATAGATATTGCCCAGATTCCCATCGATTGCAATCAGGTTACCTGACTGGATAAGTTTATCTTCGAGCATACATGTCCGGTTCAATTCATCCACCACCAGGCTGCTGCAGTTGACAACGCAGGTTTTTCCCAGACGCGCAGCAGTGACAGCAGCATGCGAAGTAGCACCACCTCTGGCTGTTATCAATCCGTTGCAGATAAAGATCATACTAATATCATCAGGAACCGTGTCGGGGCGAATTAGGATCATTCTTGCTTCAGGAAAGTCTCTTTTCAATCGCTCAAGATCTTCTTCATCAAAGGCGGCAATTCCGTTTAACGACCCTCCTCCAATTCCAATACCGCGGCCCGCTACTATCATCTCATCGGGGGTGAGGATAAATGTATCCGTCTCAATATCTGATTTCAGATCCTGATCCCGGGTTTGAAGTATGTACAAATCTTCGGCTTTATCCGATTCAAAAGTAAATTCAATCTCCTGCGGACTATAACCATGGTCTTCGGTGAGTTTTGTGGCCAGATCGTAAATTCGTTTATAAATGGCAGGATAGGTAGATTGTAATGAAGGAGCACTTATATTGTCTTGCTTCCGTTGGGTTTCGCTGACAGGTGACGGTTTTACCAAGCCGGCTACGATATCTTCTCCCTGGCTACGCAAGGTGAAATCGCCATAAAGATGAACGCCCGGACGCTCACGCTGTGGATTTTGTGTAAATACGACGCCTGTACCGGAAGTACTCGTCAGGTTTCCGAAAATCATCTGCTGAACAATGACAGCTGTTCCCCAGTTATCAGAAATCTGCAAGTGACGGCGATAAACATATGCTCTTTCGGATGACCAGGATTCGAAAACCATATTGATGGTTGTGATAAGCTGATCGAACAGATTGTCCTCAAAATGAACATTATATGCTTTCAATACATCTTTGTAGGCGAAAGCGATGAATCGCATATCTGCAGGATCAAACTCCACCTTCTGCTGAACATGGTATTTTCGTTTAAAATCGAACATGACCGAGTCGAATACATCACGTTCGATACCATGAGCCATCCCCCAACTTTGGATAAAACGGCGATAAGAATCCCAGATTGACCAGCTGAAACGGCTGTTTTTACTGATTGCCTCTGCCAGTGCATCGTTCAATCCAACATTCAGGATAGTGTCCATTGCGCCCGGCATCGAAATAGCTGTTCCCGACCGTACAGAAAGTAAAAGTGGTTTATCGGGGCTGCCAAATTTACGGCCACTTAATTTTTCAAGGTGTTGTATGTTTTTTCGAATCATATCATGCAATTCCTTGCGTAACTCCTTGAGATTCATGATTGTATTATTTCTTCGGAATACTTCTGAAGTAATAACAAATCCGGGTGGTATTGGAAAATCGGCCAGATAGAGGTTTTTTAAATGATAGGCCTTGCTTCCGAGAAAAACCTGATTGTCCAGTTTTGGGGTTCGCTCAGTCAACGGGCTTATGACCAAGTCAGCATTATAGGACATAATATCACTGATAAGATTTGCATCAAGTCGGTCGGACATACTGCGCAACGACTGCAATATCCGGGTGATAAAATTATCGAATGGTTGCACCAGAAAAGCCTCTGAAATCACATCACGATGGAATTCCTCTGATTTTTTGCTGATCAGTTTAAAGTTTTCTTTTTCGGTTAATTGCTGATGCGTATCAAATATCTGAGGGATTACAATCTTGAGAGGGTATTCGTAGGATTTTAAAAAATATTTGATAATGAGACGTTTAACATCTTCAGCTAAAAACTGGAATATATTGATATACTGATCAAACGAAAAGCTTCGGGAGGTTAAACTATAGCGAAGCATCTGAAGATTCGAGTTCAGGCTTTGGTTTGTGATACCGTCCAATTCGAGTCCTTCACGGAAATACTCCAGTATCACATTGATTTCACCGAGTGTTTTGGCTGAAATATAATCGAGATTGATGTTTTCGACAACTTTCTCCATGAGACGCGTAGCCACTTTTTCGAGCCTGAAAGTGAGTCCAAGTGCTTCAAATTTATTTTCGCGATAAACACCATACATCGAGGGTATTCCGATGGCAATATGTCGTTTATGGTAAATGTTTTCCCAGCTTTCGCTTTCTTCCGGATTGAAAATGATTTTTTTTAGTTTATCCATGAACCCGTAAATCAGGCGGAGTGATTGCTCAAAGTCGCTTTTTTTCAGGGCTTTATCAAATTTTTCGATATCAATGTCATTGATAAACGGGTATTTTCTAAGTAGTGAAATGATGTTAACTGTTTCGAAGGAATACTTTTCGCGCAGATAGGAGTATAGGTTTCGGATGTCGTGCAATCGTTCGCGGTCGCGTTGATTTTCATTGTCAACTTTCATGAGTATTTCATCGAATTTCTCCGGTGAAAGCTCCAGAAGACCATCAGAATCGGTCTGAAGAATAGCAGCCATCCCATTTACGATGCTATGAACGGGTGCAAACCACTCACTGTTGAGGTCAACACTTTGGTAAACATTATCGGGCAAGGCATCACGCAAGGATTCAATTTTTGCATCATACCAGAACCTGAAAATCCTGCGCGTCAGGTCGATGAGTGTATTATTGCTTTCTGTATGCACCTGTTTGCGTAGAAAATGAATCAACTTGTCCTGCCGGCCTGATATTTCGTCCATGGTTGTTGTCACCTTTCGAATTTCGCCTTCAGCACCTATTTCATTAAAATAGACAGGGAAAATACGGGTGAGTTGCTTCACTTTTTTGTAATAAGGTGCGATGTTTGAATTGAGTATCTTGGTTATCTCGCGTTGAAATAAGTCCGTATCACTGATAAAGATTCCCCCAAGCCTTAGGTTCACAATCAGTGACGACAATAGTTTTTCCATCACCGATTGTGAATACTCAATGAGTTGAAGCCAGACACGGATGTTTTTAATATGGTTTTCGTTAACACTCAATTGCCAGTCTTCATCTACGTATACCATCCCCGGACTTGTAAATCCGAATCCGATAAGTTTCTTTTCAAAATGATTTACCAGTTCCTTATGCTCAGTCTCATCTAAATCAATCACTTTCATCCCTAGAGTGAGTTGAAAATCAAGCACAGCTGAGCGGTGTTCCATCTTCAATTCATCGCTTAAAGAGAAGATGAGGTCGACAAATTCGATTATTTCGTCTTGTTTAAGTTCATCCATTGCTTGTCGTATCATTTTGTCGAGGCTCCATATCAGGCGCTCACGGATGATTGACATACCATCAAGGTGAAGCAGAAAAAACACAAAATGAAACTTATTAATAAATAGTTCAAATAAATTTGTTGTTTCGGCAAATCGTTCTGCAATGCTATCATAGGTGGGTAATTGATTGGCAAATTCATCCCAGGTGACAGCCTTGATAAGTTTTTGTTTCAGGTCAGCAAAATAGGGTTTGCCAATGTGGGCAGTAATTGTGTCAATTTCAGTTTTATGAAGGGTGTCTCTTTCCTTCAGCCAATCCTCGATGGAAGAGATTTGTTGCCAGTATTGATAGTTTTGATCGAAAACACGGGTTGTAAGATCGAGAATATCACTTTTGAATTCAATATCATTGTATGCTTCGGGAAGGTAACGAACGAAAAATTTTGTGGAAAGAATGAAGCAGTAATTTTTGGTTTTGAAACCATCATTTAAATATTTCAGGCATACCGGAATAAGTTTACGGTGTGTTGGCGATTTAAGCAGAACGAGTTGAACGAACTCAAGTAAGTTATGAATAATAATCATCCGAAGCTGGGTATTCAATTCTTCATTTAGCAAAGTACCCAGCATCCCAATAGGGATTTGGAGCGATTTTTCAGGTATTCCGGTCTTCGTGTAAAACCAAAAATCTGTTATTAATATTTCGCGCAATTCTTCGATGACAAATTTTCTGTTCGACAATGGATGATGGTATTCAGTAATGCAATCGTTTGCGCGTTTTTTTATTCCATAGTATCCTTCGGATAAACGGATAAAAAACTGGTGTTCTTCAGGTATGTAAATGTCTCTATATCTGGTTTCTGCAAGGTTTGCTTCAAGTGCTTTCGATTTGAATGGTTCGTTCATAACCCCTTTATTTTTTAATCGAAGTTAGCTATTTTTGTTGTAAATTTGAAAAAAATGAACTACATTATATAGCTGTTTGATTATTTAGCCTTTATAAAATATTATCCTGTAATTAAAAAATTGAATTATGTCAAAAATTAAAATTGCCATCAATGGTTTCGGCCGTATCGGGCGCAATGTGTTTAAAATCGCTTCTGAGCGTGACAATATGGAAATTGTCGGTATTAACGATCTCACCAGCACCAAGGTGTTGGCTCATTTGTTGAAATATGATTCAACCCAGGGAAGATTCAATGGTAAAATTGAATTTGATGAAACAGCCATTATTGTTAATGGAAGACGTATCACAGTAACTGCTGAACGTAATCCGATCAATATTAAATGGGCTGTAACACCTGATGTTGTTGTTGAAGCAACCGGAATCTTTCGTTCGAAAGAAAGTAGCAAGGGCGGATATGGTGACCATTTGAAAAACGGAGCCAAAAAAGTAATTTTGTGTGTTCCTTCAAAAGATCAGATTGACGCCACCATCGTATTGGGTGTAAACGATAACGATCTGAAGGATACTGATCAATGTGTTTCGAATGCTTCATGTACAACAAATTGTCTGGCGCCGGTTGCCAAAGTGTTAAACGATCGTTTCGGAATTGAAAACGGTATGATGACAACCATCCATTCTTACACCAACGATCAAATCATACTCGATGGTCCTCACGAAGATTTACGTCGTGCCCGTTCTGCTGCGTTGTCACAAATTCCTACCACCACGGGTGCTGCTAAAGCAATTGGTTTGGTAATCCCTGAATTGGCTGGTAAACTTGATGGATTGGCTGTTCGTGTTCCAACACCAACCGGTTCACTGGTTGATTTGGTTGTAAATCTGAAAACTGAAGCCACAAAAGCCCAGATCAATGCTGCGATGAAAGAAGCCGCTGAAGGACCGATGAAAGGAATACTTGAATACACTGAAGATGAAATTGTTTCATGCGACATTATTCACAACCCGCACAGTTCCATCTTTGACGCCTCGGCCACTATGGTCATGGGAAAAACTGTCAAAATATTGTCCTGGTACGATAACGAATGGGGTTATTCGAGTCGTGTGGTTGACCTTATCGCGAAGTTTAAATTATAATATTGATTATCAGTTAATTAAAAAGCGTCAATGGAGAAATTCATTGACGCTTTTTAATTTATAGTAACATCGATAAGTCACGAATCAATTAGTAAATCACCAGTTTTTTAATAAACGACTGTTTACTGGTTGTTGCATGAATTAAATATATTCCTCTGCTAATTGTTTGAATTGGAATTTGGATTTCATTTTTGTTGAAGAAATCTTCGATGTAAATAGGTTTACCGGATAAATCGCAAAGGCTAATTTTTATATTGTTATCAATCAACGAATTAAATTTAATTATAACCTTGTCATGGGCAGGATTGGGATAGATAAACATTGATGAGTTTTCAGGATTATCCCCCACGTCAACCAATAATGTTGTAAAGGTTTCCGGACCTACCCAAGCACTATGGGTATCGTTTCCACAAAGTGTTCTTACATAAAAATCGTAGGTTGTGTTTTGCTGTAGGCCTTCCAAAAGATAAGTATTTGTAGTTAGCATACTTACTAAATTTCCATCTATAATCGTATCGAATCCATGAATGCCCCATATCAAATCCCATTCGTTGTGATCATCCGAAGGATACCAGATTAATTCGGCCTTGGTATCGTCAATATTCAACTCGCCCAGAGCAACAGGTCCCGGACAATCATCAAGATATCTAAAATGGGCGGTAAGTAATCGATCTGCTGTTACTGTAAAAGTGTAGGTTTCATCGTAAGAAACGGATTCATCGTTTTCTGTCCATAAAACAAAATAATATCCGGGATTTGGGATGGCAGTAACTGATACATTGGTGCCGTAATCGTAAGTTCCTGAACCTGTTGTTGTTCCGTAATCAAAATTATTTGGAACTGCAACAATTTCAAGTTCCTGAATGCTGAAATTTGCAACAAGGTCCAGATCGTTCCAAGGCATTTCGAAAGTAAAACTGGCTGTTTCGGCGTAAATATCACCGTTTAATGTCCAGTAATCAAACTCATAACCTATTGAAGGAACAGCATTTATCGTAACTAAATCGCCCATATGATAAAAACCAGCTCCTTCTAAAGAACCTGAATTTTCAGGAAATGCGGTTAATGTTAAATTATATAGGATGGGCACGAAATTTGCGGTGAGAATAGTATTTTCCGCAGGCATTGTATAGGTGAAACTTGGCTGATTTGAAATAATAACATCTTCATGCATCCAGTTTAAAAAATAATATCCGGGATTGGATGAGGTGGTCACACTTACCTGTTCTCCGTTGTCATAAAATCCTGATCCTGTTGACTGGCCTGCTTGTTCAGGAACTTCGATTAATGATAATTGGTAACCGATATAATTGAACTGTGCAATAAGATTAACATCATTATCAGGCATAATATATTCAAAATTAGGATAATATGAAATGATATCTCCATCCAGCGTCCATGTAGCGAATTGAAACGCAGGATTTGCGATTGCTGAAACCTGAACTATTTCTCCTACATTATAAATACCTGATCCGGTAACTGTTCCTGCATCCGTCGGATTTGTTTCCATAGAAAGTAAATGACCAGTTTGAAGGAAATTGGCTACTAGTGTGGTCGCATGAGCCGGCATCGTATAATTAAAAGTAGCAGAAGTTGAGATGATTGTTCCATTTTCGGTCCAATTAACGAAACCAAATCCCGAAGCTTCATCAGCCGAAACGGTAGCGACCTGACCTTCAAGATAATAGCCTTCTCCTGAAAGATATCCGGCACCTGCTGGTGATTCAATCAGAGATAATTCGTAACCAATATGTGCAAAATTGGCAGTAAGTATAACATTTGATGGTGGCATCACAAAATTAAATGACGGTAATGTCGAAATGATATTACCGTTATTTGTCCAGTTGACGAAGGTGAAACCATCGACAACAGCGGCTGAAATCTCAACTGTTGTTAATGGCTCAAAATATCCGCCTCCGGTAAGGATTCCTGCACCTTCTGGGTTGGATATCAGCTCTAGATTGAATGAAGTTTGACTAAAATTCGCTACCAATGTGGTAGCGTTTGCTGGCATAACATAAACATAATTAGCCTGTTGTGAAATAATTGTGCCATTTTGGGTCCAGTTAAGGAACGAAAATCCTTGATTTGCAATCGCCTGAATGTTAACAGATTGACCTGCAGCGTACTGACCTTCACCTGTTACTTCCCCGGCGTTTTGTGGACTAACTTCCAGCATAAGCGGATAGGTCGTAATTGCAAAATTGGCTGATAGCTGGGCATCGCCAACGGGCATTGTAAAATCAAAAACAGGGGATGTAGAAACAATAGTATTGTTTAGTGTCCAATTCAAAAAAGTAAAATTCTGATTCGCAAAAGCTTCAACCTGAACAGTTTGACCAGGAGGGTAATAACCTCCTCCATTTACAGTTCCTGCGTTTTCCGGATTTGCCAGTAAAGTGAGTAAATAGGATGAAGCAGTAAAATGTGCCATGAAAAATACATTTTGCTCAGGCATGATAAATTCGTAAACGGATGAGGTTGAAACGACATTACTGCCATCTGACCAATAGGAAAAAGTGAAATTTTCATTGGCAGTTGCAGATACCGAAATGGGGGTGCCTGAAATAAAAGTTCCGGCTCCGGTCACCTGTCCACCTGAAACCGGGTTGGAAATTAAATTAACGCTAAACAATTGCAAAATTGATCCCGAATCATATGTTATTGGCAAAAATACTCCTGCGGATTGTATGACTGAGCCGGGTTCAAAATTGAGTGCTGTGTTGCCTTGACCAAGAAAATTAAAGCCTAATTGAATGAATGTGGTCAGGTTTGTTAAGTCAATTGAATTATTTGGATCGGACCAGTTTATTTCCAGCATATTAGGAAGTTCCTGCAACGTTACATTTGGGACTGAACCAGGAGTAAATCCAGTAAATTCTACTTTTGAATTGTCATATGAAATTCGTAAGTGTATGTAATTGATGCTGTTAAGACCGATTCCCTGAATGAATACCGGTGACTCGAATGTGCTGTAAGGCAAACTTTGAACATCATTTATTGCGACTGTCCCAACCGATTCAGATTGTGTGATGCTGCCATCTAAATAATCGATATTGGTAATTGTTTGCAGGTTTATATTGGTCATTTCACAGTTCGGTTTAAAATTGAGAAGTGAAGTAAAACCACCTTTATAAAACAATCTAAGATCGAATAGTTTACCATCGATATTATATCCCACTCCAACAGCAGCACTGTAAATAATCGTGATATCGTGCGTTTGGTTATTGTAATTTGCATACCAGCTTCCTGTTAATGTGGTGTTTGCAACTCCAAGAAATGTGACCAAATTTGTGTCGATATTTATATGAAATGAAATAGCAGCAACTTGCCCGTTTTCATCAAGAAAGTTAAGTGCGTCAACTTGTACGAGTCTTTCCCCAGGTGCTGCTACAATATCATGTATCTTGACTGTTGACCAGGTGAAATCTGACGTTGATCCATGATTAGTATTTGGAGGACGGGGCGGATTGTTATCGGTTTGAGCCGCACTATATCTATGCAGAAATAATGACCATAGTAACAATAAAAAAAGTGTCCGGATTTTCATGGTTTACTGTTTATTCATACAAAGATAATTTACATGATTAGAATTTTATTTTTTTTTTTAGGAATTGATGAAAGAAAACTAATTCCTGTCAGACTTTGTTTTGATGTGCAAGCAGTAACAAAGATACAGCCATCATATTTTTCGTTTTTTTTTAAGCCATTGTTGATACTATAACCAATCGAATTTAATTATTAAAATCGTGTTAAGAAGCAGTTTGTTGGCAGGTTTTCACGATAGCTTACGCAAAGCGAGCCAGAAAGAGTGCGTGGAAACTTTGTTCAGATATTAAGTTTTTATTCACATAATAATTGATTTTTATGGAGTTAATGAAACGCTTCGCTCAGTTGGTCTTTTTTTTTCTCTCTGATCCTTCATTTTTCTTATATAATAAAGGGAATAATGCCGAAGGATAGAAATGTTAGGATAATTGCGTGTGCGTAGATTGGCCTTTACATTTTCCATTCGGTATTGGCTTTCAAATGGACGAAAAATCAGTTGTCTTCTTCTTCTTTTCTTACAAAACCAATAAAACTAATACGATAAAAATAATTTAAAATCTTGTAACTAAAATCCCCATTAGTTAAGGTATTATGCTTCAAATGGAAAACTCAAATTTTTTTCTTTAAAGTGGCGATGAGAGTTATTAAAAAGCGTAACATCAATGTAAGATTATTCCAAAACTCCGAAGTTTCATAGCACATCAAATTTAAATCTAGCCTAATCAATGTTTTCTATCAGACTGAAAAGGTATATTTGCAAATCAATGCATGATCGATGGCTTGAAAAATTTATAATGCTGAATAAAAAGATAACCTTTCTTTGTATTTTATTAATTGGCAGTGTGTTACAGCTGCATGCCACACATCAACGTGCTGCTGAGATTACCTATAAGTGGATTAATGGGCTCACCTATCAGGTTACAATCACCATGTACACGTATACACCGAGTTTTGCTGATGATTCGCGGTTTTCACTTCCTATTATCTGGGGCGACAACACCAATTCTGATATTCCACGTATTGTATTTTCCAACTTGCCTGATAACTACACACTTAATGTTTATCAAATGCAGCATACTTTTCCGGCTGCCGGTACCTATACCGTCTCAGTGGAAGATCCCAACCGGAATCTTGGTGTGGTAAATATTCCTAATTCGGTGAATGTGCCTATATATGTTGAAAGTCAGTTGATTATTAATCCTTTTTTAGGTAATAACAATTCAGTTTCATTATTAAATCCTCCAATCGATCAGGGATGTGTCGGAAGTATTTTTATTCACAATCCGGGCGCTTTCGATATCGATGGTGATAGTTTATCATTTCATTTGGTAAAATGCAGGGGATTGGGCGGGCTTGAGATTCCTGGTTTTACTTTGCCACTTGCATCAAACAGCTTCATTATCGATTCGATAACCGGTGATCTTGTTTGGGATACTCCTGTATTACAGGGCGAATATAATATTGCTTTCGTCGTGGAAGAGTGGCGAAATGGAATTAGAATTGGTTATGTAACACGTGATATGCAGATTGTTATAGGTGCATGCAGCAACAATCCACCCCTGATTAGTTGTGTAACTGATACCTGTGTTATCGCTGGGGAAACATTAATTTTTAGTGTTGTCGCCACCGATCCTGATGGCAATAGTGTTAACCTGACAGCCAATGGAGGTCCGTTTGAGATGGATGAAAATCCGGCAAGTATTTTTCCCGATCCTGCCACAGGAATACCAACGGCAACCGCAACATTCAGCTGGTCAACCACATGCAATCATATTCGTAAAACACCTTTTGTCGCTTTGTTCAGGGCCAGAGATGTGCATCCTGAAGTTAGTCTGACAAGCTTGAAAACAGTTTCTATCAAAGTGATTGGGCCACCGGTCGATTTGATTTCTGCAACTGCCCTGGGAACTGGTATCAACCTTACCTGGAATCCTTACAGCTGTAGTAATGCAATTGGTTTTAAGATTTATCGCAGGAGTGGCGCTTCCGGCTTTATACCTGATGTCTGTCAGACTGGTGTTCCATCCAATTCAGGATTCCGACTTCTTGCCGAAATATCTGGAGCTGCGCAAATGGAATTTCGCGACGATGACGATGGTAATGGTTTGGTACAAGGGATTGAATATTGCTATCTGATTACTGCCTGTTTTCAGGATGGTGCCGAAAGCATTGCCAGTAATGAGATGTGCGTGAGTCTTAAACGCGATCTTCCGGTAATGACCCACGTAAGTAACGATAGTCTTTTATTCAGTTCAGGTCATATTCTGACTGCCTGGTCGAAACCAACTGACCTTGATACTATTCAGGTCCCTGGTCCTTTTACGTATATCCTTAAGAGGTATGATCAACAGAATGAAGATGGATTACCGGTATTTATTGGTTCAGGATTGAACGATACATTGTTTCTCGATGAATCGGTAAATATGAATACATCCGGTGAGCAATACTTTTATGATGTGTCACTTAACAGTGAAACCAATGGAATCATTGGTAGCAGCCGAAAAGCATCATCAGTTTTTCTTGAGATTGAACCAACTGATGAACAATTGATTTTGCGTTGGAAAACTTCTGTTCCATGGATCAATGATAGTACATTGATTTTTAGAAAAGGAAATGGTGAAATAACCTTCTCATATCTTGGGAAGTCAGTAACAAATACCTTTGTGGACAGAGAATTAACCAATGAAGAGAGCTATTGTTATTATTTGGAAACAACCGGTGGTTATAGTGTTTCAGGAATTGTACATCCAATAAATAATTATTCTCAAATAGTTTGTGGTGTGCCGGTTGACAACATTCCTCCGTGTGCTGCAGCCTTAAGTGTGTCGACGAATTGTGAATCAGTCGAAAATTTATTGCATTGGACTCCATTACCCGATAGTTGCGGCAACGATTTATTCAAATATTTAATATTTTATAAGCAAAGCGAGTCGGATGAGTTTACACTGATCGACTCGGTGTTTTTTACTTCAGATACTTCCTATCTTCATCGTGATCTTGAATTTGCAGTAGGATGTTATTATATTCAATCGGTCGATATCAATGGAAATGTTTCACTTCCTTCCAATGCAGTATGTGTTGATTTCGACGCATGTCCGCCCTATGAACTACCCAATGTGTTTACACCAAATGCAGATCAATTCAATGATATATTTCATCCGATTGGTTATCCGGATGCAAATCCCAAAGCAACAATAGCTTCTGTCGAAATGACTGTTTTTAACCGTTGGGGAAAAATCATGTTTGAAACCACAGATCCTGAAATAAACTGGGATGGAAAAAACAGTCAAACTGGTTTGGATTGCCCATCCGGAGTATATTTTTATACCTGCGAGGTATATTATTTATCACTCAAAACTACTGTCATGCTTCACTTACAGGGCTCTATCACGATAATCAGGTAACGTCTTTTGCAGTTAATAAATTTCTATTATGGATAAATTCATGATTGAAGCCATCGAAATGGCAAAAAAGAGTTTCAAAGAAGGTGGAATTCCCATTGGCTCTGTGTTGGTTAAAAACGGGGTGATTGTTGCGAAGGGACACAACAAACGGGTGCAGGAAAACAATCCGATTCTGCATGGAGAAATGGATTGTTTGAATAATGCTGGACGAATAGCTAGTTATAAGGATTGTGTAATTTACTCGACATTGATGCCTTGTTATATGTGCGCTGGTACAATCGTACAATTTAAGATTCCAAAGGTAATCGTTGGGGAATCAAAAACTTTTGCCGGTGCACGCGCGTTTATGGAAGACCATGGTGTCGAGGTTATCGACTTGAATCTGGATGAATGTAAGCAACTGATGAATCAATTTATTTTGAAAAAACCGGAAATCTGGTTTGAAGATATTGGTGAGTCATAGTTTTTTATTTAAGCGAATGCTCCAATACTATTGAAAACGGTAATTTAGAGTGAATTAAAATAATTTATTATGTAAAAGATAATCAAGTAAATATATAAATTTATATCTAATCTTAAGATTGGATTCACTTTAAAATATTTACCACCATTTGCGTCGTATCGACTATTATTTTACTTTTAATCCTGAAATCTTATCAAGTAAATTAATTTTTTCTTTAACCATTTTATTGTTAGACTATAGAAGATGATTTTAGTGAATTTGAAGAAGAGAAATGGTATCATTCTTACAATCATTTCAGGCTGAGAAGTACCTGTCGGTTTTTCAATTTATCAATGTGAATAGTATTTATATTTTTTTTTCTTATGCCTCAATCCTAATTTTTGAACCTATACATTTAGGTGTGAATTGGGCTTCATTGCTCATTTTATTGGTTGTAATAACCATTGGTACCTCAATATTTCATTTATTTTATTTACGTCAGATTAAGCTCAAAGAAAAGCAACTGATTGAACAGACTGAACGCAGGGTTGTAGCCGAAAAAGAGACATTAGAATCAGAAATAGAAAAAATTCGGCTTCAAAATGTGCTAAATGAAGAGGAAATGAATCAAATGCAATTGCAGATTCAATTGAAAGAGCAGGATTTGATCTATAAATCGTTGTTGATAACAGATTTGCAACAACTGAATAAATCTGTCAATGATAAGTTAGGGATGTTTCAGTACAAATTTCCGAAAAAAAAGGACCAGGAGGCATACGGCCAAAAATTATCGGAAATTATGAGGGATGCTTCACGAGATCCGATCAAGGATTTTGAATTGCTTTTTACCCAGCTTCATGGTGGTTTTTATGAAAAATTACTGGTGATAAACCCTGAACTAACCCGAAATGAACTTCAGCTGTGCGCCTTTCTGCGTCTTAATCTATCTTCAAAAGATATCGCACGTTTAACTAATATTTCACTTTCGTCAGTTGAAATGACCAGGCATCATATCCGTCAGAAATTGATTCCTGATCAAAAAACCAGTTTGACTTGTTATTTAATTGCAATTTAATTCTGATTAAATGCTAACATTCAAGGAACGTTTTGGAGGATATACATTATTGATTGCCGAAGATAATAATGAGAATTTTCATTACCTGCGTATCGCTTGTGAACGAATCGGTTTTGAAGTTTTACGCGCTAAAACCGGTGCTGAATCAATAAGAATTTGTGATGAAAATTCAAATATCTGTCTTATTCTTATGGATGGATTGATGCCTGAAATGACCGGTTATGAAGCAGCAGGTATGATTAGAAAAAACCACTCCGGATTGCCAATAATTTTGCTGACCGCTTTCGTTTCACAAACCTCTATATCTAATGCGATTGCCAGCGGTTGCAACGATTATATGGCCAAACCCATTGGCGTAAAGGAACTTTATGAGGCCATAAATAAATGGGTGGTAAAGCCCAATTAGATTAATAATGAGTCCTCCGGGAGAACAAGTCTCTCAACCTTTCCGACCATTATTGATCAGAAGCATCCCGAAAATATTTTTCAGATCTAACTAAAAGTGTAGATCTGTTCTTTTTTACACTGTATACAGTTGAGTTTTTATTTTGTAAATTTTATGCTTGTTTAAACCCCAAATACAAAGCATGTTACAAATATTTTAAAAGAAACATAAAGGTGATTTCCCTAGTTTCTTTCTCTCTGATGCGAGTTGTTTCAAAAATGAAATTTTGTGTGATTGATTTCAAAGGCTTGTGATCAAAGGTGAAAAACCTATCCAAAATATCCATCTAATACACTGATTTGTATTGCTAATCATCAAATTCTAAAGGAAATACATAGGTTTTTGTGCTATGAAATTGAATCTTAGGCAAATGCATCATTTATCTTTGAGATATGGAAATCAAACTTGATGTGTAAAAATCCGCAAATTATTTTTTCAGTGATCATCGTTGATGAAGAAAGTGCTGTTTTTACAGGGCTTTCGGATTGTATTGGTGAAATGAATCATGTAAAATTAACGCATATAAAATCAATTATTGAACTGATGGATTGGTGTAATAGTGAAAATACCACCGATTTGGTGTTGTTAGATTCAGGATTTGGAAACGGATTGGCTTACGCCATTGCTTCCTTTCTGAAAATAAAAATTACACCGCAGCCCATCATTGTGCTTATGCCATATTTTGGAATGACACCACTCACCTTTGCCTTAATTGCCGGTTGCGATGAAGTAATCTGTAAACCTGTTCATGCTGATGAACTATTGGCAGTGTTAAAAAAAGTGGAACGAAATCATGAAAGTAAAGAATTGGAAAAATAATATACATCAAATACAATGAAAAAGCTTTTTACAATTTTAGTTTTAACGATTGTTTTGCTGGTAGGCAAAACAAGAACTCATGCACTAAAACTAATAAGCCCTTATTGTGCTGCAATAGAGGTCTGTCGGG
>CAITDJ010000005.1 GCA_903891085.1 uncultured Bacteroidota bacterium | reverse complement strand
CCAATACCCAGATTATCTTAATCATTGTATAATTTCTTTGTTATTATGTTTTAATCTGTCTTACAGTAACTAGTAGATAGGGGTTAGGGGTTAGGGGTTAGTAGATTATCTTAATCATTGTATAATTTCTTTGTTTTCCGCTTAACTACTATCCACTAACTACTATCCACTAACTACTAACTACTAACTACTTGCTTCCTTTTGTAATAATTAATAAGTCCATATATCATTTTCGCAATTTCTTCTTTATGGTTGATAAAGGTGTTAAGTTGATCAAGTGATATAAATTTTAATTTTTCTGATATGATATATTGTGTTTCAAGTTCGGCCAATGAACCCTGCGCGATATATAAGAAATGAGTAAATTCTTTATCGCTTTTACGGGCGGCACCTTCCGCTATGTTAGAAGGTACAGAAACAGCAGCTCTTTGCATCTGAGTTATGAGTCCAAATCTCTCTGAATCAGGGAAAATACTAGTTACCTGATAGACCTGAACAACTAAGTCCAGTGATTTTTTCCAGGCATCTAAATCTTTATGATTCATGTTATTAGGGGCTAGTAGTTAGTAATTAGGGGTTAGTAAATTGGTTAACTTAAAAATCACATAATTTCGTTGTTATTTTTTTATTAATCCATTTAACTACTAACTACCAGTCACTAACTACTAGCTACTAATTAAATCGAGTAGCAAAAGTACTCATTGTTTTGAAAAAAGCAAATTTTTTTGTTTTTTGTGGATTATGAAATTGTTACCTTGACAAAATCTTAATAAAAAAGCAAATCATCTTACAAAACAGCGCGCTGGCTCGCCCCATTTGTGGGGTTGGGGGGCGGGATGCTTAGGTCAATCATTCAATGGCCTTTACGTTTCCCCATTCGGTATTGCCTTTCAAAAGGACAAAAAAACAGCAACCATAATCATTAAGCAGATTAATCAATCCACTATAGACCACCAGCAACCCAAACCATTTGCCTGCAGGGCGCTTTCGGATATACACTCAGACAAAACAATAAATTGAATTACGAAGCAGCGCACTGGCCGGACCATTTTAAGGTAAACAGTGTCTGTGGATTTCAAAATGAATGAAAATTTGGCAATCCACTAATACTCAACCTTATTTTTGGTTGTGTTTTGTGAATTTTTATAATTAATTGCCGGAGTCATATCGTCCTTCGATAATACCATTAACTGATAGATCTTCATCGAGATCATCCCAATGCAAGCCGGTACCGCCACAGATAATTTCGATTCTGTTTAATTGATCTATCGTAGCACTTTTGAGTTTACTATTCAACTCAACAGGAAACCTAATCTCTTTCTTATCAGAAAGCAATACACAAATCCAGCCATTTTCATACCAGGCTTTCGTTGCTCTGAACATAAGATCAGCTACCATGTACTTCATTCCATTTTGTTTTTATAAGCTCAATATGTTCGATAATCAGATCCTCTGCTTGTTTAATATCAGTAATTTTCATCCCTTGTGAAAAATCGAGTTCTAATGGTTCGATCCAGAATTTGGCAAAACCACCAGCCTTCCGAACATGCACATGCATTGGTTCCTGTCCCTCATTGGAATAGAAAAAGAAAACGAAACCAAAGGCTCTGAATATTTCTGGCATAGCAATGCAAATTTAATTATTTATTGATTCGTATGCAAGCATGCATGAAGACAAAGTTCAAATGTAATTGTTTAATAGAATCAGAAAAATATGCAAGGAGTACTTCGAGCCCTTTTCAGAGATCCAATTTAGATGTAAAAGTAACATATAGTGTTAAAAGCAGTGTAATTCACTATCTGCCAATCGAATGGTACGAATGTCAAATCCTGATCAAAAGTAAAATCAAATTGCGAAGAGTGCGCTGGCCAGTCTGGGCCACGGAATTTATTCAGTTAATTCAAAATGCATAATGCAAAGTCAAAATGCAACAATTAACCATAAAGCCAAAGCGCGAGTATGGATAATCATTCAAACAAAACATCAAAACATATTACGATGCAGAGCGCATGCCAGTCTGAACCGCAGAGATTATTCAGTTAATTCAAAATGCATAATGTAAAGTCAAAATGCAAGAATTAACCATGTAGCCAAAGGGGTAGTCTGGTTAACCTATCAAACAAAACTTACGAAGCAACAATTTAAAAAGCCCCCGTTTTCGGGGGTTGGGGGCAAGACAATAGATCGTTTCATGTTTTGCGTTTATTGAATATTAAACTTTGACTTCCTCATATTGCAAGCAAGGAAAGCTGTTCAGACAGTCAATAAAAACCGCGCATTAGAACGAAACAAAAAATACCCTATTTTCGCTTCTGTGATTCACAAAATAGAAATAGCTGATTTTTTTTCATCAAACAAGCCCTTCATTGATGTTCGATCGCCGGGTGAATACGCAAAAGGGCATATTCCGGGTGCAGTGAATATTCCTCTTTTTTCCGACACTGAAAGGGCGCATATCGGCACTGTTTATGTGCAGCAATCGAAAGAAAAGGCCACGGAATTGGGTTATAAATACGTCAATCCAAAACTTTCTGAATTCATTGTTCAATCAAAAAAAGTAGGTCCTGAAGGAAAAGTAGCCGTACATTGCTGGCGTGGAGGGATGCGCAGCCGTTTGTTTGCCGAGTATTTACACAACAATGGTTTTAAAGATGTTTCGGTGATCGTGGGCGGTTATAAAGCCTACCGGAACTATTTATTGCGCACATTCGACATCCCGTTTGACCTGAAAATTGTTGGTGGGTATACAGGTAGCGGCAAAACCTATGTAATCAAACAGTTACAATCAATCGGATTTCAGGTGATTGATCTCGAATCACTGGCTAAACACAAAGGATCGGCTTTCGGAGAGTTGGAAAACGTAACGCAACCCACCGTTGAGCAATTCGAAAATAACCTGTTCAATGCATGGCGTAAGTTGGATTATTCACAACCAATCTGGCTTGAAGACGAAAGCCACAACATTGGAGGCGTGAACATCCCGATGAACCTTTCAATCAGATGCGGGCCGCCACCGTTTTTTTTCTGGATATTCCGCTGGAAGAGAGGGCGAAGCATCTGGTAATCGAATATGCCGATAGTAATCCCCTCCTATTGGCCGCTTCCATCGGAAGATTATCCAAACGCCTGGGCGGACTGAACACAACCAGGGCAATACAGTTTTTGCACGAAAAGAATTTTTACGGGGTCGCCCTGCTTATGCTCGGTCATTACGATAAAACCTATCTGAAAGGGATGCAGTTTCATTTGCCCGGAAAGGTAATGCTGGTGCCCGGAAATAACACCGATCCTGTCGCAAACGCACAATCAATCATTCAACTTTATGAGCAACATCAACGAAATAAAACTAACCCAATATAGTCATGGTGCCGGTTGTGGGTGCAAAATATCTCCCAAGGTATTAAACACCATTTTACACAGCAATATCGAGCAGATTATTGATCGTAACCTGCTTGTTGGAAACGAGAGCCTCGATGATGCAGCTGTGTATGACCTGGGAAATGGAACGGCCATTATCAGCACCACCGATTTTTTCATGCCGATTGTCGATGACCCGTTTACCTTTGGAAGGATTGCTGCAACCAATGCCATCAGCGATATCTATGCCATGGGAGGGAAACCATTACTCGCTATTGCCATTCTTGGATGGCCCGTTAACATTCTTGCACCCGAAATAGCGCAATTGGTTGTTGATGGCGGACGACAGGCTTGTAAAGATGCCGGAATCATGCTTGCAGGAGGCCATAGTATTGATAGCCCTGAACCTATTTTTGGTCTGGCGGTGACGGGTCAGGTTGATATTGGGAAGTTAAAACGAAATAATACTGCCATCGAAGGATGCATGCTTTACCTGACGAAGCCTCTTGGGGTGGGCATTTTTACTACCGCCCAAAAACAAGGGAAACTGAAACCAGAACACGCAAACATTGCCACAGCATCCATGTCGGAATTAAATGTGATCGGTCAGGAATTTGCCAATATTAAGGGTGTTGCGGCCATGACGGATGTAACCGGTTTCGGATTATTGGGTCATCTTACCGAAATGTGTGCAGGAAGCAAGCTAACGGCAATCATCCATTATGATCAAATACCAAGGTTTGATGGTGTAGAGGAGTATATTGCTCAAAACTGTATTCCCGGAGGCACCCACCGTAACTGGGAAAGTTATAAACATAACATCCAACTGAGGGAGGAAAGGTATAAAGCGATTTTGTGTGATCCGCAAACCAGCGGAGGATTACTCATCGCGGTTGAGGTTTCAGCCATCAACGATGTCGAAGAAATACTGAGAAAAAACAATCTTGAATCAAATGCTTTTGGTCGTCTCATCGTACAGGAAGACGTTCTGATCAAAGTTATTTAACTTGTTAATATTCATTTATTTAAACGAAGCTATTTCACAAGCACAATCGGTGGTGTGGTGATTTCGTTGCTGAATTGAAGTGCGCGGTCGACAATTTTTACTTTGAACTGTATGGTGTCGGATTTGGCGAGTGGATTGTAAATAAACATCTCGTTCTGTATGACCCCTTTTATACCCTGTTTTTTTTCTTTGGGGAGCAGCACCGGCATACGGGCATTGAAAGTTAACGTGTCGTATTGTTGTGTTTCGTTGTTCCATGTGAGCAAGGGAACCTCGGTAAACACCCCGTTGTCACACTCATAGTAAGTGATAAATAAATTGTAATAATAAAGGCCTCCATACTGATATGGAAAAGTAGTATCACCCTGATCGAGACCAAGGTCGCCATCACCATCGGTATAAGAAATATAGAGTATTCCTTTCTCACTGATGCCTGTATCTTCGTTGATCAGCAATTCGAATCCATTAAACGCAATGGCAGGTATGACAGGGTATTCCTCGAGTTTGCGGCACGAAAGGCTCAGCAGGAGCAAAACAAAAATTAAGCCTATCTTTGTCATGGAATACTCACTTTTTGCCGTAAAATTACATAATTCCGTTGAGATTTGCATCGTATGGACCGTGCTGAAACCCTGATTGAGCGTATATTTAATTGTTCGGACGAATATGAGTTTGATCGCATAGCCCTGGAAGTTTTCCTATTTCAATACAACAACAATGCCATCTACCGGCAGTATTGCGAATTATTGCATGTCAGTCCTGAAAAAACAATCCACTTCCGGCAAATTCCATTTTTACCTGTTGGATTTTTTCGTTCGTTTCAGATTGTGAGTTCCACGGTATCACCACAGTTCGTTTTCAGCAGTTCCGGTACAACGGGCAATGACCGTAGTTTGCATCATGTGGTGGATGTTTCGGTGTATCAGCGGAGTTTTTCAACATCATTTAGCCGTTTTTATGGAGAAGTTTCAGACTACTGTATACTCGCACTATTGCCTTCTTATCTTGATCGGTCGGGATCATCACTGGTGTATATGGCCGAAAAACTGATTGCAGCAAGCGGGCATCCTGAAAGTGGTTTTTATTTAAATAATGTTGAGCAACTGCATCAGAAACTCAATTCACTCAAACAGGCCGGACAAAAAACAATATTACTTGGTGTAACCTATGCGTTGCTGGATTTTGCAGCAGTTTTTCCGGTTGATTTTCCTGAGTTGATTGTGATGGAAACGGGAGGCATGAAAGGCCGGCGCCGCGAGATGATACGCGAGGAAGTGCATGTGTTGCTTTGTGAAGGCTTTGGCGTAAGAAAAATACATTCCGAATACGGCATGACGGAATTACTTTCGCAGGCGTATTCTTACGGAGACGGAATTTATACCGCCCCACCCTGGATGAAAGTGTGTATCCGGGATACCAACGATCCATTGAGTCTGGTTGGCGACAATATTACCGGAGGCATCAATATCATTGATCTGGCGAATATTTATAGTTGTTCCTTTATTGCCGTGCAGGACCTGGGAAAAACAAACCCTGACGGAACCTTTGAAGTGCTGGGCCGTTTCGACCAGAGCCAGATGCGGGGTTGTAACCTGATGGTAGGGTAGGGGAAACAGGCAATGAGCACTGAAAGAGACTGAATCCATTTAGTGTTTAGGGTGTTACAGTCAGTAAACTTTTATTGGTTAAAACAATTCTCCCGATACCTCAACCGGTTTAATCAGATTTTCATCATCATTCATCACCGAATTGACTCGGCCTGAGACGGTGTAACATGACATTTCTTCCGATGGATAAGGTTTCAGGAATTCGATTAATTGTTTGTAATCGGTAGTGTATATCCACCTGGTTTCAACTTCTTTTGGCAAAATTACCGGCATACGGTGATGGATGGGTTTCATCAGGGTGTTGGCTTCAGTGGTAATGATCGAAAAACTGTGGAGCCAGCTTCCATCGGGTCCCTGCCAGCTATCCCAGATACCTGCCATTGCAAAAAGTTCCTCATATTTGAGGTGAAAACGATAGGCTTGTTTGGTAGTCCCTGCTTTCCACTCATAAAAACCATTGGCGGGGACGAGACAGCGTTGTCGTCTGAAAGCTGTCCTGAAAGAGGGTTTTTCGTTGATTGTTTCGGCGCGGCTGTTGAAATTTTTATTCCCGATACGCAGGTCCTTTGTCCATGATGGGACCAATCCCCACTGTAACAAACTGATTTTATGTGGGTTTGAATCAGTAATTACCGGAAGTAATTGTGTAGGTGCGCAGTTGAACGAGGGCTTGTGAATTTCGTCAAACACTTCGGTATTGAATCGTTCTGAGATTTCTTTTCCCTTTACTGATAATTGGAATCGTCCGCACATAATGTAAATTGTTGATACAAAATTAATTAGAAAAGCAATACAAGCAAACAAAAAAGGGTTTCCGAAATCAGAAACCCTTCATTGCTTATGAAAAAAGCAAATTATCTACCAACTGGTAACTCTTTAAACATGATTTTTCCATCCTGTACGCTAATTTCCAGTAGTTTAATCGTCAGGTCGGGTGGAATCTGGCTAAAAACAAGCTCTGCTTTCATCGGGATTCCAGAGACCAACTTTTTGTTTACCGAATAGTTGCTTTGTGCAGATCCGAGTGAAACTTCGGGTCTGAGATATTCGTCCCCTTCATTGGTGATGATTCGTGTGGCAGGTGCACCTATATACAGTTCATTTTCGATATTATTATTGTTTACCACTGTGAACCTGATATATAGTTTGTCGCCGATATACCTGATTTCGGTCAGCTGAAAATGAAATTGCTCATAGTCGGCAGCTGGCAACCCATCTGATGGTATAATGGCAGGCTCAGGTTCTGCTTGTGGTGCAATCTCAACTTCAGGTTCAACCACGATCAGACGTTCAACATAAACAGTATCGGGATCCGATTTGACTTCAATCCGTTTCTCAACATATACTGTATCAGGAGCTGGTTTCACTTTCGGCCTTATTTTCACTGGTTTACCAAGAAGTCTGTCGGTCTGTTCGTCCGATGGGAATGAAATGGCATAAATAACTTTGGCATCGGTCGAACCGGTGAAAACCATATATGCCGTGATCGTAATGCTCTCCTGATTATCCTGAATCTGACCATAGATATAGGCATCGGGAACATAGCCTGTCTTTTCCATGAATTGCCTTCCTAATTTTTCATAGTAAGGGAAGCTGCTGACAGTTTTCATAGACCAGGCGTTGTCAGTGGCAACTTTTGCTGACATGAACGGGTCGATCAGTTTGAATTCGGTTGATTTTTGATAATTCAACACAAATTCATCACGGATAAAGGCGTTGAATGGAAGGAGGCGATCATCAGAAGTACGGAATTCGAGCAGGGCGATTTTTATTCCGGGACGTCCCTTGTAACGCAATTCCAAATCTGAACTCAATTCTTTTAAGGGTTCCCTTAAGGCAGAAGTCTGCGAAAATAAACTCCCTTGCATTAAAAATGCAGTAATAAGCAGGGTAAAATATTTCATAGTGGGTTGAATTTATGGGTTTTCCAAATTTTGCCATAAATTTAAGCAAAACAAAAGTGGATAAGTTCAAAAAAAACACCTTTTTAAAAAAATATTTTGCGCCCGCACAGTTATGGGCTAAATCCTATTTTGATGTGCTGGCTAAATTCATAGCATTCTAATATTCATATATTGAGGATGTTGTTTTTAAATTCTCATCACTTACTTAACGCAAAATATTTTTATTAAATCAAATCATCTTGGTTCGGTAAAACGACATTAAATTGTTTGGACTGCAAAACAAGAAGCTTGTCCATGGACATTGGCCTCTCGAGCGACCCCGAAGGAGCTTTGAGCAACTAATTTTTTCTGATTAAATCGTATTGCTCCGGCTTGGGTCGCGCTAGCGGACAAGCTTCGTTTGTTTTGCGTTCAAAGTGCCGATTTAATAGCTGTTATTGTTCAAAAAGGGGCCCCCGATTTGAACTATTACAGATATTTTATCGGTATAAGTCTTGAACTTTTATTCGCATCTTGATTATTTTATTAGGAGCTCATGAACGCTCCGCTTAGTTGTTACTTTTGGTTCAAGCCAAAAGTAAGAAAGAAAAAAATTATTGATTTTACGTCCTTTTGAAATTCACCGGCTCTATCTACCTGCCGCATGGTCATGCCATACGCGCTGTTTCGTAAAACGATTTTATTGTTTGAATTCGATGTCACATTATATAAACATAGAACTATTAAATGAAAGAATGGTATTTTCTGCAGCTGTTATTTGGGACTATTAGCACATCCAAATACTAAGTAGCCCAGTTATGCGCAAAGTCAAAGGATGCACCTTCATTTTGGGAACAAGTTTTATTATTTGTTCTTATCTGTGGTTCTCTATGTGGTTTTTGACTTTCTCTAAAACATCTGCATGATCAAAGGCAAGCATGGGAAGTTGATTCAATGGAAACCATGAAGCAGCAATAGCATCGTCCCCGGCCTTTATTGTTTGCTCATGCTGCATATATGCGATAAAAACAATGGAAATTGTCCGTTGACGCGGGTCACGGCCAATGGCATCAAAAGCATGAAACTGTGTCAAATCTAAACCCTGCAAGCCGGTTTCTTCGCGGAGTTCACGATGGGCGGCATCCACGAGTAGTTCGTTCATATCGACAAAGCCACCGGGTAAAGCCCAGCAGCCTTCGAAAGGCGCTTGGCCCCGTTTGATCAGTAGCACCAAATCGTGTTCGTCTGTTATTTTTAAAGCAACGGTATCAACGGTGATAGCAGGCCGGGGATATTTGTATGAAAAAGCCATGGTAAATGTTTTTACGAAGATAAATAAAAAAGGCCCCTGTTGGGGCCCGAAGGTATATTAGGAACAAACTCAAAGTGGGTTACACTCCGGCTTGCGGGATATTAGAAGGCGCTAACCCAACTTTTAACAGATGCAGTTGAGTTGTTGCAAGGTGAGTAATCTGCATTGACTTTTTCCGGCATCCGGCTGGCAACATTTACATCTTCGTCAGTCTGGTTAAAATTAAATTCAAGGTTTGATACATAGGTAGCAGGTTCAATCAGGTCTTCTTCCGAGTGTTGGTTCTTATTGATGAAATTTTCCAGTCTGTTATTATATTCAGCTGGTTTTTCAACATTGAAAGGAACATCATGAACATACGAATCGCTTGTATTATTCAAGTCTGAAGAAGTTGAATTGCCCGACTGAATGGTAATTTTTTCAATGATTTCGGTTCCGGTAGTCAAATAAGGGATGTTATCATTTGATTCCTGTCTGGCTGAAGCTGCTTTCACTGCATTCATCAATCGGCTGTGATAATCCGATACTTTTTCATTTTCAAATGGAATGGCATCAATATACTTTGCGTTTGTCGTGCCGACTGTCGTAGCTGAGTCAGGAAGATTGAGGCCTGCATTTTGCTGTGATTCATCAAAACGAAATACCAACGGCATTTCGAATGTTGTCGATTCAGTAAGTTCTGATACTGCCTGATTAGTATTTACTGAATGAATCAGTCTGTTGTGATAATCGGAAACATTTTCTGTTTCGAAAGGTACATCATTGATGTAAGTTACATCTTTGTAAGTCTCGGCAAAAATGCTGGTTTGCATCATCATTCCGAAAAGTGCTGCGGTGAGTAAGATTCTTGTTTTCATTGTTCTATATTTTAGAGTTTCTTTGTTTCTGTTTACACTACCCTCTTAACGAATGGCGTGCCAAGATTTTTAACATACAGAAATACAATAAGATAGAAATGAAAAATGAAAAATAACACCCAAACAGTGTACGCTTAAAGTACAGCTTTGTACGAAGTCGGACAGTCATGTTGCGTTTGTGAATTAGCCAAAGCAACCGTGGTTGATTGTATCGGTTTTTCCGGGCCAAACAATTATAGTAATGTGTTGATATCGGGTTCAATGATACACTGGAGAAAGGTTCAGTTCCTTTCTATCTCAGACAGGATTATCCGGATACAATAAAAATCATTTCACGGATTTAGTTTTTTTTCAAGTAAACCAGCTTCATTCTCAACGAATCCCAGTTTTTTCAGGTACTTCATGTGTTTACTGCTTGTTTTTGTGGCTGTAACCCTTGTTATTCCTTTGTCAACAAATCGCTCGCTGAGCAGAATATATACAAATCTGCCATTTTTAAAGTCGCGGTATTCGGGAATCACATAATCGAGACCCACCCTGATTTCGCCATTGTTGCGCTCATGCGCCAGAAACAGCCCTGCAACAGCCATATTGCGCAACACAAAAAAACTAATCGTGTTCAATTCGGGTTTATAGGTAAACTCAGGAAAAAAAGTTTGAATATCCTCTTTATGAAACTCAAGAAACCTTAGAAGATAAAGGTTATCATTGCGAACCTCCAGGATTTCGAAGTCATCCCTCCGGATGAATATGCTGTACAAATAATAGATATCAATGCATGCAATAAGTGTGTTGAGCATACCGACCGGCACAGCACTGATGATGAAACCATAGGTAGAAAACAAGATGGCTCCAAAAAGATTGATGATCCTGAACTTGACAATGGAACTCATGGTCATTGACAATGCAATGATGGCAGATGCAACATAGCCGATCCAATGTAAATAATAAATATCCGTCATAAATTGTTTTCAGGTGCGCGTGGCTGCAAAGATACGGAAGAAGTGGAAGAACGATTTCCGTATTGAAATTGTGAGGAGTTCTGCCAAGGTTTAGCCGTAGGTTTTCAGCGGTAATCTTTATGGAAATTTGTGTAAAAAAACTATCTGCGCATCCTGTCCCAAAGATTGGAAGCATGAATTATTGATTCCCGTAGGATTTCAGCTTCATTCACAGTCTGAATTTCCCTGTTTTTAACGATAAGTTTTCCCTGTGAAATCACATCAGTGATATGTGTGGCATTGATTCCAAAAATAAAATGTCCTAAGAAATTGTTTTGATTGATTTCGGTACCACTCCTATAATCGAGAACTACCAGATTATTGTCCCTGTCACCCGAAAAATTATTTGACCGGAGATAGTGATGAACATTCCTGAATCGCTGGTAGGATGATGGATAGGTGATATTATCAAATCGCTGGCCAACAAAAAAAGCTGCTTTTGCACTTTGCAGGATATCGCTGTGCATTCCATCGGTGCCAAACAAGATGCGCTCGCCAAGGCCTGAACCATTAAAATAGCCGACATTGTTGTTCATATTACTTTCGGCATTTTGCACGAGCCATAAAGGGGATGATTCGATCAAACGGCGTTCATTTTCGTCCAGATGGAGGCAATGTACCAGCAATGATTTCGAAGACTCCATCGCACCTGCATCTGCCAGACGTTGAACAACGCGTTTGTGCCAGGTTTTTTCGCAATGAATCTGGTCGTACAAATCTTCGGCAACATGGATATGAATTCCTGTATCAAATTGGTTGGCGAGTGTTACCGAATTTTTCAGGGTGTTATCACCAACCGTAAATGAAGCATGTAAGCCAACCAATCCCTGATGGTTCTGCAAATAACCGGCTGTTTCATCCAATCCCTGACCGGCTTTTTCAATACCGTCGCGATCCGTTATCTCGTAGCAAAGCAAATGACCGATTCCCACTTTTTCGAATGCTTTTGCCATGATTTCGAGTGAACCTTTGATATAGTTGGGTGAGGCATGGTGATCAATCACAAAGGTTGAACCGGCTCTGGCACAGGCCATGGCAGTAATCAGGGCGCTGTATTCAATGGTTTCTTTGTCGAGACATTTATCAAGGTTCCACCATACATATTGCAGAATCTCATGAAAATTCTCAGGATTCTTTTTTGGAGCCGGCATTCCTTTAGCCATGGCCGAATACGCATGATGATGGCCGACTGCAAAAGATTTGGTAACGAGTTTTCCGGTACAATCAATAATCTGGCAATCAGGGTATAGCGAGATGTCGCCTACAAATTTTACGTTACCGTCCTCACCGTCCTCCACCAACAAATGGGTTTGGGTAAATGTCAGACTTTGCCAGTCGATGAAAGTTGCATTTGTAAGAAGGAGAGGCATAATGATTGTTTTATTAGGATGCGGGCGATGCGCTTACTACCAGTTAATCTCAATGACTTCGAAACCGCGCCGCTTGTATTCGAAAATCATCTTGACCTTAGAATCATCTGCTTCTGCTTTGGTTTTAAAACCTACCGAGGTGATGTTTCCCTGATCCACCTTAGGCCAGGTTGGATAAGCCTTGATAATCAGATTATCAAACTTCTCTTCCATTTCGTATTGAACCTTTGGTTTCTTCACAGGACTCACAAACATGAAATAGGCCTTGGTTCCTGTATTGTAAAGATCGCTGAAAGAAGACGAATACACATAATAATAAATGGGTTCGGAACGCTCTTCCACCACAGTCTGGTTATTCCAGATGTCAGTTGACTCGTCCTCAACGCTCATGCTTGTGTCAGCAATAACCAGCCGGTTATTGCGGTAAATTTTCGAATAATACTTGTAATCATTCGATAAGCCGCTGATAAGCACATCCTGATCTCCATCGGAGTCATAATCTCCCCATTCGCCATCACTGGTATAAAGTGGAATTATTGCAGCCTGAAGATCGGTAAAACCTGCAGCCCGATCGTTGCGATACACCTTCGAAACAGCTCCATTGACTGATTCTCCGCTGATAAGCAAATCCTGATCACCATCGTGATCCATATCGCTCCAGTCAGCAAAACCTGAGCGCACACCAATAAAACTTGTCGATACAATTCTGAAAATACCGTTCCGTTCATTCCTGTATAATCGTGTCGCAGGTTTCCCTGTATTGGTTTCACCCATGATCAAAATATCGTTGTCTCCGTCGCTGTCCACATCACCGAGTGCCAATGAGCTGTTTTTCAATGGCAATATGGTTGTTTTTATTGGTTTGAACAGGCTGTCGAGGTTATGATAGAGCATGCAATAGGGCGTTCCGTTTGCGGCTGCACCAATGAGAAAAATGTCTGGTTTCCCATCAACATCAAAGTCAATCCATTTGGCTTCTCCACGATGAATACCGATCAAATTAAATCCGGATAAACTGAAGTTGTTGTTACGGTCATTTCTGTAAATCAAAGTTTGTGCACCATTTTTACCTTCTCCGGCGATAAGTACATCCAGATCGCCGTCGGCATCATAGTCGCCAAAATCGATCGATCCATCACGCATGGCAACAAACTGGATTGAGGTCGGGGTGAAAGTACCATTTGCCAGCCCACGATAGATAGTGCCGATGCGGCTCGCATCACGTTTTTCACCTATGATGGCAATGTCGTCGACACCATCCAGGTTGTAATCACCAATTGAAAAATCACCACGATAGAAGTCAGGCAGTCCTGAAGCCGATAGTGAGAATTTGTCATTTCTGAGATTCTTATACATCCGTTGCTGTATGTTGCGCGATGCCCCCGAAAAAAACTCACCGGAGACCAGCACATCAATATCACCATCCCGATCGGCATCAATCCATCCACTCGAACTTTCAGCAACAGTAGTCAGTTCGGCCTTTATATCGGTAAAAGTCTGGCTAATGGAGGTGTTTGAAACAAAAATAACAACGATCAGCAGGTTGATTACAAACTTTATTTTCATAGCTATCGATTGAAAGTACAATATTACGTCAAAATACTTTAAAACAATACAATCATTCTCTCAATATAACAGCCTGATTTAATCATATAATGCTGTTTTTTTCCTAATAACTATTTCTGAAGCGTTTATACGCAAGTATGCCCAATCAAATTACTGAAAATTCTTATTTAACATTCAGACTCACGTATTTTTTTATACTTTTGTGAAATATTTAACAAATACATTTTTTCATGAAACCAACACATATTGAGCATATTGGAATCGCAGTAAACAAATTGGAGGAGGCTATTCCATACTACGAAAAACTTTTGGGCACAAGTTGTTATGCCATTGAAGAGGTAGCTGATCAAAAAGTCAGGACCGCATTCTTCAAAATTGGGCAAACGAAAATTGAATTGTTGGAGAGTCTCGATCCTGATGGTCCGGTTGGAAAATTTATTGAGAAAAAAGGTGAAGGAATTCATCATATCGCATTTGCTGTCAATGGGTTGGAAGGTGCAATGGAAGAGGCAAAATCAAATGGAATAAGACTCATTGATGAACAGCCACGCAAAGGTGCCGAAGGCTTACATATTGCTTTTTTGCATCCAAAATCGACTTTTGGCGTGTTAACCGAATTGTGTGAAGATAAAAAGTTGGAAGTTGGAAGTTAGAAGTTGGAAGTGGCTTGTCTCGGCAGTATGACGAGAGAAGTGGCCTGCCTCGGCGGCACGACGAGTGAAGTTGGAAGAGTTTGAAAAAGTTGATTATATATATTGAAACGCCTGTAACCATTAACTATCAGTTACCAATCACCAAACCCTGATTAAAATATAAAATTTATCCACAGGAAATAAAAAGATACCCTATGTCATTCGAAAAGAAAATTCAGGAGCTTCTCGACAAACGCGTTGAAGCTAAAAAAGGCGGAGGCGACAAACGCATTGCCACGCAACATGCGAAAGGAAAACTTACAGCTAGGGAGCGAATCGAATTGCTGCTCGACGAATCGAGTTTCGAAGAGTTTGATATGTTTGTTACGCACCGCTGCACCAATTTTGGCATTGAAAAACAGGAATATCTGTCTGACGGCGTGGTAACCGGACATGGTACCATTGATGGCCGGGTGGTTTATGTTTTTTCGCAGGATTTCACCGTATTTGGCGGGTCACTTTCCGAAACCTACGCCAACAAAATCTGTAAGGTGATGGACCAGGCAATGAAAGTGGGTGCTCCTGTGATTGGCATCAATGACTCAGGTGGCGCACGTATTCAGGAAGGGGTGAACAGCCTGGCCGGGTATGCCGAAATATTTCAACGCAATATTATGGCCTCTGGTGTAATACCTCAGATTTCGGCCATTTTCGGTCCTTGTGCCGGAGGCGCTGTTTATTCACCAGCCCTGACTGATTTCATTGTGATGAGCAAAGGAACATCCAATATGTTTGTTACCGGACCGAAGGTTGTGAAAACCGTCACCGGTGAGGTTGTTACTGAAGAGGAACTTGGTGGGGCGATGGTGCATGGTACCAAATCGGGGATTACCCATTTTGTGGCAGATGATGAGCAGGAAGGCATTCAATTGATCAGAAAACTGATCAGTTATTTACCACAGAATAATTTGGAAGATGCTCCACTCACCGTTTGCAATGACCCGATCAACCGTCTCGAAGATTCATTGAATTATATTATCCCCGATAATCCGAACAAACCATACGATGTGAAAGATGTTATCCATTGCATTGTTGATTTACATGAGTTTTTAGAGATTCAAAGGCATTACGCTCCCAATATTATCATTGGTTTCGCCCGTTTCAACGGAATGTCGGTTGGCATTGTGGCCAATCAGCCAAATTATCTCGCCGGTGTGCTCGATATAAATGCTTCTCGCAAAGCGGCCCGATTTGTGCGTTTCTGCGATGCTTTTAATATCCCCATTCTTACCTTGGTGGATGTTCCCGGATTTTTACCTGGCACAGCACAGGAATATGGTGGTATCATTATTCATGGCGCAAAATTATTGTTTGCTTATGGCGAAGCAACCGTTCCGAAAGTGACTGTTGTGTTACGCAAAGCCTATGGTGGAGCTTATTGTGTAATGAGTTCCAAGCATTTACGCGGCGATATCAATTATGCATGGCCGGGTGCCGAAATTGCAGTGATGGGCCCGAAAGGGGCGATTGAAGTGCTTCAGAGTAAAACATTGGCAACATTTACCGATTCTGCAGAAAGGGAAGCTTTTGTAAAAAAGAGTGAGGAAGAATACAAGGATAAATTCGCCAATCCATACAGCGCAGCCAAATATGGCTATATCGACGATGTGATCGAACCACGCAATACCCGTTTCAGGGTGATCCGTGCCTTACAAGCCTTAGCCACAAAAAAAGACGTGAATCCCCCAAAGAAACACTCAAACTTACCATTATAATCGACTGATTATGAAAATGTTAATTAAACAATTCAAACAGACGGGTTTACTTTTATGCTTGTTGTTTGCCATTCATTCCGGTTTTTCTCAAAGCGGATCCGATTTACGCATCAATGAGGTATTGGTAGATAACGATTCGAACTATGTTGACGATTTCGGTCAACGAAGTTCATGGATTGAGATTTTCAACACGGCATATAACAATGTGAATATCGGAGGAATGTATCTCACAAATGATCCGAAAAATCCAACCAAATACCTGATTCCAAAAGGTGACCCGATGACGATCATTCCTCAGCGTAATTATTTGGTGTTTTTTGCTGATAACCGCACCACACGAGGAATATTGCACCTGAATTTCGATCTCGAACATAGCGATTATCTCGCATTGTATGATGTGAATGGAAAAACTATGATCGACGAAATAAGGTTTATGCGGCAAAATCCGGATATTTCTTTTGGAAGATTAAATGATGGTTCTGATGAATTTGGAATGCTAAATAAAACAACTCCCAAAGCAAGTAATTATACTGGAACGGTTGTTACGGCAGGTGAAGAGTTTGTAAAAATGGATCCTTATGGCCTTGGGATGGCTGTTATTGCCATGTCAGTCGTTTTTATGGCCCTGATTCTGTTGTACCTGGTTTTTAAAAACACAAGACGATTGTATACGATCGATTTGAAAAAACTGTTCACCAAAGAAAAAATGCTGAAAGATATCAATGAGACTCAGGATATTTCGGGTGAGGTGAATGCAGCTATTTCAATGGCTTTATACTTGTATAGAAACGAGTTACACGACCATGAAGAAACCGTGCTGACCATCAAAAAAGTGGCGCGTACCTACTCTCCCTGGAGTTCGAAGATATATGGATTGAGAAATCCACATCGTTAGATCATGAAAATTAATCCATCGAATTGAAACATATAGTCAGCATAAAAATTCAGAAATATGAAAAGATTTAAATTCACCATAAACGGTAATATTTACGATGTCGAGATTCAAAACATTGATGGCAACCAAGCCGATGTGGAAGTGAATGGAACAACCTATAAAGTGGAGGTTGACAAGCAGATACAAGCGACCAAAACGCCCAGGTTGGTGCGCAGCATGAGCGTCCCCAGTACCGATTCGGCACCGAGTACGGCAAAATTTGCCAACCCGTCGGGACCGAAAGGGGCAGGGAGCATCAAATCACCGCTCCCCGGCGTGATCCTTGATGTATTTGTAAAAGAAGGAGACACGGTTAAAATGGGGCAAAAACTCCTGATGCTCGAAGCCATGAAGATGGAAAACATTATCAACGCCGATAAGGAAGGGGTGGTTGTTTCACTGAAAGTGAGCAAAGGCGATAGTGTGATGGAAGGTGATGTATTAATTGTAATTGGTGATTAATTATGGAATACTCTGGGAGTTACTTAACATTTATTGCTGATCATCTTAATCAGTTCTTCAGCTATACTTCATTTGCCAATTTTACTGTAGGTCACTTTATTATGATCTGTATTGGACTGGCTTTTATTTATCTGGCTATTGCAAAGGAATATGAGCCCTTGCTGCTTGTACCCATTGGATTTGGTATTCTTGTGGGTAATATTGCCTTCACTCCGGGATTTCAGATTGGAATTTATGAATCGGGCAGTGTATTGAACTACCTATATTTTGGTGTGATGCAAGGTATTTACCCACCATTGATCTTTCTTGGTATAGGGGCCATGACAGACTTCTCTGCTTTGATTTCAAATCCCAAATTGATGTTGGTAGGTGCTGCCGCCCAATTGGGAATTTTTGGTGCGTATGCCATCGCTTTGTTTTTGGGTTTTTCTCCATCTGAAGCAGGATCAATTGGAATCATAGGAGGGGCTGATGGTCCGACTGCTATTTTTCTTGCTTCTAAATTAGCTCCTGATTTGTTGGGGGCGATCGCAATCTCTGCTTACTCCTATATGGCGTTGGTTCCGGTAATTCAACCCCCGGTGATGCGTTTGCTTACTACCAGCAAAGAACGGCTGATTCGTATGAAACCTCCACGTGCCGTATCTAAAACTGAAAAAGTTATGTTTCCAATCATCGGCTTGTTGCTAACTGCTTTTATCGTCCCATCCGGATTGCCCTTGTTGGGCATGTTGTTTTTTGGTAATTTGTTAAAAGAAAGTACAGTAACCAAGCGTCTGGCCGATACAGCAAAGGGACCCTTGATTGATATTGTAACCATTTTAATTGGTTTGACCGTTGGCGCTTCTACCCAGGCAACAACTTTTTTAACAGCGAAATCAGTTGGAATCTTTGTATTGGGCGCTGCTTCATTTATTATTGCAACATTTGGTGGTGTCATGTTTGTAAAAATCCTTAATCTGTTCCTAAAGGAAGGTAATAAAATGAATCCTTTGATTGGGAACGCTGGTGTTTCGGCGGTGCCCGACAGTGCCCGCGTTTCGCAGATCGTAGGATTACAATATGATAAAACAAACCATTTATTAATGCATGCCATGGGCCCGAATGTGGCCGGTGTGATTGGAAGTGCAGTGGCTGCCGGTATATTACTCGGATTTCTTGCGTAATAGAGTACAGTTTATTAGTATATTTACGGCCGGGAAGTTTATCGAACACTTCCCGGCTTTTTTGTGCAATATTTAATTGAATAATATGCTCATCATTGGAATTGCAGGCGGTTCGGGTTCCGGTAAAACAACCGTAGTAAAAAAAATTATCCGTGCATTGCCCGGAAGTTCCGTTTCTGTTATTTCACAGGACTCTTACTACAAAGACAATGGCCACCTGAATGCAGAGGAACGCAAAAGAATAAATTTCGACCATCCCGATTCCATTGAATGGGAATTACTTATCCATCATCTTGATCAGTTGAACAAGGGCGAAACGATCCCCATGCCCATTTATACCTATATCACCTGCGCACGTTCCACCGAAAGTATCCCGGTAAAACCTACCAAAGTCGTTATTGTTGAAGGAATTCTGGTTTTGACCAATGCCGAATTACGCGATAGAATGGATATCAAAATTTATGTCGATGCCGATGGTGATGACCGGTTGATGCGTATTATACAGCGTGATATAGAAGAACGGGGACGAACATTTACCGAGGTGTTAAAACATTACGAATCATTTGTGAAGCCGATGCACCTTCAGTTTATTGATCCTACCAAACGCTTTGCTGATATTATCATACCGATGGGCGGAGCCAATCAGGTTGCCATTGATATTGTGGCTTCACGTATACGAATGAATCTGCACGAAGAATAATTTACTTATGAAAACAATATTGAAAATTCTCAGAAATTGTGGTGTTTTTTTTATGTTGCTTTTTACTGTTGCATGCAATAACAATCCTGACAGTCCGGTCCCAAAGGACACCTGGAATTATTATGCTTCGAAGAACGGGTTGGTTAATAATAGTGTGAGTGATTTAAAATTCGATTCTCAGGGCAATTTGTGGGTTGGGACCGAGTTCGGTGTATCGAAATTCAGTAATGGAACCTGGACAAACTATAATACTCCTCAGGGGCTTATCTATCATCAAATCAATTCATTGGCTATTGATGCTGATGACATTATCTGGTTTGCCACACCTTATGGTGTTTCATCATTTGAAAACAATAGTTGGAATTCATTTACTACAACCAATGGGTTAAATTATAATTATGCTTTTGATGTAGCCATTGATGCCGATAACCATCCCTGGGTTGGGCTTGGAAAAGGTGTTTCGTTTTTTAATGGAACCGAATGGATAAATTATGAAAAAGATCAAGGCAACAGTTTGGTGCATAATATAGTAAGAGCAGTGGTCATTGATGATGATGGTAATAAATGGTTTGGAACTGAATACGGTATTTCAAAATTCAACAACAATTCGTGGACCACGTATCTGGCAGCGGTACCTTCAGCTGACTTTATTGTAACCATGTTTGTTGACAGTAAAAACCGGTTGTGGGTTGGATCGTTGGCCGGTGTAAGTTTATTTGAAGGGGCAAACATCATAGATTATAGTTTATCGGATGGTCTGGTGTATGACAGGGTTGATGCAATTTCGGAGGACCAGAGCGGAATCATGTGGTTTGGAACCCAATACGGGGCCTCATCATTTGATGGAACAACCTGGAAATCATACACAACTGCAAATGGATTACCCGACAACTGGATCACCGGGATCACCGTTGATGCTGCCAATAACGTATGGTTTGGAACAAAATCAAAAGGAATAGCCCAACTTATTCGCCCGACAATTTGAACATTTTCAAGCCCTCACTGTTCATCCCATAAAGCCTAAAGCAGAGATGTCATTATTTAAAAAGAAAATTAAATCTCCTTGTCAGTTAATCTGTACCATGGATGAAGATAAGGTTTGTGTTGGCTGTTACCGTTCGGGCGAAGAAATTGCAAAATGGGACAGCTATAATGAAGAACAGAAGCAAATTGTTATTGAAAACACCCACCGGAGGCGCACCGAAAAAGGAGGGTCCTACTACGGGTTTGGTTGAGCATTGCATGCTGAATATTACCTTATAAGTCAAGAATGTTGATATAAAAAAGCGATGCCGGAAACTCACCTGAGTTTCCGGCATCGCCATTATTACATTAGCCTGAAAAAAAAATTATAATCCAAGTTTTATTCCATGTCCTTTTATTATTTTTCCTCTTTCATCGAACCATACAGGCAGGGCATAGGCGAATCCGCGTCCTTTGTGGTTCACTTTTCTGAGGTCGCCACGGCGGTTTGTAAGTTTCACCAAACACTGGTTAATCTTCGATTTTGCTTTTTCTTCCGACTCAAAAATACCTTCTTCAATCGCCTTTGCTTTGGTCTGATCAAAAATATCTTTACTTAATGTTGCGCGACCATTTTCTTCGATACAATGTAATATTATTTGATCGTAGCGAGAAAGTGGATAAGGTTTGCGTGTTTTAACCGTTTCTTCTTCACCGATTTGATTATCAGAAATATCCTTTGTTTTTGTTGTGGTCTTATTAACAAATTCATTTGATTTTTCAGTTTTCTGCAACTCATTGGCAGCCGTAAGTTTACTCGATTTAAGTGTAAAATACAGATTTTCAAGCTCCCCGATTTTACCTTTTACGAATTCGGCTTTGTATTCAAGTTTCCTAAGTTCAGAGTGATATTCATTTAACAGGTCAAGAATATCAAATTCATTTAAATTTTGTGTATATTTCATGTCTTAAAATTTGCTGCAAATGTAATTTTAGTTTGTTCTTATTGCAATAAGAAAATTCATAAAAATTGCTAAAATAATATGTAAAGCCTGAATATTGAAAGGATGGAGTGTATTAATCTATCAGGTTTGTTACTCGAAAAATACAATAATATCTGTTTAAAGTAATATTGTAACATTAAGGAATTCAACCACCTGATCGGTCGCAGGTTCAGGGTAATAATTCAAATTTTCGTCTTGAAAGCGGGTTGAGGTTATAAATGCGAAAAGGTTCAAAACAGCTATTGCTGCATTGAACCTTCTGTTGCGTGGTGTTGCCTGATTAGGGGTCGAACCTAAACTCTTCTGATTCAGAGTCAGACGTGTTGCCAATTACACTATCAGGCATTTTCGGCTGCAAAGTTAAACAATTGAATTAAATATACAAGTTGTTTAACACACAGCGCTCACTTCTGATTCTCTTTTGTCCAATTGTCTTTCAACGATACGATTCTGTTAAACACCGGGTTTTCGGTGGTGGAATCATTATCAGCACAGAAATATCCGATACGTTGAAACTGAAATTTGTCGCCTGTTTTTGCACTGGCCAGCATAGGTTCTATCATGCTGTTTGTGACAATTTTCAGTGAATCAGGATTTAAAAACTCAATTGGGTCTTTATCAGCATGGCCTGCCGGATCCTCATCCACAAACAGCCTGTCGTAGAGTCGTACTTCAGCATTGACAGCACTGCTGGCCTCAAGCCAGTGTAACGTCCCTTTAATCTTAGGTTGATGAATTCCGGTACCACTTTTTGTGTCAGGATCATAGGTGCAATAGATTGTCGAAACATTGCCCTGCGCATCCAGGTCATAATTCTCGCATTTTATTACATAGGCGCCTTTAAGGCGAACCTCGCGGTCGGGACCGAGCCGGAAGAATTTCTTTGGTGGATCCACCATAAAATCATCCCGTTCGATAAATAGCTCTTTTCCAAAAAGAAGGGTTCGCGATGCACTTTCAGGATCCTCAGGGTTATTCACCAGTTCAACTTCTTCGGTTTGGTTTTCAGGATAGTTGGTGATCATCAAACGAACCGGATCAATCACGGCCATCATGCGTGGTGTGATTTTGTTCAAATCTTCGCGCACAATAAATTCGAGTAAGCCAACATCAATCACATTGTCGCGTTTGGCAACCCCAATACGATCGGCAAACGACCGGATAGATGCAGGCGTGAAGCCACGACGGCGTAGTCCGGCTATGGTGGGCATGCGTGGATCGTCCCATCCGTTTACATAATTTCCTTTTACCAGTTCGAGCAGTTTTCGTTTGCTCATCACAGTATAACTCAGGTTTAGCCGGGCAAATTCGATCTGTCGCGGCCGATAAGTTGTCTCAATAATCTGATCAAGACACCAGTCATAAAGGGGACGATGCACTTCAAATTCAAGCGTACACAACGAATGGGTAATTCCTTCGAGGTAATCACTTTGCCCGTGGGCGTAATCGTACATCGGATAAATCTTCCATTTACCGCCCGTACGGTGATGCTCAGCATTCAAAATGCGGTACATAACCGGATCACGCATATGCATATTGGGTGATGTCATGTCGATTTTTGCGCGTAACACACGTGTTCCGTTTGCAAACTCACCTGCTTTCATCCGGTCGAATAAATCAAGATTTTCGTCAATGGTGCGGTTACGGAATGGGCTCTCTGTCCCCGGGCGGGTAGGGGTTCCGCGTTGCTGGCTGATGGTCTCCTGTGGCTGATCATCCACATAGGCTTTTCCGTCGCGGATCAGTTTTACTGCCCAGGAATAAAGCTGGTCGAAATAATCGGATGCATAATATGGTTCTTTATCCCACTGAAAACCAAGCCATTTCACATCTTCCATGATGGAATCAACATATTCTGTTTCTTCTTTTTCGGGATTGGTATCATCAAAACGCAGGTTACATTTACCATTGTATTTCTCGGCCAGACCGAAATTCAGGCAAATGGATTTGGCGTGTCCGATATGTAAATAACCGTTTGGCTCCGGTGGAAAACGGGTATGGACACGCGCATCGTTTTTATGGTTTTGAATATCTTCCTCGATGATGGTTTCAATAAAATTGAGCGAACGTTTTTCGGCTCCGGCAACATCTTCAGTCGTGTTGGACATAATTTTTTATATTAAAAAATGGCAGTTAAAAGCTATAGAAGCAAGCGGCAAAATTACGGAAATATAGGATTATATGAAAAGAAAATACGAGTTCAAAAAGTGAATGAGGCGAGCTGTTGAACCAGAAGTTATACTATTTAACCAAAATAAACCCCACTAACCCTAAAAATCTTCAATACTTATACATGTTTCTATTGTACGAAATATCTCAATGTTCGTTCAATATCATACAGATACGAACTTCCAAACAGGTTCAAATGCACAAGAAGCGGATAGAGATTGCAAAGATCAATGCGTTTCTCCCATCCTTTTTCTAATTCATAATACCGCTTATACGATTCATAGAATCCCGTTTCGAAGCCACCAAACAATTTTGTCATGGCAATATCCATTTCGCGATGGCCATAGTAAACGGCCGGATCAATGAGCACAGGCAAGCCCTTTTCATTGATCAAAAAATTACCGCTCCACAAATCTCCATGCAGCAAAGCTGGTTTTTCGGGCGGGAAAAGTGATTCAATTTTTGTGTAGAGTTTGTCAAATTGTAATGCATGTACGCTTGCGATTCTTTGGTTGTCACGCGCCAGCTTGACCAGGGGTGACAAGCGTTCCAACACAAAAAAGTCGGACCAGTTTTCATGCGTTGCGTTTGATTGTGGTAAGGAACCAATATAATTATCGTGGATGTTTCCGAAATGACTGGATGTATTCCGGTGCAATTCGGCCAACTGCATCCCGAATGTTTCCCAAAAAGTGCGGTTCGGGGAAGATTGATGAATAAATTCCATCATTATAAAAGCTTCTGTCCGGGTTTCCTCCACTTTGAAAACTTCGGGAATTGTAATGGAATTCGATTCTTTCAGTTGATGAAGCCCTTCGGCTTCATTGGCAAACATTTTCGGAAATTTTGAAGCCGAATTCCATTTCAGAAAATAATAATCACCAGCCCATTCAATGCGACAGGCTGTGTTGATTGAGCCTCCACCAATGCTTTCGCAGGAACGAACACGATCAGCTAAGCCCGAAATTTCAGTAAGTGCGGATTCGATATGTTTAATTAAACTTAATGGAATCATGGAAACGCAGCCGGAAATTCTTGACTAATTAATACAAAAACACAACTGCCGATTGACCGGTTTTTCTAAGTAAAATTCTCTCAAGTATCAGCAATACGGCCAGAATTGCCCCAATGAGAATCACCAATGCCGGAATATGTGAAAATGAGTTGATGACGGGGGCAAAAAGCTGGGTGCCAGTGTGTATCCATGCTGAAGCAAAGATAGGATAGGTGGAAAATAACAGTTGAATCTTGTCAATTCCAACCAGATAAAAAGCAGCAACTGCCACAGCACCCAGACTGACCAATAACAGGTAAAAATGCATACGTGATAAAAGCGAAATGTTGGTTTCAGGTACCATACCTACAAGCTGGTTCATGACATTCATTTCAAAATCCACCGGGGCTGATGCAGGTTTCAGCGCCTTTAGCATTTGATCGATATGGTTTTCTTCCCTGGTATTCATAGCAGTAAAATTAATGTATTTTTTCTGTTTGAAGCATTGCGTGCAGTTTCTTTCTTATACGGAACATCTTTGTTTTGACATTTGATTGTCCCAATCCGGTGATAGTGCTGATTTGTTCGACCGATTGATCCTGAATATAATACAAGCTTATTAACCCACGTTCTTCCGCCTCAAGGCGTTCCATGGCGTATAACAATTGATTGGCTTCCTCTTCTTTATCCTGACCATCAGTTTCTCCATCAGGCATGGTTTGTGCTAATTTTTCGAAATTCAGGCCATCTACTTCGATAAATCGTTGCTTACGTTTTCGTAATTCACTGATAGATAAATTGTAAGCAATCCGATAAAGCCAGGTCGAAAACAAGGCAGTCCGTTTGAAAGTGTCAATTTTTTGAAAAGCCTTGATGAAGACCATTTGAGCGACATCTTCGGCTTCCTCAGCGTTCTTAAGTATGTTCAGTGAGATTGTATAAATCATATCTTTATGATTGACAACAAGTTGCCTGAAGGCTTGCTGGTCTCCCGCAAGCCATCTATCAATCCAGACAATATCCTTATCGTGTTGCATGCAGCAATTTAGACGAACGGTTTTGGCTTCGGTTACAAAATTGTGTAAATTTACTCGTTGATTCCTAAAACACCGGTTTATGAAAAAATATTTGTTTTTATTATTGGTAATGTTGAACCTGAATACAGTGCATGCGCAGTTCGACAGTATTTTTGTAGATAAAAGTTTGCGTTTTGATTATACACATGCAGGCAATTTTGAAACTGAATATTTTGCCCTCGACGCACTCATCGAAGAACCCTTCTGGGGTGGATCGAAGAAAAACCTGATCGATACCTTTGATTATGGCGAGTATTGCGTGAAGGTGTTTGATGCAGGCAGCAAGGAAATCATTTATTCACGTGGCTATAGTTCGTTGTTTGGTGAATGGCAAACAACCGGTGAGGCCAAATTGTTGGTGCGAAGTTTCTCGGAAACAGTGATTATTCCGTTTCCTAAAAAGCCGGTGATTTTATCACTTTTTAGTCGCAGTCATGATGGTGTGCCGGAAGAAAAGTTTTCGTGCAATATCGATCCGTCAAGTTATTTTATCCGACCCGCTAAAGCAGGAAAAATTTCAATATTTGATATTAAAACAGATGTCCCATCAGCCAATGCTGTCGATATTGTTATTCTTGGTGACGGCTATACCACAGCCGAATTGGGCGATTTTATTGCTGATTGTCAATATTTTAATGAGAAAATGTTTGCCTTTGAACCGTTCAAAACACAGCAGCATAAGTTTAATCTGCGCGCTGTAATGATTCCGTCCGAAGAAAGCGGGGCTATCATTCCTGCCACGGATGAATGGCCGGCAACAGCCCTGTCGTCAAGTTATTATACCTTCGACAGCGAGCGATATTGTATGACCTACGATAACAAATCGGTGCGCGATTATGCTGGTTTGGTGCCGTATGACCAAATATATATTCTGGTAAATTCAACCAAATATGGAGGGGGCGGCATCTATAATTTTTACAGTTTAAGTGCCAGTAAAAACAAACTTTCAGGAGAAATAATTGTGCACGAATTTGGTCACGGATTTGCTGGTTTGGGTGATGAATATTTTGATTCCTCAACATCCTATGATGATTTTTACAATCTGAAAATAGAACCCTGGGAGCCTAACCTCACAACACTTGTCGATTTCGATAAAAAATGGAAACATCTGTTAGGCAGCAAAACTCCGGTTCCAACGCCCGATATCATTGATTTTCAGGAAACCATTGGTGTTTTCGAAGGGGGTGGCTATGTCGCCAAAGGCATGTACCGTCCTGCCCACGACTGTCTGATGCACACTTTCAAGGGACATGTATTTTGTGGTGCCTGTGAAGCCTCAATCATCCGGATGATTGACTTTTATACCCAATAAACCAACAATTTCAAACACTGTTTTTTTTTTGGATTATGTTAAAAACGCGGATAGTTAATATATTGATTATAAATAAATTAAAATCTTAATCAAGGCCTTGTCCATTTGACGAAATTGGTTAACTTTGCCGCTGAATGTGAAAGAATTAACAATAAAATAGTAAAGAAAAAAGTCTAAAAAAATGAAAATCACGAAATTAGACCAAATGTTTGAAGTGCTGAAAAGCCGCAAAAAAAAGATTTTGGTTGCCGCATATGCGAACGATGAACATTCAATAAGTGCCGTTGATATGGCAATTGATTTGGGATTGGTTGAAGGAACTCTGGTAGGTGATCAGCAGGAAATCGAAAAGGTTTGTGCTGCCCACAACATCGACGTAAAAAAATTCAAGGTTGTTCACGAACCCGATGAAATGAAAGCCGCTTACAAAGCTGTTGAGTTGATCAATGCCGGAGAGGGCAATCTGTTGATGAAAGGATTGGTGAGTACCGATAAATATATGCGTGCAATCCTCGACAAAGAAAAAGGGCTCATGAACAAAGGAGCCATTCTCAGCCATGTGACTGTCATTGAAAATCATAACTACCATAAGTTACTGATTGTCGGCGATGTGGCTATTTTGCCTGCACCCGAATTGCACGAAAAAGTGGCTATCACCAATTATCTCATTCATACCGCACATGCGTTGGGAATTGAAAAACCTAAAGTTGCGATCATTGGTGCCTCTGAACAGGTTTCTTCGCGCATGGTTTCGAGTCTTGATGCTGCCATTATTTCGAAAATGGCCGATCGGGGTCAGATTAAGGGAGCTTATGTTGACGGACCATTATCGCTTGATATTGCCATCGACCGTGAAAGTGCCGAAATCAAGAAAATTGGCGGCCATGTTTCCGGCGATGCCGATTGTCTGGTTTTTCCAAACATTGAGGCAGGAAATGTCTTTTATAAAACTAACACCAAACTTGCAGGGAGTGAATTAGGCGCTATGGTTGTCGGAGCAAAAGTTCCGGCAGTATTGTCTTCACGCGGCGACAGTTCAAAAACAAAATTATATTCAATTGCGCTGGCAGCCCTCACTGCACCCTGAGCCAATGGTTGGTTACTTGTGACGAATAACTGAAATGCATAAACAAGGTAAAAGAAAAGTATCAATTTGAGATCAAACTTCATATAATGGGCAACACCGAAGAAGTTCGCATTCTGACCATCAATCCAGGCTCTACATCCACCAAATTCGGTGTTTTTGTAGGGACAGACCCATTGTATATTAAGACAATCAGGCATTCATCCGAGGAACTCGACCTTTTCGAAAAAATTACGGATCAGTTTCATTACCGCAAAGAATTGATGTTGAATCAGTTGAAAGAAGCAGAGATTGATCTTGAACAGATTCGGGCGGTGGTTGGGCGTGGCGGACTTTTAAAACCCATCGAATCAGGTGTTTATGCAGTGAATGAAGCCATGATACGCGATCTCAAGAGTAGTCCTTTTGGTGAGCATGCAAGTAATCTTGGAGGGCTGATTGCTTTTGATATTGCACAATCCTTACCCGATGCCCAGGCGTTTATTGCCAATCCTGTTGTTGTTGATGAACTGGATGATATTGCCCGTATTTCGGGACACCCTTTGTTACCCAGGGTTTCCATTTTTCATGCCCTCAACCAGAAGGCTGTTGCCAGGCAGCATGCCAAGTCAATTATGCGCAAGTATGAAGAAATGAATCTGATAGTTGTGCATCTTGGTGGTGGAATTACAGTGGGCGCGCACAAACAGGGTCGTGTTGTTGATGTAAACCAGGGCCTGGATGGCGATGGTCCGTTTTCGCCGGAACGTACCGGAACCTTGCCGGTTGGAGCGCTTGTAAGACTATGTTTCAGTAATAAATTTACTGAAAAAGAATTACTGAAGATGATAAAAGGCGAAGGCGGTTTGGTTGCCTATCTAGGAACAAACAGTGCCTATGATGTGGAACAACGTATTCAGGCCGGCGACAGCTATGCAAAACTGATTTATGATGCCATGGCCTATCAGGTTGCCAAAGAAATTGGTGCAATGGCGACCGTTTTAAAGTTCCATGTGGATGGTATATTGATTACAGGAGGTATCGCACACGATAAATATTTCGTTAATCAGGTAATTGAGCGGGTGCATCGCATTGCACCGGTGCATGTTTATCCTGGTGAAGATGAATTAAAAGCATTGGCAATGAATGGATTGAGGGTATTGAATAAAGACACTGTGCCAAAGATATACACTTGAGTATGACAATTTATATTGTCATGAAGTTCACTTTGTTTTCTGAAATACCCTACCCGTTGGTTTAATCAACTTGCCCTGCTCCTTTATACTTTATTGCAAGATTTTCCGGTTCATTGCGATTCTTTGTAAATTATTTGGAAAAAAACACTAAATATCTCTATTCATACATGTAATTCTTCTCAATTTGTTGGTTAACTTAAGATTTTATTTATTTTTGAGCGCTTGAAAAAATTCAAATAAAAAAAATAGTTTTATGAAAAAATCTTTATCTCTCTTATTGTTAGTATTGGTGATTACATTGGCCGTCGGGCTTCAATGGGTAATCAGCAGCAGCGAAAAATCGGAACGCGACCGTAGAAATATGGTGGATACGCGCGTCGACAACAACGGTTATTATAAGCGTCTCGCCGCTCAGGGCCTTTATGTTTTGAATCCCGAAATGCGCGCAGCACCAGCAGTATTCACCGGTAGTAAAATCAAAGCCTTTTCGGTTGTAACCGAGGATTCACCTGATATTGCTGTTACAACAGAAAACTCAACCCAAAGCGAAAATTCCATTTTTGTGAGTCCTCTCGATAATTTGGTTGTGTTGAATTCGAACAACTCCACTGAAAACCCGGTTGGTAACCTTTATGGTGCGAACGATTTCTTTTCGTTTGACGGAACAGAAACTTGGGGAGGTGAAGTACAGGGTGCAGGTGGCGGTAATTCAGGTGACCCGGCAACTGCCATTGGCCTGAATGGTCGTTGGTATGTGAACTACATTTCAAATCCTGGTGGACAAGGTGTTGCCTATTCTGATGACAATGGACAAAATTGGACAACCCGCACCATTTCACCCAATCCGGGGTCATTGGCTGATAAAAACCATTTCTGGATTGACAACAGCACCAACAGCCCATATGAAGGAAATTTATACAATGTGTGGACTGATTTTGGCGGTTCATACGATTCAGAAATAGTCATTTCACGTTCAACAGATGATGGTGATACCTGGACTGCGCGTTCTCCGCTTAGTACCGCTATCAACGCCGGCAGTCACAACCAGGGCGTTAACGTTAATACAGGCCCAAATGGTGAGGTGTATGCAGTATGGTCTGTTTATGACAGCTGGCCATCCGATGAAAGTGCCATTGGTTTTACCCGTTCTCTTGATGGTGGTGCCACTTTTGAACCCGCTGTGAAAATTATTGACAATATCCGTGGTATTCGTACAACGGAAACAAGTAAAAATCATCGTGTAAATTCATTTCCTGTGATGGCAGTCGATATCTCAGGTGGTAGCTACAATGGTAATTTATACGTCGTTTGGACCAATATCGGAATACCTGGTGTAAATACCAACGAAAGTATCGATGTTTATATGATCAAGTCTTCCGATAACGGTACCACATGGTCAACCCCATCCCGCATTAACCAAAACCCCTATGGCGAAGGAAAAGAACATTATTTTCCGTGGATTACCTGTGACCCTGTTACCGGCACACTCAGCGCAATATTTTATGGCGACCGTAATGTGAATTCAAACCAATGTGAAACTTTCTGCGCCAACAGTTATGACGCCGGTGAAACATGGGAAGATTTCAAAGTTTCTGACGTTGCTTTCACTCCATCCCCAATTCCAAACCTGGCCGGTGGTTATATGGGTGATTATCTTGGAATTTCAGCTAACGATGGTATGGTATATCCTGTTTGGCCTGATAACCGCGATGGCAAAATGATGACATATTCCTCTTTCTTTGAAACAAATTCACTTAGCAGACCTTTCGATTTAACGGCTGAGGTTACCTTTGAAACAGGCGTTACAAGTCTGGGATGGAACTATGAAACAGCTCCGGGATTTACAAACTTTAATGTTTATCGCGATGGTGTTTTGATAGGCACAACAACCCTTACTACCTTTAGTGACCAATTGCCTAATTATGGAATTTATACCTATGCTGTAACAGCAGCCTACGTTGGTGATGAAAGTGGTTCTGCTACAAAACGTGTTCAGTGGGGAGATGCCCATATCGCTGTTAACCCGGCAAGTATCACCTTAAGCATGCAACCAAACGAAACAGCAGAACGTCAGTTAATTGTTTCAAATATTGGTCAGCTTCCAATGAACTATTCTATCGCGTCTGAATTTATTGATGTAAATAACAAAGCCAAAGATTATTGTGATGCGTCAGGTGGCGGTGATGAATACATTTCGCAGGTACAAATGGGACTTATTGACCAGACTTCAGGCGCCGATGGCTATGCCGATAACACCTCACTTTCGACAGAAGTTGGCGATGAGGCTGTATTGCTTACCGTAACGAACGGAACGCCTTACAGTAGCGACCAATGTGGTGTTTGGATCGACTGGGACCAGAATGGAGTGTTTGATGACGAAGCCGTTGTTGTAACCGGAACTCCGGGGAATGGCCCATATACGGCGAATATCGCTGCTCCGGTGGGGGCTGCTTCTGGCTCAACCCGTATGCGAATCCGCATTACCTATACCGGTGAAGTGACTCCTTGTGGTTCAACTACCTATGGAGAAGTCGAAGATTATACATTGAATGTTGTGAGCTGGTTAGGCTATTCACCAAAAGTTGGTATTGTGGCACCTGGTACCTCAGATACAGTTACTGTAACATTTAATACAATCGATATCCCCTTGGGTGAATATTTTGCTAACCTCAACATTTCGAGTAACGACCCCAACACCTTATTGGTTGTTGTGCCAATTCATCTGACCGTCACTGATATTTTGTTTAATGCTTCAACCGAACTAAGCGAGATTTGCGAAGGTGGCTCAACCCAATTGTTTGCCGAAGCAACCGGTGGTTCGGGCAGTTATACTTATTTCTGGAAAACAGAAGCAGGCGAACTTGTTTCAAACGAACAAAATCCTGTGGTGAGTCCTGTGGTGACAACAACCTATTTTGCTTATGCAGTGCAAAATATCGACACCATCCAAAGCGCTCCGGTTCCTGTTATCGTGCATCCTTTGCCGATTGTCGGTATTGGAGAAGATGCTATTTTATGTGGTGACGAATCAGTTACATTTGATGCCGCTAATGAAGGCGCAACTTACTTATGGTCAACGGGTTCAACAGAGCAAACATTGACTGTTTCGGTTGCTGAACTTGGTGTTGGAGTACATGAAATTTCAGTGCTTGTAACTTCCACATTTGGTTGCGCAAGTCAGGATACTGCGGTGGTTACCATTGAAGCACTGCCAACAGTTTATATTGGCGAAGATCAGCAGCAATGTGGCGATGCAGCCGTCACCCTTGATGCACAGAATAGCGGATCTTCCTATTTATGGTCGAATGGTGAAACAACACAAAGTATTTCCGTGTCACCGGCAGAACTGGGTTATGGAACACATGAATTATCCGTCATTGTTACCAGCCCGCTTGGCTGTATGAGCAGCGATACGGTTGAAGTCAGTTTCTTTGAAATGCCTCCTGTTGCTAATCTTGGTGTTGATACAACCCGTTGTTTGATCGAACAATATACATTAACTGCCGGAATCGATGGATACAGTTATTTGTGGTCAAATGGAGAAACTACGCAATCAATATTACTCAATGGTCAAACAGTTGGTGCTGGTGCCATTACTTATTTTGTGGATCTGACCAGTGAACATAACTGTGTTACACGTTCGACCAATGTAGTAGTTGAATTCCTCGATTGTTCAGGAATTAATGAAAACGATAGAACAGCATTTGAAGTGTATCCAAATCCAAGTTCAGGTATGTTTACACTTAAAATCAATCAAAAAACAAATGAGAATCTCAGAATCATCGTGTATGATGCTTCCGGTAACACGGTGTATCGTCAGGATGACGTAAACGCCTCAACCTGCTTACTTCCGATAAACTTAACCGGACAAGCCTCAGGTGTGTACAATCTGGTAATTGAAGGAAAAACAACTATCCAAAGAAAACTAATTATTAATTAATCACAAATCTGTTTAAACGATGAGAAAAGCGATTCTAACCCTTTGTTTTGTTACACTGACTTTGTTCAACTATGCCCAAACACAGGTTCCACGTGAGATGGTTCTGGTTGAAATAGGAACCGGTACCTGGTGTCAGTATTGTCCGGGTGCTGCCATGGGTGCCGATGATTTAATCGAAAACGGCCATCCGGTGGCAATTGTTGAAAATCATAACGGTGATGCTTATACCAATGCCTATTCAAATGCACGTAATTCATATTATGGTGTTCCTGGTTATCCTACTGCTTATTTTGATGGAAGAAACGCGAGTGTTGGCGGAAATCATACGGTGAGTATGTATCCGAATTACCTTGCTAAAGTGAACAGCCGATTGAATGTACCCTCTTCTTTTTTGGTAAATATTTCGGGTAGCAATGAATTAAATTCTTATACAGTGAATGTTGAAATTCAAAAAGTGGCAGATTACCAGGTAGAAAATATCGTGGTTCATCTTGCACTGACTGAATCAGACATTCAGGTAAACTGGCAGGGAATGACGGAAGTAAATTTTGTGAACCGCTTGATGGTTCCAAGTCAGACCGGCACCCCCATTACGATGGCTACCGGTGAAACGCTCATCGTGCCGCTTACCTTCACCTTTAACAACAGTTGGGTAAAAGGCAATTGCGAATTGGTTGCCTGGGTTCAGAACAACAGCACCAAGGAAGTAATGCACAGTGCAAAAGTGTTGCTTAATGACTTAGGAAACACCATGTCAGCCAATTTCACTGCCGATGTAACTTCAGGCTGTGGACCTACAGAAGTTCATTACGAAAATCAGTCAATCGGTCAGAATTTAACCTGCACATGGGTATTCCCAGGTGGTACACCTGAGTCTTCCACCGAATGGAATCCGGTTGTTACCTACAGTACTGAAGGTCTGTTCGATGCTTCACTCACCATAACCGATGGCTCTGAATCAATGTCGGAAATGAAAGAAGGCTTTATCAATATTCACACACTACCTGTAGTAACCATCAGCGAAATCCCTGTGCTTTGCAGCTTCTGGGATCCGGTAGCACTGACCCAGGGCGAACCAGCCGGTGGGGTTTATTCAGGTAATGGTGTGGTTGACGGATTTTTCTATCCTCAAAACGTAGGCGCAGGTTCTTATGAAGTGACCTATACCTATACCGATGCTGAGTTTGGATGCAGCAATGTGGCCACCCAATTGGTTGTTGTAGATGAATGTACCGCTATCGAGGAACAGGTGAACGGAGTTGCACTGTCAATTCTGCCAAATCCTACAAACGGTATATTCTCCATCAATATGTCGAGTGCAACTGCAAAAGACGTGAAGGTGCGTGTTGTAAACAGTTTAGGTAAAGTGGTTGTTGACAATGTAAATCTGAATGTTTTCGGAAGCACCCAACAGGTAATTGATTTATCAGGCTTTGCCAGAGGCGTTTACTTCGTTCAGATGGAATCGAATGGCAAAACGTTTAACAAGAAAATTCTTGTAAGAGACTAATTACTATAGCCAAATATTATAAAGAGGCGGATCGGTTTGGTTCGCCTCTTTTTGTTTATTTCAATTCTAACGTTCGCTCATTTTGGGCACTCCAAACTTCTTTCCCTATCTTTGCCGAAAATTTTCAATATGAGTTTGATTTTGAGCGAACAGGAACAAGTGCGCAGGGGTGCATTGAAAGAGATGTATGATCTGGGTATCAACCCTTTTCCACCCGAAGCCTTCGACGTAACAACAACAACCAGGTTAATTCTCCGTGATTTTGCGGCCAGTGAAGCTGCATTTCAGGAGGTGAGCATTGCCGGCCGCATCATGAGCCGACGCATCATGGGGGCAGCCTCTTTTTGCGAGTTGCAGGATGCCAATGGCAGGATTCAGTTGTATTTCAAACGCGACGATATTTGTCCGGGCGAGGACAAAACCATGTACAACACTGTTTTCAAACGCTTACTCGATATTGGTGACATCATCGGTGTGCGTGGTTATGTGTTTGTTACCCAGATGGGCGAAATCACAATCCATGTGCGTGAACTGAAAGTATTAAGCAAATCGCTTCGGCCATTGCCTATTGTGAAGGAGAAAGACGGACAGATTTACGATGCCTTTACCGATCCTGAACAACGTTTCCGTATGCGTTATGTCGATCTGATTGTGAATGAATCAGTGAGAGAAACCTTTATCAAACGAACCAAAATCATCAATTCGATGCGTAATTTTTTCAACGAACAAGGTTATCTTGAAGTTGAAACACCGATCTTACAACCCATTCCGGGTGGTGCCGCTGCCCGTCCGTTTATCACACATCACAATGCACTCGATATTCCCCTGTATCTGCGGGTTGCCAACGAGCTTTACCTGAAACGCCTGATTGTTGGCGGATTCGATGGTGTTTATGAGTTTTCAAAAGATTTCCGTAACGAAGGCATGGACCGTACCCACAACCCTGAATTTACGGTGATGGAGATTTATGTGGCCTACAAGGATTACCATTGGATGATGGAATTCACCGAAAAAATGCTCGAAAGGGTAGCGGTTGAAACAACGGGTGGGACAAAGGTGACTGTCAATAACAATGAAATTGAATTCAAGACACCTTTTAAAAGGATCACGATTCTTGATGCGATCAAAGAACATACCGGATTCGATGTCAGCCAGAGCGACGAGGCAGAACTGCGCACGATATGCCGGAAACTGGGTGTTGAGATCAACGAAGCCATGGGAAAAGGCAAATTGATTGATGAACTGTTTGGTGAAAAATGCGAGCACCATTATATTCAGCCTACTTTTATCACCGATTATCCGGTGGAGATGTCACCACTTTGCAAACGTCACCGCGACAATCCTGAACTCACCGAACGATTCGAGCTGATGATCAACGGCAAGGAGATTGCCAATGCCTATACCGAACTGAACGACCCGATTGATCAGCGCAAACGTTTCGAAGACCAGATGAGCTTATCAGAACGCGGCGATGACGAGGCCATGTTTATCGATCAGGACTTTTTGCGTGCCCTCGAATATGGAATGCCACCCACCTCGGGCATGGGAATCGGTATCGACCGTTTGGTGATGCTGCTCACCGGCAACACAACCATTCAGGAAGTATTGTTTTTCCCGCAGATGCGTCCCGAAAAAATAAGAAAAGGTGTGAGTGCCGACGACTTCATCGAAATCGGTGTTTCAGCAGCCTGGGCCAGCCATCTGGTGCCGGCTGGTTTTATATCTGTCGAAATGTTACAGGCAGAAAAAGCAGCCGTTATTCAAAATAAACTGAACGGCTACCGTAAGAAAAATAAGCTTGATCTTCCTGCTGTGCAGATGGAAGAGGTGGAGAGTTGGCTTGCAAAATAGCCAATTGCTGAATTTTCAGGTTGCCATTACCGGACTGAAATCAAAAAAGACCACAGGATTTAGACTTCCCCTGATCTATTATGGAAATCTGAATCAGTTCGATAAATCAGGCTTCAATCATGCACCACATCGGGGTTCCCACTTACTTCCTATTGCATATTGCATTCGCATTTTGCATTTTGCATTTTGCACTTTTTCAACTCCCTCATCGTGCCTCCGAGGCAGGCCACATTTTCAAATTCCCAAATCCTCCGCACTTCCCACTTCTCCAATTAACCACCATCAGGGCATAAATGGTTCTTCAGGAACTACAATCCAGCATATCAGATAGGCCAGCAATCCGGCGCCACCCAGCATGGTAAATATCACCCAGGCAATTCTGACAATACTTGGATCGATCTCAAAATATTCGGAAAGACCATAACAAACACCACCCAACAGTTTATTTGTCCGGGAACGGTAAAAGCGTTTCACTTGATTCATGGTTATATCGGTTTGAATTTCAATAAAATAAGATGTGTTCAGATATATTATTCGTGCAATAATACAAAGTAAAATTAATCAAACTCACAGCATTTTGTAACTTAGCCACAAAATAATAAATACGTGATACCGGCAGATACCACAGCCAAAATTCTGGAAAGTGCCCACATCGAAGAGGTGGTGGGTGAATTCGTTAACCTGAAACGCCGCGGAAGTAACCTGATAGGGCTTTGCCCTTTCCATCAGGAGAAATCGCCCTCGTTCACGGTATCGCCCTCCAAAGGTATTTTCAAATGTTTCGGTTGCGGAAAAGCAGGCGATTCGGCCAAGTTTATCATGGAGCACGAACATTCGTCTTACCCGGAAGCGCTTCGTTATCTTGCCAAAAAATACCATATCGAGATTGAAGAACGGGAGCAAACGCCCGAAGAAATGGTTGCGCTGAACGAACGTGAACGGCTTTTTAACCTGAATAGTTTTGCGCTGACCTATTTTTCAGAAACACTTTTCAATTCCGACGAAGGAAAAGCGGTGGGTCTGGGATATTTCAAGGAGCGTGATTTCAGGGAAGCCATCATTAAAAAATTCCAGTTGGGTTATTGTCCCGACAAGCGGGATGCTTTCAGTAAACATGCATTGGCCGCGGGCTATACCGAAGAAGTGCTGCTGAAAACAGGCCTTTCGACACAACACGACAACCATCTGTATGATCGCTTTCAGGGACGTGTGCTCTTCCCGATACATAACCTTACCGGCAAGGTTATCGGTTTTGGCGGACGAATTCTGAATTCAGAAAAATCAAAAGCGAAATACTTAAATTCACCTGAATCAGAGATTTACATCAAAGGTAAATCGCTCTATGGTATTTATTTTGCCAAAACAGCCATCAATAAAGCAGACAATTGTTTTCTGGTCGAAGGATACACAGATGTGCTCACCCTGCATCAGGCCGGCATCGAGAATGTAGTGGCAAGTTCCGGAACCTCGCTCACCACCGAACAGATCAGGTTGATACGTCGCTTCACCAACAATATTACCATCCTTTATGATGGTGACAATGCAGGCATCAAGGCTTCGCTGCGTGGCATCGATATGGTGCTCGAGGAAGGGATGAATGTGCGCATCGTATTGTTTCCCGAAGGCGATGACCCTGATTCATTTGTCAGAAGACACCGCAGTATTGAGGTGGAAGAGTATATCGCGAAAAATTCGAAGGATTTTATCAGTTTCAAAACGAATCTGCTGCTTGAAGAAACGGCCAACGATCCGATAAAAAAAGCCGGATTGGCGAAGGAAATTGTCCAGACCATCGCCCTGATTCCTGATTCCATTTACCGTTCGGTATATGTGAAAGAATGCAGCCGTTTGCTCGAATTGCCTGAGCAGACATTATTGAATGAGCTGAATAAAATCTTAAGGAACCGTTTCCGCAAACAAGTAAGCCCCGATTTTCCTGAACCGGCAGTTGAATCAGCTCCACAGCAGGAATTGCCGAAACCAGAAGGGCCTGAAACCAGTCCAACCTATTATCAGGAACGTGAGTTGGTGAAAATTCTGTTGCATTTTGGACGCAACGAGGTAAACCACAAGGTGCCTGATGAATTTGGCAACGAAGTCAATTACAGCGAAAATGTGGCGCAGTTTATCATCGATGATCTGTCGCACGATCAAATTGTGTTTGAAAACGAAACCCATAAAAAGATTTTCGACCTGTTTGCTATTGCCATCAACGAAGGCGTTGTGCCGGGCGAACATCAGTTTATCAGCAACCCGGAGCCAGATGTGGCACTGCTTTCGGCCGATTTGCTTTCCTCGCCTTACGAACTTCACGATTGGAAAAGAAAAAAAATCTTTGTGAAAACAGAGTTGGAAACGCTGATGCAGAACATTACTTCAAGTCTGTATAAATACAAGGAACGTATTATTGATGCGCGTCTTGAGGCCGTTTCCATTCAATTGAAGGAGGCCACCAGTTTTGAAGATCAGATGATTCTGATGCATCAAAAAAAACATCTCGACAGTATCCGGTTCAAAATCAACGAAATACTTGGAATTGTTATTTCAAAATAGCAGTAAAATACCCGGATTATCCTCCAACGCTTGCCTTTATACCTACGCTTTCAAACTGTTCAATCACCCTTTGGATGGTTTCACTATCCGGTTCCTGAAGTGTTTCAAAATCATCAGATTTTCCAAGTTTCAGGTATTTATGTTGTGCGATGGCGTGATACGGTAACAGATGGACTTCTTTCTTTTCTCCGGCCAGTCCGGCAATAAATTGCACAGTCTGGCTGATGTTTTCAACTGTATCATTTATTCCGGCAATCAGCGGAATACGTATGATGATGTTGGCACCAATTGATGCCAATAAACTCAGATTATTCAAAATCAATTCGTTACTGCTTCCAGTCCATTTTTTATGCAATGCTGAATCCATCATCTTCAAATCGTACAAAAACAGATCAGTATGTTTTGCAACGTCCAGGATAATTTTTTCAGTTACATTTCCGGCAGTGTCGACAGCACGATGAATTCCTCTTTTTCCACAATTCTCGAGTAACGTAATCAGGAATTCGGCATGAAACAGCGGTTCTCCACCTGAAAAGGTGACGCCTCCTCCCGACTGATCGAAAAATATTTTTTCTTTTTCGATAACCTCCATGAATTCTGAAACAGACATTGGTTTCCCCGACATCTCAATGGCTTTGGTTGGGCATACTTCTGCGCATTTTCCACACAGGATACAAAGATCATGCTGTGTTACGATTCCTTCATTTGTTAAGGAGAGCGCACTTTCAGGACAATCAACCACACAGGTTCCGCAAAGTATGCATTTTTGCACTGAATACATTTTTTCTGGTTTTGCCGAAATGCTCTCAGGATTATGACACCAGCTGCAATGCAGGTTACATCCTTTAAAAAACACGACCAAACGGATGCCCGGACCATCGTTGATGGCATATCGTTTTATATCGAAGATCAGGTTTTTCGACATGGCTTAAAATGCCTCATTTTCAGTTCGTTCAATCACTTCCTGTTGCAAATCAGCATTCATATCGTTGAAATAATCGCTGTATCCGGCCATACGAACCAGCAAATCGCGGTAATCTTCCGGACAGGATTGTGCAGCGAGCAAAGTCGCGGTATCAACAATATTAAACTGAATATGATGACCGCCCAACTTGAAATAGGTACGTATTAGCTGTCCAAGCTTGACAATGTCTTCTTCTTTTTTCAGCAGACTTGGCAGAAAACGCTGGTTCAGTAAGGTGCCTCCCGACCTGGTGTGATCGAGTTTGGTGAGGGATTTTATCACCGCTGACGGGCCTTTGGTGTCGGCACCATGCGAAGGCGAAGTGCCGTCAGAAATGGATTTTCCTGCCAGCCGGCCGTTTGGCGAAGCTCCCATTACCTTACCGAAATAGACATGGCAGGTGGTCGAAAGCATATTGAGATGGTATTTCCCACCGGGTTTGATGTTGGGTTTTCCATCAATGGTATCTACCAGATCATTATACATTTTCAAGGCAATTGAATCGGCATAATCATCATCATTTCCAAAAAATGGTGTCCGGTTGATGATGGTCTGACGAAGGATTTCATCACCCTGAAAGTTTTTCGAAACAGCATTTAAAAATTTGTCCATGCCGAAAGTCTTGTTTTCAAAAACATGCCTTTTCAGTGCTGACAAGCTATCCGTCACAGTTCCCAGGCCGCAGCATTGAATATAACTCGTGTTGTAACGTGGTCCGCCATCATAATAATCCCGGCCCTTTTTTATACAATCTTCAATCACCACCGAAAGAAAGGGTGCCGGGGCATATTTGGCGAACATACGATCAATATAGTTACTTACACGCATCTTCAGGTCAATGATATAACGGAGCTGTTTTAAAAACGCCTCATAAAGTTCATCATAAGACCCGAAAGTGCGTGGATCGCCGGTTTCGATACCAGCCATTTTACCTGTTACCGGATCGAGGCCATTGTTTAATGTAACTTCCAGAATTTTAGGCACATTCAGATAACCGGTCAGAAGATACGCTTCTTTACCAAAAGCACCCACTTCAATACATCCGCTGCAACCGCCTTCGCGTGCATCGTCAAGCGATTTGCCCTGCCGGAGCATTTCCTGGATATAGATATCAGGATTGAAGACAGAGGGATAGCCATGACCCTGACGGATGACTTTGATTGCTGCAGTCAGAAATTCATCAGGCGTTTTTTCGCTGATGTGCACCGAGTTTCCTGGTTGCAGAATATGCAGCTCTTCAATCACTTCAAGCATCAGAAATGAAACCGCTGAGGTTCCGT
>CAITDJ010000004.1 GCA_903891085.1 uncultured Bacteroidota bacterium | reverse complement strand
ATTTGGCAGGACAAACAAAATGATACAACAGTACTGATACATTATGTGATTTATGTATATATTCGCTTTCACCCATACATACAAAGTTAAAATATTTACGCCGCAGAGCGGCGGGGAACTAACCCCATATGAGATTAGAATAATTGAGTTGTGAATTAAATTTCAGTGATGACAAATTGTGTTATCTTCTTTGCAATATTACAAAGATTGATCCAAAAAACACAAAATCAAAAATATTTTCAATACCCTGACACAACCACATCCGTTGGCTGAAAAAGAAAAAGCCCGCTGAGAAATCAACGGGCTCTTTCATTTAAACTATCAATTATCTTTAGTTCAATGGGTTGGCCACCATTTTGGTGCCATAAATGGTTTCAACTTTAAAAGTAACACCACGTTCACTAGTCCAGCCTGCACAACTTGTTTCAACCATATGTCCGTCCTTAAACATGGCCTTTATTTTGTCAAATTTACCATCTTCATCAATAAAAGTGAATGTTTTGCCTTCAAAAACAGGAGTCACAGGAAAAAAGAAAGTAACAAAAGTACTATTACTAACATCAAAAACGATAAAATGTAACTCCACAGATAATGGCTTACTTAGGTTTGTAATTTTAGCAGTAATGGTGGAAACGGTAATGTCCTTTATTTTATCGGCATACTTATTATAATCCGCATTGTCATTAGGGTCAATGGTTTTTGATACACTGAAAAAGTACCAATCCTGGTTGGTGTTTTTTGCGGTTGAGACGGAGTCGGGCTCGGCATCGGCAGCGATGCTTACCGGCATATCAGCCTTAAAATCAGCATCGAATTCAACATCGAGAAGTTTCTTGCAACCGAACGATACGGAAGCGATGAGGAGGATTCCTAAAATTAGTTTGAGGTTCTTTTTCATGTTTTTCTGGTTTTATTAATATTGGTTCTAAATAATCGCGTCAAAATTATAATAATTTTTCACAGATGTAAAGTAAATACATTAATTATTGAAAAAAACTTTGTTTACAAAATTTAATTGTGCATTACTTTGGTTTTGAATCGTTTTCGGGGATATGCAAATCAGCAAAATATTCCTGCTAAAAAACCTATTTCATACCCAGATGCAGGATTCATGGCCAGATGAGACACATACTGGTTATCGCGGGCGCATAGCGGAATAGTTCAAATTCAAATCCTTTCTAAACTCAATAAACTGAATTTTTATAGGACGCTCCTTTGTGTATCTTCATAAAAAGAGGCTGTCATTATAATAATAACAGCCTCAGTATTTATGTTTAATGCAAATTTAGTTCAGGGGGTTGGCAACGAATTTGGTGCCATATTCGGTCACGATTGTAAAAGTCACACCTGATACATCAGTTTTACCAAAACAACGGGTGTGAATTGTTTTTCCGGAAAAAAACATGTTTTCAATTTTATCAAACCTACCCTCATCAGTAAATGTAAACTTTGTACCGTCAACAACGACAGTAGATGGGAAAGTCCAGGTTGTTTTTGTTGTTGAGCCTTCTTCCCACACCTCACATGTCATGTTAAGCAAGGTAACCGGTTTACTTGGATTTTTGATAGTTGCAATGATCGATGTTACTGTAATTTTTTTTATTTTTTCGAAATATTTGTCGTAATTACTGTTGGTGGTAGGGTCAATGCTGTCAGAAACGTCAAAGGTAAATTCAGCCAATCCGTCTTTGAGCGCAGATGCAGCTACAACAACCGGCATTTCAGCCTTGAAAGTGGCATCAAACTCAACATCGAGAAGTTTTTTGCATCCGGAGGCAATACTACCAAGCAATATAAAAAGAAATAAAATTTTTGCAGTGCTTTTCATATAATTGTTGTTTTTAATTGATAATGAATATATTACTATACAAATGTAGTACAATTGACTACAAAAATGTAAGTCATCATGAACAATGAAAACAATAAGATCTTATCCGGCAAAAGCAGCGCCGGTAAATGACATGCCCGATGCCTTCAAAACATCTTCTTTCGTATTGATACTAAATAACGTATATCCATCTTCCACACTTATATCAATTGCTTTATAATGCAATGTTTCGATAAAACCTTTGAGCTTCAGTCTTTCAGCAATCAGTTCAGTTTCCAGCAAAGGCAATATTTCGTGTTTGTAACAAGCGCATACAGGCTGCACAAATCCCTGTAAACAAGGCAATACCACCTGATATTCATCTTTTTCTGCAAGTAACCGATCAATGATTTGCCTGTCGACAAGGGGCATATCAACCGATAACACAAAAGCAAAGCTGGTTTTTACCTCTTTTAAACAGGAATAAACCCCACCCATCGGTCCCTTGTTGGCCAGCAGATCAGGAACCACTTTCAATCCAAGATCATCGTACGCATCACTATTTGAACTAATCAGCACAGTGTCGCAAAACCCGGAAAGAATCCCGATGGCATAGCTGATGAGTGGCTTTCCATGCAAAAGCACGAGTCCTTTTTCAGAGCCCATGCGTTTCGATTGCCCGCCGGCCAGAATAATACCCGTAATGTTGTTTAACATGATGCGTTTATATTAAGTCGGCAGAACGCTGTGATTAATTCAGTCCTCAGTTTTCAGTCCTCAGTCCTCAGTTTTCAGTCCTCAGTCCTCAGTTTTCAGTCCTCAGTCCTCAGTTTTCAGTCCTCAGTTTTCAGTCCTCAGTCCTCAGTCTACAGTCCTCAGTTTTCAGTCCTCAGTCCTCAGTCCTCAGTCCTCAGTCCTCAGTCTTCAGTCCTCAGTCCTCAGTCTTCAGTCTCAAGTCTTCAGTCTCAAGTCTTCGGTCCTCAGTCCTCGGTCTCCAGTCTTCCGTCTTCCAACTATTGCATTTTGACTTTGCATTTAGCATTTTGAATTTAACACGCAACTTCGGTCTTCCGTCTCCGGTCTACGGTATTCTTTACTTCAACACCAAATACGACCAGGCAGGCATGGTAACCTCCTTCGAAGTATTTAACAGCACCTTTTCACCACTAAGAAGATCGGTGTATGAACCGGCAAAACTTTTGCTTTCGAGACCGGATTCTTGTTCTTCACCTGTAAGATTGATTAAAACAAGAATTTTATTGATTCCTCTTGTGCGGCTGAATGCAAGTACTTTTTCGGAATTACTGTTGTCAACACGCTGTAAATCACCTCCAAAGTTTCCATTCCACAAAGCCGGATTGTCTTTTTTAATTTCGTTCAGTTTTTTATAAAAGGAAGTGAAATCACTTTCTTTTTTCCAGTCAATTTCATCTTTCACAAAAAACTTCAGCCGATGATCGAGTGCCACTTCCTGTCCGTTATAAATCATCGGAAATCCGGGAACGGTGAAACCCAATACTGCCATGGCTTTTACGGCAGCGCCCATGCGTTCGAATTCGGTTCCGTTCCATGAGTTTTCATCATGGTTTGACGTAAAATTCATCCGGAAACTGTTTGCCGGGAACAGGGTATCATTTTTTTTATAATAAGCAAAAACATCATTGGCATTTTTCTCACCCTTGGCTATTTTGTTCATGATATGATGAAATTCCCAACCGTAATTGGCATCAAACGCCTTGGTCATCAGGGCCGTATTTCCTTCATCTTCAGCCAACATAAACACCGGTTTGATGGCATCAAGGTCTGTTCTGGCTTTCTCCCAGAAAGCAACAGGAACCATGCCGGCTACATCGCAACGGAAACCATCAATATTTGCCTCGGTAAGCCAATATTTCATATCACCTATCATGGCATCCCACAGTGGCGGATTGGTCTCAAAGTTAAGTTGTGAAACGTCCGTCCAGTCGAAAGGAGCAACAATTTTTCCATCTTTATCGTGTTTGTACCATTCAGGATGGTCGGTCACCCATTGATGATCGCAGGCAGTGTGATTGGCCACCCAGTCGATAATCACCTTGAAGCCCAGTTTATGGGCATTGTCAACCAGCGACTTAAAACTTTCGATGGTACCAAATTCAGGGTTGACGCCTTTGTAATCCTGGACTGAATAATAGCTTCCCAATCCTTCCTTGCGGTTTAATTTCCCAATCGGATGAATGGGCATGAACCAAAGAATATCGACCCCAAGGGCTTTCAAACGGGGCAAATGTGGCACAATGGAATCGAAGGTTCCAGAAGCGGTAAACTGACGTGTGTTTACTTCATAAATAGTGGCATCTTTTGCCCAATCGGGTGTAATAACGGAGGAAACAGGACGCGCTTTCACCTCTTGTTGTTCGGCAACTCTCCCCGATTGGCAGGCGATCAATCCGATGGCCAGTATCACAAACAACAGGCCCAATACTCCCAACAGACTCATGTTTTTCTTTTTCATTTTATTATGTATTACCAATTAATATTTATTTGATTTTCAGTATTTTCGATGGTAAATATTTTGAGGTTATCCAACTTTTTTGTTTCGTTTAATATGTCGATAAAATTAGTGGAATTTTCAAAACCAATTTGCTTTTTATCAACCGTTAAGCCAACGATTTCGGTTCCAAAGCCATGCATCACAAAACGGATTTTAGCGAATTTACTATGAAAACTTCCTTCCGCTTTTGTCAAACGAAGTGTTTTGCCTGGAAGGTCAAGGGCTATCTCCCGTTGATAAAAGCTACCCGTTTCGAATTCATAGGTGCTGCCATCGTCTTCGTACCAATAGTATGGTTCAGATTGTAAGCCCTTGTAAACATGTATTTCAAGCGTTTCATCCGGTCTTTCACTGGTGTTTTGTACAACTGACTGCAACGGGATAATACTGCCACCTTTCACGAAAACAGGCAATCGATTGAGCGGCGCTTCAACAATGACTTCGCGCTGACCTGTGATAAAACTATCGTTATAGAGGTTGAACCAGTTTCCTTCCGGAAAATAAACATTTACGGCTTTTTGATCGCTGGTTACAGGGGCAACCAGAAATGCTGAACCGAACAAATACTGGTTTCCAAAGGCTGGTTTATAGATATTTTCGTCAAAAGTATAATCGATGGCCAGGCTGCGTTGAACCGGCAGCCCGGTTTGGGTCGATTGCCTGAATGCTGAATAAATATAAAGAATAAGATTATAGTGGAAACTGATATATTTTTTAGCAATGGCTTCAGGTTCTTCACCGTAAGACCAAGGTTCAGATCGTAGCGTATTTTGTGCGGTGTGACCCCGGAAAAAAGGTGAAAATGCGCCCAGACTAACCCAGCGGCTATACAATTCGGGAGTTGCATTACCAATAAAACCGCCCACATCATACCCAACCTGTGACACGCCAGATAATCCAAGGGTATTTATCAACCTCACGCCTAATAACATATGTTCGTCATGTGCCTGGTTATCACCGGTCCAGAGTGCCGTGTAACGTTGCAGTCCGGCAAAACCGGCACGTGTAAGAATGAAAGGCCGTTTGCCGTTCATCAGCTTGCGGGTGCCCTCAAATGTGCTTCGGGCCATCTGCATACCAAATACATTTTTTGCTTCGAGATAAGAGGTTTTTTTGCCTTCCCAGTCAAACTGAACAAGGGATGGAACCTGTTGGCCCCAGGTGGAAAATTCATTCATATCGTTCCAAAAACCTTCCACACCAAGATCGACATAACCGCTAAAAAGACTTCCCCACCAAAGCCGGGCGTCGGGATTCGTGAAATCGGGAAAATGGCACCAACCCGGCCAAACCTGCGCCGTATAAGGTGTTCCATCGGGATAAACGGCGAACAAATTCTTTATTAACCCATCTTCGTAGGCGTGGTAACCTTTTTCGACTTTAATACCCGGATCAACAATCACTGTGGTGTGAAAACCCATCGCTTTTAAATCGGTGAGAAGTTGTTTCGGATTACTGAAGTTTTTTGGATGCCAGGTAAAGATTTTAAAGGCGTCCATATAATCGATATCGAGATACATTACGTCGGCAGGAATCTGCTTGACACGAAATGTTTTTGCCACATTGAGCACATCGGTATCGGGGGTATAACTCCAGCGGCATTGCTGATAGCCAAGTGTCCAAAGAGCAGGCATTTGCATGCGTCCGGTTAATTGAGTGTATAGGTCGATGATGCCGGCAACACTTTTATCGTGGAAGAAATAATAATCCATTTCGCCGCCATCAGCCGAAAAATAAGAGAAACGATTGTTGGAAGCGCCGAAATTGAACCGGCTTTGCCAGGTATTGTCGAAAAAAATACCGTATACATTACGATTTACAATGCCCATATAAAACGGGATGCTTGTATAGAGCGGATCGCTGTATGATTGATAATTCGGGTTATCGGTATTCCAATGTACAAAGGCCGAACCAAAGCGGTTTAAACTACCGGTTTTGGCACCCAGGCCAATAAATTTTTCGTCAGGTTGAAGGGTTTTGTAAGTAGTGACTTCATTTCCCAGCCAGCTGGTACCAAAAGAGGGATCGTCCTCGTTAAGTAATTGTCCATCAGTGGTATAAAAGCCAATCCTGACCGGTCTTTCCGTAATCTGAACAGTAATTACGCTGCTTTTCAACTGCAAAAAACCACGGTTCTGACTAAATTCAATTTTCGGATTGGCCGTTTGTTCGACAACAGCATACGAAAAATCCTTGGTGAAATCACTTTTCACTGCGCGCACACGAACAATGCCTTCGTCAACAAAGGATATTGTTACTTTACCGAGACTTGTCTGAATCTCAAGACGTTTACCATCCCAGTCATTCGAAACAAGGTTCCCCAGGCTTTGGCTCAGATTATCCTGCGCTAAACTATGTGTAAATTGTCCCATCAAAATGGCCATGATGAATATGTATTTTTTCATTTTAACATTTTTTCTTTTGCCTTACATTTTCCTCACTACCATTTGTTTTATTTGAGTTGAATAACCCTTGAAGACATGCCCGGAATGACAATACTTTCAAAGTTTTCGTAATAGGTACGATGTAGTAAATCGTTGCCGGATTTGAAGCCATTCAAACTCTCGGCAAACCTTTTTCCGGTAATTGTTTTCTCTTCTTTGTTGTTGTTCAATATCACCATTACCGATTCATTATCGTTGTAGCGGAAAAGAACATAGACGCCATCCTGAGGCAAATAATGCTTCAGTTTGCCGTTTTGCATCACTTTGTTTTCCTTCCGGAAATTGAGCAAGGTGCGGATGTGGTTAAAAACCTCATTTTGATCAGCCGTTCTTCCATCAGCAGTAAAGGCATTTGTCTGGTCACCTTGCCAGCCACCCTGAAAATCATTGCGGATGAAGCCATGACCCTGATGCTCAAAACCGGTTGAGAGCACTTCTGAACCATAATAAAGCTGTGGCAATCCGCGAACAGTAAGCAGAAATGTCATGGCCATCTTCATTTTTTGTTTGTCTTCGCCCAATGCCGAGAAAATACGGTCACAATCGTGATTATCGGCGAAATTTACAATATGGTCGGGCTGATTATATACAAAATCAAGACTGAGCGATTCGTAGAGCCGAAGTATGCCTTTGTCCCATCCATTTTGCTCGTTAAAAGCACTGTTGATAGCATATTTCAAGGGGAAATCCATCACATAATCCAATTTTGAATCGTAATTGTCCTTGTTTTTGGTGTTCGACTGCCAGTAAGCGACCTGAGGGGTGTAATTAAGCCAGACTTCGCCCACCACCGAAAAACCGGGATATTCATTGTTTAATGCATTCATCCAGTTCGACATGGCATTTTTATCGGAATACGGATAAGTATCCTGCCTGATTCCGTCCAAACCTGCATATTCAACCCACCAGATGCTATTCTGAATCAAGTAGGTTTCAACGAAAGGATTTGTTGCATTCAGGTCGGCCATATGTCCGTCGAACCAACCTTTCGACATTTGGTTTCGGTCAGCATCAGCAGCATAAGGATCTGAAATGGTTCCGCCACGATAATTGGAGCGTGTGAATTCGGGCCATTCGTTCACCCAGTCGTGCATTGGCAGGTCGTTTGTCCACCAATGACCGGTTCCATAATGGTTAAAAACCATGTCCATAATTACTTTTAATCCTTTTGTATGGGCTTTTTCGACCATGGCGGCATATTCTTCATTTGACCCATGGCGCGGGTCAACTTTGTAGAAATCGGTGATAGCATAACCGTGGTAAGAGTATGCTTGCGCATTGTTTTCGAGCACGGGAGTGAGCCAAACTGCCGTCACTCCAAGATCGGCCAAATAATCCAAATGATCTGATACGCCTTTGATGTCGCCACCATGCCGCCCGTTCGGATTGGAACGATCCGCTTTTTCCAACATAATTTCCTGACTGTCATTGTCAGGATTACCATTGGCGAAACGGTCGGGCATGATAAGATAAATAACATCACTATTATCGAAACCTTTACGTTGGGCAGAACCTTCCATTCGCTGTTTCAACTCGTATTCACAGGTAAACACCGGCTTATTATCTTTCATGAACAAAATTTCAAATTTCCCCGGCTTAACCTCAGGACTCATTTTCAGATTCAGGAAAATATAATTCGGGTTTTGAACCAATGTTTGTGACACCAGTTCAACACCTTCGTACCGGATAACAGCTTTTGTGAATGAAATATCTTTGCCATGAACCATCAGTTGCACGTTCGGGTTTTTCATTCCGGCCCACCAGCAAGGCGGTTCGATGGAAACTGCAGGATCGTTCCCGGCAACAACCAATGAATTAACTAACATCCATAATGGAATAAAAAGTAAAAGAAACCGGTAATTTTTCATGTGAATATGTGATAATAGTTTTACACTAAAAGAATTTCAATCGCGAAAGGGAAACGTAAAATTAGGGTGAACAAACCAATTATCAATACTGAATATTGATTTTTCTTAAGTTATAATTCAGAAAACGGTTGCACCAGACAATTTCAGGTATTGAATCTCACTGTTTCATTTCACAAAACCCCCAAAACAAATGCTTATTCTGCTATTTATCGAACAAAAGTATTTTGGATCAGGAAACGAAAAGTTTCGACATCAGTGTCTGATAATCAGTTTTTCAACAAAAATGCCACGATCGGTCTTGACTGAAACAAGATAGGTTCCATCAGCCAATCCGGCAAGAGGCAAAGTAATATGTAATGGGTGCTCAAGATGAACCGAACAAATATTTGTCCCTGTTACTGATGCAATTGTTACTTCTGCTTTTTCACCCTCAAGCAAACCGGATAAAAATGTGTTTTCTGATGCAGGATTTGGATACAGGAAGACATTTTTTGAAGGAAATGCAGGCGTATTGATTCCTAAAACAACATCTGTCGAGGCCAGGATGGTGCCATTCTCGCCACAGGCATAAGAATAAACATTCACTTCATTCAGTTTACTATCATTGTTGTAAGCACTGGTCACGGCATAAAGCCAATCAGTGGTCGGACCCGCTATTTCATCCCATGTAGTCCCATTCCAATGTGTGATGTAACCATTGTCACCAACACCGTGGCCATAATTCGGGAAAGGAATATTCAGCGAAACAATTCCATTGGTGGTGCCGGTATTGTATTGTGAATATCCAAATTCATCCATCAGGTACAAGATGCCATCTGTTCCGGAAAACCAACCATTTGTTGGGGAATTCAACCATACACTGCCAAGCCACGGTTGTCCCGGAATTATTGTTTGGTCCCAGGTCTGTCCACCATTTGTTGTGCCTATTACTAGGCCACCATCCCCGACAATCTTGACGTTATTCGGATCAAAAACAAAAACACTCGTAAGCCATTGATTTGTCGGGCTATTAACTGTATCCCAATTATTTCCACCATCTTCGGTTTTAAGAATGGTTCCCAGTTCGCCAACGGCAAATCCGAACTGATTATCAGAAAAATGAATATCATTTAACTGATTTGTTGTTTGTGTATTGCTTTCAACCCATCCGCTCCCGTTATATTCAATGATTTTTCCATTTTCCCCGCAGGCATATTGCAAAAGACTATTTGCGTACAATGCATTCATTCTGTCATTAGGACCTGCATCATACGTTAATTGAAAGGTTTGGCCAAAATCGACTGAAACAAAAATATTACCACTTGCTCCCAACGCAATTAATTCAGAGGTATCTGTTGCAGCCAGGTCAACAATCGGTTCCTGCAGGTTATTCGGCACCTGATTCCATTCAGCAAGTGCGGGCATAAAAACCACGCAGAAAACTGAAATAATGATCAATGTTTTTTTCATTTTGCATAAATTTTAGTGGTTATAAATCAATTTACGGTTAAGGAATATTTTGTTTATTACATCAAAAACTCATTAAACAAGAATCACTAAAAAATTTACAATCAGGTTGTTTTCTGTGTGTTTGTTATAGGCTAATTTGTTTACCAGGCAACAGAAGTTTCTGTTTGCAACCATTAAACAACCTTCAGAACACAATTATACAATAAAAATGGAAATTCGTCAATACTGACATTAAAAATGTGACAGACTCGTCTTTAGGCTATTAACCTACCAATTTATATCTGCACTTATGCTGATAAAAAGAGAAGACGCGTTTTAACCGGAAAGAATATTGTGAAAAATCAACTAGCCTACATGAAGGTTATTTCCTGTAAGTTCTCACCTTAAAATGAAATGTACCGCTTATATTTCGTTTGGTCGTCGCTTCAGGTAAAACCGAAGCTATCATACTATAACGGCATTTGATCTGAAATACAGCATATTCAGTTTCAGAATTCACATAATTAATTTCGACAACTTCATTGTATGTTGTTGCTGAAAATCCCTTTTCACTCACGAGCCTGGTATTACTTCCCGCTGTGATTGGCAGTTTCTGTGAAAACTCGAAATAGCTTTCATGGCTGCCGAAAAGTTGAATGGGATAGTTGCCGATGTTCGTTGAACGAACCATTATGGAACTGTCGGAAGGATAGGTAAAATAAAATGTTTCGAGTGTTGAGGCTGAAGTAGCCGACACATAAAAAGTGCTGTCGTTTTGGTAAACCGGACCAAGATCGAGCTGCGAACAATCAATAAACCTTTCCCAATCGGGTGTTTTAAAGCTGAAATGCAGGGAGTTACTAATCTCAGTGGTAGTATCCTGTGGCTTATTATCTTCTGTTTTATCACAGGAAGAAAAAGCGAAAAAGTGTAACAGCCAACATCAGGATCGATGGTAATCTCATTATATTGCATTTATTAAAAAACATGTATGAATAATCAAAAAAAGTGGCACTCCTTTAAGTTAAAGAAAGTGAACCGTGTAGTTGATGATTGTATAACACCCGGATTGGTATTTTGTTGGTTCGATTCAGAAAAAAACAAATTGTAGACACTGAGCATTTCCTTGGGAAGTCAAGCCCATAAATTACTATTTTTGTTAATGCCAAATTAAATCTGTATCCTATGACGAGTCACACAATAGAAGCGCCCGGTCAAACTAGTTCTTCTCCCAAAAAGAAAGTAGCAGCCAGGTATATTATTTCAATGCTTGTATTGTTATTTCTTGTTTCACTGATGACAGTACTCAATCATTATCAAATCGTTGTGATCAACAAAACGGTACTGATTGTCTCCAGATGGATATTTCTTGCTGTACTTTTTGGCTATGCTGCCATGAAACGGTCACTCACGACCTGGATTTTAATCAGTATGATTGCAGGAACCGAATTTGGATTTGATTTTCCCGATATATCACTGAATCTGAACGTGATAAGTCAGATTTTTTTACGGCTGATAAAAACGATCATTGCACCGCTGCTTTTTGCTACCATTGTTGTTGGCATTGCCGGTCATTCGAACCTGAAACAGGTGGGGCGCATGGGCTGGAAGTCACTTCTCTACTTTGAAATTGTATCCACTATTGCGTTATTCATCGGTTTGTTTGCAATCAATATTAGCAAAGCCGGCATCGGTGTTGTTGTGCCTGACACATTTGCCCATAAAGAACTTCAGGATGTTCCGGTTTTAAAAGGAGCCGATGTTATTCTTCATGTTTTCCCTGAAAATATCGCCAAGGCAATTTACGATGGGCAGGTCCTGCAGATAGTTATTTTCAGTATCATTTTCGGAATTGCTGTAGCCATGTTAAAAGACAAATTCAAAAGACCCATGATCGTTTTTTCAGAGGCCTTGTCCGAAACCATGTTCAAGTTCACTTCTCTTATCATGTATTTTGCGCCATTTGCAGTATTTGCAGCCATTGCATATAGTATAGGTCAGATGGGACTCGATATTTTCGTAAATCTGTTTAAACTTCTGGCAACGCTATATGTCTCATTGATTGTGTTTTTGGTAGGGGTATTGCTTCCAATTGCACTGGCATTCAAAATTCCTGTTCGTAAATTTATTGCCGCAATTTCAGAACCGGTGGCCATCGCTTTTGCCACAACCAGTTCCGAATCAGCCTTGCCGGTTGCCATGGAACGGATGGAAGAATTTGGCGTACCACGTAAAATTGTGGCTTTTGTCATGCCAACGGGATATAGCTTTAACCTGGACGGAACTACGCTTTACCTTTCATTGGCGACAATTTTTGTTGCACAGATCAGCGGAATTCACTTGTCATTTGAGAAGCAGTTACTTATCGTATTTACATTAATGCTCACCAGCAAAGGAGTGGCAGCCGTGCCAAGGGCTTCGTTGGTTATTCTTATGGCAACTGCTTCAAGTTTTGGATTACCCATCTGGCCCATTTACATCATTCTTGGCATTGATGAATTGATGGACATGGCCAGAACATCGGTGAATGTAATTGGGAATTGTCTGGCGACAGTTGTGATTGCGATCTGGGAAAATGAATTTGATCCAAAAAAGGCAAACGCTTAAAGCCGTTTTTAGAGGCTTTTTATCAACTTCTACACGGGTTGAATTCGAAAACTCTATTTCTCCATCTCTTTAACAATCTGATTGTCTATTGCCTGACATTCAAATTCGGAGATGTCATAAACAAAGCATGGATTCAAGTTCCATTTCTGTATCACGCTTTCGACGAATGGTTTGCGAACAACCAGCAAAAGATGATTGCCCGAAGTGTGCAGTAATTCCTGAATACTTTGTGCCCATCCTAAATTGTTGAGTTCCAGTTTGCCCACTTCATCAATCAAAACAATCTTGTTATTCAGATTATTGGCCGAATTCAGTGATTTGCAACCAAACTCCCAGCCTTGTGTAATCATCCGATACTTACCAATTGTTGCCTGAGCGTCAATGTCAGCCAATCTTAAAAACGACTCTCTTTCATGGGTTGCAACATCAATAATATCGTAGGCTGTTGTTTCATTATTTTCAATTATCCTTGGGCTGATTATTCCGCCAACTGCCATATTTCTTTCTCTAAAATTGACCAACAGTCCTTGCAGACAGGTAGTTTTACCTCCACCCTGCTCACCGGTCAGGATAAATATTTTTTGAATGAAATCAGGCTTTTTTAGTTCAGCTAACCGATGTTCGGCAAGCATGATCGCCTGATAAATGATGGATGTGGGATTTTTAATGATACTTTTCACATCAGGAATCTGTGCAATCATCAATGGAAGGCTTTCAAAAGACATTTCGAGTGCCAGTGGCAGTTTTCTGAAACTTGTTTTCATGAAAAACGCCCTGATAGCCGGATTGTAAAGTTCGGTTCCCAACACAGTGAACCCTACGATAATGACGATTGCCCTGAAATTCATCTGAAGTCCGATCAACAGGGCTTGTGCCGTTGAAATTGTTTCATCACCAATCCATGCAAAAACAAGCGTTGTTGACATGGTCAGCACAACAAAGAAAATCCATAGTTTCGGTTTGGATAGTTGCCTCAATGCCCGCTTATACCGAAATGCCCAAATAAGCACTATAACTGTAATGGCCGATGTCCATATCTGCCACGAAACGATATTCAATAAAACCAAAGAGCCGATCATCATGATTATATTACCTATGAGCCAGGTTACTGAATAACTAAATTGAACAGGGGTTTTTTCCTTCTTTTCAATGCTGTTCAATCTGAAATTAAATGCTTTGTTTTCAGCAGGCTGTTTCACAAATTTTCTTCCGGCCCGAATGCCAATAATAGCGGCCACCAATCCTAATAAGGCATAAATTATGAGTAAAACGATAAGGGGTGTCCAAAGTAAATCAAACTGAATATTGAGTTGTTTTTGGGCGTATTTTATCAGTTGTCCGTATATTTCGAGAATGTTAAAGCCATAAAATATAACATAGTTGGCTATTTTCTGGAACAGGTTCCATGACATTGCAAGCATCGCACCGACAGCATATCCCACATAGGTTCTGCCAAAAACACGCACCGAAAACTCAATCAGAAAGGCTTCAGTAATGATGGCAATCATGGGTCCAAAAATGACCGCACTCGGCGACATGGTTTTCAGTAAAGCACAAATCAGTCCTGTACGCCAAAACAGTCCTTTTTCAGCCCATACATGGCTTACCGAAATCAGAATGATGATAGCAATGGCAGTTAAAATATTACCGCTGAATGGCACTTTCAGGTTATGCAGAAAACTTCCCAATACAATTTCAAAAGCAGCCCAGATTGTTCCAAGAATGGAGGCTTTTATCCATTTTTCACTCAAACCATGTGTGTTGTTCATACAGAAACAGCGTTTTTCCGGTTTACAACCAGCATATTGGAAATTCTAATTGGAACAAAGGTCAGGTTTTTTGGCCATCTCTGAACATATTACAGCTCAAAAACACACTTCGCATTCAGGTTTCCTTTCAAAAAAACATCTGTCATTTAAGAATCAGATATGTATAGGGCTGCAGGCTGAGTTGCTCGTTCAGGATGACACTACCACCTTCAATGGCATCATTCCAGACGGTATTTACCAGCATGGAGGGAAGCGTATAGTCAACAATTTTGTTTCTAAGATTTACAAACACCAACACTTTTTCTCCGTTATATTCTTTTGTAAACGCACAAATATCCTTGTCGCTGTATGAAACCAACTGACCTCGCCGGATGGCAGCGCTACTATTGCGGAAGGCAATAATTTTTTTGTATTCCGCTGTTACATCCGGATTCAGTGTCCAATCGATATTGGCAGAAGTGAATGGAAATGTCAGACGGTAAGGTGTTCCCACTTCCTGTCCGTTGTAAATCATTGGAACGCCTTTCATATAAGCTGCCACAACAAAGGCTGCCATCGATCCGGGTTTCCCGCCAAACAGTTCGAGCGGTGTGCCATCGGAACCATTCACATCGTGGTTCGTAGTGTATCTTACCATCTGCTGTCCGTTGGTAGCGTTGGCATATTCGGTGGTATTGATATTGTCAATCGATTTTACGGTGGTGTTGTTACTAAAAATTGATTTCATATTGCCAAAAAAGGAAAATCCAAAGTTGTAATCAAAACCGGCAGTGAAATTGGTGGTACGGCTTCCTTCGGCAAGCAGTAACAACTTGTGGGTACCGATATTCCGCAACGTATCAACTGCCTGTTTCCAGAAACTGATGGGAGGTCCGTCGGTATAATCGAAACGGAACCCGTCCACATTGGCCAGGTATACCCAATATTTCATGGCACTGATCATCGCTATGCGCATTTCGGCATTAGTGAAATTCAACTGTGCCACATCGTTCCAACCCATGCCGGGAGGACTGACAATATTTCCCGATCCATTTTGCAAATACCAGTCTTTGTGGCTGGTTATCCATGCATTGTCCCAGGAGGTATGGTTGCTTACCCAATCGATTATCACACTCATTTCCTTGCTGTGTGCCTTATCAATAAGCATACGCAGGTCGTTGAGTGTTCCAAATTCGGTGTTGATGGTGGTATAATTTTTCACACAATAGGGCGAATTAAAGGCATTCAGCTTTCCAACCGGATAAATAGGCATCAGATATATCACATTGGCACCCAAGGCTTTGATTGAATCGAGCCTGGTAATGACACCCTGAAAGTTACCCTGATTGCTGAAAGCACGCATATTTACCTGATAAATAACGGCGTCTTCACGATCAACAACATGGGTAAATGGAGTGCCATACTGTGCCGGCATGGTATCAGTCACTGGCGGAATCACAGGTGGATTATCCTCAGGTGACGGGTCTTTACTACATGACAAAAGCAGGATTGGTAACAAAAACAGAATCGCAAATTTATGCATGGCTATTTGTTTGAAACGACTGATTACCAAATTCGGCCGCGTGATTGATGACGATAATTTTACTTTCATTTTTGTTTACAAATTACTCTTTTAAAGACATGGAATAATCGTGTTTCATGTTTTCCAACTCCAATAGCGTTTCGCATAACAGCATATTGGTACAACACGCAAGGTTTCACAGAAATTTCTTCAGCAAGATACGCCAATTTTCCTCTGATCCCCAAAACAAGTTATGATGAATCTGATCAGAAACGTTTAACACCAAAATGAAACCTGTTGAATGTCCATCCAAAACACTGATATTCATAACAACAGGAAATACTTTGTGTTTGATATGAGTGGGTTTTCATTTTCAAAACTGAGTAACGAAATACCTGAAATTCTTTTCCTTTGAATTAAACCCATTCCCGATTTTCAGTGCGTTGCATTCTCAGCCACACTCATATTCATTAAAAAAATACACCAACGAAATGATTTATCCGTTGGTGTATTATACCTGCATTCCTAACAAACAAACCGATTAAGAATGCGAATTCATACTATGATTCACAAAACGAATTACTATTTCATCTACACGACGCCATCATCATAGGCTCTTTCACCATGCAGGGCTTCATCCAAACCGATTCTCTCGCTTTTTTCATCTACCTTAACAGGTGTGATCATGTTAATGATAATCAGCATGATATAAGTAAAGATAAACGCATAAACCGAGGCAGCTGTTACTGCAACCAACTCTTTTACAAAAAATGAGGTCCCCCCGAAAATCAAACCATCGGCTCCGGCAACGTTCACAGCTTTTGAAGCAAAAACACCAAGTAAAATCGTCCCCAACACACCACCAACACCATGCACACCCCAAACATCGAGGGCATCATCCCATTTCATTCTGTTTTTAAAATTCACTGCATAATAGCAAACGATACCTGCACCTGTTCCGATGATAGGAGATGCCCAGATAGGCACAAAACCTGCACAAGGTGTAATGGTTGCCAAACCAGCGATTGAGCCGGTGAGTAATCCAACAAATTTTGGTTTCCTTTCGTGCATCCATTCAATAACCAACCAGGCCATGGTCGCAAAGGAAGCAGCTATATCAGTATTTAAAAATGCAGTTGAAGTCACAAAATCAACTGCAACTTCACTTCCGGCATTAAAACCGTACCAACCAAACCACAACAAACCACTGCCAATGGCAACCAATGGAATACTGTTTGGCGTTGAGTTTTTATCAACCCTTGCCTTCACGTAAAACACCGATGCCAAGGCGGCAAATCCGGCTGTCGCATGCACAACGATACCACCTGCAAAATCAAGAACACCCCACTGGGCCAACAATCCGCCACCCCAAATCATGTGAACGAAAGGATAGTAAACGAAAATTTGCCAAACTGTGAGAAAAATCAAATATGCCTTGAAGTTGATTCTGTTTGCAAAAGCACCCGTTATCAAAGCAGGAGTAATAATGGCAAACATCATTTGATAGGCAACAAACACCGATTCCGGAATTTTTCCGTTCGAATATATCGAATCGATATTAACGCCATTCAGAAAAGCCTTGGCGAAATCACCAATAATACCGCCTTCACCACCACTGAAACACAGAGAGTATCCAAAAGTTACCCATAAAATGGTTGTCCAACCCATTGAGACAAAACTCTGGATCATGATGCCTAAAATATTCCTTTTCGTGGCTAATCCGCCATAAAAAAATGCTAATCCGGGGGTCATCAGCATTACCAGACTGGTAGCCAACAGCATAAACCCGGTTGAACCTGTATCGATCATAATGAATAAATTTAAGTTATTAAATATTTGATTATTATAGTGTTATACCAAATGTTGCAAATACAGCCGAAGACTGTGGATTGAAAACCAAGGAAGCTTTAACAGGCAATTCAAACTGATCAGTGATGCGGATTTTGCGATAGCCTGTCAGTCCCACATTTACAAATCCCATGGTATTGCCATAGGCACCGGCAGCGGGAGTGAAACCGGCAAACACATCGATATTGTTTTCGCGGACAGCAAAAGTGTAACCAGCTTCGAGATAGGCAGAATAATAGGTATCAGCATTCAGGTCTTTTTGTGTATCGTAACCCCATCTTTTATCGTTTCCAAAAAAGAAAACGTTGGCCATAATCCAAAATGGAAGTTTCCCACTGCCCTTGTATAGTAATGAACCTTCAAAAGTATGGGCTGTGCTGTCGTTGTTAAAGGTAAAATACCTGATATCCGGTGCAGTCGGAGTTCCATTCAGGGAAGGAACGTAATAATCAGTAAAAATTACACTCAGGTTTTTGTAGGTGTATTTTGCATACAAATCAACTTCCCTGTAAAAACTGCTGGTTGCAACAGCGCTCCAGCAACCAATTTCAAAATTTGAACTGGAAAATGACAAATATGGCTGAATCGACGGTGAATCGCCGAAATCGGTGCCACGCCATACATAGCGGCTCATGATGTCGGCCCCGACATTTACTTTGAATGAAGAAGTTTCCGCTTCAACTGAAGCTTCATTTTGTCCTTTTGAGGTGAAACTTAAGAAAAGAGAAATTACGAAAATGACACCATACGTTAGAGAATTCGATTTCATAGGCTGAAAATTATTTTTCAGACAAAATTCGACTCTCCTTTACTGCCAAACAATAGGAATATTCTTGAATTTACACTAGGGAACCGGCTGATTAAATAGGGAAAACACCTAGGAAAGGAAAGTAAAAAGTATAAAGGCTAAAGTGGAAAGGCTAAAGTGGAAAGATTTTAGACTTCGATCATTTTGTGCTTCACAGCATAGAGCACCATTTCGGCGGTGTTTTTCAGTTTCAGTTTCTGCACGATATTGTTTTTGTGACAATCGACCGTTTTGTGGCTGATAAACAGTTTGTCGGCAATCTCTTTGTTACTTTGCCCGATAGCTGCGAGTTTCAGTATTTCAATCTCGCGTTGTGTGAGTGTTTTGTTTTCGACCAAACTATGTTCGGCTTTATATTTCCGGACATAACTTTTCAGAAAACTATCCGATACCATTTTGCTGTAGCACTCACCCCCTTCATGAATAATTTTGATGGCTTCGAGCAATTCCTCCTTGGAAGCGTCTTTCGACAGATAGCCTTTCACACCCGCCTGAATGGCACTGACCACAAATTCCTCGTCAGTATGCATCGACAAAATCATGATATTGATTTCGGGCGAAGAAGCTGTGAGCATGCGTGATACTTCGATTCCTGAAAGTCCTTTCATGCTGATATCCATTATAATCAGATCGGGTCTGAGGCAGGTGAGCGATTCAAGCAACTCGCTACCGCCAGAAGCTTCACCAATAATTTCAATAAATTCAACCTCCGACAATAGTGACTTCAACCCATCCCGAAAAATCCGGTGATCATCAACCAATATAATTTTAATTCTGTTCATCCTGATTAAAAGGTATTTCAAAAATTATTTCCGTTCCTTTTTTCTTTGAAGAATTCACCCTGCATTCACCCTTGAGCAGCTGCACTCTTTCCTTCATATTCATGATTCCATTGCCGTTTGCATCATTGTTAGCAGGATCAAATCCTTTGCCATTATCAGCAATAACAAGCTTTAACATATTATCACCGAAGGAAAACCTGATAGAAGCTTCCGATGCATCAGCGTGTTTTGTAATATTGTTTATCGCTTCCTGAGCGATGCGATAAAGATAAATCTTTAATCGTGCGTCCAGCGTTTCGGGAATATTTTCACTTGTAAAAGTAATGTCTATTCCTGTTGTTGCCGCGGTGTCTTTACACAGGTTTTTCAATCCCTGTTCGATACCAAACACCTCCAGCACAGGAGGCATCAGATTATTGGTGATATTACGTATTTCCTGAATGGTGTTTTTCAACTGCTCCTGTGTATCAGAAATCATGTGCTGACTTTTTTCGTGATTTGTGTTTCGGGCCTGTTCGAGTTTGAGTTTCACCGCGAGTAACGATTGCCCCAGGCTATCATGCAGATCGCGCGAAAGACGCTGCCTTTCCATTTCCTGTCCATCGATAAGCGAACTGATACGTTTTGTTTTTTCCACTTCAATTTCTTCACGCTGCTTTTTTAACCGCAGCGTCATTTCGTTGAAGGTTTCGGTGAGCGAACCAATCTCATCCAACGAGGTAACAGTCAGCTTTGTATCATAATTACCTGCACCTATCTGTTCGCTGGCTTTTTGAAGTCGTTTGATGGGCAGGGTAATCTTACGCGAAACCACCAATGCAAAAATAAATACGATTGCGGCGATAATAATACTGATCAATAAAATACTGTTTCGGATTGAATTTACAGGAACCATGGCCTCCTGTTCATCGATCTCTGCCACAATCACCCACTTAAGCCCGTCGATATTTACCTGACTGAAGGAACTCAGGCATGAGGCGTTTCTATAATCTTTTACTACACCTGTGCCCGTTTTACCACTGAAAGCTTCTAAAACAGACGCAGATGTCACCTTGATATTTGAAACAGCATTTTCTTGAAAACGTGAGTTGCTGCGCATCAGGTAATCACTCCCAACCAAATAAGTCTCGCCGGTTTTACCCAGACCATTTTTTTCGGTATACCCAAACATGATTTTATTGATGGCAGCGATGGGAATCTCGAGGACCACAAAGCCAATCATCGCTTTTGATTCATCAAAAACAGGTGTTCCGATATAAATCAACAGTTTCGATTTGGAAATATCCTGTATGATGGTTTTACCGGAAATGGTTATCTTATCGCATAATGAAGTAAGGTTTTCGAAAGCCAGACTATCAGTAGCAATGCTTTCCATTTCAGGACGTTGAGAAGAAATAATTTCAACTACCACTTCACGCTGTCTGATTATATAAAGTCGCTGGTAGTATCCAAATGAATCAATGAAATTCCGCAAATAAGTATCACCGGAACTGATTTCGAAACTGTTTGGCGTTTTTGGGAGTGAATTGGCCAGTTTTTTAGTTTCATTCGATTCGGCTATCAGTCTCACATCACGCACACGGTCTAAAAAAAACTGTTCAACCCGGTTTTTCTTTTCCAACCGTAGCGAAATCAATTGATCAAAGGTACGGTCGAGTAAGGCAATTTTCGCAAAATAATAGGCATTGGCGCCAATAATAAAAATCACCACAATCCCCAGACTGACGAAATAAAAAATCAACTTATCTGTGATTGAGATGCTTTTCATGAGGCTTCTTCAACTATTTTAACCTTGTTGGCTATGCAATTTTTCTTCCAATAAACCTGATGATAGCGGCTTTTCCCAAATGGCCGATCCCTTCGCTCAGTTCGGTTTCCTGTTCGATGAGTTCAATGATGTTAAATTCAGCAAAATCACTTTCCAGTTCCTCATCAGAATACAACATTTCCGCGTTGCGTGGTCCTCCGGCAGTTGGGTTAATCATTTGAAATGCACCATGTTTCTTATTGAATGCTTCTACGATTATTGTTCCATCCTTTTTCAGGTATTCGGTCAGCTTCCGGTGATAGGCAAATCTATCCGCGGCCGGAAAATGGGCATAAATAAGTGCGATGGCATCAAAACTGTTTTTACCAAAAGAAATTTCTTCCAATGTGCACACCTCATAATTGATACTGACATTGTTTTTCTGCGCCAGTTTTAAGGCTTTATTTTTGCCTTGTTCGCTCAAATCGAAGGCATAAACATCCCAACCCTGTTTGGCAGCAAAACAGGCATTGCGCCCTTCACCTTCTGCCGGCAATAGTATTTTACCGGGCTTCAGTTTCATAAGTTGCGTTTTGAAATACGCATTGGGTTCCTCGCCATAGGCATATTCTTCAGCGCGGTATCGTTCGTTCCAGAATTCTTTCATTCGGTATTATTCATTCAAATTCTTAATTAACTCAGTCTGCAAAGGCCTCAATCACTGGCAGCGCCCTGTTGTTGAAGTCCCAAAACGCCTGATTTTCCCAGCTTGATCCGTTGTTTGCCGTGCTACCTTTGAATGAAATCCATTCACCTCCCCAGTAGGCAAATCCAAATCCTTTGGGAGACAGTTTCACGATTTCTCTTATTTTCAATAAAAAATCCTTTTGGCCTTCAGCCGTAGCAGGATAATTAACAAGTATTTGATCCTGAGATCCAATCACATTGTTGGTATAATCATTCCAATCGAAAGTGAAAGGATAGGATGTTTCGGCGATAAGTATTTTTTTATCAAATTTGGCTGATAGTGCAGCGAGGGCTGTTTCGAGTTTGTCGAGTTGTTTTCCGTGCCACAACGGATAATATGACAACCCAATCATATCATAATCAAGATTTTCCATTTTAACAAAAAAGGGTTCTGCATTTTCAAAACCGGCATAATGCAGGATTATTTTTGTGGAGGTATCTGTATCACGCACAGCGGCAATGCCCGATGAAAGCAAGGATGTCATCTGGTTTAAATTGGCAATTCTGCCATCGGGCCACAACAATCCATTGTTTATTTCATTACCAATCTGAATAAAATCAGGATGTATTTCGGATACAATTTTTTTAGTGAAGGCGTATACACTGTCTTTCAACTGACCGAAAGGCAGGTTTTTCCAATTCTCAGGCTTGGTTTGTGAACCAGGATCGGCCCAGGTATCGGAATAATGTACGGTAAGCCAAACGTGTAAACCCATATTTTTGATTTCCTGCGACAAGGTTTTAACTTCACTGAAACCTGAATGGCCGTCTGCAGGATTGTTCCAGAGGCGTAACCGAACTGTATTCATGCCTGCATTTTGCAGTGTAATTAACATATCTTCAGGTTTTCCATCATGATTTTTAAGTTGCACACCGCTTGCCCTGATCTCGGGTAAATACGACATATCACTGGCCTTTATCTCAGTAAGTAGAACAACCGGATCGATTTCCTGCGTTTTTTTCTTGCAGGAAGAAAGGGCTGCAACAAACAAAATGATTACCAACAAAAATTTATTCATGGTAGATTTACAAATGACTGATCCATATTTATTTAAAAGTAAAACCTTTGATTATCAAAAATTAACACTCTTCTGATTTTGCAGCGTAAAAATAGACTGTTTTTCCGGATTGGGGAATTTTGCTTCTGGTCACTAGTTTCTGGCTACTAGTAACATCAGCTGCCGGTTTCTGTTTTTTAAAGTTCATTCTTTTCCAGTCCCATCGCTATTCCCAATGGATAAAGAATATCACCCCAGTTGAACGAGGTGATCATTTCGCTTCCATCGCGCTCATTCAGCATGATTACCGTAACAGTATATCCTTTGGCATAAAGTGCGTCAAGAGCAGGCTCATAGATTCTGTCGTCGGCAACAAGTAACACGTCACCCTCACTTACCAGATTTTCAAGCTGATCGAGCAATTCGGGTCCGATGAGGTCTGCTTTCTCAATAATTACTTTCACCTGATTACCATTGGCAGTTTTGAAGGCGTTTTTGGTTGGATGTAGTTTAAACCTGCTTTCGGAATCGAATGCGTCACTTAACCAAAGATGGCAACTAATCATCTTTTTTATTGTTTTGGTTTTATCGTACCAGTCAAGTATGTTATTGATTATTGAATGTAGTTCAGGCTTGATAAATTTACGGTCGGGTTTCAGTTCCGAATAAATTTCGATGACTTTATCAATCGCTTGCTGCAAAAATATCCCGTCGATGATAACAGAAGTTTTGTGTTTGGGTTCGTTCATATTGATCCGATAAAATCAATGATTAATTTTTCAAAAAACGTTGCCAGTGAACATTATCAACACAAATCATATACAAACCGGGTGACAGTTTCTTTACATCGACATGTTGGCTTATTTCACTTATTTCACCCTGAATTAATGGTCTGGCTAATTGATCTTTAATAGTGAATATTTGACCGATTAAGGATTGATCGAAGATGATTTTTAGTTCATTTCCTGCCGGATTGGGAAATATTTTTATTCCATTTTTTAGGGTTTCGGAAATATCGATTGTTTCACAGAAATGTTGTTCATCGAAAACAAGCTGTAACGAATCGATGGGTTCGATATGGGCATTATCGTGTGTCCTGACGCCGATAAAGTAAGAAGGATTTCCATAATTATCGGCAGGTTGGGCCACCTTGACAAAGGCAAACAAAGAAGAAGTTCCATCGGATGTGCAACGGGTGTCGGCTCCCACCATATTGGCACCCTGTAAAGCGGCCATCAGGCGACAGGCTAAATCGCCTTCAGCATTCCTGAATCTTGATTCCATTGAATCAATCACCAGTTGACCCAATAAAATATTTCCCTGAATGGAGTAATAAATGCCATGAATATTTCCGGTTTTATGGTTTTTGTAATTATCACAATTTGCCCCTGTGAATCCGGCAGCGCTTACTTCATTGCCTTTAAAACCAACAATTCCATATTGTCTGCGGGTCGAATTTCCCTGAACATCATTTGTTGAAAGCCATTCAATGATTTCGGCCGGCGCTAAACCTTCACGCATACGGGCACGGGCATTGTTCTGATTGGCCACCAGATAATATGCCTGCGTATTGATCGCTCCGGTATCGGGCAATAAATCGCCAAGAAAACCAATGTCAGAAATACCTGCGTTAAACAAATCCACACAGGACGCTCCTGCACTTCCTACCTCCCGGGTTGTTGAATCAGCAGCTACGATGGAAAAAGTGTCTTGGGCAATTGCAGACGATACAATGTTCCAGAAAATCAGAATTATGATAAGTATTCTCTTCATTTTGTGTTGATTAGATGGATTGATATATGACAACTTATGTCACTTTCATGCCTTGTCGACTTTAAATACTATTGGAAAAAGAAGGGTATTTACAATAATTGTTTCCTTTTCTGTCTGTAAAAATACTACATATTCTTATTGACTTTTTCCAAAAACATATACGACAACCAATGAATTGCTCCGTTTCATTTTGTCCAATGCTCGAGAATGATAGCCACTGCATCTGTCGAAAGGATTATCAATATGCCTGATTCATCCTTCAGCTTAGCCTTAGTCAACAAGCCCGCAACACCAACCAGCATCACAAAAAAAGGCAAGAGTACTTCATTGCCATGCCAGTGATTGAGTACCCATAGCCAGTAAATGAATATGGAAGCACTCATCAAACAAATGACAATCTTTGCTTTCATTTGTAATTGATTTGAGGTGAGTCCATACATGAAAACCAGGGCAACAAAAACAAAATAAATTCCTATTCCTGCCAATTGAACAGGTTTGAATGGGAAAAGAGCTAAAACAATCGCCACTATCAAGCCGATAGAAATAATGAAAAGCTGTTTATTTTCTTTTTTTCGAAACTTCATGATCCAGTAAAACGCAAAAAGCGCCGAAAAGGCCAGCATCGTTTTAATTAAGATCATCATTTTGTAAGAGAATAACTGCTAATTATTGAGTTCGACAGTCCAGTCTCCTGGCTCAGAAATCATAAATTCAAACTTTACCTCAAGCGGCATGGTATGAAGTTTATTCATTGTTGAATAGGACAATTTTATTGTAACCGGAAACGTAACTTCATCATAACCAACGGATTCACCAATTTTTGTTTCATAACCACTCGAGCAGGTTATCAGAAAGTTTGATATGGAAATATTACGGCTTCCATTCTGTAGAAAATCGATGAGCACCCTGTTTTTTGCCGTAATGTTTTTTTGAAAATTGTAGCGGTCAACACCTGATTTGTAAAACACAACCGGATTTTTGGGTTTTGACCCTCCAAATTTGTCTTTTTGCCAGATTCCATCCTGAATGCTGTCTCTTCCATTGACATGCATGGTGTAAACACCCACACCATCGCGTTTTCCTTCGAACCAATCACCGGTGTAATTTTCTCCTGTTGACCAGGTGTAGGTACCAGCACCATGTGGCAGCCCTTTACTGAACTTGCCTTCATAACGATCGGTTCCAATAGCAATGCCTTTGCCATTTGCCAGCCCGTTTTTGCATTTGCCTTCATAGGTACCTGAAATTTCAGGTTTTAAGACCTTGCATGGTTCCTGACTGTAGAGGAAAAGCGTATATGCTGTGAATATGGAAAGCAAACTTATATTGATGAATCTTTTCATTGTACGAGTGAATTAATGTTTATTGATTTCAGACCAATAAAAGTACAAAAAAGTGGTCACTGTATCAAGTTTTTGAATGCAAAATGAATATCGTTCAATGGTAATGGCAGATAAAAAGCAGAAACTACAATCATCATTTGAAAACAATTGAATTGATCCCAAAGAAAATGCAAATTCACATCTTCGAATTTTGCTATTTACTTTTTACATTTTGAATTCTCCATCTCGAATGGGCCCAATTTTTCTGTTGATCGGGCTCCAGAAATGTCCAGGCAAGCATACGGCTTGTTTTATTTCCCTGACCCATCGGGATAGTCTCCACCTCAACAGCCTCGGCTCTTTTGAGCACCTGATAGGCACTTTTGAGGTTCGATTGTTTCGAAATGAGTGTTGTAAACCAAAAACAGGAATCCAGAAACTGCCGGCTTTGGCCAATCATATCATGCACAAACCGCTCTTCGCCGCCGTCGCACCACAATTCATGTTGCCGGCCCCCAAAGTTCAGCAAAGGCTCGGTTATTTTTGAATGATTCAGGTTATTTAGTTTGCGCATTGTGCCTGATTGGGCTTCGGCCAAAGAAGCATGGAATGGCGGATTGCATATAGACACATCAATCGGCTCCTCTTTGCGCATGATGCCATAGAAAATGTCTTTCGGATTCAACTGCAACCGAATTTCAATTTTTTCTCCCAACAAAGGATTAGATGCGACGATTTTATTGGCCGATGCAATGGCGACCTGATCAATATCGGAACCCATGAATGACCATCCATATTCTTTATTTCCGATGATCGGATACACGCAATTGGCACCCACACCAATGTCGAGTATTTTAATTTTATCTCCGGTTGGAATTTTGCCATAATTTTTACTACGCAGTAAATCAGCAACATAATGAATATAATCGGCACGACCGGGAATGGGTGGACACAAATAGTGTGGCGGAATATCCCAGTTATCAATATTGTAAAAATGCTTCAGCAGTGCTTTATTCAGCATTTTCACCGCTTCGGGGTCGGCAAAATCGACTGATTCATCTCCATACAAATTCAGTTTCACATATTGCTTCAAATCAGGACATGAGGCAATCAGCAATCCGAAATCGTATCGTTCGCGGTGTCTGTTTCGTGGATGCAGCCGCGTTTTTTCTTTTGGATGCTCTTTCTTTTCTTGCAGCATGATGATTTTTTCAGTGATTCGGCTTCAGATAATTCTCAAAATTAACCCTCTTGTTTTGGTAATGAAAGCCGGTTCACTTTCATTACTCATTTCATACCAAGCAAGGAAGTCCAAAATTACGATAAACTTCACAACGAGACACAAACAGTACATTTGTTGCCACTTGAAACCACCATGCTCATTGACTTAAACTTTTTATAAACACTACTTATACTTAGCAGCGTATCTCTGGGGTTTAGTGTTCATTACCACAACCTAAAATATATGCGTTTAACAAACCGGAAACTGCAGAAAATCATCCTTATTCTGTTGCTTTGTTTGTTTCATCGGCCATCGTATTGGCCGGCTTATTGTTTTTGTTGGTGTTTAAGGGCGTTTTTGGTCTGCTACCTGACAATAACGCACTGACTTCTATAAAAAACGAGTAGTCTTCTCTGGTATTTTCTTATGATAACAGTATCATTGGAAAATAATTTACCGAAAACCGAACCAATATTCTTTGGGAACAAGTTCCAGATCATCTTAAAAATGCGCTGATTGAATATGTCAGGATTGTGTTTACGATTTCAAAATGATTGAAAACCGAGCTACATTTATAAAATAAAACCATCGTAACTAAGAAAATAGCGATTAAAAAGCCAACAATCAATCACGCTTTTTCTGTCGATTTTTACTGCTTTATCAATAAACTGTTGCTTTGCAGCGATTTTCCGGTTATTGTAATAAAATACGCACCGGCAGAAAGCTGGTACTGATCCAGCGGAATTTCAATTTCGTCACCTCGCACTACAAACTGCCTCGAAATCAATTGATTGCCATTCAATCCGGAAATTTGCAATAAAATATTTTCAAACAAAGGTTTTGAGAGTTTCAGGATGGTTTTGTCTGTTGCAGGGTTTGGCACGAGCAGCGATTTTTGCATGAAAAGATTGTCAGAAACACCCAAGGCATGCTCGGTAAAAGCCGCTTTCAATGCTTCATAAGCGAGGCTTTTGTTTCGTTCAATATCCACAATTCCCCACCATTCTTCATTGGCATAACTATCGTAGGGAATGGTCATCGCAAAACCAGTTGCATCGTGGCTGTTGTTGTTTCCACCTTTCCACCATTCATCCACAAAGGAAAAATAGGTAATCCCCGAACACTGGTCTAATTTACTCTTGATATTGTTCCAGATCGTAAGGTCAGCTGTTGCCTGTTCTTCCTGAATTTCGCGGCCACGGTTCTTATTGTAACGGTCGGCTCCTGATTCCGAAAAATAAAAGGGTTTTGTTGATAATGCAGCAAATTGTGTGATTGCGCTGGCCGGATTGTCCCAACGATACACATTCATTCCCCATACATCCACCGCCGGACAAAGCCCCAACACTGCTGAAGTCGGAACCTCGCCATGGGCCGTCGAAACCGGGTGGTTAGGGTCGGCATCATGAATGGCTGATGCTGCATTGTTCAGAATGGTGTACCAGTTATTGATATTGTTATTGAACCAATCAGGATGATAATTGTACTCGTTACCCAACTCCCACATGAGTATGGCATCGTGATTTTTGAAGGTGTTGATATAAGACAGAAAACTGCCGTGGCTGATATCAGGATACTGAAATGTATCGTCATAATTCGGGAAACCCATAATTATTTTGATGCCGGCAGCGGCGAATTTATCGAGCACGCTCACATTTTCGATAGGAACATAGGTGCGGATGGTATTGATTTTTGCCTGGGTCATCAGCAAAATATCCTGGTCGATATACGAAAAATCTAGTGGATCGGACCGGTCATCGCCAATCGCAACCGGGTAATAACAAACGCCGCGGATGATATATGTTGAATCGTTTACAACAATTCTCCGACCGTCTACTGTTACCGGAGTTTGGGAAAAAATTGATATTGGGAAAACCAATAAAAACAATTGAAAAAATACGAATGACCTCATAATGTATGCTTTAGTAATCAAATTGAATATAATTTGAAGTCATAAAAGTAAGACGAAAAACCTTGGAGCGGATAATTTATTTTTGATATTTCCAATTTGTGGCTTTGTGATTTTTACCAACGCAAAAAATAGCTTGCACCACAATAAAAAACACTGTAATTTAGTTCTCTGAAAACCCACTAATACTTATAGCCATGGCAAAATCACTGGATAAAAAAAAGGAAGAAAAGAAAAAACCCGCCAAAACCCTGAAAGAGAAAAGACTTGAGAAAAAAGAGAAGAAAAAATAATTTCTGAGTTCTCTGTTCATTTGGTTTAGGACATTTACAACGGGGCGGATTTCGTCCCGTTTTTTTATTCTGAGATGCGATGGATCCAATTCCCTCCGGCTAAAGTTTCACAACCTTCCTGAAAGCATTTCCCTTATCTGTAATTATCCTGATAAAATATACTCCGTCATTCAAGTCGGAAATATTGATGTTCCTTTCCGGTTGATTCAAATAAAACTGCTTCATGCGTTGGCCAGCCATGTTATATATTTGAATTTCAAGTTGATAATAATCATTTTCTGTAAAAATAATATCACCTTTGGTGGGATTTGGGTAAAATTCAAAATTGTAAATTTCTGATTCAAACAACCCCGTTAATGTATCGCAAGGAATATTCCGTGGATTATACGTTCCAAAAGTATTATCAGTAAAGCAACGAAAATTATAAATATTTACCTCTAAAAGGGCTCCGTCACAACTCTGATAACCCGGAAAAGGCCCATAACCATTTTCTTGCCAGTTATGTATTTCGTTTCCGAATCTTTCTATACATATTCCGTTGATACCATAAATACTTTCCGAAATCGTTTCAAGTGTAATTGTTCTTAATTGATGGCCATTAATATTGATAGTTCCGGTTTGGGCTACCCTTACTACAGCCGTGTCTTTGCAAGTATGAAACTCATCAATCGCAATTATCCAAGTATCTCCAACCGAAGCAGAAAAATCATACATCAAATAAAACTTATCCTCGAACAAATAAAAAACAGAATCACCGGAAGAGTAGGTAAATTTGCTTTCCATTGGAACAACGAAACAATATATTTCACCAAATTGATCTTGAACATATTCATATTCCACAATTTGAATTTCCTGACATTGCTTCCCTAAAATTACTGTGTCATTGGTATAGGTGAATGTGTAAGAACCTACTTCCCCAATATTCCAATAATCGTAGGTCCATTTAGCGCCGGCATCAATCCATACCTGTGCGCTTAAATGAATTGAAAGCAGGATGATGATTGATAAAAGTATTGATTTTTTCATGGTACGTTGTGTTATTGATCTCATTTTCTGATCATGCGTGCCGCCAATTTTCCACCTAAACTATTTGTTACTGTTACTAAATAAAGCCCTCTTTCAAAGCCAATGCTATTGATGTCATTTGTTTTGGTTGTTTTCAAAACAAGCTTGCCTGTGGATGAAAATATTTCGACGGAAACGATAATTCCAAATTGTGCAGGTACTTGAATAGTGAATTTGTCCATTGCCGGATTGGGTGAAATCACGGCTTGTTGCCTATCGGTAGTAAAATCATTCGCACCAACATAAAGGATCGTTGTATCGGCAAAAATCTGCCAGAAAACCGGAATGGTATCGTTGCTGTCATTGATATACGAAAAATAAGGTTCGAACCATTGCTGAAAATTCGAAGTAAATGTTACTTCACCTTTGTGAACCAATTCCTGACGCCACAAATCGCTCGGGCAGCCGGTATCCCACCAGCCACCTGGTGTCTGACTTGTGAATACGCTGCCTTTCAAACAAAACCCGTTGAATAATGTACTGTCCCAACTAACCTTTACAGGCCAGTGTTTTGTATAAATATCGAGGGTTTGCAGGTTAGAAAAAGGATTACATTCATAAAAAGTAATTTGCTTTTTGGTGTGGAATGTGCCCGGAATTCCCAAATGATTCCTGTTCTGCCATTCGTTGGTCACGCGCACATCGAGCGTTGTATCGAGCGGAAGAGTAATCAGATTCACCTCACCGAAGGCAGCATCAATATCGTCGGTGGCCAGGGCATCATACCCCAGCGTAATCGTGTCTTTGTTGCCGATGGCATCCGAAAAGAACATCTGAAATGAAAATTCCTGGCTATTTGCCGTTTCGAGCAAACATAACATCATGATGATCAGGAGAATATTTTTCATTGGGCAAAAGTATTATGTTTTAAATAACAAACTCCATTTTGCAATACGATGAACCGTTTTATTTATGAAGTGCCTTCATTGGATCCGGAACCCTATGATCAAGTCCTCCGGCCAATGCATCATCAAAAGTGGTGGGCACATCAACCGCTTCTGTATGTTGCCTCCAGGTCAGATGTTCACTGCCATTGTCTTTGCCCCCAACTACCGCGACTCTGTCGCGTGATGCAGTAAGATTTATAAAACCACGCCACAGAGTCGTTCGGCAGCAGTGTTATGAGTTAAAGTCAATAAAAAGCATTGAAAGTAAAAGGGTCATGGTTATAAACCGTGACCTTTTTTTATGTATAACCTGAAATAAAATTCTATTTCCTGACAGTGTAAAAACGTATATTTGTCATTGTTAAATGTTGAGAAACTGAGCAAAATCTAAACGTCCATATTCAAAATATGCACTTCATTATGGAAAAAATTATTCAATTCGAATTAAATGGCAATCAGGTTCAGATGCCACTCAATCAAGACCAGTCTCTCCTTTGGGCATTGCGGACACATTTTAACCTTACCGGAACAAAATATGGTTGCGGGCTTGGTTTCTGCGGTGCCTGCACGGTTTTGATGGATAATGAGCCGGTCAGGTCGTGTACTATTTATATGGCGGATGTGGAAGGTAAAAAAATCACCACCATCGAAGGTTTGGCGCCAGCGGATCAGCTACATCCGATTCAGCAGGCTTTCGTCGATCATGATGCCATGCAATGCGGTTACTGCACCCCCGGAATGATCATGAATGCATACGGTTTGTTACTCAAAAATCCTTCGCCTTCGCGAAAACTGATCATCGAAGGCATGAACAACAACTATTGCAGATGTGGCGCGCATAGCCAGATTGTGGATGCTGTCGAATCTGTTTCGAATGAAGCAAAGCTTAATCAAATAAAATAAGTTAATCAGTAAACAATTGTTTATCATGAAATTAAGCGAATTATTACAAGAAGATCTGGACATAGAAATCGAAACGAATAGGTTGAAAAGAAGGGATTTCATTAAACTCACCGGAGCAAGTCTGGGCGGGTTGTTTGTTTTCTTCCGCACCGGATCGTTCGATTTGCTTGCTGCCGACCAGAAAAGAACCCTTCCGACAGATTACAATGCTTTCCTGAGAATTGACGAAGATGGGGAAGTGACTTGTTTCACCGGGAAAATTGAGATGGGTCAGGGTGTAATCACCTCATTGGCTCAAATGCTGGCCGATGAACTGGATGTTGCTTTCGAAAGTGTAAAGATGGTGATGGGTGACACAGATTTGTGTCCCTACGATGCCGGAACCTGGGGTTCGCTCTCCGTCCGCGTGTTTGGACCGTCGCTTCTTGCCGCCGCCGCTGAAGCAAAATCAGTGTTAATCTCGCTGGCGGCAGAGAAATTGGGAACTACTACGGACCAATTATATGCTCAGGGAGGTGTAATTTCAGTGAAAGGGGAAAAAGGACTTTTTGTAACTTATGGCCAGTTGACAAAAGGAAACCGTATTGAGAAATTGTTGGATAATCAGTCCAAACCCAAGGATTTTTCCGAATATAAAATCATGGGGAAATCGATTATTCGGACAGATGCCACAGAAAAAGTACGTGGGAAAGCCTTGTATGCAGGTGATTACAGGCTTCCTGGTATGTTATACGCTAAAATTCTTCGTCCACCTTCACATGGGGCAAGCTTTGTTTCAGCTGATACTTCGGCGGTAAGAAATATTGAGGAAGTGATGCTCGTAGAAGACGGAGAATTTATAGCCGTTCTGCACAAAGATCCCGAACAGGCTGAAAAAGCAATTCGATTGATAAAAGCAGCATATACATTTCAAGAAAAAAAGGTCGATGAAAAAACCATTTTCGATTTTCTGTTAAATTCTGAAACTGAAGAAAGGGTAGTCAACGAAAAGGGCGACATTAAAAATGGCAGAATCGCTTCTAAAGAAGTATTTGAAAGCACATTTTACAATAGTTACGTCGCCCATTCTCCCATCGAAACACATACGGCTGTGGCCTACCTCGAAGAAGATAAAATAATCGCCATTGTTTCCACGCAATCTCCTTTCGGTGTGCAGGATATGATTGCACGTGAGCTTGATTTGCCTCTCGAAAAAGTCAGAATTATTACGCCATTTGTTGGTGGCGCTTTTGGAGGTAAAGCACCCGCACAGCAAGCACTCGAAGCTGCCCGTCTGGCAAAACTTACCGGGAAACCGGTGATGGTTCATTGGACAAGGGAGGAAGAGTTTTTCAATGATACTTTCAGGCCTGCCGCAGTTATTAAATTATCTTCCGGAATGGATGATCAGGCAAATATATCGCTGTGGGATTACAAAGTTTATTTTGCCGGATCAAGAGGATCAGATACCGTTTATGATGTCGCGGACCAGCGCACAGCAAGCTTTTCTGCTAAAAATGTGCACCCGTTCAGTGTTGGTGCCTGGCGTGCACCCGGAAACAACACAAACACTTTTGCGCGGGAATCGCAGATTGATATCATGGCAGCAAAAGCAGGAATGGATCCATTGGAATTCAGATTGAAGAACCTGAAAGATGAACGGATGATTGGTGTGCTCAAAGCCGTTGCGGAGCTTTTTGGATGGAAACCGGCGAAATTTCCAAGCGGAAGAGGTTATGGGATTGCCTGTGGGCTTGATGCCGGAAGTTATGTTGCGCATATGGCTGAAGTAAAAGTTGACCAAAAGACCGGCTTTGTTGAGGTTGTGCGCGTTGCCTGTGCCCAGGATATGGGTTTTTGTGTGAATCCGCATGGAGCCAAAATGCAGATGGATGGGTGTATCATGATGGGCTTGGGTTATGCCTTATCCGAGGAAGTTGAATTTACAGGCGGTGATATCAAAACTGCAAACTTTGGAACGTATCAAATACCACAATTTTCGTGGTTACCGATAATCGAAACAGTGATTCTTGATAAAAAAGAAGCGATGCAGGCTGGTGGAGAACCTGCCATCATCTGCATGGGGGGCTTGATTGCCAATGCCATATTCGACGCCACCGGAGCAAGGCTTTTTCAACTACCCATGACACCGAAGAGAATCCTTGAAGCACTTTCGAAAGTTTAAAGTTTCAATTATTCCGGAAATTATTTTTTTAAAGCTTCCAATGGTGCCGGCACTGTATGTGAATTTCCACCAGCCAATGCATCATCAAAAGTGGTGGGTACATCATTTGCCTCGGTGCGCTGTCTCCAGGTAAGATGCTCATTACCATCGTCTTTTCGAACCATGGTGATACAATTTTCAACCGGACAAATCAACGAACACAAATTGCAGCCAACACAATTTTCCTCATTTATTTTTGGGACACGCATGCTTTTATCATCGTTCAAATCAATGGCCTGATGCGCCCCGTCTTCACAGGCAATATAGCACAACTGACAACCAATACATTTTTCTTCATCTATGGAAGCAATAACACGGTATTTGAGATTGAGGTCTTCCCAGTGTTTCACATTTGGCAATGCTTTTCCAATAAACTGATCAATCGTTTCAAACCCATGCGAATCCATATATTGCTCAAGTCCGGAAGTCATATCGCGGATAATTCCAAATCCATAGTGCATTACCGCCGTGCATACCTGCAACGACGATGCTCCCAACAATAAAAATTCCACGGCATCGCGCCAGTTTTCAATGCCACCGATTCCCGAAATTGGTAATTGAACCAGTGGATGCTGCGCACAATTTTTTACCATATTCAGCGCGATAGGTTTCACTGCCGGACCACAATAACCACCATTTGAGCTGCTGTTTTCGACAACGGGATAGGTTACAAATCTGTCAATATCAACACCAATCAGACTTTGAATTGTATTAATTAATGAAATTGCATTCGCCCCTGCCCTGCGGGCTGCCTGTGCAGGTTCGGTGATATCAGAAATATTTGGCGTTAGTTTTACAATCACCGGAATTGTTGCCACCTCCATCACCCAGCGTGTAATGGTTTCAAGCACTTCGGGCTCCTGCCCTACTGCAGAACCCATTCCCCGTTCGCACATACCATGCGGACAGCCAAAATTCAATTCAATTCCATCAGCTCCGGCATTTTGAACATCATGCACAATCTGCTGCCATTCTTTTTTTGTCTGGACCATCAACGATGCGATGACCGCGTGATTTGGAAAGTGCTTTTTAACCTCTTCCATCTCGCGCAGGTTATCGCAGAGCCGGCGGTCGGTGATCAACTCAATATTATTGAAACCAACAACCCTGTTTCCACGATGGTTGATGGCACCATAACGGCTTGATACATTTACCACTGGTACACCGAGCGTTTTCCAGACGGCACCGCCCCATCCCTGATCAAATGCTTTCATAATCTGATATCCGGAATTTGTAGGAGGACCGGATGCCAGCCAAAATGGATTCGGTGCTTGAATGCCTGCGAAATTTATTTTTAGATTAGCCATAGAAAACGTATTAAAAGTATCTAAGTTTTCAATAATAATTTACACATATCGCTTATTATCAATTAATTATCCATTGTCAATTATCCATTGTCAATTGTCAATTATCTTGATAAAAACGCATGTATCCCCTTTCCGCCGTTTTTTCCTTCTGCCACTGCATTTACAACTTCGGCTCCTCCATTAACAGCATCACCTCCGGCAAAGTATTTGGGATTTGAAGTCTGGCAACTTGTTTCATTCACTAAAATTCGCCCGGTTTCATCCAAACTGATTCCAGAAATATTGGCAATCATCGATGTTTGTTTTAGCTGTCCGGTGGCTTTTATTACCAAACCACAATCAAGCACAAACTCACTGCCCGGAATATTGACAAGTTTTCCATGCTGGCTTTCGGTTCGGATAAATTTTACACCTTCCACAACTTTTTCACCCAGAATTTCAACCGGAGCAATATTGAATACACCAACAACTCCGGTTACTTTGGCCAAATCATATTCAAAATCGTAGGCTTTCATTTCTTTTTCGGACCTTCGATACGCCACGATAACGTTCTCGGCACCCAACCTGGCCGATTCGGATGCTGCATCCATGGCTGTATTGCCACCACCCAGTACAATTACCTTTTTAGCCATCGGTTTATCAAGTGAGCTCATTTTGATTTGCTCAATAAACTCAGTAGCACCAACACAATCAGTTTTGTTTTCCCCTTTAATTTTTATTTCAGCCGAATTTCCCAATCCAATACCAAGAAATATTGCATCATAGTTAGATTCCAATTTTTCGACATCTATTTTACTGGCAATGCGTGTGTTATAAATAATATTGAATCCGAATTGCTCTTTCAAAAAATCAACTTCCATGAGTGCTTCTCTGTTGGTAATTTTATAAGGCGCTACTCCGTGCAGTGCCAAGCCTGATGGATTGCTTTTTGCTTCGTAAATATCGACATGATAACCGGCGGCTCTAAGTTCACAGGCGCACGAAATGCCGGCGGGGCCTGCACCAATTATCGCTACTGATTTACCCGTATTATTTTGGGGGTCAAAGAATTTTTGTTTCGAAAGTATTGCACTATTTGTTGCAAAATTTTGCAAACGACCAATGGCAAGCGCCTTTATATTCACTTTGGTAAATACACAGGCGCCTTCACAAAGCATTTCAGTCGGACACACTTTGGCACATGTATTTCCAAGGTAGTTTGACTGGTAAATTGTTTTGCCTGCCCCAATCAAATTTCCATTATTTATTTGTCTGATAAACAATGGAATATCAATACTGGTAGGACATGCAAGTGTACAAGGTGCATCATAGCAAAACAAGCATCTTGAACTTTCGTAATATGCCTCCGATGTATTCATCAGGGGTTTTATCTGTGGAAATCTTTTCTCGTTATCCTGCATAGCTTGTTATTTTAATTGACAATTGACAATGGAAAATTGACAATTATCTATTCTGAACTATTTGTTATTTTTACTTGTTTTGATAATCGATGTTAATAGCTTTAAAATTTCCCGTAATTCTTTAGTAATTATAATAAATTGATTTTCATCAAGATAATTGGCTCTGTAAAGTAATTCGATCCAGTATTCACTTTCATTTGCTTCTTTTAACGATATCGACATTTTATGGATAAAATCAGTTTTACTTTCTGCCTGTTCAGCTTCTCTGATATTAGCACCAATCGATGTGCCTGAGCGCAAAAGTTGCTTACTTAAAACGAATTCTTTTTTATCATTTACCAGAAATTGATACAATTTCACAATCATTAATGCAAAATCAAAAGACTTCTGTTTTACAACATTTTCCTACATTAAAACATCATTTTAATTATAAATTATCCATTGTCCATTGTCAATTGTCAATTAAAAAGCACCAATTCCTTTATAGGTTTCGGGTCGTCTGTCGCGGTAAAATTGCCAAACAGAGCGTACTTCATCTATCAACTCCAAATCAAATTCAGCCACCAGGAGTTCGTCATTGTCTTCCGAAGCCTGTGCAAATATTTGTCCGCGGGGGTCAACAAAATACGATGAGCCATAGAACTTACCGATATTCCACGGTTTTTCAATGCCAACACGGTTGATACAGCCCATAAAATAACCGTTCGCAGCTGCATGCGCCGGTTGTTCGAGTTTCCATAGATATTGCGAAAGTCCGGCAACAGTTGCCGAAGGATTGTAAACAATCTCGGCGCCATTCAATCCAAGTTCCCTGGCTCCTTCCGGAAAATGGCGGTCGTAGCAGATGTAAACACCCACTTTGGCATATTTTGTCTGAAACACAGGATACCCCAGGTTTCCGGGTTTAAAAAAGTACTTTTCATAAAATCCGGGGGCAACGTGCGGAATGTGATTTTTGCGGTATTTCCCCAATATTGTTCCATCGGCATCAATAACAACCGCCGTGTTATACAACACACCTGCCATTTCCTGTTCATAAATAGGAACAACAATGACCATATTGTGTTTTTTTGCCAATTCCTGCATCAACCCGGTTGTTTTTCCGGGAATGGGCTCAGCGGCCTTATACCAATCATTACTTTGGCCCGGACAAAAATACGGTCCGTTGAATATTTCCTGCAAACATAAAATCTGCACGCCTTGCTTGCCTGCATTTTCGATGAAAGGAATATGTTTTTGAATCATTGCATCTTTTATTTCGGTGATGCTACCTTCGCCTTCCGAAATCGGAACCGACATCTGAATCAAACCTGATTTAACTTTTCGTGCCATGATATTTGTACTTTTTATAGTTTAAAATTATAATTTATGGATGCTTGTTACTTGTTTCTGGTTTCTGGTTGCTAGTCTCTGGTTACTTGAACATTGCGTTCAATTGCTTGAATGAATAGATTGAGCTTTTTACCTAAAACCTCAAGTTTTTCATGCAAATCATTATATAATATCTTGTTTTTCAGGGAATCTGTTTCAAACATTGTCTCTAAATGATCGATAGTTTCATCATTTGATGCAATTGAAAAAGTGAGGAAACGGATATATTCCATCACATATCGTATTCTTCCATAACCTTCCACAATATTCGACCTAATGGATTTAGAGGATCTTCTAATCTGACTTCCTTCTTCATACATCTCGAATTTAGGAAGTTTTGTTAAAGTCATTCTATGAATGGCAATACTAACTTCCTTTGACCTTATCCAAATATCAAGATTTTTGTAACTCATTTCGTTTCATTATTAGTTTTACGAGTGACAAGAAACCAGCAACAAGTAACCAGTGACTAGCAACTAGTAACCAGCAACCATCCCTACAAAACATCCGTCAATGTTGACCTTTTTACAAATTCGCCATACCCCTTTTTGATTTTAACTGTTCCGCTGTCGATGGCTATTTTTCCCCGAAGAATGACAGTTTCAGCCTTTCCTGTTACTTCATGTCCTTCGTAGGCTGAATAATCGCAACGATGATGATGTGTGGAAGCCGAAAGCACATGCTTTTTTTCTGTATCGAAAATTACAATATCAGCATCACTGCCAACGGCAATGGTTCCTTTTTTGGGGAACATACCAAATATCTTCGCCGATGAGGTGGAGGAAATATCAACCATTTTATTCAAACTGATTTTTCCACTTTTAACGCCTTCCGAATAAATCAGTTCCATCCGGTGTTCAATGCCGGGCGCACCATTGGGAATTTTCGTAAAATCGTGTTCTCCTTTGCGTTTATCTTCCCACATAAAAGGACAATGATCGGTGGCAAGTGTTTGCACAACGCCCTGGTTGATGGCAGCCCACAGCGCTGTTTGGTCTTTCTTTTCGCGAATAGGCGGACTCATCACCCATTTTGCACTTTCAAATCCACGGTTGTACACTGAAGCATCCAAAACCAGGTATTGAATACAGGTTTCCACAAAAACTTTCTGGTTTCGCTTTTGGGCATCTCTCACCTTATTAAGACCACCTTCACTTGTCATGTGTACGATGTAGGCGTTTGATCCGGTTTGGTAGGCCATATCAATAAATCGTCCGGTCGCTTCTGTTTCAGTTATTTCGGGCTGCGACAAATAATGATACAAAGGCGAAAGATTGCCGGCAGCCTTATTCTTCATAACCAGATAATCAATGATATCACCATTTGTTGCATGAACCGTAACGATTCCACCGTATTTTTTTACTTCATTCATTAATCCGATCATTTGTCGGTCGTCAATCATTAATGAGCCTTTGTAAGCCATAAAAGTTTTGAATGAAGAAATGCCTTCTTTTTCGATCAGATCTTTTATCTCAAGTTGTGTCTTAGCATTAAAATCGGTAACGGCCATATGAAAGGCATAGTCACCGTATGCGTTTCCGGTGGCCCGACTCTGCCATTCATGCAAGGCATCAAAAAGTGATTTTCCCTGTGACTGGATTACAAAATCAATCACAGTTGTTGTACCGCCATGTAGGGCAGCCAAGGTACCTGTTTCGTAATTATCGCTCGAAAAAGCACCCATGAATGGCATTTCCAGGTGAACATGCGGGTCAATTCCGCCTGGGATGATGAGTTTTCCGGAAGCATCAATTATTGTATCTGCTGTAACTTTCATATTTTTACCAATTGCCGAAACAATTTCTTCCTCGATAAAAATATCAGCCGTGTAATCATCTGTAGCATTTATAATTCTGCCGTTTTTTATCAGTATTGACATAGGAATGAGTTTGAGAATTGTTAATTTGAAAAGTTGAAAATTTTATTCATCTTTAATCATGCATGTTTATATTTCTTACTGTCAAATTGTTAATTATAATATTCATCTGCTATTTCAATGGCTTTTTCGATAATATCAAGCCCTTCATCAACCTGACTTTTATTGATGATTAATGGAGGTGCAATAAATATCCAATTCCAGCGAACGAAAGTAAACAATCCCAGTTCCCTTAATTTAGCAGCCATCCGGTTGGTGGGTTCCATATCTTTTGCAGCTGCATTCCATGGTGTAAGAGGTTCTTTCGTTTCCCGGTTTTTCACCAATTCAATCACACCAAGCAAGCCGGTATTTCTGAAATCTCCAATTGAAGGGTGTTTTTCGGTAAGTTTTGCCACTTTTTCTTCCATATATCTGCCCATTAATGCGGCATTTTCGATAAGATTTTCTTCTTCGTAAACACCAATACACGCCAAAGCAGTGGCACAGCCGAGGGCATGTGCCGAATAGGTTAACCCAAGCGGGAGTGGAATATCATTAAAATGGGCAGCAATCTTTTCACTCACAATAATGCCACCAAGCGGGGCATACCCTGAAGTAAGACCTTTTGCAACACACATGATATCAGGTGTAACATCATGATGATCAATCCCGAACCACTTACCAGTGCGTCCAAAACCACTCATTACCTCGTCGTCAATCAATAAAATTCCATACCGGTCAGCAATTTCTTTTACTTTTTTCCAATAAAAAGGTGGGTATTTAATACAACCTGAAGTTCCAGATTCGCCTTCAAACAGTATAGCGGCTATGCTTCCTGGATTTTCAAACTGAATAATCCGTTCGAGATTTGCTGCAGCATTTTCGCCACATTCTTCGATTGTTTCACTTTTCCAGGGGCATCGGTAGAAATATGGATTTTCGACATGCACCACGTTGGGAACACCCTGATTGTCAAATTGGAATTTTCTGGGGTCTCCTCCCATCGAAAATGCTCCATAAGTTGCTCCGTGATAGGAACGGTAGTGGGAGATAATTTTATGTCTTCCGGTATATAAACGCGCCAGTTTTACTGCATTTTCAATGGCTTCGGAACCACCCAGTGTAAAAAGTGTTTTCTTTAGACTTCCGGGAGTGATTTCGGCCAGCTTTTTCGCCAGTTCGCCCCTTACATTGGTGGCCATTGAACATGTGATAAATGTTAGTTGTTCCGCCTGTTTGACAAGTGCTTCAATTACTTTTGGATGCTGATGCCCAACATTGGCATTCATCAATTGCGATGAAAAATCAATGTATTTCTTTCCATCATAATCATGGAAATAGACGCCTTTTGCCGATTTAACGGCTATTGGATTTAATCCTGCCTGCTTCGACCATGAAAAAAAAGAATAATCAAGGTTGTTCTTCACAATTTGTTCTCTGTCAGTCATTTCTTATCAATTAAATATTTAAAAAATCATTTTTAACAGACAATGGTCAATTTTCAATTGTCCACTGTCAATTGTCCACTGTCAATTGTACATTAACTCATCCAATCTGTAATTTCCTGCTTTGCCCATTTGGAGGTAACTTTTTTATATTGAGACCAAAATCCCAATGAACTTTTCCCGGTGATATCACCTGCTCCGAATTTAGAAGCGTTCCAACCTCCAAAAGAAAACGGTTCACGTGGAACGGGCACTCCGATGTTTATGCCAATCATCCCTGCACTTGCTTGTTGAGCCACCATTTTTGCAATGGCGCCATTTTGCGTAAAGGCTGAAGCTGCATTTCCGAAAGGACTTTCGTGTTGGATCAAAATTGCTTCCTCCACACTTTTCGCTGAAATAATTTCGAATACAGGTCCAAAAACTTCATTATCCGGCATTTTTGATCCTGATTCGCGCCAATCGATAATGGTAGGCCCTAAATAATATCCGTTTGGATTGGCACTTTCATCGTTTGTAAATTTACGACCATCCACGAGTAATTTTGCTCCTTTTTTTTCTGCCTCATCAATGTAATGAATCAGATTTTCTTTGGATTGGTGAGAAATAATCGGGGGCATTTTTGTGCCAGGAATATATTTCGATGTTTCAGTGCAAAGTTTATCAATAATCGGGTTAACGTTTCCAACAGCAATCATTACGGAAGCCGCCATGCAGCGTTGTCCGGCTGAACCACACATGGATGCCGCAATATCGGAAGCTGAAAGTTCGAGATTGGCATCGGGCAATACAATTAAATGATTTTTTGCACCTCCCAAGGCCAAACAACGTTTCAAATTAGAAGTAGCACGGCGATACACAATCTGCGCCACCGGCGTTGAACCGACAAACGAAACCGCTTTAATATCAGGATGGTCGCAGATGGCTTCTACCACTTCTTTTGCACCGTTCACAATATTGAAAACGCCATCAGGCAGACCCGCCATTTTTAACATTTCAGCCATTTTCATGGCGGTGACAGGTGTAAGTTCGGATGGTTTCAACACGATGCAATTTCCCAACGCAAGTGCATTTGGCACGGTCCAATGGGGAACCATATGCGGAAAATTAAAAGGATTGATACAGGCAACAACCCCAAGTGGTGCATATTCTGAACGACATTCCACGCCAACACTCACTTCAAGCACGTCGCCCACCGCGATTTGAGGGATGGAACAGGCGAACTCGGTAAGTTCGATGCTTTTGCGTACTTCGGCAATGGCTTCGTCCATCGTTTTACCATTTTCTTCATGGATGATGGCAGCCAGTTCATTAACATTTAGTTCGATAAGTTGCCGGTAATTATATAAAATCTGTGAGCGCATTTTTGAAGTCATCGCTGACCAGGCAGGGAATGCACTTTTTGCAGCTTGTACAGCCATATCCACATCGCTGTATGTTGACAAAGGCACGGCAGATATTACCTCGCCTGTTAACGGACTATCAACTTCTATCCTTGTATTGTTGCAGGGGACAAACAGCCCATTGATGTAATTGTTAACTTCCTGATATTTCATTATTTATAAATTTTGTAACCATTTTATTCCAATGTATTGCCTAAGTGAAATCTTGGTTATTTAAAAAAACCAGTCAATTCACAGCCCATTTTGATCCACGTTCACGTTTAGACAACTATTATTACTTGTTAAACCCATAAAATTTAATCGTAAATTTAGTTTATATTGTTGAAAACTACATCATTGAAATAAAAAAAACAACTTTCTTATATTAACTGATCAGTTCCATCAAAAAGTTCCCAGTTTTTGTCTTTGCCTTTTTCAAGATCCAACAACCTCTTTTTGACAGCCAACCCTCCTGCATAACCCACCAATTCGCCCCTGCTTCCAATAATACGATGACAAGGAATCAATATCGAAATAGCATTGGCTCCGTTCGCAGCAGCTACTGCCCGAATTGCCATCGGGTTGTTGAGTTGCTTCGATAATCCTAAATAAGTTTCTGTTTTTCCGTGCGGAATTGTGATCAGTTTCTCCCATACACTTTGCTGAAACGGGCTACCAATCATCAACAATGGAATTGTAAATATTTTGCGTTGACCCGAAAAATATTCCTCCATCTGAAGCCTGGATTCGTTGATAACATCCGAATCCGATTCGATGAATTCTGAATCCAATCCTTCGGTCAGCCTCCGGTCAATCTGTAGACGCATCTTACGATATACCCAATCGCATAAACACAATTGGTCCTTGTATGAAGCTAACTTCAATGTTCCGAATTGACTTTCGTAATTTTGGAAATGTATCTTGTTCATTTTTACTAAGTTTTCGGACCTGTTTTTACAAAGATAGCAGAGAAATCCCATTTCAGATTTCTTTCGTAATCGATTGCGTAATAACTTCAGGTCGTTTTGACGATTAAAAACGGTTTTCAATAGATAAAATGTAATTTTGTAAAAGGAATTTACGAATTTATGTGATTGATTATGAGTACAAAAGCAAAACTTAAAGCGTATTGGACGGCCCTCTATCCGCAGGATGATCAGAGCCGGCTCGATCGCTTTCTTGACACATTAACGCCTTACGTTAACGATATAAACAGCACTGAATCAGATTGGTACAAAGATGCCGTTGTGTATTCGCTCTATGTTGACCTCTACAATAAAAATTTTAATGGCCTTATTGCCAAGCTCGATTATTTATCAGCACTCGGCGTAACCTGTCTTTGGTTGCTTCCAATCCTCGATTCACCAATGCGTGATGCCGGTTTCGATATCCGTAACTATGACCTGATCCGTCATGAGTTACTTGGATTGCCCGCTGATTCGACCAAACAACAACAGGAAGAATCATTTAGCCTGTTTATGGCTGAATTGCAGAAACGTAATTTGCGGGTCATTTTTGATTTTGCTGCTAACCACACTTCCGAAGAACATCCCTGGTTTGTAGAAGCGAAAAAATCAAATGACAATCCACACCGCGATTACTACATCTGGTCAAAAGACACTTCCCTTTATGGCGAAGCACGTTTGCTTTTTAAAGGCATGGAAAATAGTAATTGGGAACCAAGTGGTGAAGATTTTTTCTTCCACCGCTTTTTTAGTTTCCAACCCGATCTCAACTACCGAAATCCAGATGTGCTGGTCGAAATGAGTAAATACCTGCTTTACTGGCAGCATATTGGTGTCGACGGTTTCAGGGCCGATGCGATTCCCTATTTATGGAAAGAAGCAGGTACTGATTGTGAGAACCTTCCGAATACGCATATTATCGTGAAGTTTTTCAGGGCTATACTCGACTATGTAAAACCAGGTACCCTTTTACTGGCCGAGGCCTGTCAGCAACCAGCCAAAGTAGTGGAATATATGGGCAATGGCGACGAATGTCATGCTGCCTATCATTTCCCGATGATGCCAATGCTCTACAAAGCGATGGCAAAACACAGCTTTGAACCCATCAAAAACATACTTAATACAGCGGTTACACCTGTAATTCCCGAAAGTGGACAATGGTTTACCTTTTTACGTTGCCACGATGAGTTAAGTCTTGAACTCGTGTATGTTTCAGAGGAAGACCGTAAGTTTATTCACGAAAGTTATTGCCACGATCCTGAGTGGGATTTCCGTCTGGGTGAAGGAATTTCGGCCCGTTTGGCCAACCTCATGCAGTTCGATGATCGCCGCATAGGCCTGGCATATTCGATGATGCTCAGCCTACCCGGAACTCCCGTGATTTACTATGGAGATGAGTTCGGAAAAGAAAATGATGAAGCATATTATCGTGAAATGATTCAGCTTACGGGTAAAAACGACACCCGTTTTCATGTGCGCGGAAAGATCGACTGGATAAAACGCGAAGCACAGCTTAAGCAGCCCGAAACTTTTCAGGCGAGGGTTTTCAACCGGATTCAACAATTGCTCAATGTCCGTAAAAAACACAAAGCCTTCGGACGTGGCAGTATCGGTTTTCTGGAAATAAATAATCCGGATGGAACAGTGAATACAACGGTGCTGGCTTATTGGAGAATATACAAAGATGAAAAAATACTCATCATCCAGAATCTGGCAGATATTGCCCAGAAGGTTTTAACACCAACAATATCTGGTGTGCTGGTTGACCTGCTTTCTATCGAAAGGCCGATTTCAACATTCCTGAATCTTGCTCCTTTTGAATACAGGTGGTACCGGATGATGTGAAGTGAAAAGTTTAAAGTGAAAAGTTTAAAGTTTAAAGTATTTATTAGTTAGCTTGGGTAAATATTGAACTCATAAGCTGTTATTTTTGAAAACCATAAAGAAATTAACGAATGATAAATAGAGCCTTTGATGCCGTAATTTTTGATCTCGATGGAGTGATTACCAAAACTGCTTTGGTGCATAGCGCTGCATGGAAAAAAATGTTTGACGATTTTTTAATGGATCACAGTAAAAAAACCGGTTCGTCTTTCGTCCAGTTTTCGCATAAAGACGATTACCTTCCTTATGTTGATGGAAAACCTCGTTACAAAGGAGTCGCTGATTTTCTCAGTTCAAGGGGTATCGATCTTCCATTTGGTGATGTGGAGGATGGCAACAACAAAGAAACTGTCTGCGGGCTTGGCAACCGGAAAAACGATGCTTTCAACGAGGTGCTTCGTCGCGATGGCGTGGAGGTGTATCCTTCCACAGTGGAGCTCATGAAAGAGCTGCGCGCAAAAGGTTATCGTGTTGGTGTGGCATCATCGAGTAAAAACTGCGAAGGTGTGCTCGAAGCCGCCGGTTTGGCCTATCTTGTCGAAACACGCGTTGATGGCGTTGTTTCGGCGGCAATGGGATTGAAAGGCAAGCCCGAAGCCGATATTTTTACAACTGCTGCCGCCAATTTGGGATGCACGGTGGAACGGAGTATTGTTGTTGAAGACGCCGTTTCGGGCGTTCAGGCTGGCCGAAAAGGGAATTTCGGACTTGTTCTTGGTATTGCCCGCGAAGAAAACACGGCCGAACTTGTTTCGGGGGGTGCTGATTTTGTTGTCGAAGATTTGAGCGAAACAAGTCTCGGTAAATTAAATCAATGGTTCGAACACGGACAAAATGAAGACGCATGGTCAATCACCTATTTCGATTACGACACCAAAAAGGAAAGATCGCGTGAAGCCTTACTCACCGTTGGCAACGGCTATTTCGGTACCCGTGGCGCTATGGAAGAAACGGTTGCCAATGCAATCAATTATCCCGGAACCTATATGGCTGGCATGTATAACCGCCTCTCAACACCAATCGCCGGACGAGATATTGAAAATGAGGATTTTGTGAATATACCCAACTGGCTTCCGGTTACTTTCCGCATTGATGATGGCGATTGGTTCGATGTAAATAAAACCAACATCATTTCGATCAAACGCACCATTCATTTCAGACAAGGCTTGCTCGAACGCAGGATGATTGTGGAGGATGAAAAAACACGGCAAACTGAAATTGTTTCGCGTCGTTTTGTAAGTATGCATAATCCGTTGCTGGCTGCCTTGCAGTATGAGATTACCCCGCTCAATTACAGTGGAAAAATATGTATTAAAAGCAGTCTCGAAGGAAACCATATCAACGAGGGTGTCGACCGTTACAAATCGCTCAACCAGCGGCATCTCAAACCTATTGAACAAGGCCGGTTAGGCAACTGCATTTTTTTGGCAGCAGCAACAACTCAAAGTAACCACCAGATTGCTGTGGCAGCTCATCACCAGCTTATTGTTGACAACACCATCATGTCGGTCACTCCCCATTTTGAGGAAACCGAAGGCATTGCCACCGAAATGTTTGCCGTGGAAGCTGCAGAACTAATCCCTGTCATGCTTCAAAAAATCGTTGCTATCTGCAGCGACAAGGAAAGTTTCATTGAAAACGCCAAAAACGATGCACTCGCTGCCCTGAAAACAATGGGTTCATTTGATCAGATCCTTGCCGATAGTGAAAAGGCATGGAAAAATCTTTGGGACAATTTTGATATTCAACTCGAAGGCGACCGCATGTCGCAGAAATTGCTGCGCCTGCATTTGTTTCATTTGTTGGTTTCGGTTTCATCCTTCAATAAACAGCTTGATGCGAGCATAACCGCCCGTGGATTGCATGGCGAAGCCTATCGCGGACATATTTTCTGGGACGAACTTTTTATTCTGCCATTGTATGATTTTCAGCTTCCTGAAGCGGCAAAATCGATGCTGATGTACCGGTATAACCGGTTGGATGAAGCACGAAACTATGCACTTCAGTATGGCTTCAGCGGCGCCATGTTTCCGTGGCAAAGCGGTAGCGATGGCCGTGAAGAAACACAGGTAATCCATCTCAACCCGCTTACGGGTGAGTGGGGCGACGATTATAGCTCGCTACAACGACATGTCTCACTAGCCATTGCCTATAATATCTGGGATTATTTCTGGATTACAGGCGATTCGGCTTTTCTAACGGACTTCGGTGCCGAGATGTTTTTCGAAATTTGCCGTTTCTGGGCAAGCAAATCAAACCTGAATGAGCAAACCGGTCGCTATGAAATTTTCAATGTCATGGGTCCGGATGAGTTTCACGAACATGCCGAAAACTGCAAGGGAGGTGGTTTAAAAGACAATACCTATACCAATCTGATGGTTTCCTGGTTATTCAACAAAGCAGAAGAAATTGCAGGCATCACAGGTGAAGAAAGACTAAGCAATTTGGGTTTCACACATGCAGAACGCCACAAATGGCTTGACATTTCGACCAAAATTAATCTCGTAATCAACGAGGATGGAATTTTAGCGCAGTATGACGGTTATTTTGAATTGAATGAGTTAAACTGGGACTATTACCGCCAAAAATACGGGAATATTTACCGTCTTGACCGAATCCTGAAGGCTGAAGGAAAATCGGCCGACGAATTTAAGGTAGCGAAACAAGCCGATACGCTGATGACTTTTTACAACATCAACAAAACGGAAGTAGATACCATTCTCAATAAACTGGGCTATTCACTCCCGGCTGATTATCTCGAACGTAATCTGAATTATTATCTCAACCGCACTTCACATGGTTCTACCCTGAGCCGTGTTGTTCATGCCCGGTTGGCCGCAATGACCGGAAACACCCAACTCAGTTGGGAACTGTATCAGGATGCCTTAGGCAGCGATTATGTTGATATACAAGGTGGCACAACAGGTGAAGGAATTCACGCCGGAGTGATGGCAGGGACCATTCTGATTGCATTAAACACTTTTGCCGGAATCAATTACCGCGAAAAGTACTTATCCATCAATCCCAATCTGCCAGAGCAATGGAAGCAAATGGCTTTCAATCTGGACTTTAAAGGAATTCATTATGAATTTGTTATTAAATCTGACGTGATGTTGATAAAAGCCAACCAAATGGCAGTAGTTTTGATAGCGCATCAGGAGTTTTCTTTGGAAGCAGATGTGTGGAAGACTATTACGTATTAAATCTGAAAAACATGTTAAACGATAGAATAACAGTAACCGAAAAGCACATCAATGCAGCCAATGTGATTGCAGATGAAGTGCTTACATTAATCTCACCTAACTATATCATTGCCATCGGAGGTGAGGTGGGGTCCGGAAAATCGACACTTGCTTTTGCGCTTGCACACCGCCTGAAAATAGAGGGAATCAAGAGTAAAATCATTGATCTTGACGATTTTTACAAGGTCGCACCTTACAGTCGGAAAGCATGGCGCCGCAAAAATGGTATCGAAAGCGTTGGCCCTGAAGAGTATGATTGGAATAAAATCAATGAAGTGATTGAAGATTTCCGGAACGACCGCGAATCGACCATGCCTTGTGTTGACCTTATCACTGATGAAGTTGATATGATAACCACCTCATTCAAAAATATTGAGGTTGCCATCATCAACGGCCTGTATGCTACCAAATTGAATCAGGCAAACTTCAAGGTATTCATCGAACTTACTTACAGAGAAACAAAAGAAGCACAACTTTTCGGAGGCAAAGAAGAGATAACTGAATTCCGCAAACAGGTTCTCGAACGTGAGCATGAAATGGTGCAGGCATTGAAACCGGGTTGTCAGATGTTTTTCGATTTTGACGCCTCACTCGACAAATATCATTTGTAAAAATTGGAAGTGACTAAAGTTAACATATAAATAAAACGCAAACTTATGTTAGGAGATGTATTACTTATCACCGAGAAGCACCAGAAAGCCGGTGAAGCAATTATTGAACTGATTCTGAAAAACCCGAAACCAAAGATGATGGTGGGCATTTCAGGAGAATCAGGTTCAGGAAAATCGGAGCTTGCCCATGTGATTGCCAAAGGACTGCGCAAACATGACATCGTTGCAAAACCACTTCATATCGACAATTATTATCGTATCCATCCGCTCGAACGCACCGAATGGCGAAAAACAAACGGGATTCAACATGTTGTCGGACCAGGCGAATACGATTGGACAACCATCAACCGCAACATCAGCGAATTTAAACATGGCCAGGTTTCAACAGGTCCCTGTGTTGATCTTGTTACTGAACAAATTGACCAGCTGACCACCGATTACAAGGGTATTGATATGTTGATCATCGATGGGTTGTATGCCATTAAGGTGGATAATGTTGACGTCAGTATTTTCATCGAACTCACCTATCACGAAACGAAAAAGGCACAGGTTGTGCGCGGCAAAGAACCGCAGAATGAATACCGTATGCAGGTTCTCGAAAAAGAACATCAGGAAGTGCAGGCGTTGAAAAACAAAGCAACTGTGCTGATAAACATGGATTATGAAGTGAAAATTCTTTAATGCCAGGTTGAAAATGCAAAGTGCTAATATAAAATCGATTGGTTGATTTAAACCATCCAACATTTCTACTAAAAGTGGAACACGAAGTATTTTCACTCATTTTGCATTTTGATATTTGCATTTTGCATTTTGAAATTATTTTAAAATGATAAATATCTACCAGTTATTCCCGCGTTTATTTGGCAATAAAACCACACAAACCATCATCAATGGCTCCATCACGCAAAACGGGTGCGGTAAATTTACCGACATTTCGCATGAAGCCATTGCGGCTATCAAAGAGCTTGGTATCACCCATATCTGGCTTACAGGGATCATACGTCACGCCAGCCTCACATCATACACTGAATTTGGGATTCCAAAAAGTAATCCTACCATTGTAAAAGGCATAGCAGGCTCGCCTTATGCCATTTGCGATTATTACGATGTTGATCCGGATCTGGCAAACAAGGTGGATGAACGGATGAAGGAATTTCATCATCTCATCAATCGGATTCATCAACAAAACCTGAAAGTAATTATCGATTTCGTCCCTAATCACCTGGCACGTGGTTACAAATCAATAGCCAAACCGGCCGGAATAAAAGATTTCGGCGAAGACGACAATACAAGTCAATGTTACAGCAAAGACAACAATTTCTATTATCTCCCGGGCGAAACCTTTACATCGCCTATTGCCTTGGCGGAACCATTTTCTATTGAACCGTCATTCAACGAATATCCGGCCAAAGCCACCGGCAATGATTGTTTCGCGGCAAATCCAACCGTGAATGACTGGTACGAGACAGTTAAATTAAATTATGGTTGTGATTACGAAAACCATCTGCAATCAGAAGATGATTACGTTCCGGACACCTGGCAGAAAATGCTTCAGATATTGGAATACTGGGCCGAAAAGGGCGTGGATGGTTTCAGGGTGGATATGGCTGAGATGGTTCCATCTGTTTTTTTTGAATGGATGATTCCTAAAGTAAAAAACCATTTTCCGGCAGTGACTTTCATTGCTGAGATTTATCAACCCCACCTTTACAAAACCTTTATTGATGCCGGTTTCGACTACTTATACGACAAGGTTGGCATGTATAACCGGCTTTATGATGTACTTTGTTACGGTCATGCTGCCGAATCGATTAGTATTTGCTGGAAAATGCTTGATGGGAAGGATGACAAAATGGTCCGTTTCATGGAAAACCATGATGAAATCAGGCTGGCCTCACGGCATTTCGTTGGTGACCCTTTTGTAGCATTGCCGGCAGTAACTGTTTCGGCACTTATGCATCGCGGGCCTTTCATGATTTACAACGGACAGGAAAGTGGCGAAAAAGCGGAAGGGATAAGTGGCTTCAGTGGCGATGATGGCCGCACCTCAATCTTTGATTATTGCACCATGCCTCAGCACCAACATTGGATGTGCGGGGGCAGTTTCGATGGCGATCAAATGCATCCCGAACAAAAGAAATTATTTTCATTTTACAAAAAACTGCTTCATCTGCGGCTCGAAAATGAAGCTTTCAGCCAGGGCGAATTTTATGATTTGATGTGGGCAAATCCATGGTACACCGAGTTTGACCCGCGATTTGTTTATACATTTTTACGCTATACTGATAATCAAAAATTACTTGTTGTGGTTAACTTCCATCAAACCGAAAGCCGTAAAATGCGCGTGAATATTCCTGAAGATGCTATTAAACTGGCTGGCCTTGCAGCTCAAAACAACGAGTTTTGGTTGGCCGATAATTTGCTTGATAATGAACCAGCGGTTATTTTTGAACCCGAAAACTTACCGATGCAGGGAATCAGACTTACACTGGAACCAATGGAAACAGCCGTATTTGAACTTTACCCTGATAAATAATGAAGATTTAGAAGAGAAATACAAGTTAACCAATTGATTAAACAACCAACTCAAATTAAGTGCTGAATAATAGCCGTTTTCAGCACGCAGCCGATTCATCAGGAAGAGTGGTGAAAACTTTGCATAACAACGGGTATAAATAGTCGTTTCCGAAACAAATGTTGGAATCTGAATGGAATTACAGAAATTAAACCGTTAAGATTTAGATCCACCGAAAAGCCAGTGTTTATATAATTATCATATGTCAAATCTGTTTATGGCTCACTGATATTTTAAAACAAGCACATTTGTGCTCCTTTTTGCTTACCTTTGAATCAACTGTCGTGCGATTATGATAAATACCGTTGAATTTTAAAGTTGTTACCCATCTATGAACCCTTACCACATGAAAATCGTTGAAAATGATTCCTGGCTCGAGCCGGTAAATAATGCAGTAACAGAACGTTATTATCGTTTCAAAGATCGTCTGAAGCAGATTGAAGGCAATTTTGGCAGCCTGAAAGCCTTCGCCACAGCAGATGAGGTTTTTGGATTTAACTACGACAAAATCCGTAAGGGATGGTGGTTTCGCGAGTGGGCCCCGGCTGCCTCAAAAGTGTTTCTGTTTGGCGATTTTAACGACTGGAACAAAACTGCTAATCCTTTGATCAACAATGGACACGGCATCTGGGAGATTTTTCTCGACAACGAAACCTACGGTAAAAAACTCGTTCATCAGGGATTGGTGAAACTGATTATTAATAGCTCACTGGGCGAAAATGAACGGATTCCGGTCTATATTAAACGGGTGGTTCAGGACGAAAACTCAAAAGATTTCTGTGGACAGTTCTGGAATCCCGAAAAACCATTCAAATTCAAACATGCCGGCCCGAGAGCATTAAAAAACAAACCTTTGCTGGTGTATGAATCGCATATTGGTATGGCGCAGGAAACGGAAGGTGTAGGTACTTATAAAGAATTTCAGGACAATATTTTACCCAAAATCGTAAAAGCCGGTTACAATGCCGTACAGTTGATGGCTATTGCCGAACATCCGTATTATGGCTCTTTTGGCTACCATGTTTCCAATTTCTTTGCTGCCAGTTCGCGTTTCGGTACACCGGAAGAACTGAAGGAACTGGTTGATGCTGCGCATGGGCTGGGTTTGATTGTGATCATGGACATTGTGCATTCGCACACGGTTAAAAACACCCGCGAAGGACTGAACCTGTTCGATGGAACAGATTACCAATATACCCATCCGGGTGGACGCGGTGAGCATCCGCTATGGGATTCCAAACTGTTCAATTATGGTAAAGTAGAAGTGCTGCAGTTTCTGCTGTCGAATATCCGCTTTTGGCTCGATGAATATAAATTTGATGGTTATCGTTTCGATGGTGTTACTTCGATGATTTATTTTCACCATGGCAATGGGGTAGATTTCAACAGTCCCGAACAGTTTTTCACCGAAGGCGTTGAATTCGATGCCATCACCTACCTGCAATTGGCCAACCAGCTTATGCATCAGGTAAACAAAAATTCGATCAGCATTGCCGAAGAAGTTAGCGGTATGCCGGGATTGTGCAACACCATCGAAGACGGTGGAATCGGTTTCGATTACCGTTTGGGTATGGGCTTACCCGATTTCTGGATTAAACTACTCAAAGACCAGAGTGACGAAAACTGGAACATCCGCGAAATGTATGACACCATGACCAACCGGCATTTCGACATCAAAACGATTGCGTATGCCGAATCGCACGATCAGGCACTGGTGGGCGATAAAACCATTGCCTTCAGGCTAATGGACAAGGAAATGTATTTTCATATGGCAAAGGACCAGCAAAATCTGATCGTGGATAGGGGTATTGCCTTACACAAGATGATCCGGCTGTTTACGATTTCGTTGGGCGGCGAAGGCTGGTTGAATTTCATGGGAAATGAGTTTGGCCATCCCGAATGGATCGATTTCCCGCGTTTGGGGAACGATTGGAGCTACCAACATGCCCGACGGCAATGGTCACTCGTCGAAAAAGACTATCTGAAATATCACTGGCTCTCCGATTTCGACCGTGAAATGATCAAATTAGTGAAAAAAAACAACATCATGCTTGCCATGCCACCCTGGCTGATGCAGGCCGATGAAGCAGCAAAAACATTGGTTTTCGAACGAAACAACCTCATTTTTGTGTTTAACTGGCATACTTCCAATGCCATTCCCGGTTATGAAATACAGGTGAAACAAACCGGTGATTACAAAGTCATCTTGTCGTCTGATGACAAGGCATTCGGTGGTTTTGGCCGCATTGATACCGCTTTCCATTACCCAACTTATGAAAGAGACGGGTTGGTATTTATGAAGATCTATAATTTGAGCCGGACGGCATTTGTATTGCAAAGATTGTAATTGTAAGGATTGGAAAAATTGAGTTTAAAGTCATAAGATCACCCTTAAAATACATATTGAGATGAGAACGAACATAATTACATCTACTCTCTTCCTTATTTTGTCACTTCTACTATTCTATCGTTGTGCTGAAAAAGAAAAAACCAATCCCGGTCCGATAACCGGAAGTATCATTGGCAATTCTAATTGTAATAGTAACCTGAAAACAGATACAACCAGAAACCTTACATGCGTGGAATACAATTATAATGAAACCAGCAATAAATTGATCTTCAATCATATCAATGCCGGATTTAATTGTTGTCCTCAGGGATTTTATTGCAATGTTTCACTCAAAAACGACACCATCATTGTTGAGGAGTTTGAAAACAGCAGTTTATGTGATTGTAATTGTCTGTATGATCTGGAAATAGAACTAAAAGGCGTTGAAGCAAAAAAATACCAGATCAAATTCATCGAACCTTATTGTGGTAATCAGGCGAAATTAGAATTCCCGGTTGATCTGGCATCACTTGAACAAGGCAGTTATTGTGCCACCCGGACAAATTATCCGTGGGGGATTTGAGGAAATCTTCCAAAATAATTCATTTTTTTCACGGTTTGGATATTTGTTAGAAACTAAACTTCACCGAAACAAACAACTGTGATGGACGCAATACATAAGTTGATTCCCAAACCGTGAACGCGCTTGCCTCGTAAGATGTATAGTTTTTACTGTTGAAAATGTTGTTCCACCGTAATTCTAAGTCAATTTTTCTCTTTTTAACAGTATACCGATAAAGCATATCAACAAAAATGTTGTTACTTCCTTTATAATCGTAGTATTCCGATTTAAAGCTTATAAGTTGGTTATTCGTAGGGAAAGCAAAAACATTGACTTTATGCTTTATCATAGAAATATTGTTCTTTCGGTCATTTTCGATAAAAGTGCGAATATAACTTGCATTCAATTCATATTCAGCATTAAGCCAGCTGGTTATTCGAACATTTGCACCAGGTACAAAATTATAAAATAGATTTTTTGTATTGAACAATTCCTCATTCATCAACGATTTTCGATTGCGCTGACTAACATTAGCTTGAAAACTTATGGTAGTTTTTGTGGCCGCAAAATACTTGCTGGTCTGCCCGTGCAAATTATGGGAAAGGCTTGTGTTGGGCAGTAGAAACGATTGAAGTACCGTTGTTCCGTCATCCTGTACGATACTGCTATACATCAGGTTATCATGACTTATTGCATAGATATAGCTGAAAGTGTTGAAGAAAGAAGTGATCGGGTTGCGATACGAAAGATAGGACGAAAAACTGTGGCGGGAGGTTTCAGAAAGTGACGCGGCATTTTGATTTAAAACGCGATAGTTTCTCAGAATATATCCATAGTGCGCTTTATCCATATCTCCCAAACTATGGGTAAAACTCCAGGAACTATTCACGCGCCAGAAACCGTTCATTTGATAATTGACCGACAATTTGGGATCAAACAAAACCCGGCAGAGTGTTTGACCACGCTTTAAATCCTGATCGCTCAGTTGAACGTGTTGCCAGCTGAGTGGGAGTTTTGCCTTGATGGTAAAACTTGATTTGCGATATTCCACTTCCGTTTGAGTATAAACACGGGTTTGGCTTCCATCAAGTGCGTTGGAGAAATCGGTTCCGGCGCTGGTTTCTTCTTCATGCCGGGTTAATAAAATATGGCTTTCGAGCATTTGCCGCCTGTAAGTTATCCCTAAACGAGGAGTAAAATTCAGTTTCTTCCAACTAAACACTAGGCTGGCGGCATGGTCGGCATAAAATCGTTTCAAATCAATTTGCTGAGTTACTTTTTCAAATGGTGTTTCTTGGTTCAATACAAGTTCAAACTGACCTGGAGTGACTTCCAAACTGTGTGGGCTGTTGTCATAAGAAATATATGATTGAAAATCAACGAGGTACTTTCCTACAGGATTTACCGATTGCAATTCGTTCGAGATGGACTGTAACGGACTTTTCAGTGATTGTTCGATGCTTTCATTTCCGTTTAAAAGCACTCCTTCTCTTTTGTCCCAGCGCGTTTGAATCTTTAACGAATTACTCAGGTAGTTTTTTTTCACATTGCGACTTAGCGTGAATTCACTCAGCAGGTAATTGTTGTGGAGGTAGTTATTAATATTCTCAGTAAATATAAGTGTATCGGTGGGTGTATAAAGGGTGCGTTGTTGCGTGGCTTTTGCTTTTTGATTGTCATTGATGTAGTAAAGGTTGGACCGAAGCTGAAAATCACGGTTCAGGCGCAACAATCCGTTGAAATTCAGCAGATGTACATTATTATCGAGATAAAGATTTTGATTAATCCCGGGCGGATTTACCGTTTGGATAGTTAGCATTTCCGGATTTTCAACCGGATGGTCTGCATCCTTTAATAAATCGTCCAACGTAAAAACTTTAAGTTGTTGTGATTCATCCTTGCCCGTATTATTTGTCTGATAGGAAGTAACTACCTGAAAATCTTTTGTAAATATCATGGGCGTGATATTTGCATCCCAAAGTGTCGGACTAAGACCAACTCCCACATTTGCAGTTCCCGTTGTTGTAACATCACGCTTAAGCTTAAGATTGAGCGAAGACTGAATTGTTGATGTTCTGTCTTCGAGGATGCGGACAGGCTGGTGGTTCTCAAGTATTTCAACCGCGCTGACGGAACAATGTGGGAGGTTGTTACTCACCACGCCATAACGTCCGTCCATCAGGTCAAGTCCTTCTACATAAAATTTCTGAAGGGGCAGGCCCTGGTAAAGGATACGACCGTTAGGCTCCACTTCGATGCCCGGCATGCGTCGCAATACATCAACGATAGCCCTGTCTTCTTTACCGGCGAATGAACTCACCAGATAACTGATGGTATCGCCCCGCTTTTCAATAGGAGTTGCTTTAACGGTGAAGGTTTCAAGTTGTTTTATATCGGGGATAAGGGTAAATTTCACCATTTGGGATATGTTTGCAACACGAATACGTTCGCGGCGGTACTGCATAGAGTTGGTCTCTATATCCAAACTGTCCGATTCAATTTTAACGGATACCTGAAAGTGACCAACACTATCGCTTACCGCGTAAGCCACCAGTATCGTACGGTTCGTCGGATAAATCATTATATTTATATCCGACAATCCTTCCCCTTTAATGTCGGACAAACTGCCTTTTATAAGGGCCTGTCCTGAAATATTTTGACCTATAAAAGATACGCTTAGAAAAATAAGTACAAACTTGATAATTTTTAATTCTAATAAACCCATTTACAATTCATTACTATTTCAATTCGATAGGGTTATTTTTCTGAGCCATTCTCCTTGCCATTGCTTGTTGTTCTTCGCTATTAAAACCTGCATCTTTTGCCCTGCTTATAATATCATTACGAAAAGCATCTTGCGCTTTAAAAAAACCCTGTTTGGTCGTTTCAATATATGATCTATCTGTAATATCGATTTTAAGCTCATGTCCGGGTTTTTTAATAGAAGTCATCTCAAATAAATAGTGAAATCGCGTATCATTTACCTTAACAATCAAACCTGGCAATCCATGAAACTTATAGGGGCCATCGTTATATGGTAAATCAGGACAAAACCAGGCAATCCAATTTCGTCCACCAAATTTGCAAGTTGCTTTTTGTACTTTGTAACCCATTATTGATGTTGTATCATTTTTTAATTGCCACTTAAACAAATCCATTTCTTCCTCGTATTTGAATGAACCACCTATTATATGATCTAAACATGTAAGTTTTCCAATAGGATAGTTCTTAAATAATTCTATTTGAAATTTAACAAAAGGAAGTGGATTTTTTAAATCAGTTGTTAATTTTTCAAACTCCTCAAAAGAGGAAACTTTTCTGACCATACTATCACCTATGTAGAAGTTATAACTCATATACTTACTTATTTTTTTTCCCAAAAATAGCACCATATCTTCCTGAGGTTTAAAGTTAGGATTAAGTGAATCCTCCTGATATTTCATCGAATAGGTAATAATAAACTCAACAGGCTCAATATCCGTAATTTGATTATCGAAAGGGTTCTGGGAAAAACAGGGTAAAGAAATTGTAAACAAAAGAAAAATATATATATATCTCATTTCTAATTTATCTAATTGATATTAAACATTTTATAAATAATATAATTCACTTGATTCTAATTATCAACCCAATAATTGGCCCGTTTTTTTTACGTCCAATTATTGGGTATATTCTGAAAATAGAATAACTAACTTATTGCGATGCCACAATAAATCTGGGACCAAGTCCACCAATCTTGCGCATCACAATATACTACTATGTGTGTTGATCCATCAGGACATGTCAATACACCAGTATGACAAGGCGTTTGTGCAGTTGCAACTGTTGGCGAAACTGCCATTACGAACAATACCGCAAGAATTGATAATAATTTTTTCATGATGATTTATTATAAAGTTTAAAATTTCTTTTATTTATTTTTCAAAAAGCCACTTCGCATCAATATTTATACGAAGTGGCCACTTCGGTCGAATTTATTCTTCCCCAACCAAAAAATATATTTTGTTGTGCAATAAGGCACATATTGCGTATAGAAACATATTGCATAAACTAGGTTATGAAATCGGTATGTTTGGTTTTTTATAAAGATTGTAATGGGATAATATAACGGAGAAAGAAAAAAGGTAAACAAATTGTCTATCGAAATGAACCAAACTACAATTCGTGATAGAAGTTGTAGGGGGGGGGGGGCATGTCTTGTAAAGCATTGGTAATCATGATTGGTTGTTGTTTAAGTGAAGCAAATATACATGCATTTAATTATAAAACAAGAAAATAGTGAAATATTTTTCTCATTTGTATCAATATAGGTTTGCTCCGAAATTATCACTAATTTGCATAAAACTTGCTATGCTGTAATTAAAACCAAAAAAATACCAGATCAAATTTATCGAACCTTATTGCGGCAATCAGGCGAAATTAGAATTCCCGGTTGATCTGGCATCACTTGAACAAGGCAGTTATTGTGCCACCCGGACAAATTATCCGTGGGGGATTTATCAATAACTCGTTTCATCCATCTTCACTTTCCCCCAGAAAGTACGGTAAACAAACACAGTGTATGCAATAACCAAAGGTGCTCCGATGGCCGTCATAATCAGCATGATACTAAGCGATTTTTCGGAAGAAGCTGCATTGTAAACCGTGATGCTGTATTGTGGATCTATGGTGGAACGTACCAACACCGGATATAATTCGATGGCGACCAGCATCAGCAGAAAACTCATGGTAAGTGACGAAAACAAAAAAGCATGCACATATTTACCCTTGCTAACCAGGCGCGGAACATTGGCAATACTCAGAAAAGCTAGCAATGGCACAATGAAAAGCGCGGCGTTTTCGCGAAGATTATCTGTAAGATGTGGTAGTTTAATCAGTGTGTAAAGTGTTACAATACTATAACTTACAACAAAGAATATGATCGATTTATTGAGCAATTGATTGACTTTTGCAAACAGTTTTCCTTCGGTTTTCATGGCTAAGTAGATGGCGCCATGCATCATAAACAAGGCAAGGGTTGTGATGCCAACTAAAATAGCATATGGATTCAGGAATTCGAGCCAATAACCTGTAAATTGAAAATCGGGACCAATGGCAATACCCTGAAGAATATTTCCCATCACAATGCCAAGCAATAAAGCCATCAACGTACTCGAAATGCAGTAACTGATATCCCAGGTGTTGCGCCACCATTTCATATTTTCCTTGCTTCGAAATTCGATAGACACCGCCCTGAAAATCAGTGAAAACAGGAAAAGCATGAATGGAATATACATGGCCGAAAATATAGAAGCATACAAAATAGGAAATCCGGCAAAGAGCGCTCCGCCACCTATTACTAACCATACTTCATTTCCGTCCCACACAGGGCCTACTGCATTGAGTGCGATGCGGCGGCTTTCCTCCTTTTTCAGAAACAAATGCCAGGCACCGGCACCCAGATCAAAACCATCGAGGATGGCGTAACCCGAAAAAAGCGCACCAACAACCAGAAACCAAAGCGTTGGATAATCAATTCCAAAAATAGTTGCCATATTATTACTTTTTTACTGGTTGTTGTTATCCGTTTGAAATTCCTCAGCGATGCTTTCCTGCAATGGTCTTGCCTCAATTTCGCTATCATCAAAAGGACCGGCTTTGATTTTTTTATTAAGCAGGTAAAGGAAAAGGACAAAAAGCAGGGCGTAAATCAAGGTAAACATGATGAGTGTAAAAAGCACCTGATTGGCAGTCACCACTGCTGAAAAGGCATAAGAAGTGCGGAGTAAACCATATACAACCCATGGTTGACGTCCCATTTCGGCCGAAAACCAACCGAATTGATTCGCCAGCTGTGGCAGGATAACCGAAAGCACAAAGATCCTAAGCAGCCATTTGTAATCGAACAGCTTACCGCGCCACCAAAGGAATATTCCGAAGAGTGATATCCCGATGAAAAAAAGTCCGAACGCTACCATCAAATGATAAAACTGAAAAATAGCATTCACCTGTGATGGAATTTCATCTTTCGGGAAATCATTCAGTGCAGGCACTTTTGTGTCGAAGTTGTTGTGCAGCAAAAAGCTCAATCCACCGGGGACATAAGGACCGTAAACTTTTTGATTTTTCTGGTCAACCCAGCCAAAAATATATAAATCGGCCTGGTTGGCACTGTTGTAATGCCCTTCGAAGGCAGCTAACTTCGCCGGTTGATTGATGGCAACACCATTGGCTGAACCATGTCCTGTAACCAATTGCAGTACAGAGGCTATCGCCGCCACACTGAGTGCGATCACAAATGCCTTTTTTGATAACGCAACAAAACGTCCTTTAAGCAGATACCAGGCATGCACGCTCATCACCAGAAAAGCACCTGCAATCAATGCGCCAATCCAAACATGCAGAATGCGATCGACACTCGATGGATTGAATACCATAGCCCAGAAATCAGTGATTTCGGCCCGGGCCTGCAGGCCTTCACCAACAATATGATAACCTGTTGGCGTTTGCTGCCAGCTGTTGGCGACCACAATCCAGACCGCCGAAAACATGGAACCTAGCCAAACACCCAATGTAGAAATAAAATGTACTTTCGGCGTCACCCTATTCCAACCAAAGAGTAAAACACCCAGAAAACCACTTTCCAGGGCAAAGGCAAAAATACCTTCGGCTGCCAGGGCACTCCCGAAAATATCTCCCACAAAGCGTGAATAAACCGCCCAATTAGTCCCAAACTCGAACTCCATCACGATACCGGTGGCAACGCCAAGTCCGAAAGTGATGGCAAATATTTTTGTCCAGAATCGCGCCAACTGCTCATACATCTTGTTATGGGTGCGCAGGTATGCGCCTTCCATCAGCACCATGATCAAACCAATACCAATACTCAACGGAGGATAGATATAATGGAACGAAATGGTGAATGCAAACTGAATGCGTGACAATAATTCGACATCCATGATATATCGTTTTAGATAACAGTAGTTTATAACGAAAACTGAAAAGATCAATTACTTTTCAAAAGTAGGTCAATAATTCAATAGCCACAGACTAAAGTCTGTGGCTATTGAATTATTGTTTTGAATTCTGATTCTGAAGCTCTGTTACATTTTAAGGATGCATCGTCCAGCAGTCTGATTACTTTTCAACTGATAAGAAAATAGCCTTTAATTGTATTCACATAATCCTAACTTCTGAAATGCTCAACCCATTTAGTTCGTGCATTCAAAAAGTGTTCTATAATCAGTTTGAGAGTGAATATTGTAAATTTTTGATAATCAAGAAGTCATCACTAACCAAAAGTGCCATACTACCTTATGGTAAGTCTGGCACTTTATTTAAAATATTGATAACTAATATTTTGTAATTTACGAACGAAAGTTGTCATTCATCTATAAATCAAAAAAACTATTCAAATATTTCAGATTTATCAATTCCTTTGATTGCATTTTTTCGTGCGAAAAGGTAAAAAACGAAATGTATGAGTAAGCCGATGCCCCAGGCGATGGCTGTAATGTGCACTGCCTGGATATTTTCATGTTTTGATTGAAAACCAATGAGAAACCAAATTTCAGCAATCAGATTACACACAACGTAGGTAGTGAGGTGAAATCTGAATCCAATATCGAAAAGTGGTAAGTATTCATAGTCCTTTTTGCCGAAATTCCATGCTACAGCAAAAATGGCGATTGCATAGCCCGCAGCAAGCACCCAAACCAGAGTGAAGTACGATGTTTCCAATAAACTGCTTAATCCGTAACGGAAAGCAATAGTGAGTAAAAAAAGTGATCCTGCAAATTTTAACTGATTGATCGTAATTAGTTTCATGATTGAGCCTCCTTTTGAATTAAACTTTTGATTTTATCGTTAAAAAATAAACTGATATTTCGTTCAATAAACTGATTTAACAATGAATGACCCAAGGTAGTAAGGAAATAGTATTTCCGCTCTGGCCCCTTATTTCCCTTGCCTGTTTCAAAGTCAACAACGCCGAGATGTTGAAACTTTCGTAAATTGCGATACAGACTTTGTTCTTCACATCGCATCGTTTGATTCGATTGTTCCTCAACAAATATTTTGATTTCATCAACATACTTTTTCTCTTCTTTCAAAGCGAGAAATATCCAAAAAGTTAGTTGCCCCTTTTTGTATGTTTCTTCCCATGTTAACAATAATTCAGATAGTAATTTCACCTCATTCATGATTTAATCTTTATGTATTAAACTATTTGTATAATACAAAGGTAATATCAAAATTGAAACAATGCAAGGAAAATCGATTTTTTTTTTCATTTATCAAAAAAACATTTATTGACATACTGGTCTAAAAGCATGGATCCAAGGTATCGAACATTAATAGTAGTTGGAAAGGCCATGCGTTGGTTTTCTGATTTGGAGTGCAGACCATTGCATTAGCCGATTTCATATACCATGTAGATGAGATATAATGTACATTTAATCATATATATAACATAAACCAACACATGGCTGTTGAGTATTAAAAAAAAAGAAAGCTGCCCTTTTGAGACAGCTTCTTATTTTTTATTCTTTTCCTTAACCTGACGATTGAAAGAAAGGACATAATGCTTAACATTTGAGAGGGAATAGTCTAATGCAATATTACTTTATAGCTAAACTTACTATTCAGATTTTCAATACTTACGATATTTAAGCCTCTGATAGCATGGATAATAGCAGTGTTTCCCTGATTCAGGATTTCACTATTTTCAGAAATAAGCCTTCCACTTACATCGAAGACTTTTATTTTACACATATCATTTTGCGCTAATGAAGTTATCCTGATCTTATCTTGCTCAGCATAAACCGCAAAGCATGCCGGTTTATGTATATCGTCGATACCTAAACCGGATAATACCAGTCTGAATCTGTTTGGATAATCGCCTGCTGAAACAATAAAAGTATAATCTTCATTCCGAAGATTTTTCACTATCTCCAGTTCTTGATCAATCAGATAAACAGGTCTTAAAGGTAAAAAATTAAAGGTTTCAGCACCAATTACATAGGTTCCATCAACCGGAATTCGGATACCCGCTTCAATATCATAAGGGGCTGGAATGGCAGCAATCGCCATTCTGTAGTTTTCAAAGCTGTGCAGGTATATTTCAGGGTAATCTGAAGAGTTATTCAATTTAAGGGCATCAAATTCACCGTCATAATAGAATGTGGAGGTTTCTTCGACCTGAATAAAAGCCTTGTCTTCAATGCCAAGGTCATCAAAATTACGAATATAGACAGGAAGCACATTTTCGGGAGGCGTCAAAGCGCTTCCATAATGTGTGAAATCATGTGTTTTTCCCTCTTTTTCAAAAGTAAGTGTAGCACCACCGGCATTGGCTTTTACAAAAAAAGCACTCATTGGAGGGATGATCCCGTTTGGAATAGATCCGGCAGTACCATTCCATACCTTATACACTGAACCGTCCCAAATATATATTGAACGGTCAGTATTGTGCCTGATCAAATGATTATCGGTATCAAATGAACTGGTAAATGGATTTCCAACTAAATTCCAACCTTCAGAAATAAAGTCAGTCGATGTAAATGAAAGATTTTTGGTTATCGCCTGGGTTTTGACCAGTCCGCTATAAGAAATAGTAGCATTAAGAGTAGCATCCAACGCATATCCACGACCCGTTTCAAGGTTCGAACCGGCAGGAAGTGCCGACCAGCTATTTGTGTTTTCATTGAAAACAGAAGCCGATCCAATACCGTTAAAAAGTGCTGCCTGTGCACCCTCAACAGGAGAAGCCAACTGATACAATATTCCATTATAAACCTTGTATTTCATAACAGAAGAGCCTGTTTGCACAACATTTCCATCCACGATCAATGATCCCTGGATAAGTGAATCCGTTTCAATCACAATTTCGCCACTATTGGTGAATTTCCCATTTACAGTCAGCGAAAATCCGGGCTGAATAATCAATTTTGCACCCTGATTAATGGTCAGATCGCGGCAAACACCTCCACTAATAACTGAAACTACTCCGCTATTGATCACTGCATTCGTACTATCACCGGGTATACCGCTACTCCAGTTGGGTGTTTGGCTCCAATCAGCCGTCCCATTCCATATTGAACCACCTGAACCCTGACTCTGGGATATTGAACCGTTAATAAACTGGGCTATTGGGATAACTGATCCATTCTGGTCGTAAACCGTCGATGTAACCTCTTCAAAAATAAGATCTGTCTGACCCCCTGAATAGAAGAAGACGAACTCAATCAGCGTACTGTTATCTTCAACATTTACAGGTTGAAGACTGGGTTCAATCCAATTGGCAGATACTTTTCCTGCCAAGGTTCCGGCAAACCATTGATTTACAGGTGTTATTGGGTTGCCATTTGCAAGACTGTCATAACTGATGATGCTTTCCTGAAAATCAAACCTTGTTTCAATTCCAATAAATGATTGTCCACTTGTAGATAAACCACTAACTATTAAAGGTACATTTACATATGTTCCGGGCTGAACATTTTCAAGCGTTCCCAATTTCAATGTGACCTGCGATGAAGCCATCAATGATAGAAGCAACAAAACAGTTAAAAGGGTAAAAAATTTTTTCATTTTAGATGATTTTAAGTATTGGGTTAAAATTGCTGAAGGCTCTACCAGATTAGAAGTCTAATCCGGTAAAGCCAACAGAACAAAAAGTATTCAGGTTGTTATTCGATTTCCTTATTTGAAACGTACACTTTGTGAACTTTTTTAGCACCGTATGCAGCAGCTGCAGTAAGCAGAATAAATAATCCGCTTCCAATAGGTGCGCCACCGCCACCACCCATTTCAGTTCCACCAGTTGGCCCAACGGCAGGTGGATCAGGTTGAGCAAATGAATCGGTTGAAATCGTCAGTCCGGCAATTACAAAGAAAGTTAAAACTAATGTTTTTATATGCTTTTTCATACAATTTGATTTTATAAATTATTGAATAAATAGTTTGGAAGAAATGGTTCCGTTTTTTGATACAAGCTTTACCATATAGATTCCGGCTGGAACATTCATTACCATGCTATTCAAATAAGCCTTGCCAAAATTACGGGAAGCAACAAGGGCTCCTGTAGCACTGTATACATTTACATCAGAATCAGGACAGTTTTCAATATAAACCTTGTTGTCTGCAGCATATACATTCACTCCCTTCAATTCATTGTCTTCAATTCCCAAGGTGTTTTTATAGATAGTCAAGGTGAAACGATCAACGATGTCTCCCTGATTTAAAGTGAGGGTCAGTGTATTGTTTTGTTTCAGGTTATAGCTCAATCCTGTTTCATTGTCTTTTACGATGAAAACGAAATCACCATTAAATAATTCCATACCGCTGGCAGTGAGGGTATAGGTACCAGACTGGCCAATTCGAAAATTCAATACTGTGCTAAGTGAATCAACAACAGGCTGTGCATTGATGGTATAATTAACATCGTTTGAGCTGGTATAAATCTGGGCAACATCTTCATTGAAACCAAATAGTTTGTATGCATCAAATTCACCATCAAAATCGCTGGTGGCAGCTTCGTTCATATAAACAACCGTTTCTTCACTGTTTGTGCCATCTGAGATCGCAAGTCTGAAAATTCCGGTTTCAACCGATTTCATATAAGCAGTGTCATTACCATTTTGTGTACGGGCAGCCTTTTTGATAGAAATCACTGGTGAAGCAGCACTGGCATGTACAAAGAATCCCTGAAACTGTGGGATATATTTGGATCCGCCATTGGCTCCGACTCCTGCAATAAAGGTTGAGTAAACATTATTATTCCAAATATAGATTGCATTGTCAAGATTGGTTTTGGTCCATCCTGCTCCTATTGTCCAATCAAGTGGACAAGCATATGGGTTACCAACAAAGTTCCAGCCATTTGCGGCAGTTCTGGTCAATGTTGGTCCATAAGCTGCATCGTTATTAAGTGCACCGCTAATGCTCACTGTTTGTGCATTGGTATAGTTCAGGGCATAACCGATTGCTAATCCAAGCTGAGTAGTTGGCTCAACAAGATTTTCCCATGCACCGGTTGTTTCTAAATATTTAAACATATAACCACTATTACCCGAATAAATGAAGTTTTGGATTGTGGCTGCAGTCAAAGGGATAGAGATAAAATGCTGTGCACCACCACTGAGATAACGTTTAACTGTTGTTGTTCCTGTTCTTGTAACTGTTCCATTGATCAGTAATGATCCTGTTGCAGTAGAAGTAGCGCTTGACTCCAATACGATATTTCCATTTACTGAAGTAGTTTTGCCAGTATTTACTGTCATACCGGCACCGGCATTAATGGTCAAATTTTTGGTATAAGCTGTTGCTGCATCAACGGTAACAACTCCTGATGAAATAATAGCATCAGTTGATATACCGGGTAATCCATTGCTCCAGTTGGCAGGAGTGTACCAAACACCTGTGCCAGTCCAAGTTGTGCTTGCAGCAGGTGCGCCAAAGGTGATGGATCCATTGTTAAGTGTTGGAGAATTAATAACACCAGACAAACCAATCAATTCAATATTGGTTAAATTGAGAGAAGAGGTTCCGGCGCTGTTCGAATTAAATGAAATGTCAAACAATGTACTGCCATCCACTAAACTTACTCCTACACCTAAATCAGTTGCATCCCAAAGTGCAACAATTGTTCCTCCGTTTACGGTCGAAGTTGTCCAGGTGCCTGCAGCAGCTAAAGTTGCGTTAAGGTTAGTACATTGCAAATACGTTGCGATACTTGTTTGGTAAGTTACATTTATCTGTAGTCCAATTATCGGAGTTCCAGCGTTTAATTCATCCAATCCGGATGCAGTTACAGCCACATTGGAGATTTGCCCGGCTGTACCATTCACAGTGGCTACTGTCAATGTTTGTGAGAATCCATTAACTATCATAAGAATGGAAACAAACAAGCTTATAAATATTTTTTTCATATATTGTAAATTATTGATTTTAATGAGTTACTATTTGGATACCGGGACAAAAGATCCGTTTGTATCGCCTGAACAAAGACCTTTAATGTTTTTTGTAGTTATTCCGTCTCCTGAAGCAATGCTAACTGTGGAAGGTTCAAAAACCCAATCTGGAGCAATCCAGGCAGGAGGATTCGTTAAAGCCAGTTTCTGACGGATGGTAATAACATCCTGCAAAGTATTGGAACCTGATTCATTCACATCGGCTGCTATAACCTGAAGCGGTGTAAGTGTGAGACTAAGTGCAAGAGCCTGTCTTAATCTGATAACATCACTTAGTGCAACTCCACCCCATGTTTTGTTGCAATCTACACTAATCGTAAATACTCCGTCAACAGCTTTCAGCGAGTAATCGCCTGTTGCATTTGTTGTTGCCTGAGAAATTAGATTACCTGCATTGTCATTGCAGATAATTGTTACATTGTTAATATCTGTAGTTGCTGAATTATCGTACTCTATTTTACCCTGAATTGTTTTCACCCAACGTGAAGCTGTTAAAACAGGTGAAGTTGAGCTTGGAAGGAAATTTGGATTGGTCATATTGAATGGATCGGTCATCAACATGCTGCTGTTATTGGCGTATGCAGTGTTGCTGCGGCTGGCATTTTCGAAATATGTTTGCTCAAAAACTGATGCATAAGTAGTTGTCATACCCGAAAGGAAAGTGTTTTCGATTTGTAGGGTGTTGGCTGTCGCATTGCCTTGTGTTAAGGCGCCATCGAGGAACAAACCAAATGGGAATCCTTCAAACAAAGAATTGTAAACCGAACAAGCCGAATTTCTGCGAATGTGCATTGCTCTTTTATAATCAATGTCGATAGTTGTTCCGGAAGTTGCGAGAGGGCCAAAAATGCTGACATTCGAGAAAGTCGGATGTGTTACGGGTGTATTCGAGGTTCCACCGGCATCATTATCTGATTCAAATCCGTTCGAACCTGAAACATCTGCTAAATCCGGGTCGCGCAATGAGACCACAAACTGAAGATTTCCTGTATACCCAAAATCGGTATCAAAATCATCATCAAATCCTTTGAAGGCGATTAAATGTTTCGCGTTCACCTTACCTCCAAACCATTCAAAAGAGTCGTCACCACTATAAGAAACCTGAATATAATCGATGGTGGTTCCAGTTCCAACACCACCCATAGTAAGACCATTGATCTCATTGTTGGGTTGGTATGCTATCCCGGGGTATTCAATACGCACGTATTGTAAAGAACCGCTATTATCAGCATTGTTAACACCACCATAGGTTACACTCAAACCAACTCCTCCTTCGATGACAGCACTTCCGCCTCCCACATTGATGATGGCTTCGCCACATAAAATAATTCCACCCCAGTCACCTGCTGCGCGTGAACCTACTGGCTGATTTGAGGTAAATACGATAGGCTCATTCACATTACCATTGGCAATCAACTGGCCACCCTTTTCAACAATGATTGTCCCTTTGTTGGCTTTATCACCGCGGATTAATGTTCCGGGCTGAATTGTCAGCACAACGCCACTTTTTACAAAAACATAACCATTGAGCAGATATACGTTTTTGGTAGGGAGAAAATTCGGAGCAGTCAGGTTGAATGGGTCCTGAATAAGCAATTGTGCGTTGGTTAAGGTCCAACTATTGCTGCGTGCCGGTAGCTGAAAATAAGTTGCTGCCTGCCCACCACCTGAAGTCCAGGTTTGGCCAGTTGTGTATTCATAATTGGATGTAACCATGCCTGTTAAAAAGGTGTTTTCTATTCTTAATACATCACCATCAGCATCAGCCTGTGAATTGTTGCCATCTATAAACAAACCCGTATTCCATCCGGAGAAAATCGAATTAAATACACTGGTTCTTGTACTACGCCTTAGATGCATAGCTCTTTTATAATTGGAATTAATAGTAGTTGAAGGAGTTGCTTTAGGTCCAAAAGAACTTACATTGCAAAAAATCGGATGAGTTCGGGGTGTAAATGTTGATCCGGCTGCATCATTATCCGATTCAAAACTATTTGAACCCGAAATATCAGCAATATCGGGATCTCTTAGAGATACAGCAAACTGTATCTTACCGGTAAAACCAAAATCAGTATCAAAATCATCATCCCATCCACGATGTGCAATGAGATGTTTTGCGTTAACTGTTCCGCCAAACCATTCAAATGAATCATCGCCTGAATAGGAAATCTGCACATAGTCGATGGTGGTGCCTGAACCAACACTACCCATGGTCAGACCATTGATTTCATTGTTTGGAGAAAATGCAATTCCCGGGAATTCAAGACGTACATATTTAAGAGTTCCTGAATTATCTTCATCATCCTGACCACCATAATAGGCATTTACACCACCTTCGATGAGAACATCATTCCCCTGATTGTTTTTCGCTTTTCCACAAATAATAATACCTCCCCAGTCGCCATAAGCACGGCTACCGATGGATTGGTTCGATGTAAAAACAATGGGTAAAGCAGCGGTACCGATGGCATTCAATTTACCACCACGTTCAATAATCAAAGTGCCTTTGTTGGCTTTGTCACCACGGATTTTGGTGCCCGGTTCAATAGTAAGTGTTGCGCCACTTTTTACATACACATAGCCATTCAGCAAATAGGTATTTCCTGCTGTCCAGGTAGTGTTTGTTGTAATATCACCAGCAGGAATAGTTACTGTTGTAGTAGGATAGCTCGTGTTTTGTGGGTCAAAATTCGACCAACCGGCTGTCCAGTCAACCGCACCAAATGCACCCACAAAAGTTACAGGTTCAAAAAACGAATTTGACAGGTAAGAATCTGCAAAAGAGGCAGCATTGCTCACCGGTGAGCCTGATGAAGACCAGGTTGTGTTTGTAGTAATATCACCTGCAGGAACAGTAACTGTTGTTGGCAGGTAGACGGTGTTCTGTGGGTCATAGTTTGCCCATCCGGCAGTCCAGTCGGTATAACCGAATGCACCACTGTAGGTAACGTGTTCAAAAAATGCATCGGTGATCTGAGCATTTGCTGAGACAAGTGCCCATACAAAAACGATTGAAAGGAAAAATTTTTTCATAATTTTTTTTTTGTGTTTGGCAAAATTATTAAGTGGATATTATCTGAAAATTACTAAAGGATTAAGTGAGGTATTGATAATGATTATTTAATACATATTTGTATTTATCTGCTAATAAGTAACTTACATGTTGATTGTTCGAATGTTTGATCACCTTTAATCAAATATTGAATAAAATAGACTCCTCCGGAAAGATTTTGTACATCTAATTTAACTTCCTGATAACCTTCTGATAATGTATAGAAATTTGTTTGGAGTGGATTTCCTAAAATATCAATTACAACAAATGTCACATCTACAGTTTCATGGATTGTGATTGGGAATGTGACAGAAATTGCTGACGGATTTGGGAACATATCTCCAAAAATCACTGATTGTGTGATTTCTTCAAGTCCTACAATGCAACCAATACACCTTGAGAAACAAACCGTATCAACCTCCATATCCATTGCAGGAATAACGATACGGGCGTAATCTGTTCCATTGTATAACCATCCACATTCTAATGGAACCGTTTCCATGTTCACGGACTCATTTCCATTTACAAAGCGGTATATCAATGAATCTCCCTCATAAACCTGAATCACTGCTTCATACACTGTTGATCCTACACTAACCATTTCTGTAGCGTTCGGATTCCAGTTATTGAAATTACCTGCCAGATGCACTCCTGCTGGGTCAATAACTTCATTCATCATATCAACACTCACTGTAAGCTGATATGAAATACAATTTGAACAGGACGAAAAGCAGACATTCATCAACGTTGTATCATCAACAGGTACAATAATTCGTCTTTCAAGGCCGCCTGAAGTACCTGAAAAACCACAAGAGGCGGGTACAGTTTCATACCCTTCACTTGAATTGCCATTTACAAAACGATATTGATGTACATCTCCTTCACTGAGTGTGAGGGTAATGGAATATATATTATCGCCAATGTGATTCATCTGGTTTGCGGTGGTGCTCCAATTATTAAAGGTTCCGGCTAAAAAAACACCATCTGTTGAAACTGACTCGAGGTTCATATCCACAATAAATGTTACATCGGTCTGTCCGGGTGGCTGAACACAATCCTCACATTCGCCAAAGCAAACCTGATCCAGGGTAGTATTATTGTCAACCACTGTGAATGATCTGTTATATGTGCCTGATCCATCATTGGTTCCGCATGAAACAGGAACTGTTTCAAAACCGGAAGCATCTGCTCCATTCACAAAACGGTAGGTGATAAATTCATCTTCAATGAGTTCGATTGTAACTACATACACGCTATTGCCCTGATTAAGCATCAATAATGAGGCAGGATCAAAGTCATTAAATGAACCCGCAAGATGCACGCCGTCAGGGCTGACCGTTTGTTGGGACATATCAACACTAAAGGTGACCTCATGCGTTGGTGGGCAAAGTGTGCAACGGCTGAAACAAACAATGGATAATGTGCTGTCGTTTTCCGGCGTTGATAAAAAGCGGTTATATATTTCATTACCATCCGGAACACCACATTCGCCCGGAACAGTTTCAAAACCATCTGATGTATTTCCATTTACAAAGCGATATTCAATTTCATTTCCGAAAATGGAAGGAATTGTAACACCATAGATACCAGCACCAAGGTTATTCATTGGATTTGCTGATGTGCTCCAGTTGTTAAAATTACCTGCAATATGAACTCCGTCCGGATCAATTGTTTCAAGGTTCATATCAACACGGAAAGTAATCTGAGATTCCGCCGGACATGCGTTGCAATAAGAGAAACAAACAACCGGAAGAACAATATTATCTTCATTCACCTGTACAAATCTGTTATAAACATTACCTGATTGAACACCACATTCGGCGGGCACAATTTCATTACCGGTTTCTGTATTTCCGTTGACGAATTTGTAAGTATAAGTTTCATTAGCGGCCAGGGTAAGTTCAACAGCATACATAGTTGATGAAATAAGTGTCATCGGGGTAGCTGTGGTTGACCAGTTGTTGAACGAACCTGCTAAATGTACTCCGCTCGGATCAATTGTCTCAAGGTTCATATCAACACGGAAAGTAATCTGAGCTTGAGTTGGACATGCGCTGCAGGACGAGAAACAAACAACCGGAAGAAGAATATTATCTTCATTCAGTTCTACAAATCTGTTATAAACATTACCTGATTGAACACCACATTCGGTGGGTACAATTTCATTACCGGTTTCTGTATTTCCGTTGACGAATTTGTATGTGTATGTTTCATTTGCGGCCAAGGTCAATTCTACAGCATACACGGTTGATGAAATAAGTGTCATTGGGGTAGCAGTGGTTGACCAGTTGTTGAACGAACCTGCTAAATGAACTCCGCCCGGGTCAACCGTTTGATCGCGCATATCTACCTGAAAAGTTACCACAGGCATCAGTGGACAAACATTACAACTCGAAAAGCAAACATCCAGCAAGGTTGAATCATTGCCATTGTTGAGAATGGTTCTGCTATAAGCACCATTCGCCTGGGTTCCGCATTCGGCTGGAACTGTTTCGTAATCGTTGCTGCTATTTCCATTGACAAAGCGATAATAATAAGCGCTATCTGTTATTAACGGCAACGTAATGGTATAAATATCAGATCCTTCTGTAGTTGTCATTAATGTAGATGTTGTAGACCAGTCGTTGAAAGTACCAGCCAAATGGATTCCATTCGGGCTTACGGTCTGATCGCGCATATTAACCTGAAAAACAACTTGCTGGATAGAAGCATACGAGCCATTTTCAGTGGTTGCAGGAATTTCATTGTAGTTAGCATCGAGAAATTCAATTGTAATGAACGTAAAATCTGTTGCCCCTGGTTTTGCTATAAACTTTACATTGTATAAGGCTGAACCATCAGGTATAGCGACTACTGACAGGTTAGGTTCAATCCAGTTTGCAGCTACAGTACCGTTAATATTATTACCTGATGAGAACCATTGGTTTTGTGGTACAAGTGGATTAAAATTCAAAAACTGCACAAATTCAACAGCAGTTGTATCAAAAGTGAAAACAATGTTCATTGCACTAAGCGGGGTACCTTCTTCACTAGCTCCATATATAATGAGTGGAATTGTAAATTCGGTACCGGGAGTGTAAGCAACGTGTGTTGTTTGAATAATAATATCAGCCTTTGCGATGCTGAAACCCAATATCATCATTAAAAATGTGCTGATGAGTATTTTTTTTGTCATGTTATTCTTGGTTTAATAAAATGTGTAACTGAATGTTAAATAATATGATCGGCCAGGAGTATAACTGCGAATATCCTGAAGTCTTTCGACTTCATTCGTTTGACCTTCAAGAACTACCTTGAATGTTTGCCGATAAACGACAGGTGCATCAAGTAAATTCTTCGCGCCGAATTTTAAAGTTGTATGGTTACCCAATTTTTTCGATACAGTGAAATCAAGTAAAGACCTTGATAATTCATAAACATTTGGAATCGTTGGCGTACCAACAATTACAATGCGAGGTCCAATCAGGTTGTAAAGCAAACTCCCTGACCAGCCTTTAGTTTCATCCTGATAATAAAGGCCTACATTAATGATATAGGGTGATTGCCCGTACAAGGCACGTTTTTTATCTCTTACATAATCGTCCTCTTTTGTGACAACACCATCTATATAAGCCCCATTGAAGGTTATAGCCATATTTTTAACGAAATTTGTAAAACCATTACCGCCATTCAAAGATGAAAATGACTTCCTTATTTCTAACTCAAGTCCTTTTAATTCAGCGCTGATTGAATTCACTGCTACGAAATCCCATCCGTTTGAGGCCGGAAACAGGTTTAATTCGATGGGGTCTTTAAATTTCTTGTAAAATGCACCAATGGTAATAAAATCGACAGGTGTAGGATAATACTCATATCGAAAATCAATGTTTTGGACATAGCTGTCTTTCAGGTCAGGATTACCATAAACAGTCGCCGACTGTTCAAAATCGTAAAATGCATAAGGGGCTATTTCCCTATACTCAGGACGGTTAACAGTTGATCCATAGGATAACCTGAAAACACTTGCATTAGATATATTATAGTTCAGGATTACTGATGGGTAAATATTCAATGTATCAAGGACGATATCAGGATCTAAAGATTCTTTTGATTGAAATCCTCCTAAAACCCGGTCGAATTTTTCAAGCCTGAAGCCTCCATAGAGAGAAAAGACACTGGCAATAGGAATTTTTAGTCCAAGGTATGCTGCAGCAAGTTTCGAACTTGCCTGATAAGAATATTCGGGCGATGTGTTTTCTTCGAGTTTAACACCATTTATATAGTTGTAGTTTGTGTCTGCATAAACACTATCCAAAGGTTGATAGAGTATGCCATTATTAAAGTTAGATTGAATAACTGCTTTGGCAGTTCCAAAGGTTCTTATGTCAAAATCCCTGTTTTTGTCTTCGTAATAAAAGCCGGCCTTTATGGAAGGTTGCCAGTTCCCAAGTAAAAATTTATACTCTGCATTCGTACTTATTGTGTAAATGTTTTCTTTGGTTTCAGTGAAAATTCTGCCATTAGATTCGGTATTCACTGTTGAAGCATAATCGAATTTATATGGAGTGTACTCATATTCGTCGTTTTCACCTAAAACCCTTGTTGAAACTGTATAAATGCGCCTGTTATCAGGTTCCATCTTTGAACCGTAATTATATCCTGCAATCCAGCCTATTGTAAGTTTATCACCGGCAAGTTTGTGATCGCCACTCACCTGACCCGAATAAAGGGTACGCGAGGTATACGCCAGTTCATACGCCTGAACTTTATTCGCATCTCTGTAATAATCTATACCATTTCTGAAGGTTGTTTTTGTGGTTCCAATCTGGTTAAAGAGGTTACGAAACTCAATAACGGAATTTTTGGTTGAAAATGACCAGTTGTGCAAGCCTCCCCATTGAATACTTTGGCGATAAATATCATCTTTAAAATGATAGACATAAATGCTGGTGTCATTTATTGTATCATAAACCTCAAATGTCGCCCTTTCAGTTTGATCAGTGAATGAGGCAATTTTATAATGGAGTGAGGTTATATTGCTTATTTTGACGTTTTTGATAGGTTTGAAGAAAGAAAAATCAATCGACAACTTATTATCAATTGGAGCTGTTTGCTTTTGAGCAGTAGATGTTTCGTTAAAAGCATGTGCTATTTTAGTCAGTTCTGCTTTTCTGCTATCGATAACTTCCTGTGGTGTTCCATCCCTAAAATCCTGAAGAACAAACATTTCTTCCGTTGTAGGTACAATATCCGGAAGTTTACGGGTGCCATCATCTAATCCAAGAAAGTCAGTTTTTCCACCCTGATATTTGTAAAAATCCTTGAAGGTTGTTCCACCGATGAGTCCGGCCTGATAGGAAGCACTCAGACTATTCTCTTCTGTTACATTTTTTGTATGTATTTGAATCGTAGCTCCGGCAAAATCAGAAGGTAATTCAGGAGCAGGGGTTTTATAAACCAGCAGGTTGTCGATCATATTACTGGGGATAACATCAAAGGAGAATGCTCTCTGGTCAGATTCTGTACTCGGACTGGATGTCCCGTTGATCCATACTGAATTATATCGTTCAGCCAGACCTCGCACATAAACAAAACGATCATCCATGATGGTAACACCCGGAACCCTTTTAATCACTTCAGAAGCATCTTTATCCTGACTTTTTGATATTTGCATTGCACTCACACCATTAATTATAAGGCTGCTTTGCTTGATCGTGCTGATCATCGAAATTTCTGTATTGGTTTGCTTTCGGGCAACAACCGTAACTCCCTCAAGGGTGAAGCTTACTTCATCCATTTCAATATCCAATATCTTTGTCTTTCCTTTTTCAATCTTGATATTCTGGATTGTATCTGGATTGTAGGATATGAAACTCGCAACCAGCGTATAAGTTCCCTCAGGAATATAATTGATCAAATATCTTCCATCTAGATCAGTTGAAGCGCCGATGGTTGTACCAAGAATAAGAACGTTGACCCCAGGCATGGTTTCACCATTTGATTTACTTGTTACTATTCCACTTAGAGAACCGTTTCCGGATAAGAGTGAAAGTGGCAATAAGACAGCTAAAAACAACAGGACCTTTGTCATACAGAATTCCGGTTTGACAAAAAGAATAAATGCCCAGTTTTCGGGAGTTTAGAAAGCGTGGTTTCAGATATCATAAAAAAGAATCAAAAGAAGCACAAAGGTATATCCTCACCCAGATGGGTAATTCAAATAATTGTTATATAAATGTTATATATATGTTAACTGAATGTTACCTAAATATTAAATTGAATGCGGGCAAATCAAGCTGAAACAAACGCCAAACTTGCTTTTTATTTGATTTTTACTTTATATTTATTTGTTTTTAATTTGATTTTAATATTATGTATCATCACTTAGTTTACAATAGGATAAGTAAATACAATTAGCTTTTATATTTAGCTTTACACTGATATATTTGACTGAATTATACCATTAAATGAAACTAAAGAGAGTTTTTCAGGTGCCAAAAAATGAATATGGGATGATTCAATTAATATATGCATTATCATATTGTTAACAAAAAGTATTTGTTGAAACGTTTTATAATTTTGCAAAAAAGCAACTGTAACTTATTTCTATGACCCGATCTAAACATATAAGAAGAATAAGCTTGCACATCAGCATGAACTTTCAACGATTAAGAGAAACTGGTAAGGGTTGGAGGTTACTTCCGGAAGAAATGACATTATTGTTGTATTCGCTGTTCTGTTTAATCGTTTCATTAATGTTGGTTCAATTTTTATGGGTAAGTTTCACATCTGCATTACTTATTTATTTTCAAATTCCAGCAACATGGCATCCATTATCAATTACCAATATTTCGAAGAACTGGCAATATTGGAATGAATCAAAATTATTCATGATTTATACAAGTGTACCTTTAATTCTTTTATATGCAGGACTGGTCCTTTCGCGCCGATTAGTAAAAAATCATTCTTACACTTATAAGGAACGGCTTTTTCTAAATTGGCTTAGCTTTATTCTGATTAATTCCTTCATAGGTGGAATTATGGCTGGAGTTTTTATTTACGATGGACTTGGTGTTGTAATTCAATTTATGTTTCCCGGTATAATTAGATTAATTTTCTTACTGATTCCGTTCATAATCTTCATTTCAACTTCCAAAATATGGGCAAAACACTTTCTTAAATCGGCTCCTTCCACTCGAATGATAAATCGTACACAGTTACGCTCCAGATATTTACAAATTATTTTCACTTTACCCTTGCTGATCTCAGTCATCTTCCTGATTTTGTATAGTTTTTTGCAGAATAAATGGTATTTCGGGATTACAGTTGCAAGTTTTAGCTTGATGATCCCATTTATTATAACAAATAGGTTTTTTCACGAGAAAGTAATGTTATCAAAAACGGATACCGCCTCTCCTCAATCAATAACAATCCTCATAATCCTTATGTTCCTGATCTTGATCGCTGCCGTTAGTCCGTTTGTTTCATTTCAATTAGGATAAACACAGGGATAGCGAATCTACTATTAACCTGAGTTCGATATTAGAAATTACCTAAAAATGTAAAACATTAAGGATTGTTTTGTAACTTTATAGTGTTGAATTACAAACGTTTACAAAATCAATCCTTATGTTTAAGACATCAAAATTAGTTGAAATTTTCTGTATGGTAGATGAATTCTGCAAAGAATTTTATAATGTACTGGGTAGGGACATCAGATAGCAGAAGATACCGCAAAAATGCACAGAAACAAGCCCTCAAAGCTCAATGATGCTGAAGTTATCACCATTTTGATTGCATTTCATCTTGGTGGATTTAGAAACCTTAAACATTTATATATCAATTATGTACAGCAATATCTTCAAGATTATTTTCCAGAAACTGTATTATATAACAGATTTGTTGAACTTCAACAAAAAGCATTACTTCCAATGACCCTGTTTTTAAAAACGATCCGACTTGGCCAAAGTACAGGCATTTCATTTGTAGATCTTACTGCCATCAGTGTTTGCAAGAACAAACGTATCTTTAACCATAAAGTATTCAAAGATATTGCGCAAAGAGGAAAATCAACCATGGGCTATTTCTTCGGTTTTAAACTATATATAGTTATTAATGACCGTGGGGAAATGATTGATTTTGTAATTACTCCTGGTAAAGTAGATGATAGACAACCCTTACAAGACACCAATTTTTTGAAGAAAATTGCCGGAAAACTATTTGGTGATAAAGGCTATATTTCTCAAAAGTTATTTGAAAACCTTTTCATTGATGGTATTCAGCTTATTACTGGGATCAGAAACAATATGAAAAATCAAATCATGTCGATGTATGACAAAATAATGCTTCGTAAACGATCTATCATAGAGACAGTTAACGATGAATTGGAGAATCTTTGTCAGATTGAACATTCTCGACACAGATGCTTCTCCAACTTTTTAACAAACAAGATCTCTGGATTGTTAGCCTATTCTTTCTTGCCTAAAAAACCGAGTATCTAGTACGAAACTAGTCCCGTCAGTTGTCAACTCACTCTCTTTTAATTATTTGCTTATATCGAACTAAGGATATTACTTATGTTAATGTTAAGCGATATCTATATCATTTAAATAAACTTTATGATTTGATAACATTATGATAACATTACGATAATCTTTTCTTAATATAGGGAGGCTATCTTCGCACCAAATTAAAAAAGAAATGAAAAAGATCGCATCCATACTTTCAGTAATCGCATTAGGATTGGCATTCAGTACTTCCGTTTATTGTGAAGGCGTTATACCTGCTCCTGCAGCAGCTTCAACTGTAACTGGTAAAGTTGTTGACCTCAACTCAGGCGAAACCCTTGCAGGAGTAGCTATTTCGATTGAAGGAACTGACACTAAAGTGTACACTGATCTCGACGGAAACTTCACAATTAAAGATATTAAGCCCGGAGTATACAATCTGATTTTATCCATGATTTCGTATAAAAATAGTTTGGTTGAAAATGTTGAATTGCTTCCAAATGAAAATGAAGAGCTCGAAGTAAAACTCGACAACAAATAAAGTTCAATTTTTCTCATAATAAGCCGGATATCATCCGGCTTTTTTTTGTCCTTATTTTAATCATGAAGTTTTCTTCATGAACAACCAACCAACCCCCGGCCTCCAGGAATGATTGGTTTAACCGGGCACATAAAAAACAGCCGCTGAATTGTCAGTGACTGTTTTGTATTCAGTGCAAGGAGGTCAACTTTGATGAAGGAACTATTGACTGTGGTATTCTCTTTCCATAATCAGTTTTCCGGTTTCGTCCCACTGGCGCCACATTCCTGTCTTTTTACCAATGGTATAATGCATTTCGTATAGCATAATACCCTGATTATTCCACACATACCAATCACCATCCTTAAGATCGTCCTTGTATGAAGCTTCAGCAACTTTTGCTCCGTTTTCGTCCCAGATAACCCATATTCCGGTTTTCTTGCCATCATTGAACTCGCGGTGTTCCTTTTTTGCTCCTGTTTCGAAATAGAAATCAACATTTCCATGTTCGAGACCGTTTCGAACGTTCAGTTCAATTGACAATTTTCCATTGCCATGGTACTCAGTATGTGTACCCGTATATAACATACCCTTTTTGTAATAGAGTCCGTTTTCATATTTAAACTCCTGCGTAAATGCAGTAATGCTAAACAGTATGATAATGATAGAAACAAGTACTTTTTTCATTGAAATATTAAATTAGTTATGATGAAGAAATGCCATTAACGAAAGTCACTTTTTCGCATCAGTTCTATTTCACCCGAATTCAAAAAACTTTTCGTTAAAATTATAAAAATTTGTAACCAATACGAAATTGATATGTAGTACCCTGATTTAGTCTTGTAAAATACTGATCCTGTGCACTGTAAGCTTCATAAACAGACTCTTTGGCATCATTCAAAACGTTTTCTACTTTAAATCCGACCTGAATTTGTTTCTTTTCACCCAGCGATTTATTCAAATTTAAGTTTAAACTATGAAATGGCTTGGTATAAATATCAGGACGATCAACGATTCCGACATATTCAAGGGTTTTACCCTGAACATTGTAATATAATCCGGCTTCAAATCCATTCCAAAAACCCTTTTCGCCCCCGTTATACGCCAGTCCGGCATTGATGATATATGGCGCCTGTCCGGCCATGTCGCGGTATTCAGAGATGGTTTGACCTGTACGGGCATTTTCAACACGTGAATCGTACTCTGTTTTACTGAGCTTAATTCTTGATTTGGTGTACGTAAGATTTGTAGTGAACGTAACATTTTTAAAATACGGACTAATTATATTAAGATTCTGACGCAATTCCAACTCAGCACCAATTACCTGACCATCTCCAACATTACGTGGCTGAAAGGCATTTGCCTGGGTTACATATTGAACAATTTCAATCGGATGTTTGAAATTCTTATAAAATAAACTCATTGAAACAGTTTGGCCATTTCCGCTGAACAACTCCCAGCGTATATCAAAGTTATGTATGTCAGCACTTTGCAAATTACCATCCCAATATTCAATACCAGCAATATCATTGGCATCCCGAAACAATCCACCCACAAATGTTCGTCCGCTGATCGGATCAAATATTTCAGCATAAGAAAGTTCCTTGAAAGAAGGGCGCGCGATCGTTTTACCATACGAAAACCGGATATTTTGTTTTTCAGTTATACCGTAGATCAGGTTCACTGTTGGAAAAAGATCAAAATCATTGATCACTCTTGTATTATCTAACACATTGATACCAAGTTGATCCTGACCGGTATAGTGCTGAATAAAATTTTCACCACGAACTCCCACAATGGCTTTCAGACGATGAAACGGACTAAATTCTCCTGAGAAGTAAAGTCCTGTATTACTATTATTAGCATTAAACTGATTTGGGTTTGTCGGAACAAATGAAGCTTCATAAGTAGTTCCTTTTCCGTTATTTCCACCCAACGGCCATAGGTTTTCGGGTTTAAATATTTCATTTGGATCACCTGTCAAAGGTACATTACGGATATTAATGGCATAGCTTGTGATACTGTAATCCCGTTCCTTATAAATGTGAGAAACGCCAAACTTAACATTGACTTTTTGATCATGAACTGTGAAATCTTTTGTAACATGCACTAAACCTGCAACATTGACCTCCTCCAGGTTTCGCCATATTCTTTCAGGAAAGCCCGATTCGGTGCTAATGCTAAACAAACTATCGCGAACTTCGTAGCGGGTAAACCGAACGTCCGGATCTTCTATTTTAGAGAAAGTCGGTGCAACTTTCCAGTTAATTTGCCATTCGTTAAAAAGATGCTTCCCACTGAGTAATACATTTGTTAATGCGCGTTGGCTGTATTCGAGGTTATGCTGATAACCAGCAAAAACTGAGCCCTGATCGGAGCCTTCATAGTTGAAAACTCCCGCTTTGGATTCACCATTTTGCAATCGAATCAGATTAAGGCTATACTTTGAATTTTTCGTTTTAACGGCCAGACCGGCAATACCTCCAATTAACACATTATTAACGCCATAGTCACCAATTTGAAATTCACGAACATCCATTTCGTTTTCATCATGGTTTCCTGATAGTCCATAACGACCAAATTCGGCATTCTCATAATACTCAGTGCTGTTTTTATAGGAAAGGGCGATATTGTAGCCCCATGTTAATTTTTTACCAGCAATCTGATTTCCAAACGATGCGCCAATGCTGTAGTCCATCATGCTTGTTTTTTTCATAGCACCAAGTGTCGGATTAAAACTTTTCAGAATTTCCTGGTAACGTTGTCCCTTTTCACTATCCGGATTGCCAACTACTTCAGAGAAAAACGGAATATCGCTTGTAGCCGGAATTTTACGTGTTCCATCGTCAAAACCCAAAAAATCGGTTTTACCTCCCTCATAGGTAAGGTAATCAGAATTAAAATGCATATCCGGATTATATCCCGCACTAAATGAAATATTTGCTGATTTTACTTCCTGAAAATCCTTTGTGGAAATATCAATTACTCCGCCTGTAAAATCAGCAGGCAGATCAGCAGTAAATGATTTCATAACGATGATATTATCAATTATATTTGTTGGAAAAATATCTAATTGCAATGTATTACGATCAGGGTCAAGACCGGGGATATCCATACCATTCAGAATAGTTTTTGTGTAACGGTCACCGAGGCCGCGTACATAAACATATTTACCTCCTTCAACCGAAACACCGGGAACACGTTTCATGGAAGAAGCGGCGTCAGAATCACCGATTTTTCTAAAATTGACGGATGAAATTCCATCCAGCACATTAACAGATTTCTGTTTCATGGTCAGGATAGCCACCTCAGAATTCCGAACTGCTTCGGCGGTAATGACGATCTCTGTCAGCTCAATTCCCGCTTCCTTCAAACGTAAATTATCGAAAACTGTAATTTCACCACTTTTAACCTGAACATCCATAATAGTAATCGTTTCGTAAGAGATAAACGATACCCTGAGTTTATAAGAACCCGGTGTAACCGAAAGATTGAACTGACCATCAAGGTCAGTCATGGCTCCTGATTTGGTTTCTTCAATAAAAATTGTCACCCCCGGAAGTGTTTCACCGGTGCCGTCATCATATACTGTACCTCTGATAGTGCCTTTTTGTGCATACATCAAAGAGGTAAATAGAAAAGGAACAACAAACAAAAATAATTTTAATCGCATGGCATTAAATTAAAGTTTCTTTTAACTGAATAAAACTCGCAGGTAAGATACCTGCGAGTTTTTAATATATATTTTAAATTAAATAGGTTTTTAGAAATCAACCAAAGCTCCCGATACAGCTGCCCATGACCAGTTATCGAATTTTGAAACATCTGCTCCAACAGTGTTAGCACCAGCTGCTACAACGGTAACATATGCATCAGAGCCTGCTGTGAAAAAGTCAGTTACAAGCGCTCCGTCGGGTAAAGTAGCCTGAAGATTAGAAGCAACGAGTGCTGTTGGATTTAAGTCAAAATCCTGTCCTGCAGCAACACCAAAGAAATAAATCGCTGTCATTTCAACGATTGAGTTGGCATCAAGATCAACCAAACCATCTGCACCGGCTGCATAAACAGAGCCGTTTTTAATAAGGTGACCAGCTTCCATTGTTCCTTCAGGACCATCGAGTTCAAAACATTCATCACCCGGATTTACTACGATAAAATTATCAAGAGTACCTGCCCATGACATATCAGTATCCACTGCATCGTCACCAGCATTCCAGATGATTGCATTTTTAACGCTTACAGTACCACCAAACCATTCGATACCATCGTCCTGATTGGCTACAATTTCAACATTTTCAATGATAGTTCCTGAACCAACACCACCAAGGGTTAAACCGTTGATTTCATTTCCTTCTCCAATATTTGCGCCGCCATGACGAATTGAGATGTAACGGATTACACCGGAGTTGTCAGTTGCGTTGGTGCCACCGAAGAGTCCATTCTGGTCAGATGGCGGAATGCCTTCAATTTGAACAGATTCAGCATCTGCAGAAATAGGAGCGCTTCCCAATATAAGTAATCCACCCCACAAACCGTTCAGGTCTGAATCGAGATTTGGACTTACGATTTGTCCGGGAACAATTTCGTCAGCAACCGAAGTGAAAATAATTGGTGAGTTTGCAGTTCCATCTGCCATCAGCTTTCCGCCGCGGGCAATCAGAAGGGCAGTTGCATTGGCACCGGTACCAGCCTGACCTTTTACAATAACACCAGGTTGAATGGTTAGTGTAACACCTGAAAGCACAGCGATTCTGCTCTGAAGAATGTAGACTTTACCTGTTTCCCATGTTGTATTGGATGAGATATTGCTATTAACATCTATAATTGTAGATTCAATAACTACGTTGAGAACTGCTGTTGAAGAACCATTTTGGCTGCTATTATCAGAAATAGTTAAGATAACTGAACCGGCTCCTGATGTTGCAGATGCTGTGTATGAAACAACAACGCTTCCGGAGGTTGAACCCGCAACGGCATCAGTCTTTATTGTGGCAGTTCCATTGGTAGCATTCACAACGGAAGAGGCATAACCACCTTCGGCAGTAAAACCAAAAGTCAGATCAACGCTTGTACCAGCTGTGACATCCTGATTTGCAGGTGCAGTTACAACTGGAGCATCAAATGTGGCTTCTGCAACAACGCTTATTACTGCTGTTCCATTTCCAGTTTGGTCACTGTTATCTGTTACAGTTAAGATAACTGAACCAGCACCAGCTGTTGTTCCGGCAGTGTAGGTTACAACAACAATACCTGATGTTGCACCCACAGTAGCATTGGTTTTAATAACTGCAGTTCCATTTGTAGCAGTTGCAATAGCTGATTTGAAGCCCGCTTCAGCGGTATAATTGAAAGTCATTTCAATTTCGGCGCCAACTTGCGCTGACTGGCTTGAAGGTGCACTAACAATCGGGGATTTGTAAGTGACTACCTCATCCTTTTTACAAGATGAGAAAATTGCCAATGTAGCAATCATTAAATACATTACGATTTTTTTCATTTTAATTTCATTTTGGTTTAAATTCGGTGCAAAGGAATCTCTTTCAAATTAAGCTTATATTAAGCACATGTTAAGAAATTATTAAGTTTTTGGATAATAATAGTTAAAATACTCATATTCAAACTAACAAATATTTTTAAAATAGATAGGCATTCATGGTATCGGCTATTTTATCTAACAACCCAACCTTAAGAAATAATCAATGTGTCTACTCTAAATATTTCAAGATTCTTAGTTCAGGTAAAACCTGGTCGGTTTTTGTTGCTTACAGATTCTATACAATTTCAAAAATAGTTTAATGATTTATTAATCATATATTAATATTCTCTTAATGACCATGCCTGTAACTTTGTAGTTAGGTCGTCATCTGGATGAGACAGATTTTTGTTGATCATTTAAATGATAAATAAGCTAACTACAATGTCATTTTGTAACTCTTAATCCAAAAACCGCCATACAATGAAACTCACCATCGACAAGGAAAGATACTCAATTATAGTAAATATGAAAGAGATTATTTTGCCACGCAAACAATTTGAAATCCTTTGGCTTCTATGTTCTGTGCCGGGAAAAGTGTTTTCGAGACATGCTATTTTCGAAAAAATATGGGGAAAGGAATCCACTTCTGACGAACGAACTGTAGATGTCCACCTTGCAAATCTAAGAAAGACCGTAGGGAGTGAATTTTTTCACACCATCAAAGGGATTGGTTTTAAGGTACTGATTGAAAAGGTAGAAATTAAAAAAAGCGTTGATTCGATTTGAGTTCAATTCTTCATTTATCAGAATTATAACTTAATAATCATTAACTCTAGATTGCACATTTAGTTTAACCACACCTATTTTTCAAAAAACCTATTGGTTTGTATATACAGAAATTGATTAGGAATTCCAAAATCAGGCCTTTCCTCATGCATATACTAACTTCCGTTTGATAAATGTAGGGACAACAACAGTTGATTTTCAAGAAAATATCATAACAAACTGATCGTTTAGCGGAGCTTCACTGTATCATCAGAGTCTTTCACAAACATAACTGAAACAGCGCCGAGAAGTAGCATCACCCCGGCTGCAACAAGTGCAAAAATAGCATTACCACCATAAACATATTTCACGATGGGTCCACCAAATACCCCATTCACGATTTGAGGAAACGTGATAAAGAAATTGAAAATACCCATATACACACCCATTTTCCGAACCGGTATTGATCCTGCCAGGATGGCGTAAGGCATTGCCAAAATACTTGCCCATGCAATTCCAACACCCACCATGCTGATATTCAACATCCATTTCATATCTGGAGAAGTAATCAGCACAGTTGACATCAAGCCCAAACCACCGAGTGATAAACAAATAGAGTGCGTCATACGACGGCCAACCTTGGCAGCGATGACTGGCAGTGCCATAGCAAAAACGGCTGCTACCAGGTTATAAACGCCAAAAATAACACCCACATAATCACCCGCTTCGTTAAATGCAGCAGAACTCCTGTCACCTGGTGAAAGACCCCAAACATGCTGCGCCAATGCCGGAGTGGTAAAAACCCACATCGAAAACAGTGCGAACCACGAAAAAAACTGTACCAATCCCAACTGCCGCATCGTACTTGGCATATTGGCAAAATCTTTGAAAATATCGAAAATGCTACCCTTGACCGTTTCTTCTTCGACGTGGTCATCGAATTTTGCTTGTTCTTCGGGTGGGTACTCTTTGGTCGTTAAAACAGTCCATAAAATACTACCAACCAATACAGCAGCACCAATAAAGAAAGATAGAATTAAACTGAAAGGCACCTCGCCGGCTACAGCAATTTCATTAAAACCGAACCAGTTATTCATCACGTAAGGTAACCATGAACCCACAACAGCTCCAATACCGATTAACATTGTCTGAACCGAAAAACCAAGGGTTCGCTGATCGGTAGGAAGTTTATCAGCCACCAGCGCCCTGAATGGTTCCATGGCAACATTTACCGAAGCATCCATGATCATCAGCATACCGGCTCCCACCCACAATGCCGGCATAAAACTTGCGAACATGGGTGAATTTGGCATCAGGATTAAACCGATTGAGGTAAGGAAAGCACCTACCAGAAAATAGGGCCGACGACGTCCAAAACGGTTCCAGGTGCGGTCGCTATAATGACCAATGATCGGTTGAACAATCATCCCGGTAATGGGAGCCACCAGCCAAAACCATGAAAGATGCTCAACATCAGCTCCAAAGGTTTGTAGAATACGACTTGCGTTCGCATTTTGCAATGCAAATCCCATTTGGATGCCCATAAATCCGAAACTCATATTCCAGATTTGCCAAAAAGAAAGGCGCGGTTTTTGTAACGACATATGCTATAATTTGGTTTTTGAATCGTTAAAGGTATAGAAGAATTTCAGGATGAAAGTAAAATTTTTAAAAAACTTTATATAGGATTATACCTAAAGACGAATTATGTGCGTTATCAGTCAAATATCATGTATTAATCAGTCTGTGGGGACACATATAATCCGACATTATCGGTCAAATTCTACCTCCTGCATCTAATTATTATTTCAAACTAAAATGCTAATACAATGAAATTCAAAACCCTGACAACAGCACTCATCTTCTTTGTGTTTTTCACACTACTTTCCTGCGATAAAGAAGGAGGTAGCGAATCGAAAATAAGTAGCAACAATAAAAGTGAGAGTCACAAAAACGGAGAAAACTGTATGAATTGCCACAAAAATGGCGGAGATGGTGAAGGTTGGTTCTATGTTGCCGGAAGTATTTACACAATGAATCAGCAATTCGCTTCCCCAAATGGGAAAGTAAAAATTTACAGTGGTCCTGATGGCTCTGGCACCTTAATGGCAACCATAGAAGTGGATGCATTGGGTAATTTTTATACTACTGAATCGGTCAGCTTTTCGGGAGGTGTTTATACATCGGTACAAAGTTCGGGTGGCACCGAAAAATTTATGGACAGCAAAATTACAACAGGTGCCTGTAACAGTTGTCATGGCATTTCAGAGGACAAAATCTGGGTGAATTAAGATAAACCGACAGGAACTGGCTGCTCATATCTGGTTATTGTAATCGGGTGAACGATCATCCGACAGTTTCAAGCCACCATTTGATTCCAATCGCAATTCCGGGACATGCTTGCATTTGTATTCATCTTGTTGTACTTTCGGCTGCACTTAATAGTTAAATAGCTGATTGTTTCATCAAAAACCCCGAATTATGAAAATTATAAAAATCTCACTTTATGTTATTGCAGGAATTGTTGCATTGTTCCTGATTGTCGCCCTTTTTGTCGAAAACGATTACAAAGTGGTTCGTCAGATCGAAATTAATAAATCGAAAACTGAGGTTTATGAATTTACCAAATACCTAAAAAATCAGAATCAATATAGTGTTTGGGCTACTACTGATCCGAACATGAAAAAAGACTACCATGGAACAGATGGCGAAGTTGGTTTTGTATCGGCATGGGATAGTAAAGTTGACGATGTTGGCAAAGGTGAACAGGAAATCATAAAAATCGCTGATGGAGAGCGTATTGATTATGAACTACGTTTTATTGAACCATTTGAAGCAAAAGAAAAGGCCTATATGACTTTCGAAGCAACCGGTGACAGTGTTACCCTTGTGAAATGGGGTTTTGATGGCCACATGAATTATCCGATGAATATGTCACTCTTATTCATGGATTTTGATGCCATGCTGGGCAAAGACCTTGAAATCGGATTGCAAAATCTGAAAGTGATACTGGAAAAGTAGAGACTTTTGTTCCTATCAGTTACTCTTTGTTTTTACTGTCGATGATAATAGTGACAGGACCATCATTGATCAGTGATATTTTCATCATGGCTCCGAAATGGCCTGTTTTCACAGTCAATCCTGATTCTCCTTCTAGGGTGACGATAAATTTCTCATAGATTGGAATGGCAGTTTCCGGCCGGGCCGCTTTGATATAACTCGGGCGGTTTCCTTTTTTGGTGCTGGCATGCAAGGTAAACTGACTCACCACAAGCAGTTCGCCGCCAATATCAACGATTGAAAGATTCATCACCTTATCAGTATCCGGAAATATCCTTAGACGGAGTATTTTTCCGCAGAGCCAATCAACATCTTCCTGATTGTCTGATTCTTCAATTCCAACCAACACCAACATTCCATTACCAATGGAAGCAGTTAACTGACCTTCAATCTCAACAGAAGCCTGAGTAACACGTTGAATTACAACCCGCATTTTCAATTGATTTTGTTCATAAAAGCTGCAAATTAGTACTTTTACAGCATACAGCAACCAATACTGTCAGTAAAACTTCAGCTGAGTTTTCTTATTATTCATTTCTGAGCTTCGACTTCAGTAATTTTGTTTTCTCTTCATCACCCAATCCATCGCGATAATTATACAATGGTTTTTCCCAGGCACCGTACATGGGATTTGGCAGTACAATAAACTTCTGACCGAATTGTTCATGGTTTTTCAAAACGGCCTCTTTTCCGTTATTTACACTTCTATCCTCAAATTCACCTGAAAAATCATTGAGATTATCACCTATCAACAATACAATTTCATGGTTTTCAGACACCTTTGCTCTGCGTCCGACTTTAGAGCTGGTATTACCAGTGCTATACGATAAGTCGGATTTGGTGAGTAAATGATCTTCGGTTGCGTAGGGAAAACCAGCTTCCGCAAGATTCTTGAGTGTAACGGCACGCTCGCTGTCGTCGCGGTTAGTAACAAAAAAGATTTCGACATCATTACTCTGTGCATATTTTGCAAACGCAAGCGATCCCGGAAGTGCCTTAGCAGTCGCTTTTGCTGTCCAGTTATACCAGCCTTTCAGGTCATCAGCATTAGTGATCAGCATAGCCTCGAACGGACTGTTGTCGAGCATGGTTTCATCAATATCAACTACTACAGCCAGTGGTTTTGTGTGTTTATTTGCGTTGATTGCTTCGTTCAATCGTTGTTGCGCAATATTGAATCCCTGATAATAAAGTGCTGCCATTTCAGCCGAATGTTGGTACCAGGCCACCGACATCAAGAGTTTATCGTGGTTCGTGGGAACAGAAATTATTGTATTTTTTGTTGTTTGGCAGGAGAACAAAAGCGCCGATGCCAGTATGATTGAATAGGCTGTTGATTTCATATTTCTTAGCAATGTAAAGTTTAGAATTTTGGTCAAACATACTTATTATTACTTTTCGCTATTTTCAAACATAAAAACCTTAAACATTATTTAATGTTGGTTTCGGTGGCATTGCAGTTCAATAAAATTTAATATTCTGTTAATTTAGGCATGTCTAACTTTGGCCATTCAATTCATTGAGAATGGACAATAACATATTCTATATCAGATATATAACTATATTTTTGTTTTTGTTTTCTTCAGCTACTTTGTTGGCTCAGGACAATGAACCCATCATAAATCAAGATTCATCAGGAACACATTCACTGCAGGAAGTGGTGATCACGGCCAACCGTTACGGTTCTTTTCGAATGAACACTGCTGAAGCAATTGAAACGCTGAAAAGTAAAACTATCGAACAGTACCAGTTACGCACATCATCCGAAGCACTTTCGGTAATTCCTGCTGTGTTTGTGCAAAAAACCAATCATGGTGGCGGCTCCCCATTTGTGCGGGGACTGACCGGTAACCAGACCCTGCTGCTGATCGACGGCATTCGACTCAGTAATGCTACGGTGCGTTATGGTCCGAACCAATATTTCAGCACCATCGATATTTTCAGTATCGACAATATCGAAATCCTTCGCGGAAGCGGTTCTGTGCAATATGGTTCCGATGCCATTGGCGGCACCATTCAGGCCTTTAGCCGGGAGGTAATTTTTACCGAAAAACCTACGTGGGGAAGCAGCTTGCTAACAAGGATCGCAACACAGGGAATGGAACAAACGATGCATTCGGATTTGAAATTAAGTAATAAAAAAGCAGCTTTCCGGGGTGGACTTACCTGGCGGAATTTTGGTGACCTCGTTGGTGGCGACACCACCGGGCGACAATCGCCAAACGGATATCGTGAACTTGATATTGACTTCAAAGGCAAGATATTGCTCTCACCTTCATCTTTGCTTACGCTGGCTTTCCAAAACGTTCATCAGAGTGATGTTCCTGTTTATCATAAAATTGCGCTTGAAGATTATGCGATCAATAAAATGGACCCGCAAAATCGAAAACTTGCGTATGTTCGCCTGAATCAGCAGTTGCATGCCGGTATATTGAAATCAGCGACTTTCACGGCATCATTGCAGCAAACCGAAGAAGGTCGTGAAAGCAGGAAAAACGAATCTGCCATCCTGCGCACCGAAAATGACAAGGTTCGTTCGTTTGCATTTTCAACGGAAGTATTTGCTTCAAAGGGAAACTACTGGTCGGCCAATAGTGGTCTTGAAGTTTATAACGATTTGGTTAAAAGCTCGCGCACAGACACCGATCAGACTAATGGCAAATCTATTGCTAAACGCGGATTATATCCCAATGGAGCCAGCATGAGTAGTATTGCCGCTTTCACGATACATACGTTCGATTTGTCGAAATGGATGCTGACTTCCGGAGCCCGTTTCAATTCATTTATCATCGAAGTTGCGGATAAAACGCTCGGCAACACAAGGCTGACGCCTTCGGCAATTGTTGGCAATGTGGCTGTGCTTCGAAAACTGACTGCATCATCCAATGTATTTGTTTCGGCCAATACAGGTTTTCGGGCACCCAATATTGATGATCTTGGCACGCTGGGCATCGTCGATTTCAGGTATGAAACCCCAAATTTCGATCTAAAACCCGAACATTCAATGCAGCTTCAGCTTGGATACAAATATCAGGATAGCAAACTCAGGGGCGAATTTTATATATATCGCAATGCGCTCCACAATCTGATGGTGCGAAGCAGGCTGCAAGGCGATAGTATTGAAGGCTATCCGGTGTATCAGAAAGAAAATATGGAACGTGCCTTTATTCAGGGGATCGAAACAAACTGGGATTACAATGTAACCCAATCATGGCATTTTTCAGGTAACATCACATATACCTATGGCCAAAACATCACAAAAAACGAGCCTGCTCGAAGGATTCCACCGGTCTTTGGCCGTTTGGCTATCGAATTCAAACCTAAAAACTGGTTGTGCAGTATTGAGTGGCTGGCTGCAGGCAAGCAAGACCGATTGGCAAAAGGTGACAGAGAAGACAACCGTATTCCGACCGGTGGCACTCCGGGATGGAATATTTTTAATATTTCGTCTGGCTATACCATGCGCCATCTTAAATTTGATGTGCGTTTACAAAACCTGCTGAACAAAGACTATCGTTACCACGGTTCAGGGGTAAACGGCTATGGACGATCGGCGGTGATGTCGGTTTCCCTTACCTTTTAACAAAAAGGCAACCATCTGGTATTGAGGTTGCCTTTCAAAACTCTAAATTGGTTGTGTTCAGGGCTTTTCGCCGCGCGCAAGCCGCTCGTTTATCTGGTCGATCAATTCACCTATCTCAGCAAGGCTGTCGATCACATAATCGGCACCGGCATTCAGATAATTCTCCCTGATCATTTTCTTTCGATGATCAAGTTCGGTTTTGTCAAGCATAATGATTTCCTTTAGCGTAAGTCCCATCTCGTTGCTCGACATGATGACACCAACACTCCACATACCTGCATTGATCCCTTCTTCAATATCTGAAATGGTATCACCGATCTTCACGATAGCATGCATCGGGTAAACGCCCAAATTCTCTGCGTTCTTAAATGCCATCCATGGAGCCGGCCTTCCGGCAGGCACATCTGTTGAACAGATAACAGAATCGGCAATATAACCTTGTTTAGCTGCCGCATTCGTTAAAATTTCCATCATGGCGTGATTATAGCCAGTGGTGGAGCCAATTTTCATATCCAGCGATCGGATCACTTTCAATGCTTCAGGCAGTTCAGGAATTATTGTCGCGTGTTCTTCGATGATAGCCAATTGCAGCGGAATAAATTTTGAGAACATATCTTCAATATCTCTCTCGTTACAATCACGGCCAAATACCATTCGCCATTCAGCCGCAACACGGGGATATTTCGAAATAACCCGGATATGGTCGCGTTTGTGCATGCCCATCGGGCCACGCGCTTCCTCCATCATAATTTCGATGCCCTTTTGCCTGAAAACTTCGATGAATACGCCTGTTGGGGCAAAACATCCATAATCGACGGTGGTACCGGCCCAGTCGAAAATGACGGCTTTCAACTTTCCGGTATAGATTTTTTCAAAATGGTTTTTCATTGTTTATATTTTTATTGTTCGATGGATATTATGTTCATTTCGCAAAGTACTTTTCCGACAGCATCAATAAGATTCTGAATATCAACCGGATAGAGCTGGCCTATATTACCAATTCTGAAACAATCAACTTTGCTCAGTTTACCCGGATAAATGACAAATACTTTTTCGTTGAGTTTTGAATAAAATATTTCGAATGAGAATTTGGGGTGGTTTGGATATAAAAAGGAAGTAATGATGTAGCTTCTTACATCGGGCGTAAGATATAAGGTAAAACCTGTTTTTTCCATACCTCTGATGAGCAAAGCATTGTTTTCGGCATACCGTTTGGCCCTTGCACTGATTCCGCCTTCTCTTTCAAGCTGGATAAGCGCTTCATGGAAGGCAAGCAAGATTTGGACCGGAGGAGTGAAACGAAACTGCCCGTTGGTGTTTAATCCCGACCATTGATCGTAAAGATCAAGGCTCAGCGACCGAATATTTTTTTTACATTTTTCGAGTTCGATCCGTTTCGCCAGCACATAGCTAAAACCGGGAATACCTTCGATACATTTGTTGGACGATGAAATTAAAAAACTAATATTAAGTGATTTCATATCAATATCATAAGCGCCAAAAGTGCTCATGGCATCCACAATAAATGCTTTTTTGTAATGGGATACAATTTCTCCAATTTCAGCAATCGGATTCAATAAGCCTGTGGTTGTTTCACCATGGACCACGGCAATATGTGTTATTTCGGGATTTTCGATGAGAAGGCTTTCTATCTCCTTTAAATCAGGCAATTGATTTTCATCGTAGATGAGTTCAATCAGCGGTATCGCATGAATACGGGCGATCTGGCTGATGCGGCGACCATAAGCTCCATTGATAATATTTAGGAGCATACCACTGTCAGGAATGGCAGATGTGATGGTTGATTCGATACCAAATGTTCCGCTACCCTGGATGATAACCGCTTCGTAGTTTGGCGATTCAACATGCGCCAATACAAGTAGTTTTTGTCTGATTTGCTGTACAATTGAAATGAAAGCCGAATCGCGTGATCCTAAATCAACAAGAGCTGCTTCTTTAACAATCATCGCTGTTGTAAGTGGACCTGGTGTAAAAAGTAATTTATCCTTCGTTTTACTGAAATCTGATATTATCATCGGTTATAAGTATTATGTAGTTTCTATTTTCATTTCGGTTTTGGTGATGCCCTTTGTTTTTTCGGATTCTGACTGAAATTTATGTTTAAAATACCACACCGACAAGGCGATTAGCAAAATACCAGTTATGGCCAATCCATAGGATGTTGTTGTCAGAAAACTAAACCAACTCAGTTCATTGTTATTGAAATTCTTAAAAAGCAATGCGCCAACGCTTCCGAGATAGCCAAATGAATCAGCTATATAAATAAAAAAACCTGCATTGGCGGCTGAGCCAAAAGCGGCAATCAGGCGATCGAACAACAGGCAATTGAACGGAAGATAACCCAGATAAGTTCCTAATCCCAACAGAATCATCCAAACCATCGGATTGATCCATCCGATTTTCAGGGCGAGTGTGCTTAATCCTATGACAATAAAACCTGACAGGATGATATAGTTATTCATCAGCAAGGCCTTTCGGTTGTCTATTATCAGCATCAGTGAGCCCATGACGAGGAAAACAATGAGCGCAATAGGAATTTCGGACCAGGTGAAAATCATGGAGTCGCCTGTTACACCGATCGAAGTCCAGATCTCGGCTGCAAAATTGTCGCGCAGGTCGCGATAAATCGTCAATAACATATATGCAACCATTAGCAAAACCAGTCCAGGGGCAAACTCTCTGAACATTTTGATTCGCTGACTTTTATTCATAGGGATGCGCTTTGTACGCATCAGTTCATCTTCGGCTGTTGGTTCAGGCGTTTTATCGAGCAACCATACAAAAAAGATCATTGGAATAAAAAATACAAGTCCGGTGACCCAGGGCATCTGAAAATCGGAAAGATGAAAATGAACCATCATCATTTTACCAATACTTTTCACAAAACCCGATGAAACAATAAAACTGATGCTCAACACAGTCCCAAGTATTTCGGTCGTTTTTCGTCCTTCAAGATAAGCGAATACCAGTCCCCAGATCATCCCGAGTGGAAGTCCATTCAAAAAGAGAAGGATAAAATTATAGGGTGCCGGAACAATGTTAAAAAGTACCAGGGCCAGTTCGGCAATTCCTGTTAAAATGATGATCGACACAGCACGTGAAGAGCGCCCCATTTCAGAAATTACTTTGATTCCGATAAATTTTGAAAGCGCGTACCCGATTACCTGCGAAATAATCAGGAGCGCCTTATAATCCATGCCGCCCCAGCTTAATCCTTCAAAAGCCGCCACTGTAAAGGGTTTCCTGATGCCATACATACAGGCATAGGTCAGGAAAGCAATCGTGCTCAGGTAAACTGTGAGAACAATCGGCTTGCTGTTTCTTAACCAAACTGTAACCGGTTGATTTTGAAGCATTGATATACTATTGTAATTTCTAAAAGAAACTAATTGGGCATAACTATCGTAATAACTAGATTTAAAAGTAAGTAAACCAAGTAGTTACAACGTCATTATTATATTATTTCTGATGTCCTTCAAGTCTCCAGTGATCCTGTTCTTTGCTTTCGCGGATCATATCCTCCGGATTGTCGATATCTGGTCCATTGTTAAGTTGTTTCCAGTCAAATTTTTCATCAAATGGATCCAATGCTTTTTGCGGATCAAAAACACGAACATCCACCGGAAGTGCTGAATAAGGGGTGAAATCGGGCTGATCGGTAAAAACATCGGCAAAGTCAGAGGCTGTAGCATCGTATTGGTTGAGGTACGGAATACTAAAGATATTCCAGAAAGTTTTGAAAATGCTTCCGAAGCTTGTGTGCACGTGGCCAACATAATTTCGTTTTGCGTAAGGTGAAATCACCATCAACACACTCCGGTGAGCATCCACATGGTCAACACCACCCTGGGCATCATCTTCAGTGATGATGATCATCATATTTTTCCAATATGGGGTATGCGACAAATACTCAACTATGCGACCCACTGCCAGATCATTGTCAGCTTCGTAGCTTTCGCGGAAAGGAAAACCGGCTTCGGGTCTTTCGTCGGCACCATGATCATTGGGAAGTATAACAGTCAGCATATTCGGCATAATGTCTTTCCCTTTACCCCATTTCTCTTCAAACTCTTTTTGAAAAATATCCACCCTGTATTGATCAGGAATTGCTGTATTGTAAGTTGGATAAGCATGCGATGAATTGTTCAACAACGAAGCCGGTAACGGGAAATTGGCCACTTGTTTTATTCCGCCATATTTATAAGTATCCTGATAATCGGCCGGTTCGAACATTACACCAAAGCCAAAATTGAAAAATGATACTTTATTCCGTACCATATGATCCCACATTGAACCCGATTCGTTGTAATCCTCAGGGTAAATAGCTCCAGCGGATCCGTTTAGTCCAAGATTTCCGGGTGCAGCCGATTTTTCGCGGTAATCGCGGTTGCCACCATAGTTCGCAGGTGTTGTTGCTTCCACCCATTCATTCGGATAGGTATTTGCCAGCCAGCGATGACCGTCAGCCGAAACATCTGAATCTACATAAAAATTATCGCTTATGGCAAACTCCTTTGCCAAGCTGAGGTGATTGGGCATGATGGTAGCATTCGCAACCGTATTCGAATTATTTTGGTTTGTGAAAGTAACACCTGCGCCATAACGTGCAAGGATCGAATCGCCGTTGGCATGTTTAACCTGACCAAAAATTTCGTCATACGTCCTGTTTTCTTTCGAAATAAAGACAATATGTTTGATAGGTGATTCTTTTTGACCGGGGAACAGAGGCACGGGATTGTTTTTTCGCCAGTCAAATTTTGCTGATTGTACAGGATTTATTTCAAAGTTATTATCAATTACTTCGTTCGAGTAGTTTTGAAGTTGTTCATTGCCGGGTATCTCAATTACTTCAATTGTTCCTTTCATGAGACTGCCGATATAGCTGCCCTCATGTCCTATCGTAAAATCACTTCCTCCGTTTGGTCCGCTGCCAAAACCTTTGGCATTTGCCACAACTAATTTTTTACCATCGGGTGTCACTTTCAACTTAGCCGGAAACCAGCCAGTTGGTATATGACCCAAAACTTTGAGCGATTCAACATCAATAACGCCCACTGCGTTGATGCCTGATTCTGCCACATAAACCGTTTTTTCGTCAGGCGAAACTGCCAATCCGAAAGGAATGATACCTCTCAGATGCGCAATCTTTGGTTCGGGATTCAGTTTAATATGGGTTACAATTTTTTGTTCACGACTATCGAGCACCGTAATATTGTCGTTGGTGCCATTGCTGATGAAAATGTATTTGCCTGCAGCAACAATCGAATTCGGACTTGAACCGCCAACAGCCGGAATTCCTTCCACCATTTGTCCGACCAGTGTGCCGGTTTTTATTTTTGAAATAATCTCCGGTTTTAAAGGTGTTTTAACGTCAATAGCCCACACCGAAAAAGAATCATCGGCATTGAGCTTACCCAAACCCGGAACCTGCAATGTGTCGTTCGAAATTCCTTTTTCCGAAACTTCTGATCCATAGGCATAAGCCGGAAAATCAAGTGTTCCGCGCTTCCATTCGCCCTTGGTTTTACGTCTGATATAGCCATATTCATACATTCCGACATTTGCAACATAAACGATTTTTCCATCTGTTGAGAGCGCGATACCGAATGGATACCTGCCAACATCCAGGTTTGATATAAGTTGTTGTTTTTCAAGATCAATAATAATCAGTCTGAAACCAATCTGGTCAACTGCATATAAAAGTTTGCCATCATGGCTTATTGTCAAATCACCAATATAACCGTGTGAATAATCGGTTTTATCATCCTTGAAACTGCAATCAACAGATCCTTTGGCGTCACCTGTGGCAATATCGAAAATGTACACTTTGTTTGCCTGCCCGCCAGCAACGTATACCACTTTATTATCAGGTGAAATGGCCAAACCCATAAACACCGATTCGAGAATGCCTTTATCACCTGCCGGTGATGGAGGAATTTGCTGAATTTCGGGATTTTCGGAATGAATATTTCGCAAAATAGTGATCGATAACGGATTTGTACCTGAGTTTGCGGTTACAGCAATATTCCCATCACTGCTCAGTGCTAATCCGTAAGGATGCGGGGCTACGACAAAACTTTTTCCGGCCGGCGTCAATATCCTGCCATTTGGTATCACTGATTTTCCGTCCTTTACGATTTGTGAATAACGGTATTCGGCCGGCGCACTGATGTTATATTCAGGCTGTTGTGCATATACAGTTCCACCAAAACAGAAAATTATCAAATAGATTACAAAGTCTTTCATGTTTTTAATTTACAGGAATGAAAAATACGATTTTTAATCTGCTAATGATTTAGAAATATTTTTATAAAGTCAGAAGTTGGAAGACCATAGTTGAATGTACAATCAACTTAAACTGTAACCTCCTAATTGTTGGTTCGTTGACTCGTTGATTCGTTTAATTCCTTTGGCCCTCCGACTTCTGACTTTTGATTTTCTTGGTCACCTTCCCAACTGGGTCAATGATCATGTCCTATGACTTTTAAGTCTTTTGTTTGTGAAAGAACAATCAAATTAAGAATGGCTGTCAGAAACTGTGCCTCCGACAGTCCACTCTTTTTTCACTAACCAATAAAAAATTTAACCAAAAATTATTTTATTACCCACATTTCGGTATTTATATCATCGGTTTCAGAACCGAACTGGCTTTGCAGTGCTGCATTATAATTATCAATATTGGTTGTTCTTTCCGAACTTGGATATTGCCAACGAATAGCAATACGTCCACTGTTACCAGTACCTACGCCTGTTAAAAACTCAGGAACGCCTGTTCTGCGATAGTTATAATATGCTTCCCAACCCGAATTTTGGAAGAAACCCAGATATTTTTGAGTAAGAATCTGATTCAATCCGTTTGCGTTATCACCTTTGTAGGCCACAGTACTTTGTTCGTAATAAGTTGCCCAGTCAGCATCAACATCGGCACCATGAAAGGTCCACGACGCCTGAATCCCATTCTTGTAAAAATCTTCGGCGTTCCCGCTTACCCAACCGAGGTTGATGGCTTCGGCAATATTGAAACAGAGTTCGATATATCCGATCTGAATCGCAGGTTCACCGGTATAGGTTCCATAATATTTCTCTTTATTGATTGCCGAATACTCACCGTTCAACATTTTAGTCGACATATCATCGAGACTCTCACCTGAGCTTGCACCAACGTAAGCTTCATAATCCTGAGCCGTGAATCCTTCTTCCAATTTTTTTGGTGCAGGTTCAGCAACAATGAATGTTCTTGGGTCGCGCAGATCAGCGAGTGTGTTTAGATACGTAGCTGACATATTGTTACGTGTAGCAGTAAAACCGTAATTATCAGGATTCAAGGGATATTTATCGGTGCTGTTGTTAAACGTAAATACAAGATTCTCATCTGATGAGGTCATAAGCGGATATTTGCCAGGATTACCAACAACGTCAGCAAATTGTTGTTTCACATTAAGGTCAGCATCATTTTCCTTTTTGCTCAGGCTGATCAAAACGCGGAGTTTGTAAGTGTTAACAACTTTCTGCCATTTTAATAAATCGTTGCCCAGCATGAAGTCGCCAGCTAATGTGTTGTCGCTATTATCAATTAACAACTGTAGATCGCTGTTCGCTTCTTCAAGCCAAACCAAACTTTGCTTAAATACTTCTTTCTGAGAGTCATAGGCAGGAGTAATGTTATCAAGGCCATTCAATGCATCGGTCAATGGCAAATCGCCAAGTCGCATGGTCATATCAACGAAATAATAGGCATTGAAGAATTTTCCAAGTGCAGCATATACGTTATTTTCAGGCAAACCAATCCGTTGGGCTTCGGCTACCATTTGTTTCACGTCGTTCAGTTTTGAGTAATTGAAATAGGTTGTAGTCCAGTTATATTCCTGATCATCATAATAGGCATAGTTGCTGCACCAGAACTGATTCCATCTTTGTTCGGCGCTCCATGGATAATACACCATTCCATTCAAAACATTGGTAAAGATGAGTGATGGCGGAACTTCAACCGGCTTGTTAGGGTTTTTTTCCAATTCTTCAAATTTATTGCACGACATAAGTAAAGACACAAGCAATAAGAAGATACTTAGTATTTTTTTCATTTTATTCGGGATTTGTTTTTGTTTGGCTTAATGTTAGAAAGTCAGGTTAATATTTACACCATATCTTCTGGTGGTTGGAGTCTGAAGACCTGAATACAGATTGTTACCAGCATATTGTTCAACATCGATATCTTTCTTTTCGGCAAAATAGAGCAAATTGCGTCCAACAAAAGAGATATTAGCCTGTTGAATGAATGTGTTTTTCAGGTATCGTTTTGGTAAAGTATAAGTAAGCACAACCTCGCGTAGCTTAACAAATGTGCGGCTCATCGAAGTTGAAGCGTCTGTTCCGTAATATCGGCTCACATAATCCTGAGCGAAAGTTGCTGTCGCATTTGTTGAAAATTGCAACGCGTCATAATTTGTGATATTTCCATCCAGATCATATTCGATGGCAACACCATTGCTTATAGTTACACCATCACCAATATATGATTTTATACCCTGAAGGTCGTTCAGACGCGCTGCACCCAATTCACCCTGAATAGTTTCGATATGTCGTCCACCCTGGAAGGTTTTTTTCTCCACGTAATCGAGAATGGTACCGCCAAAACGACCGTCAATCTGGAAGGATAGGCTATATGCTTTGTAAGTGAATGTATTACGGATAGCACCTACCCAATCAGGATTGGCATTACCAATGAATTGCGCATAAGGATTTCGGATCGGACGACCACCATCATCATTAATAAGTTGTCCGTCAGGTGTTCTGATAAAATCTGAGCCATACATTTTATCCATTCTGTCACCCACTTTCAGGTAAATATTGTATTCTTCAACACCTGGATAAATTTCTTTCAGGTAACTCTGATAAGTGGAGTAATTGGCCGAAACTTCCCATTTTAAGCCCCCCGGATTGAATACCGGAACAGCATTGGCCGAAATTTCGAAACCTTTACGTTGTACTTTAATTCCGTTCACAAGGGCATATTCAAAACCAGAGGCTCCCGAAATTGGTAATGCGAAGATTTTTGGTCCATCGATGGTGGAGAAGTAAGTAAAATCGAATGTTAAGCGGTTATCAAACATCGCCACATCGGTACCAGCTTCCCATGCTGAACTGAAACTCGGTTCAATTTCAGGGTTTGTGATTGTGCTAGTGTAAGAAGCTGATGGTAAGCCCTGAATAAGGTTAATTGTATAAGCGGCACTATTGACGTATGAAGGTCCATCGTAAGGAGAGTAGTAAGAGCCGCCATAATCCAAAACATAAAAACCCTGTACATCATAGGTCGGACCAACCATTGCCTCAGTTAAAGCACTTCCCACATTGGCATATGAACCACGAACTTTCCATGATTTTACTGAAGGTATGGTAAATAGTTTCGACAACTCAATACTTGAGGAAACACTTGGATAGAAATAAGTGTTATTGGCTGCGGGTAAGGTTGAATTCTTATCCCAACGACCTGTTAATGACAATGTTGCAAAATCATTGTAGGTTAAATCGACCAGTGCATAACCGCTCAATACCATCATTGGAGCGAAGTAACTATATGATTTCACCGGATTTTTAGAATTGCTTAGGTTATACCAACCCGGAACATTCAGGTAATCGGTTGTTGCATAACTACTTCTGAATGAATAAGTACGAAGGTTTCCTCCTGCCGAGGCGTGTACACTCAGTTTTGGAACTACATACTTATCGAATGATAACAAAATGTCGGTATTATTTTCGAATAATGAACGTTTGTCTTCACGGTAGTCGCCCAGGCCGGCCTCTCTGCCGTAAGGATGCGCTGAGTAGGGCATTTTTTCGGTTCTAAGTAAATCATAAGATGAAATTGCTGTGCGGGCCATCAGGTTAAGGTTATCATTGAACTTATAGGTTGCTGATGTATATCCATTGATATCGGTTTTGTAGTGACCACGCAACCATTCATATGCCATGAAATATGGATTATGATAACGTTGGTACTCGGCATAAATTGACTGAACGCCTTCCTTACCGGGCTGCCAGTAATCGCGCATATCGTCGATATTCCAGTCGGCACCACCCCATGTGGTTATATTGTAAATGATACTGTTTGGACCATAATTTACATCGGGTACATTGGGCGTATATTGGCGGCTGTAGGCCATATTCGCCTCAATGCGTAGTTTCTTCGTAATATTATATCCACCTGAAAGATTGAAATTTGTCATATTCAGCGAAGTATTCGGAACAATACCTTTTTGGTAGCTGTGAGCAGCCGAAAAGCGCATATCATATTTTTCATTTCCGGATGATAAAGAAATACTGTTTGTTGACAACAAGCCAGTCTCAATAAAACGCTCCAGATTATCTTTTCCTCGGGCTACCCAAGGTGTTGGGATACGTTCGCCGGTTTCCGGGTCGATCGGACTGTCATATTGAGAAATTAGCTGGCCTTCAAATTTCGGTCCCCAGACATCGTAATCACCATCATTGGTTCCACCACCTCTTCCATCATAAAACGAATACTTTCCATGGTCGCCGGGACCATATTCATCCTGTACTTTCGGAATGGCTAAGAAACCATTTTCGAACATGGTGCTGGAGTTAAATTCAACTGTAAAAGGCTTTGTCCCTGTGCCTTTTCCACGTTTTGTGGTAATCTGAATCACGCCATTTTGACCCCTCGAGCCATACAATGCAGCAGCGGTTGGTCCTTTCAAAACGGTATAGCTTTCAATATCATCGGGGTTAATATTCCATGTATCTGAAAGAACCGGCACTCCGTCGATCACATACAATGGGGTAACACCACGTAATAAAACACTCGGCGCACCCAATATTTCGGATGAACCACCAATCACAAGACCGGAAACTTTTCCTACCAGTGCGTTAATTGCGTTGGGTTCGCGTGCTTTCACAAGCTCCTCCCCTTTTACCTCTCCAATTGCATAACCGATGGTACTTTTTGCCTTTTCGATACCAAGTGCTGTAACCACAACATCCTGGAGTTGTTGAGCCGCTTCGGTCAAAGTAACATTGATAACAAGCTGATTTGCAATAGTAATTTCCTTGGTTTCATAACCAACAAATGAAAAAACAAGCACATCCACGGCTTGTGCAGTTATAGAATAATGACCATCAAAATCGGTAAGGACTCCGCTAGTGGTTCCTTTGACCAGAACAGTCGCACCGGGGAGACTTTCTCCCTGAGGTGTCTTTACAATACCTTCAACACTCATCTTTTGAGCGAAGGCCGATATTCCAAGAACCAGGAATACCATAATTAAAGAGTAAATTTTTCTTTTGTTCATAATGCTTAAATAGGTTAATTGATTTGGTTTTAATAGGCTTGGCTTTCCTGTCGGAGAAAACCAGATGAATAGGTTTTTTCTCAATATACGAGCTGAACCCTATTTATGAAAAAATCGATGCGTACTTCGTTGTTGTTTAACGACTCGAGGGTTGTTTCAAACTTTTCAGTATCTACAATTCTGATATTGATAGCGATATCCAATACTTTATTCATAATAGTTGTAGCAGAGTCTGTTGATATTTCATTTTTTTTCACCTGCCTTTTCAGGTGTTTTTCGATACGCTGCACTGCATCATAAATCACTGGCTTCATAATAACCGTTTTGGTCAGTGGATTTCCGGGGACGATGGTTTCCTGTGAAGTATATTTACTACTTAGCAAATAGAACTTTTTGGCAATTGTTTCTCCCAGAAAATGTTCCCCAGCTATATCAGAGGGAATTTGATCGAGTTCATAATCACGTGAATAACCTTGAAATTCAAACATAGGGATTGCTTTTCCTGGAATTTCGGTGGGCGAATTCTTCGCTGTTGATGCATAGGCAAATGTATCCTGTGCGTAAATCGTATTTGAAATAATGAAACACAACATAATTATTGGGAAGAAGGTGTTTCTGGCTTTTCTTATTTGTGGCAGTATCATAGTATTCATATAGTTTTTTGCTTTAAGTAGGATCAGGTTTATTAGATGCTAATAATTAAATGATGAATATTAGTTCAACTTTTTATAAATTTTGTGTTTTTAAAATTCTGTGCAAAGGAACCCCCTAAGTATTACTATAATGTTAGCGTACTATTATAGAATTGTTAATTTTAGAAGAATAATATGAAAAAATGCAATTTACATAACATTCTATCTTTCAATAGAATATAAAATTTGCAATCCAATAAATTCAAATTTTTTTTTTTGGCATCCCCAATAAAATGCAGTGTTACAGAGGATAAATGGCATCATTCACCGATATCAAATCCACCTCAAACATGGACGTTATCAAATTGTTAAACTTTTCACTGACCAGGATATGTTTCAAAACAGCATACTATCAACATCATCCGTTTTATGTATTTGGATATTATATTAAAACTCCTTTTTCATTATTCCATTCGGAATAACCAGGTGCGCTATTCGTGTATAGTCGTTAGGGTTTTCAAAATATTCCAATTGCGTCAAAAAACATCGCAAATGCGTACTTTTACAGCAAATAATAAGCAATGATTCATTTAAGTGTAAACATTAATAAAATTGCTACGTTACGAAATGCACGTGGTGGCAATGTTCCTGATGTTCAAAAATTTGCCATCGACTGCGAACGTTATGGCGCACAAGGGATTACGGTTCATCCGCGTCCCGACCAGCGTCATATCACTTTCCTCGATGTAGAACTGCTGCGTCCGGTCGTAAAAACGGAATTCAATATTGAAGGGTATCCAACCGAACAATTTATAGCACTTGTGATAAAAAACAAGGCTGATCAGGTTACGTTGGTGCCCGACAAGCCGGGGCAACTCACCTCAGACCATGGCTGGGACATTAAAACACATTTGGTCGAATTAAAGCGAATCATTGCCATTTTCAAAAATGCACGTATCCGCACTTCCCTTTTTGTCGATCCTGATCCGGAAATGATACAACTTGCCCCCGAAACAGGAACCGACCGGATTGAACTCTACACCGAAAGTTACGCCAGGTTATACCCTGAAAACAGGGAATTGGCCATCGAACCATATATTAAAGCTGCTGAAAAGGCTGTTGCACTTGGTTTGGGTATTAATGCCGGTCACGATTTGTGTCTGGACAATCTCAACTATTTTGCGAAAAATATACCGGGTTTACTGGAAGTCTCCATCGGCCATGCGCTCATCAGCGAAGCCTTATATTATGGAATTGAAAACACCATTCAGTTGTATAACAGACAGTTAAAGGGTTGATTACTCATTATAAATCACATGCACCACCACATTCCCTACCATCCCTAAGGTAAACGGATCAATTTGTTCAAGATTATCGTTTGTGGTGTGCCAGTGTTCATAAAATGTTTCGTTTGTACTATTCCTGTCCAGATGGATGATATCGATCATGGGGATTTTTGCAATTTGATTTACAGGCAAATGATCATCATCCACCGGAGCACCGGGGCTGTTTACAAAAACCTCGTCATAACCCAAATCGTAAGCAACACTCCACACCTTGTCGACCACCCACGATGCGTATTGCATGGAGAAATATTCCCGCGGGAAAACTGCATTTTTCGCTCCAACCATATCTAACAAAATACCAAAGCGTGCATTGTAAGCCGGGATATGCGGATTGGCAGCCCAATGCTGCGAACCCAATGCCCAGAAATTGTCATCTCCTCCGGTGCGTTCATCGGTAGGCGGACCATAATCTTCCAGATCAAAAAGTATGATATCAATCCCGATACTGGCATCAATTGGGTGAAGTTTGAGCTGGCGGGCAATTTCGATCAGCACACCCACGCCACTAGCTCCGTCATTGGCTCCATCGATGGGCTTGCGATGTTTCGCTGGATCAGGATCATGATCGCCATAAGGCCTTGAATCCCAATGCGATGAAAGTAAAATGCGTTTTTTTGCTGTTGGATTGAACGAAGCAATAATGTTTTTGCCATCAAAGGCGGTTTTGTTGTAAACACGTGCCCTGAAATCCTGCACAATCACCTTATCAGCAAAGGAACCTAATTTTGAGCCAAGCCAGGCACTGCACAGCCGGTGAGCCTCCGTCCCCGGAACCCTTGGTCCGAAAGCCGTTTGACGCGCCACAAAATGATAGGCCGAATCTGCATTGAAAACAGGTATCTGCATCGCTTTTTCAGGCGTTTTTGACTGTTTTGAAGCTGTTTTTTGGGTGGTTCCATTACAGGAAGTAATAAGAAATATGGCCGTGATATATATTAATCCGAATTTCATAGTCAGCAAGGATGTTATTTCCGACAAAAGTAAACAAGTTTATTTGTTAAGCAGAAGTTTCAATCATTCGAAACATCAACCCATCAACCTATAAACCCTACAACCTACCAACCCATCAACCTATAAACCCATCACTCTTCAACCTGTCAACCTATCAACCACCTCCATTCACCGACATTATTCGCCTGCTTACCTATTTTCTGTTTACGGTAAAGCCTTGTGTATATACATTTGCCAAAGATTCTATGGTTGAATCGAATGACAGTACAAAATATTAAAACGTTAGTAAAATGGAAACTAAAAACACATCAATCGACAGACGTCTGGTAGCAGGCTTGCTGCTCATCGCAGCCGGTGCGTTGCTTCTGCTCGACAGGGCCGAATTATTACCATTCGATATGTCTTATTACATTTTTTCATGGAAAACATTATTGATTGGCATTGGTGTAATCACACTCACCAACCGCGAAAACCGTGTAACCGGTTATATATTAATTGGTCTCGGACTCTTGTTCTGGCTTCCTGATCTGATGGATCACAGCATCAGTTTGGGGGCTATTTTCTGGCCGGCAGTGCTTATTGGCATTGGTATTTTAATCATCACCCGTCAAAACGAAAAGAAATTTCAGTTTCCGGGCAATATTCATGCTGCTGAATCCAGCGATTCTATTCCGAAAGATGCCCCATCGAACCGAAACGCAGATTATATTGATGAACTCGCAGTATTTGGCGGCGGTAATGTAAGGGTAGCAAGCGATAACTTTAGGGGCGGACGGATCACGGCCATTTTCGGCGGCTCGGATATCGACCTAAAAAATGCCAAACCTGCCGAAATCTGTTCCATCGACCTATTCATCCTGTTTGGTGGATCAAAATTGATTGTGCCCGAAGACTGGCAGGTGAAATCGGAAGTGGTTTCCATTTTTGGCGGATCGACCGATAAAAGGGTTTTCCCGACAGTAAGAAACAATGAGAAATTATTGATTATCAAAGGAGTGGTATTGTTTGGCGGTATTGAAGTAAAAAGTTATTAAGCTTTAAGGCTAAATTAACAACGAAACAACGCTGAATCATGCCCAATCCCTTCTCAAAAAACCGTAATTATATGATGATTTATATGGTCGTTTGGGCTGCGCTTATGCTCATCCAAACGGCCATTTTAAATTATTATCAGGATATTGATCTGTTTGCGAGCCTTACAGATGCTGTTGTTTTCAATGCCTTGTTTGCACTTATCGGATTTAATCTCTGGTACGTTTTGCGCTATAATCTCAAAGACAAACAAAGTTTGTTCGACATTGTCACCAACCATTTAATTGCCTCCATCATCACCATCGCATTGTGGCTAAGTCTGGGATATTTCATCGTGTCGAGTCTGGAAGCCAATAATGCTGCATACCTTGAATTTTTAACCGATTCATTGCCCTGGCGCGTTATCATCGGATCGTTCTTCTACCTGATTTTTGTGCTACTTTATTATATGATACTGTATTACGAGGACCTTCAGCAAAAACTAAAGAACGAAGCCGATTTGAATAACCTTGTCAAGGAGGCTGAATTAAATGCATTGAAATCGCAGATAAACCCTCACTTTTTGTTCAACAGCCTTAATTCGATCAGTTCGCTTACCATGACAAGCCCCGAAAAAGCCCAGGAAATGGTGATCAAACTCTCCGATTTTTTACGTTATTCGCTGAGTCACGACAAAAATGAAACGACTACCCTTCGAAGGGAACTCGAAAACACCGAACGTTATCTCGACATCGAAAAAGTGCGGTTTGGCCGCCGGTTGCGCTACCAGTCGCATGTGCCTGAAAGCTGCCTAGATGTGAAACTTCCAAATATGATTCTGCAACCATTGTTCGAAAACGCCATCAAACATGGTGTTTACAACAGCACCGAAGAAGTGCTCGTCGAACTCAACTGTATGGCAAACAATGACTTTCTGGAACTTCATATCACCAACGATTTTGATCCGGAGGCCGTTCGTCCGAAAGGCGAAGGAATCGGTTTGAAAAACATTAAAAACCGGCTCGAAATCCTCTACAAACGCACCGATCTGCTCGAAATAAACTTTGGGAAAATTGAATTTGAAGTAATTTTACGCATTCCGAAAATATAAGAAAATGAACACAAAAATCCGAACCCTGCTGATCGAAGACGAAGAACCTGCCCGTAACCTATTGCGGACCTTCCTCGAGAGTTTCGATGAAATTGATATCATTGGTGAATGCGCAGATGGGTTCAGTGGCCTGAAAGCCATCAACGAAAACCATCCCGACCTGATATTCCTTGATATTCAGATGCCAAAACTGACCGGTTTCGAGATGCTTGAGCTGCTCGACACCTTGCCAGAAGTGGTTTTCACGACTGCCTACGACCAGTTTGCCTTGCAGGCTTTTGAACTGAATGCAGTGGATTACCTGATGAAACCATTTGCCAAACAGCGCTTGCGTCAGGCAGTGGACAAGGTGGTCGAACGGTTTAAATCGAAAATAAGTGGTGTGCCCGAAGTGCGTAAACTGGTGGAGACGGTGCACGACAAAACCCAGTCAATCGACAGAATTGTCGTAAAATCGGGCTCGAAAATCCATATTATCCCCATCGACAGCATCGAACACCTCGAAGCACAGGACGATTATGTGATGATTTACTGCACCGAAGGGCGTTTCATGAAAAAAGAAACGCTTTCCTATCTCGAACGGAACCTGCCCGAAGACCGTTTTATCCGCATTCATCGTTCACACATCGTGAATATCAACCAGATACAGCGCATGGAACAATACGGAAAAGAAAGTTATATGCTTATTTTGAAAAATGGTAACCAGGTGAATGTGAGTAAAAGCAGGATAAAGGAGTTGAAACTGGAGTTGGGGTTTTGAGGAGTGGGATGTGGGAAGTGGGAATACCGAAGTCGGAAGCACGAAGATGGAAGCTCGAAGTGCCCCTAGCTGCCGCGCGAATCCTTTCGCGTGGCTCTATAAATCCCATTAGCTGCCGCGCGAACAGTTTCACCGCAGGTAATCCTTTCGCGTGGCTCTATAAATCCACAACAATTACATCATTAAGCAATCCCTTTTCACCGCTGTAGTCTCTGGCACTGCTATAATCATAATCTTCAGGCCGATAGATCAAGCCTTCTGCTACTGGATTATTGTGGATATAATTGATTTTCTCGGCAATTACTTTGTTGCTCCACAATTCTATTGGTTTGTTGTCATGCCTCCAAAATTGAAACTTATTTACATTTGAGGTTTGGTCAGCAGCTTTTTTAAATTGTTCAAGCAACCAATCCTTTCTGCTTTCCTTTGGATTATCAATGATTGCTTTTATGATTTCCCTGCTTGTAAACCTTTTTAAATCGCCCAATAAGTCCTCAGGCTTATGCTCACCAACACTCCTGAAAACCAAATGGACGTGGTTTGTCATTATGCACCAGGCAAATATTTCCATTCCTTTGTTTTGCTGGCCAAAGCTAAGGCTCTTCAAAACAATGTCCTTGTACTCATTTCTCGTAAAAACATCAATCCATTCCACTACGGCAAAACTTACAAAGTATGCTGATTCTGAATTATGGAATTTATAATTACGGCTCATCCTGCAAATTTATTAAATATCACTCCACCACGCGAAAGGATTACCTGCGGTGAAACTGTTCGCGTGGTAGCGGGGGATTATTAATTTTCGTTATAAATAATTTCAATTGTTAAGTCTAACTTACAAAGACAGTGATAGTTTTTTGCAATAAACCTCTTATAATCCTGATATCCATTGCAAATTTTATGATTTGCAAATTGATTCCCTTTTCTATTTATCAAATTGACGATATCTGTTGATAGGTCGAAACCACCATGGATACAATTTCTATTAATACATTCTATCATAAAAAAAGCATGATCAGTTGAGGTTAGTTTTTTGATAGATTCAACTCTTTGGCTTTCATCATAATTGAATTTCAATTTTATTTCTATTTCTCTAACTTCAGGATATATAGAAAATATAAGTGAAGAATTTTGATATTCAAACCAAAAACTCTTTGCTTGATTAGATCTTATTTGAGCCTCATTCTTCATGTCATATACTTTAAAACCTTAAAAAATATCAATGTTATATTTGAATTTCACAAATTGTATTTATATCAGGTACAATTACTTAACTTTTATTAATTGTGAATTTTGGTTTAATTCATAGTATTTGAAATTTTAACAAGCGATGTTTTATAATGATTAATGATCATATTAATTATATACATTCCCGCAAAAATATTTTCTTCAAAACGCGAGGTCATTTCTTGATCAATATCTTCACAAGTTGGATTATTTAAACACCACATTATTTTTCCGGGATGTGGATGTTTAAACTTAAAAAACATATCTATTTCACTCAAATAAAGTTTCTGCCTATTTTCCATAAAATATAACGTTTGTTCTTTAGAAATTTGATATAATGATCCAGCCATTACAGAAAAATACCTAAACATATCGTCAGTACTTAAATGACTGAATTGTGACCATTCAAGAAATGCTCTAAAAAACAAAAACCGTTCAATAATAAAAAGATCTTTAGTCCTGAAATCAAATATTTTCGCATTAGAATACCCCATTAATTTATCTTTTTGATTTGTCAAAATGTCTTTTTCCAAAGTTATTGTTTGGATTAAAATTCCCCTAATTAAATTGTAATTCTCGATATCATTAAGACTTAATATTTTTTTAGGTTGAACGGAAACACTAGATTCAATACTACGTCTGAATGAATATTTGTCTAGATGTTTTTTTGCGTTTTTAGAGAACACTCCAGATGTACTACCATAAAAAGTATCCAAAGCCTGTGGTAAATCATACGGAAAATTCACTAAAAGCGAATTTACTCCATATGCAAAGGGGATGTCCATTTTAGTGCTTTTGTCATAAGGGATTAAAACATATCCATCAGGTGCTAAATTTGATCTCCGAGGGTGGTATGGATCTAAGTATAGTTTATTCCATTGCGTAGAGTCATGACAAACAAGTTCAAAAATATCGATTGTGTTTTTCGTAACTGGGGAATTTGTACTGCCAATCCTATGGAAAAATATCGGATACCCAGTTTTCCCACGTAATTTACCTAAGTACTTAATTTCACCCATTAAACCATTAACGGGAATGGGATTTGTAAGAGACCCAAAATTTCCATTTGAGTTTGGTAAGGCGTCGCAATCTAAACCTGCCAAAATTTCATTAGCAATTTGTGAATTGTAATTTTTTACATCAGCAATTTGCTTTTCAATTGGCTCGTGTATTGTATTGATTCTTTTAAAGAAATTAAACATATCGTTTTGTTTAAATATTATTCATTTATGGCTAAAGTCCTTTCGCTATCGCAACGCTTTTGCGAAATAAAAGAACTGAATAAAACAATCAATTGCAAGCGGGAGGCATGAAATCCAGAATATGTCATTGCTTAAGGTTTAGGTTGCACAACGAATTGCTGATAAAATTACAATTTTATTGAAAGTCAGGAAATTATTCATATTAATTTTTGTTATCGTAAATGTCGGATATAATACAGAAGGTATCGAATCACGGAATGTTAGCCGATATTTTTTTTATTAATAAGGTTGACAATGATTTTTACAATGGTTTCTTTTTCTAACGGATTACTAATTGCAATCATTAATGTGAGAGCGACCAGGGCATTATCGGCAATCCGCTTTTTCGCTAATTCGTCGTAAAGTATTCCATTCCTTTCCATAAAATAAAGAAATAAGAGAGCAGCAATGCGCTTATTGCCATCTGTAAATGAGTGGTTTTTGGTTATAAAATAGAGTAGGTTGGCTGCTTTTTCTTCAATACTCGGATACAAATCCTTGCCATCAAATGTTTGATAAATCGTGGCAATTGAACTTTTGAATGATTCATCTTTCTCTCTGCCGAACAATTCACTATTTCCGTGTTTCTGATTTACAAATTGTATTTGTCTTATCGCTTCATCGTAGGTAAGTTGATAGGTCTCTTTGCCTGAAGTTTCCTGAATTTTCAAACTTTGGTAGTCATATTGATCCAGAATATCCAGTGCATACGCATAATCTGATATAATTCTCAGTAATCCGGCACTTTCATTGCCCGTAAGTTCTTTTTGATTAAGTACATTACCAAGTATTTGAACAGATTTTCTTAGCTCTTGTAACAGTTCATTTTGCTTCGTTAATCGTTTCTCATTGATTGAGTACCCTTGTATCAGGTATTCTTTTAATATTTTGTTTGCCCAAATTCTAAATTCTGTTCCTCTTTTCGAATTAACACGATATCCAATAGCAATAATTAAATCAAGGTTATAAAACTTAATTTCCCGCTTTATTTCTCTGCCACCTTCCATTTGAACTTGTGCAATTTTTGCACAAGTTGATTTTACTTCTAATTCGTCAGATTTATAGATGTTTGAAATATGTCGCGTTATTGAGGTCCTATTGGTATCGAATAGCGTTTCGAGTTGATATTGATTTAACCAAACAGTTTGATCCTCAAGCTTAACCTCAATCTCTGTTTTACCGTCTTTGGATGTAAAAATTATGATCTCTGAATTATTCATAATAATAGATATAAAGATTAATCAATTTACAATTTAAATCAATGTATACGATAAAACAACCTCAGGATTTAATGAGTTGAAAATAGAAGAAATGCAATTATTATTTGAAGCCCAACTCGTTTTATGTGTCAAAAGTCACTTCTCATTAAGAAAATAATCAATACACCAGCGTCTGTATCGACCTTGCCGGGCTGCTCAGTTCAACCGCATTGCCATCAACCCATAGAAAATAGTTTAGTTTTTCGTCGCCGGGATTCATCACAACCACTGCTGTTTTTCCATCGGTATTGACAAAGGCTGTAGCAATAACCGCACTTCGGCTTGGCGCACAAGCCAGACGTTTTGCTCCCGGACGAATAAATTTTGAAAAATGGCCGATATAATAATACTCGTTCGTATAAATCAGTTTCCCGGCTTTGGTATCACCGTGGATGGGTGCAAAACAAAGGTTGAAAACATGGTTTGGACCACCGGTTTCGTCAAGTAAAATATTCCAGTCAGTAAAACCAACGCTTCCATTGTTAAAATCATTGATCATGGCACGGCCATATAATTCACCCAGTTTCCAGTCGTCCACTTTTTTGATATCGAAACTTTCCTTGCAGCCTTCAGTAAACAGCAGATTTGTATTTGGATAGGCCTGATTGACTATTTTCACATTATCAAACATCGGGGCACCACCGCTCCAGGGTTCGTACCAGTGAAATCCGATTCCCCAGACATATTTGGCTGCTTCGGGATCGTTCAGCATGACTGAAGCACGTTGTAACAGCATATCACGGTTGTGATCCCAGGCTATGATATTCTTCTCGCCAAGTCCCTCACGATGCATTGTGGGGCCTAAAAAATTCTTCAGGAAATCTCTTTCCTCTTCAGCCGTATAAATACAGGATTCCCATTTTTGGGTTGCCATGGGTTCATTCTGGATCGAAATACCCCAGACAGGAATGCCTTCTTCTTCGTAGGCTTTGATGAATTTTGTATAATAATTGGCCCATGACTGGTAATATTCGGGAAGTAATTTTCCGCCACGCAACATGTTCTTGTTGTCTTTCATAAATGCAGGAGGACTCCATGGACTGGCATAAAGTGTGATTGGTTTTCCGGCAGTTTCCAGTGCTTTTTTAATCATTGGAACCCTGAATTTCAAATCATGTGCAATAGTAAATGTTGAAAGTTCCTTGTCGCCTTCTTCAATATAAGTGTAGCTGCCGCTCGAAAAATCACAGCTATGAATGGTTGTGCGTAACAATGAATATCCGATTCCTTTTTCAGCATCAAAATAAGCCGTCAAAAATTCCTGTTGCTTCTCAGCAGGCAATTTGGCGAAAGTCTCTGCCGCGGCGTCAGTGATAGCTCCACCAATTCCGAGTAAGGTCTGGAAAGTGATGGAAGGCTCAATAAATACACAGATTTGTGTTTCGAGAGGTTGTGCCATGGGTTTGAATTCAAATTCACCGGTGACAGACAGACGCGATTCTGATTTTTCGGCTGTGGTGTAAACAGTTACTTTTTTTGCTTCAGGAGCAGTAGAAAGAATTTCATTCTGGGCAAATAAACTTGCGGTGAACAGCACCGGAGCAAGTAAGATAAGTTTTTTCATGTGGAAAATTATTAAGTCTAAACAGCGTATAAAATTAAGAATTAATCATGTATAACTTCATAGAATATTCTTGATAAATCAATCAAACTCTTTTATTAAACAGCTCTGATTCTCAGCAATTACCCTGATGAAAGCACATTTTTCTGTACTTTTGCAGCATGAAACACATTGAAATCATGTCGCCGGTTGGCTCTTACGAAGCCCTGATGGCGGCAGTTCAGGCCGGCGCAGGCTCTGTTTATTTCGGCGTTGGCAAGCTTAATATGCGGTCAAAATCATCGCAGAATTTCTCATTGGATGATCTGGCTCAGAT
>CAITDJ010000003.1 GCA_903891085.1 uncultured Bacteroidota bacterium | reverse complement strand
GCCCCGTGACAAATTGAAGCAACCGTAGGCGCTTTTGAGGCAATTCAACATAATAAAAAATGAAAATTGGGGACCTTCATTGCCGCCAAAGCGACCTTGACTAAAATATTTTTATGGAGATAAATTGCATGGACAGTAGTATATAGACTCCTGTGATATGGAAATCATTATGTTTGTGTGAAGTAAAATGCATTCAGGAAATCTAGCGAATATTTTTATTATGGAAAATATTTTCTGAAACCACTCCTTTAATGGAAAATATTTTCTATCTTAGCCCTATAATGCCATTATAATGGAAAATATTTTACCAATACATCTTCAGGAAATAATTTTTGGATCTTCAGAATCCAGTATTTCGAAGCAAATTTCGAGAATGGAAAAGGAAGGCAAAATAAGGAAGATTGCCCCCCGTATCTATTCATCAAACCTCGATGAACCGGTTGATGAAATAATAAGAAGAAATCTCTTACGTATACTTGGCAACCTCTACCCCGGCGTATTGTTAAGTCATCGCTCTGCTTTTGAATTTCAGCCAACGAAAGCAGGTCATATTTTTTTAACCTACACTTACACGAAGAAACTAACGCTGCCTGGAATTACTCTTCGCTTTCTTGAAGGACATAAACCAATTGACGGTGATAATGCTATTTCGGGAGAATTGTTTGTCTCACAAAAGGCAAGGGCGTTTTTAGAAAATCTACAACCATCAAAAAACCCGGGATCTACCTCGAAGTGCCTGACACTGGCTGAAATTGAGGATAAACTGGAACAAATCATCAGGGTAAATGGTGAAGATGAATTAAATAAAGTCAGAGATAAGGCAAGAGCGATTGCAGAAGAACTTTCTATGACAAAAGAGTTTGATCGACTAAACAAAATGATTAGTGCCTTGCTAACAACACATTCTTCGAATATTCTTTCCTCTCCTCTTGCAATTGCACGCGCTTTTGGTGCACCCTACGATCCGGGTAGAATGAAATTATTTGAAGGACTTTTTCGTGATTTACAAAAACAGGAATTTAAAAACCGACCTGACAGAAATACAACGGTAAGTTCATTTCGGAACTTTGCATTCTTTGAAAGTTACTTTTCAAACTATATCGAAGGAACAGTATTTGAAGTGGATGAAGCAAAACAAATTATTGAAACGAACAGACCCCTGGCAGCCAGAAATCAGGACAGCCACGATGTATTAGGAACGTATCAGCTCGTTTCAAACAAACAGGAGATGTCACTTACTCCTCAATCACCGGAAGCATTAATCCAAATGCTTTCATACCGTCATAAAATATTACTTAGTGCAAGAGAAGATAAAAATCCGGGTCAATTCAAAGACAAAAACAATTTTGCCGGCATCACATCATTTGTTGATTTTAATCTTGTAAAAGGAACACTGATACAAAGTTTCGATTTGTACAATGCCTTGGATCATCCCTTTTCTAAAGCGACTTTCATCATGTTTGTTTTGAGTGAGATACATCCATTTTTGGATGGTAATGGAAGAAATTCAAGGGTAATGATGAATGCCGAACTGGTAAAAGAGGCGCAATCGAAAATCATCATCCCAACTGTTTTCAGAGATGATTATATGGGAGCACTACGAAAACTGACCAGACAAGGTGATGCAGCACCATATATCAGAATGCTACAGAAAGCACAGGAGTTCAGTGAGAATATTTTCGGTGATGACATGACTGAAGTGCAGGAATATTTAAACCAATGCAATGCCTTTTCCGAGCATACCGAAGCCAAACTCAAAATCATCAAAAGATAGACTCTCACTCCGCAGGTTTCCCCGACAGTTTGATTGTTTAAAAGTAACATTCGACGAGCGTCTCATGTCAGTTTACATTCGTAAGCTATCTTGCTTTTTGAACAATCATTTTCCTTATAACTTCATGTTTACCAATGAAGACATGAACAAAGTAAATGCCCTCGTTTAAATGAATATTAACACATAGATTATCACTAGTATGATTGATTTCAGCAATAGTTTTACCAATCAGGTCATCCCCAATTGTACAAATGGACCACAAAGCAGAGTAGAATCTATCTGTGGCTTTGTCGTGAATACAGGCAGTATAAAGCGTTGCCGTATAACATTCACCCACAAAAAACAGATTAACCCGTTCACTCAGGTCCTTCCACCTTTTGGGAGGAAGACAATCCAGAAGATACCAGTATTTCTCTTCAGAAATCTCTTTCCATGCACCCTGAAGTGAAAGTAGAAAAGGATCACTGTACTTCTGGGTAAACACTTCCCATGTAATCAATTCAAAACTGGTGATCTTACGTTCCCTGAGATAATCCTCAAGCAACAGGTTACCGTTACCACGGTTGGTGTAATCAACAAATCCGTTTCTGACTGTTGAAATGATCAAACCCTTGAAGTTCAAAGGATCAATAAGCACTAATTCTTCATTCATTGGATTAACACCCCTGGCCTAATGGGATTTATTTGGGGCATCAGGCACGCCATAGTTAGATTTACTACTGTTATGACATACCTGATTCATCGGAATAAAAATTTTAAGTCAGGGTTTGCGGTCAATTTGACCCAAAAATGACTTTGCCCCGTGACAAATTGAAGCAACCGTAGGCGCTTTTGAGGCAATTCAACATAAT
>CAITDJ010000002.1 GCA_903891085.1 uncultured Bacteroidota bacterium | reverse complement strand
GGACTGAATGCCAATCCGGTAATGCCTGAAATATGCTTTCCGATCACTTCCTGCTGCTGTAATTCTCAAATATTTCCTGCCTGAATAAGCTTAACTGAACCAGCCTGACAACCCAATGCAATGGTAATCCCACTGTTATCGAATTTTAATGAAAGGGCAAAACTTTTTAATTTGGTCAAAACAGTAGCATTTAACTGCTTATCATCCAATGATATCGATTTTACATCACCCGAAGCACTTGCATAAACCAGTTGTGTCCCGGTTCCGTTAATATCACAACATCCTATTGCACTGGCAACAGAATCGATTAAGGAATGATTGAAATTTACGCCATCATAATCCCATTTCAACAATCGCCCGTCGGAACCGTATGAAAAGAACTGGTCTTTTTCGGGATGGGCTGTCAGGCCATTTACAATGGAGGTATGTGCATCAATGATTTTTGCAGATTCCGGAAACAGATTCTGATTCCAGACGATAAGTTGTCCGGTAGTTGTTCCTGCAACCAGCCATTTGTTATCATGGGTGAGCATGATCGAACGGATTGGTTCTTTGATTTCTTTGGGTATTTCGGCCTGTACCGGTGGTTCTTCATGGTTTTTAATGTTCCATCGAAATACATTTTTATCATCACCACATGAAAAAAGGAACTGACCGTTTTTTGAAATTGAAATCGCACGTACAGCATCGTCATGTCCGCGAAGCACGATTGGATCGTCAGAGATGGCTGATAATGCGCTATATATTGCAGGATCACTTTCAGAACCACCGTTTTCATCGTTTAACTGATAGGCCGTTAGGGCGTATAATGCGGGTGTTTCATCCTGGACAGTCGAATGCAATTGTAATGCCTGAATAGCCATCGAATTAGAGATGGCCAGCAAACGCAGCCGCTGTGCGGTTTTCTCGGATTCTTCTGCATTGATGCGTTCAAGATCTGCGATCTGTTTTTGCATAATCGCATCTTTGCGTTGTAACTGTGCCTCGTCTCTTGCTGAAATGGCTTCATGCCTAGCAACTTCAGCGTGTTTTTTTTGCTGAACGGCTTCCACCGTTTGTTCCTGTGCGATCATTTGCTGTTTTACAGCATATTGCCTTTGTTGTTCGGTGATCATTTCCTGTTGTTCAGCAATCTGTTGTTGTTGCTCCGAAATCTTGCGCTGAATGATCGCTTCCTTACGCTGTTCGTCAGTCTTTTTTCGCTCAACGACTGCCATCTTTTCTTTTTCGAGCGCTTCTTTTCTGCTGGCTTCCGCTTTAAATCGCAGGTTAAGTGAAACGATCAGAAATAAAATGGAGATGATAGAAGCAATACCTAGTATGATAGCTGAACTTCTAGCTCTTTTCAGGTTTCGTTTCTGCTGGTTTTCTTTTTTTGATAGTTCCAGTTCATGCTGTTTCTTGCTGTAATTAAGGAAGGTTATCGCCCTGTCGAAGGCCGGATCGTATCGTGTTGCCCATGTAACATTCGGCCTGGTTTGTTCCTTCCACTGCAAAGCCAGTTGAAGTTCGGGATTGATCCATAATCCGGTTTTGCCTTCCTGGTAAAGTTCTGCCGACTTTGAAAGCCGCATATATAACTGTGCTGATTCACCTTCCTCTTCTACCCATTTTTTTAACCTTGACCATACCCTCATGATGCTTTCGTGTGAGATGTCGATGGTTGAGTCTTTGGTCAGTGTGATATTTGCCGAGGGCATTAAAAATGCACACCCCGGACTTCGGAACTGGTCAATGACCCTGATAATTTCTTCTTCTTTGGTATTGGTGAGTGTACAAATCTCGCCAAGTGAAGTAGGACGGCGGGTGCCCCGGCTTTCTTTGGTAAGATCAGTAAGCGCTTTGAAAAGTTTCTCAGCACTATATTTATTTTTTTCGTCTTTGAGGTCGGTATAAATTTCTTCAAGATGCACGGATAAGGCTTCTTTCATGGTT
>CAITDJ010000001.1 GCA_903891085.1 uncultured Bacteroidota bacterium | reverse complement strand
CTCTGTATTCTTACGGTTTTTTATCTCTTTGCTAAAAATTCCTGTACTTTGTCTTGAGGCACTGTGTTTACGGAAAAGGAATATGCACCGGTTTTTTCTGACTTATGCATTCTGATTACTTTAGCGAATTCTTTTCCTGCTGCCTGCAGGGTTGCAACTACTTTCTTTGCCATGGTTCAGTTTATTTAATCTCTTTGTGAATAGTCATTTTTTTCATGATCGGGTTGAACTTCTTCAACTCCAAACGTTCAGGTGTATTTTTCTTGTTTTTGGTAGAAATATACCTCGAAGTGCCTGGCAATCCACTGTTCTTGTGCTCAGTACACTCTAAAATAACCTGTCCGCGTGCTTCTTTACTTTTCTTAGCCATGCTACTGTTTATTACGTTTTTTCGGACGGCAAAAGTATGAAAATTATTTCATGCAAACTAATTATTTTCATTTTTTTTATTCCAACCTTAAAATATATCTTACATATGGTTCAATTCCTGTGAAGAAAAACTCAACGGCGATGACCATCACAATCAAACCCATCAGTTTCATCATCACTTTGTTCCCGGTTTTACCTATGGCGCGGGTGATTTTTGTGCCACTTACCAGAATTGTCAATACGATGATGCAAACAACCAAAATCGCTGAAATTAATATTGCTTTGTCAATTATAGTCACACTTTGATCCATTAAAATAATAGCATTTGTGATGGAACCGGGGCCGGCAATCATTGGAATACCAAGCGGAGTAATCGAAATATCATCTACATATTCATCAACTTCTTCGGTGGCGATTTTGGTCAGACTCAACCTTGCATTCAGCATATCGTAACCCATAAAAAAGAATAATATTCCACCCACAACCTTCAATCCGGCAACGGATATTCCGAAGAAACTGAACAGCATCTGTCCGCCAAATGCAAAAACAACAAGTGTAAAAAAGGCAGTAATGGTAGCCTTGATGGCTGTGGCCCTTCGCTTTTTCGATTCGAGATTGGAGGTCATACTTAAAAACACCGGCATCACGCCCAATGGATTCATGAGTGTGATGAATGATGTAAAGAAAAGCAACCAAAGTGTCAAATGAGCAGCCATAGAGTTTATAAAGTATAAAGTTTAAAGTTAATGACTGGACTATAACTGTTTAATAATTTCATTTACTTTTAAAAGCACTTCACTTTCCCGAAGTATTGCCTCTTCCTGAATAGCAGCGCCTTCTGCTAATTTTGAAACTGCATAGGTTCTGTCTTCGATACCAGAAGCGTTTATCCTGACATTCAGGTTAGCGCCCATGACGGCTGTCCGAACACATAATGCGGCAACACCTGCATCGGAAACAGAATTGGGATTGCCTTTTACAGCCATTTCCTCAACGATATCCATCACAGCCAACGATGTGCGCATTACACGTAATGGAATCTCAATGGCATATTTTGAAGCAGACTGGATAGCTTCTTTACGAATGCGTTTATCATCCTCTGTTTTCTTTGGCAATCCAAATGCATCCATGATTCGGTTGAACGCATTTGTATCTTCATCCACCAAAAACAACAATTCATTTTTCAAAGCCTGTCCTTTTTCGGCTACTTTCGAAAACTCTTCCCAGCGACTGTCCCAGCCACGTTTGTGCGAAGATAAATTGGCGACCATAGTAGCCAAAGCAGCACCCATTGAACCCACATAGGCAGCAATCGATCCTCCGCCAGGTGCCGGTGATTCAGCAGCTGTTTCATTGGCAAATCCTTTGGCTGTGAGATCGATCAGTTTTTTCGATTTGTCATTTGCTGCAAGCACATACTCAATTATTTTCTCTTGTGGATGAAATGGTTTCAATTCGTCCAATCCCATTGATTTGACTGTTATTTTGATTAGTTCACCATCATCAACACCTAATGAACGTTGCTGTTTGGCAAGAAAATATTTCCCCGCATCAAGCATTGCCTTCAGTGGCACCAAACCAATTAATTCCGATCCTGTTACCCTTATTCCACGGGCTTCAGCCTTTCGGCACACTTCATCAAAAGCAATATGAACCGGGGTAATACTGATATTTGTCAGGTTCATTGATATCTGGGCAATTCCATATTCTTCAATAAACCAACCGATGGCTTTAACTGATTTCAGTGTGCCGGGAACATATACCTGATTACCTTTCTCGTCTTTTACAATTTTGCCGGTGATTGGGTCACCATCACGCTTCACACGGCCCCTTTCGCGCACATCGAAGGCGATTGAATTGGCCCGACGGGTGGAAGTGGTATTGAGGTTCACATTGAATGCCACCAAAAAATCACGTGCGCCGACTGCAGTAGCACCGGCTTTTTCATTCAATACATCAGGACCAAAATCAGGTTTCCATTCCGGGTTGGTATATTTGGCAGCCAATCCTTCGTACTCTCCGGCCCTGCAACTTGCAAGGTTTTTGCGATTTGGTTTGTAAGCTGCATTCTCGTAACAATAAACTGAAATATTCAACTCATCACCAATTCGTTTGGCAAGTTTGCGCGCCAATTCGGCAGTTTCTTCCATAGTGATGTTGGCAATTGGAATCAACGGACAAACATCGGTGGCTCCCATGCGTGGGTGTTCACCTTTGTGTTTGCGCATATCAATGATTTCTGATGCTTTTTTTATTGCCTGAAAAGCTGCTTCAAGCACTTCATCGGGTGTGCCAACCATGGTGACAACTGTACGATTTGTAGCTGCTCCCGGATCTACATCCAGCAATTTTACACCGTCGACCGCTTCAATCTTATCCGTTATCTGTTTGATAATGTGCATATCACGCCCTTCGCTGAAATTCGGAACACATTCTATAAGTTTTTTCATATATTTTGTAGGTATGATTTATTTATTTTGAACTTGTTGATGGGTTGATAGGTTAAATTGTACCATTGCCGAATTTTCAAATTCCCAAATTGTCTCATTTTCAAATTTTCAAATTGCTTCATTTTCAAATTAACGCTGAATCAGTCCATTAAGAATAATATTTTCAACTTTGTTGGTGCCATAATAATAGGGCAGATAGGCAATATTCGGTACCGGTTTAGTGACGTAGATATTGGCTATTTTTCCTTTTTCAATCGAACCAAGTTCTTCACTCACACCCATCGCGTAAGCTCCATTTATCGTTGTGGCGTTGATTGCCTCTTCTGGCGTAAGCTTGTACAAAATACTGGCCATCGACAAAATCAGCTGCATATTACCTGAAGGCGATGATCCCGGATTGAAATCGCTTGCCATGGCCACTGGTAATCCGGCAGCAATCATCTGACGTGCAGGCGCATAGGGCATTCCCAAAAAGAATGCAGCCCCCGGAAGTATCACCGGCATCGTATCAGAATTCAGGAGGGTATCAATCTCTTCTTTTTCCGTATACTCAAGATGATCAACCGATAAGGCGTTGTATTTCACCCCGGTTTGAATACCGCCTGACCGGGCCAATTCATTGGCATGAATTTTTGGCCGCAACCCATATTTCATACCCGCATTCAAAATCCTATCTGTATCTTCGGTGGTAAAGAATCCTTTATCACAAAAAACATCGATATAATCTGCCAACTCCTCTGATGCAACCATCGGAATCATCTCGTTGATAATCAAATCGACATATTCCTCCTGCCGACCTCTGTATTCCAATGGAACTGCATGCGCACCCAAAAAAGTCGCCTTTATCGTCAACGGGCTTACTTCCTTCAACCTTCTTATGACGCGCAACATCTTGAGTTCGGTTTCGGTTGTTAAACCATAACCACTCTTGATTTCAACGGCACCCGTACCATAATGAGTAATTTCTTTAAGCCGGTCCAATGCCGATTCAAAAAGTTCATCCTCGGTGGCCATTGCTGTCATTTTGGCCGAATTCAAAATCCCACCCCCTCTTTTGGCGATTTCCTCATAACTTAATCCCTTGATTTTATCAACATATTCAACTTCGCGAGATGCAGCAAATACCAGGTGGGTATGGGAATCACAAAATGAGGGAAGTACGAGTCCTCCCTTGGCATCAAGCTGGATTGTATTATTCAGATTGGACTTGATGATATTAAAATTATCAGATATTATAGAACCAAAATCAGCAATAACACCATCTTCAATTAGAAGAAATGCATTATGAACTGACTCAAGTTCAGCCATTTCCTTACCTTTGAGAAGTAGTTTCGACTGATAATCAATTCCGGAAAGCGATTTGATATTATGGATGAGAATCCTCATTTTAGTGGCTTTTTGCACATTTTTGTGCAAAATTAATCAATTGAGTCGAACGGCCAAATGAGTTCGACGATTAGCTTGACTTCTGCTGGTATATTTGCATGAGTTCTTTCAGTTTCGGGCTATTTTCTAAATCGTTTAAACACTCCATCATATGCGTCTTAAATTTCCAACAGGTCATTTGTCGGATTTCGAATTGTCGGCTAATTTCATACGTGGAAATTTTCGGATTGCAGCAAACAATCTGGGCCAACGTAAATGCTTCAACTAAAGGGATTTTACAATGATGAAATATGGTGTGTGCTGTAGCAGATTCTTCAGCTTTACATTTTGTACAACGACGTGAATGCGGCTTTTTTCCCTTACAATAATTATCATTCCCACATTTGAGACAAACAAAACCATTTTTCCATTTTTGTTCTGACAAAAGAAACAATAGTTCATCTTCGGTAAACATCTTGTTATCAGAAATTTTAGATGAATCATTATGTATTTGAAGAACTGCCATATTGGCCATCACAAAATTATTGGTACATATTTTGATGACAAAAATACAAATTTTAGTGATATTTAAGCGATTTAATTAAATATTTTATATTTTTGCAAACTCAAACAAAGTAAACAAACTCAAAATGATGAAAAAGAGCCTTTTAATATTAATTGCAGTTGTAGGTATTTCAACCGCCTGCAGCAGTACAACCGGAAAAGAAGTCCCCGAAGGGAACGAAGTAGCGGTTGTTATCGAAACCGGGAAACCTGAACACATCACCTATGATGAATTTCTTGTTAAAGTATGGAATTTTGAAGAAAACCCTCAAAAATGGGTTTTTAAAGGTGAGGTACCTGTAATCATCGACTTTTATGCTGATTGGTGTAAACCCTGCAAGATGATAGCGCCAACTATGGAGAAAATCGCCAAAGAATATGAAGGTAAAGTGATCGTTTATAAAATCAATGTCGATAACGAACGCAAACTGGCTTCTGTATTTCAGGTACAAAGCATCCCCTCAGTACTTTTTGTTCCATTGAAAGGAGAACCCAGCATGCAGACGGGTGCCTTGTCGGAAGAAGCCTATATGAAAATCGTGAAAGACCAATTGTTAGTAAAATAGCCAGAAGACCGAAGACGTTTACCTCGGCAGCACGACAGGGGAAAACGAAAGTCAGAAGGAATGATTACTTAAAATCAAATAGAATAAATATAATAAAATAATAAATATCAAATAGTTATGGAACATTTAACTCTTGAAACCTTCAAAGCTAAAGTCTTTAATTTTGAAGCAAATAAAGAATGGAAGTTTGAAGGCGAACTCCCGTGTATCATCGATTTCTATGCCGATTGGTGCCAGCCGTTCAAAATGGTTTCACCGATTCTGGAAGAACTATCAGCAGAGTATAAGGGTAAAATTAATATATACAAGGTAGACACTGAAGCCGAAACTGAATTGGCAGGTGCTTTTGGTATCCGCAGTATTCCTTCTATTCTTTTCTGTCCTAAAGACGGTCAACCACAAATGGCTATGGGTGCCTTACCGAAAGAATCATTCAAACAAGCCATCGGCGATGTGTTGAAGGCAAACTAAATACACTTTGTTATACGATTTCAAAAGCCACCCAAACGGGGTGGCTTTTTTCGTTAGCCAAGGCTTCACTTAAAGTGAAGCCTTGGCTAACGAATTTTTCGATAAATTTGTGCATGAATTCAGCAAATCCCGTTTGTCAAGCAATTTTCCCGTCAGCCTATTTTCCCTCATTGGCGTATCTATCTGAATTATTGAAATTTGACAGTATCGAAATCGAGATTCATGAGAGTTTTCCAAAACAAACAATACGAAACCGGTGTACTATCCTGAGCGCGAATGGCTTACTTAACCTGACCGTTCCGGTTGTAAAAATTCATGGCAACAAGACAAAAACCTGTGATATCGAAATTTTCAATAATGAACCCTGGCAATTAAAACATTTTCGGGCCATTGAATCAGCCTACAAATCATCACCGTTTTTTGATCACTATATCCATTTTTTTGAAAGAATATTTCATCAGAAATATGACAATCTAATTGACCTGAATGAGGAAATTCTGCAAATTATTCTCGGCAGATTGAAGCTAAAAAAAACGATTTCGTTCACAACAACCTTTGAAAAAGAATCCGGAAACATAGTTGACCACAGATCAACATTCAACACGAAATCACTTAGTTATGGATTACATTACAAGCCATACAATCAGGTTTTTAGCGATAGGTTTGCATTTCAGTCCAATGTTAGTTTTCTGGATTTACTGTTTAATGAGGGACCTAATGCACTGTTGTATCTGCAAATGAATAGGAAATATTAATTGCAAATGTCAAATAGCAAAATCCAACAATAGAAAGGCAAGTTTAAGATTGGACCCGACAAATTAGACTAGATTAATATTTTTGTATTCAGGTAAAATGCAATTTGAATTTCGCAATTTGAATTTCGAATTTTGAATTAATCCGGATAGGCTATCCTCACGTGGTAAATATTCATCAGTTTCTTTTTCAGCATCTTCTTCACAGTAATGATTTCACGCATGGTGATATCGGCATTCACAAACTGATTGGTTTCCATTTGTTTGGTGATAATATTTTCGACCAGATCGTTCAGTTTTTGCTCCGTCGGATTTTTGATACTGCGTGAAGCGGCTTCCACCGAATCGGCCATCATCACAACAGCGGTTTCTTTCGAAAAAGGAACAGGACCCCGATACCTGAAATCACGTTCATCGATCGCCAGTCCTGGATTATCTTTTTGTTCCATAAAATAGAAATACTCAACCCTTCGGTCACCATGATGTGTGCGAATAAAATCGATGATTTGCTCAGGTAACCGGGCTTTTCGGGCTTTCTCGATGCCTTTTACCACATGATCGATAATGATTCTCGCACTTTCGGCTGCAGACAGATCGTTATGAGGATTATATCCACCCATCTGGTTTTCAATAAAATACAATGGATTCTCCATTTTTCCAATGTCGTGGTAAAGTGCACCAGTTCGGGCGAGCAACGTATCACCACCAATTTCAAATAATGCTTCTTCCGATAAGTTGGCTACCTGCATCGAATGTTGAAAAGTGCCGGGTGCTTTTTGTGCAAGTTGACGAAGTAGTGGACTATTGGTATTACTGTATTCCAATAGAGTGAGGTCGGTTAACATGCCAAATACACGCTCAAAACCATAAATCAAGGGTAATGCCATTAATGTTAGCGTCGCACTTATTCCCACATTGGCGAGTTTGTAGAATTGTGAGAAGTTCACTACCCCTTCCTGAATGATTTGGAAACCAAAATATAATATGACGTAAGTGATAAAAATATAAACCGAAGTCCGGAAATAATAAGTGCGTCGGTTGTGATTAACCAAACTGAACAACACAATAAAACCAACGATAAGTTGCAAAAAAACAAATGAAAACGCAGAAGGTACCGCTAATCCAACTATCATGATGGTAAAAAGATGAACCATCATCATAATTCGGGTTTCGAAAAAAGTAATCAAAATGATCGGCAATATTCCAAAGGGAAACAGCATAATGAGTGCCTGATTGACTCTCAGAATAGCAAAAGAAGGAATGATTACTATCAGCATCGAAACTAAAATCAACAATATTTTACGCAAATCAGCATATATATTTTTGTGCAGTATGAACAGAAATAGAAATAAAGCAAGGAAAATTGACGTAATGAGAACAGATTGACCAACTATGAGCATATTTTGTTCCGCTGTGCTTCCAACCCTTTGCTCATATTCGGTGCGAAGGGAACTGAGAATGGCATAATTTAATTCGTTGATCAACTCTCCCTTCGAAATGATTAACTGACCCTGCTGCACCATTCCATAAGTCGTTGAGACTTTTTCCAATGCTTGTTTCAGTTCTTGTTTTGTAATACGTTCGTCATACACAAGATTTTGAACGAATGCCTCACCAATCAATGATTTTAGTGTGAGCGGATCGATTCCAGGGGTTGAATCTATTACTTTGATGGCGTAATCGAAAGCAGTGTTAACCGTAAAAACATTTTCCAGTTCCATACTTCTCGAAGTGCGTCCTTTCACAATATTTATGCTTGAGTTTTGATCGCGCTGTGAAAGAATCTGATGATACCTTAATAGTCCATTATTTTGAACTGTATCAAATACACTTAACAGGGTTTTTAGAGACTTGCTATATCTGGCATCCGTCTTGTTTTTATGCAATTCACGCCATTTTTTATCAAAATTTATGGATAATCGCTCCCTTACTATTGTAGTTTCATCCTCCTGAAGCTCAAAATAGGGATTCAATTCATTCGTGATTCTGTCCTTCTCACTCCTGATTTGGGTGTCATTTTTTAAAATTGCAAAATCAAAAGGAGCAAACAAAGACTCGTGATTCCATGGTTTTCCCTGCTGAAAGTCAAATTTAAACTTGCCTTCATGGGGTATAAACCACATAACGAGCAGAATGGAAAAAACAAAAACTACTATTTTCAGCACTCCGAGGTAGCGGTGGCTCAAATAATCAAAAAAGTGATTCGCCATAAAATGAAATATTAGTGCAAATGTAATATTAATGGCAAAACTTCTCTATCGCCATGATTTTGAAAGGGATTAATTTGCTACACAGTTGCTGTTTGAAGCCTAAAAAAACGAAAGGAACCCTCATCACAAATAACTGACAATCTTAAACAAGACTGTTAAAAAACAAATTCTTTCATAATAAAAAGGGCAATCAAATTGAAAGTAATATAACTTTGTAAACTCTCTGTTTATAATTTTTTTACTATAAATCATTCATAATTAAATTGATAACCAATGCAAAAGGGTATTTGTAACCTTTCAGTCGTACCGGTGAGGCGTATCCCCTCAGACAAAAGCGAGATGGTTTCTCAATTGCTTTACGGTGAAATATTCACGATTACCGATACACTGGAAGGCTGGTTGCTGATTAATAATGATTTCGACAATTATGAGGGGTGGATCGATAAAAAGCAAATCAGGATTCTTTCCGAAATTGAATCGGGACAAAACATTTTACCTGAAACACGCATCTGTACAGCACCGATTTCAAGTTTGATGCAAACTGACGGAACTATATTACATGTGAGTTTCGGAAGTATGTTGAGCAACATTGCCATTGATCCAAATTCTGTTGTGGATGAAACTATTCAGAATTACAGCGATTTTCAGAAGATTCAGGAGCCTGACAAATCAAAAATTATGGAGTTTGCCAGACTATTCATCAATTCGCCATATATCTGGGGCGGCAAATCAATTTTTGGTATCGATTGTTCGGGTTTGGTTCAGTTGACTTTCAAAGCAGCTGGTTTTCAACTGCCACGTGATGCAGTCCAACAAATTGAACATGGCAGTTTGGTAAGTTTTATTGAACAAGCCGAACCTGCCGATTTGGCATTTTTTGACAATGATGAGGGACAAATTGTTCATGTTGGCATATTACTCAATCAAAATCAGATTATTCATTCATCGGGGAAAGTGCGGATTGATTCGATTGATCATTACGGGATTTTCAACCACAATTTACATCGGTATTCACATCGATTACGAATCATAAAAAGAATCTAATCACTTACAATAGAAGTACTTAAATAATATTCTTTTTTGAATATTCTCTTCCATCAAAATGTTTTTGCATGCATTGTCGTCAACCTCTTTGCAATTTGTTTGTCAAAATATAATTTAAATCGCTTTAGTATCACCTTTTGGCATCATTTATGTTAGGTAATTCATGAATTTTTAACCTAAAAAAATAAAATCATGGTATTACCTACAAATTTGAAGCACATCGCGACAGCCAAAGAGCTGACAGCGCTCATCAATGAAAAAGAAAACGTAATGGTATGCTGCGGTCGCATGGGACCGATGTGCATACCAGTGTATGGTGTTATGCATGAAATTGAACCAGAATATCAGCACGTTGAATTCAGAGACATGGCGTTTGATTCTCCTGAAGCACACATAATCAGAAACTTACCTGAATGTCGTGGTTTCATGGGTATTCCTTTCGTTATCTACTACAAAAACGGAAAAGTTGCTACAGCCACAAGTAGCATTCAATCACGTGCACAAATCACAACAATTCTTGACAAGACTTTTTCGCTGTAAATAGTTGCGAAAAATATTCGATCATGCGGGAAAAAGTATTGAAATGACAATACTATCTCCTGCGTGATGATTTCAGTTTCAATCCTTAAACAAGATATTCCTATGATGGAAAACAAACATTACCAGGCAATTATAATAGGTGGCGGTCCTGCAGGTTTAACAGCAGGTATTTATCTCTCGCGGGCAAAAGTCAAAACATTGATCCTCGATTCATCCATTGCAGGCGGTCAGATGCTGCTCACCCATCAAATTGCCAATTATCCGGGTGTTGAAAATATTTCCGGCTATGAATTATCCATGCACATGCTCAATCAGGCGAAATCGTTTGGTTGCGATGTTATCTCCAGTATCAAAATTACGAAGATCGATTTCGAATCGAAGCTAAAAAGTCTTGAACTTTCAAACGGAAAAAAATATTCTTCTGATGCAATAATCCTCGCAACAGGCGGCCGGTCGCGAACACTCGGACTCGCTGGTGAAGACAAATTAAAAGGCAGGGGAATATCTTATTGTGCAACCTGTGACGGTGATTTTTTTCAGGACAAGGAAATTGCAGTTGTCGGAGGTGGAAACACGGCATTGGAAGAAGCCGTTTCATTGACTAACTATGCGCGAAAAGTGACAATTTTTCATCAGTTCGACCATTTTCAGGGATCGAAACATGCTGAGTATGAAGCCATAAATCATCCAAAGATTGAAGTCAGATTAAACACCAAACTGACTGCATTTTTTGGTGAAAAATCATTGGAATCGATTGAATATATGGATGTTAATACAAATGAAACATTCCGACAAAATTTCGATGGGGTGTTTGTTTTCATTGGTTATGAAGCAAATACTGACTTTTTGAAAGGGAAATGTATTCATCTCAATAAGTCGAACGAAATTATAATTGACGGACAATTGCAAACAAATATACCTGGTGTATTTGCTGCCGGTGATGCAACTGCCAAACGATTCAGACAGATAACAACAGCAGTTGCTGATGGCACAATGGCTTCATTATACACATTGGAATTTCTCAAAACGATTGCCTGATAAAAAGCCTCCTAATAAATCCTGATACTTCACTATAATCTGGAAATCATCTAAACTAGTTTTTTGATGGTTGTGTGAAAAAATAAACAGTTATATTTGTCCCGAAATAATTCTTCGGGGCAGGGTGTAATTCCCGATCGGCGGTTAAAGTCCGCGACTCTCGTTGCATGCAATGAGATTGAGCCGGTGAAATTCCGGGACCGACAGTTAAAGTCTGGATGGTAGAAGAATGAAATCAGGTTATAGCTGTTTCACCATGTGAGATAGTAATTTTCTTCGCGGAAGGATACTTAGTATCCCGCCGGTGGAATGGTAGCTGATTTTATAACGAAACACAAAGCCCCTTGTGAATATTGGGGCTTTTTTGTTTAATTGTTGTAAAATAAACAGTTATGAAACTCACAATCATGGTTTTGTCTTTAATATTCAGCATCAATTTACTGATTGGACAATCAACATTTACTGGACTTGCCATCGATATTTCGACTGGTCAACCCATCTCAGATGTTGAAATCATTCATTTGAATAATCAAAGTGGTGCTATGAGTGATGATAAGGGAGAATTCCATTTTGAAAACATCAGTTTCCCATTAAAACTACAGCTACACCATATGGGATATCTTAACGAGGTAATAAAAATACAAACTGATGATATTCAGCCATATAAATTCTATCTAACGCCCATTTCCATATCATTAAGTGAAATAAACATACTTGAGGACCTCGCTCAGGAACGAAAAAATCCGGTCAGTTTCAGTTCAGTTTCATCCACAAAAATACTAGCTGACTTAGGTGATCGTCCTTTGCCGGAGATTCTTGAAAACACTCCCGGTGTATTTGCTTCCCGCGATGGTGGAGGATCGGGTGATGCCACAGTTGCGATCAGGGGCTTCGGTCAGGAGAATATTGCCGTTTTACTCAATGGTGTGCCAATCAATGGCGCCGAAAATGGTCTGGTTTATTGGAATAACTGGATCGGACTTACCGAAACAGCAGGAAGTATCCAAATCCAGAAAGGTATCGGAGCCTCCAAGGTTGCACTGAATTCTGTTGGAGGAACGATAAATATTGTAACCAAAAAACAATCCATGGTCAGCGGTGGCTCCATAAGTTTTAATACGACTGATTATGGTAACCACAAAACCACTTTTCAGTATAATACCGGACTTTTAAAAAACGGATTTTCAATTAGTTTGCTCGCTTCGCATACCAAAGGCGATGGATATATCGATGCTACCTACGTGGATGCATGGGCCTATTACCTGAACATCACCAAACAACTTTCCGACAAACAACTTCTCACATTCACGATGTTGGGTGGTCCTGAAAAACATGGCCAGCGAAATCTGAAACTAAGCAATGACGAAGTTGAACGTTATGGATATAAATTCAACAAAGATTGGGGTAGTTTAAACGGTAAAATTAAAAATGCATCAGAAAATTTCTATCACAAACCATTTATTTCATTAAATCTCTTTAATACGCCAAACACCTCAACTATCATCGCTAACAGTATCTATTTCTCACCGGGTTCGGGTGGTGGAAAATGGAGTGACAGTTACAATTACAGTCCGGGAATCTTCGAATTTCGCAATGCTACAGGACAGGTTGACTGGGATTCCATTTATGAATACAATCAAAGCAACCAAAACAAATTTGTACAGGTCAATGGTGACACAGTTTCCGGTTTTTCGAACCTGGTGCAGACTGATTTTCTTGCCAGCCATATATGGGCGGGTTGGATTACAAATATTGAAAAAGAAATCAATCCCGGTATAAAAATAATCACCGGGTTTCATTACCGTTATTTCACGTCCAATCTGACTGAGAAAGTAAGTGATTTACTTGGCGGACAGTTTTATGTTGATGATTACAGTTGGTCGTTGGCCGGGGTAGCCGGAAGAAATCAAATAAAGATGCCTGGTGATATCATTCGAATACAAAATGGCGCACTTCTGCATCAGGCAAGTATTTTTATGCAAATTGAAAAGAAAACTGAAAAAACAGCCATTTTTGTAGCAGGAACAGTATCAAACAGCGCTTACAGACGTCATGATGCCTATAATTATCCGGATGACAAATGGAGTGAATGGGTGAACAAGCCAGGTTTTGATCTAAAGACGGGGATTAACTACAACCTCAGTAAAACACAAAATATCTTCCTCAATGGCGGTTATTTCTCTAAGGCACCCTATTACAAATTCATTTTTGGTAATTACACGAATGTACCGGTACAAAACATTCAAAACGAAAAGGTTACAACAATAGAAACAGGCTATGGACTGAGAACAAACAAATTCATTCTGCTGGCGAATGCATACTATACATTTTGGCAGGATGTATCCTTCTTATCCAATGAATATATCCAATTAGAGAACAACAAACAAACGCGTGCAATGGTTAACGGATTGGATGCCAAGCATTTTGGAACAGAGTTGGAATCAAATTACAACATCAATGCAACACTGACTATTGGTGCATTTCTGTCGTTGGGAAACTGGAAATGGAACAATGATGTTGAAGCGAAGCTATTTGATGAAAACGATCAAATCGTTGATACTGTGCAAGTGTTTGCCAAAGGATTGTTTGTCGGCGGGCAGCCCCAATTGCAGGCAGGCGTATTTTTAAACACCCGAATTTTAGATTTTTTCGCCATCAAATTTGACGTTTGCTATAATGCACGAAACTATGCCATGTTCGATCCAACGCAAAGAAACAACGAATCTGACCAGACCCAATCTCTTTTGCTCCCCTCCTATTACTTGTCCAATATCCGAATGCAATTTCCATTCAAAATAAATAATAATGATATGTTGATCTATGCAAATTGCAATAACATTTTCGATTCGAAATACATATTAAAAGGGGAGGATGGATTAATGCATGATTTGGAAACTTTTAGGGGATTTTGGTCCTTTGGACGCACATTTGACTTAGGATTCAAGTTAAACTTTTAAAATTTGCGGGTATTCGAAATTAGAAATTGTTAATAACCTACTTAAGATTTGATTATTCGTATAATAATATTATCTAATTAATTAACATTGTATTAATTACGTTTGTATCTTTCATGCAATCTGACTTTCAGAGTCTTAAAATACTGTTAATTTTTGTTAACAATTTCTTAAAGTACATGCCATTAATATTCTATATTTTTGCCTGACACAAAAAAAGTAATTTAACCAAAACATTTTTTTATGAAAAAAAACTTTCTCATTAGTTTACTGGCAGCGTTTATGATCTTTGGCTGGCAAAGCGTATTTGCCCAGGGATCAACCTCGTCTGCCATGAATGGCAGAATTTTTGCCACCGGAGGTGAATCCTTACCTGGCGCAACTGTTGTAGTTATTGATGTGCAATCAGGAACTCAATTCAGCACTGTTTCCGATCCTAACGGATACTACAGAATTCCAAACATGAATGTTGGCGGACCATACAAAGTAACTGTTTCCTTTGTTGGCTTTCAGCCTTATGTAAAAGACAATGTTTATCTGACTCTTGGTCAAACGCTTAAAGTAGACGCTACACTAAGCGAGACAGCAGTGACTTTACAGGATGTAGTTGTTGTTGCCAACAAAAACGATGTTTTTGACGGAAACCGCACAGGTGCTGAAACAACTGTTACGTTGCAGGCTATTGAGGCAATGCCTTCCCTGGGTCGTAATTTGTCGGATTATACCCGTTTAACACCACAAGCCAAAGTTACTCAAGGTGGAGGTATCGAAATCGCAGGTTCAAATAACAGGTTTAACTCTATTTATGTTGATGGTGCTGTGAATAATGACGTTTTCGGTTTAACAGAAACAGGTACAAATGGAGGTCAAACCGGAATCTCCCCATTCTCGATGGATATTATTGACCAGATTTCTATACAGATTGCTCCTTATGATATTAAATTAGGTGGCTTCACAGGTGCCGGTATCAATGCTGTTACACGCCGTGGAACAAACGAATTCAAAGGATCTGCTTATTATTATATGAGAAATGAATCATTTGCAGGAAAAACCCCAACTGATGATGAAACAGTCGAACGCAAAAGTTTGAATGATTTCAGCGCCAATACCTATGGTTTCAGGCTTGGCGGACCAATTATCAAAGACAAATTGTTCTTCTTTGTGAATGCTGAGCTCCAGAAAGAACAGACTCCGCAACCATTTGATTTCGGTACCTATAATGGCGGTATTTCTGCCGATACCATGGCTTTGATCACAAGCAAATTAGCCGGTTTCGGTTATGATCCGGGAAGCTATACTGATGTTACAAGAACCCTTGATGGAGCCAAGTTCTTTGGCCGAATCGACTGGAACATTAATAAGGTGCATAAATTGATGATTCGTCACCAATATACCAAAGCAGAACAAACCAGCCCGGCCAACTCAAGCAGCACCAATCTGCGTTACGCCAATGGTGGTATTTATTTCCCTTCGAGCACCAATACAAGTGCTGTTGAATTGAAATCGAACATCAACAGCTCGATGAGTAACAGTTTGATCTTAGGATTTACCTTTGTAAATGACGACCGCGACCCAATGGGAAACAATTTCCCTTATGTCAGAATTAAAGATGAAAATGCAAATATTTATTTTGGTTCTGAAGAATTTTCAACAGGTAATCAATTGAAACAAAGCATTATAACCTTAACCAACAATTTTGAGTTGTACAAAGGAAAACACACCTTAACTTTTGGTACCCACAATGAGTACTATGATATGTACAATCTCTTTATCCGTCAGAATTTTGGTTCTTATCAGTTCAATTCGGCCAAAGATTTCCTCACCAATCAGCCTGCTTATCAGTATGACCGCACCTTCTCCCTGTTGGATAATGTAACAGGTGATGGTTCAAAAGCTGCAGCAGAATTTAAAGCCCTGCAAATTGGATTCTATGCTCAGGATGAAATTCAGGTAACTGAAAAATTCAAAGTTACTGCTGGTTTGCGTATTGATATCCCAATGTTCCTCGACACACCTCCTGAAAACATTGATTTCAATACTAATGTAATTCCAACTTTGGAAGCTGCAGGCTGGGATCTTGAAGGCGCAAAAACCGGTCAGATGCCAAAAGCAAGTATCATGTTCAACCCACGTATTGGTTTTAACTATGATGTTTATGGAGACAAATCATTCCAGATCCGCGGTGGTGCAGGTATGTTCACCAGTCGTATTCCTTATGTATGGCCAGGTGCTTCCTTCCAGAATAATGGCGTAACCACAGGTGGTATGAGAGTAACTTCAGCCGGTTCACCTGAACTCATTTTCAATCCGGTTTGGGACGGTCAGCCATCAGTTGCCGCAACACAACCTTCAGGACAGGTTGATATTTTTAGTGAGAACTTCAAATTCCCAAAAGTTTTCAGAACAAGTATTGCTGCTGATAAAAAACTCCCATGGGGAATGGTTGGAACAGTTGAACTGACCTATACCAAAACTCTTAACAACGTGATGTACTACAATTTAGCCTACAAGAAAAACGGAACATTAACCGGAACAGGTGATGACCGTCCTATGTGGACAAAAATTGATTTAGGTACTGACCCAAATACTGAAAAAGCAAGAAAATACACTGATATTATCTTAGGAACCAACACCAACAAAGGATATGCCTACAATATCAGCGCTCAGTTACAGAAAGAATTCACCAATGGTTTCACCGGTTCTATCGCCTATAACTATGGCAAAGCCGAGTCGATGAATGATGGTGTTTCTTCACAAAACTCATCACAATGGCGTGTTCCAAACGTACGTGGTAAAAATGACCTTGATCAGGGCGTTTCTAACTTCAGCATGGGTCACAGGATTGTTGGTTTTGCATCATACAAAGTTGAATATCTGGATGCAATGGCTACTTCCATTTCATTGTTCTATACCGGCCAGTCAGGCGATTTATATTCATACGGTTATGCTGATGGTTCTTCGAAATTCCTTGGTGAAGACAACAACAGTCTTGAATTGTTGTACGTTCCTAAGGATGCAAATGACATCAACCTTATTGACCTTACTGATGGCGATGGTAACGTAACCCTGTCAGCCGACCAACAATGGACCGATCTTGATGCTTTCATCAAAGGTGACGATTACTTAAAAGACCGTCGTGGTGAATATGTTGAACGCAACCATTCACGTGTTCCTTTCACCAACCTTTTCGATTTCCGTATCGCACAGGATTTCTATGTTAAAGCTGGTGGAAAACGCAATACACTGCAGGTTTCTTTTGATATTTTCAATATTGGAAATATGCTGAACAAAGACTGGGGACGCATTTATTATTCTTCAGGTGCTTACTACAGCAATTATCCGCTCGTTAAAATGCAGGGATTTGAAGAGGATGGAACAACTCCAAAGTTCTCATTTACCAAACCTAAAGGCGAAACCTGGGCCATTGATGATTCAGGTCTGTTAAGTTCAAGATGGCAGGGACAGCTCACCATCCGCTATATCTTTAACTAAAATAAAAATTTCTCTTTAAAAGGGGCTAACCAAGGTTAGCCTCTTTTTTTTTACCTTTACCCATCATTAATCATCAATACCCAATGAAAAAAATCCCTTCTCTTGTTTTAATCTCATTGCTTATTATTTTCACACTTTCAGCTTGTTGTTCAAAACAAAAACCATCAAAGAAATATGTCGTGGTTCTTTCACTCGATGGTTTCCGATGGGATTATACGGATAGATTTGCCACACCCAATTTCGATTATATTGCCAAACATGGAGTAAAAGCACAAAGCATGATTCCGGGTTTTCCTTCCACTACTTTCGCGAACCACTATACACTCGCAACGGGGCTTTATCCCGATCATCATGGCATCGTTTTAAACCAATTTCACGCACCTGAATTTGGTACCATATACAATGCTCATAACGAACGAAAAACTGTACAGGAAGGCAGATATTATGGCGGAGAGCCCATTTGGGTGACTGCTGAAAAACAGCATATTAAAACGGCCTCCTATTTCTGGGTTGGAAGCGAAGCAGATATTGCAGGCATCAGGCCTTCAATCTGGAAGGAATACGATCAAAAATTACCTTTCAGCCAACGCGTTGATTCCATTGTATCGTGGCTGCAACTACCGGAAGAAAAGCGTCCGGAATTACTCATGTTATATTTCCACGAACCCGATGAAAGCGGGCATGACTTAGGTCCTGAAAATGACAGTCTGGCCGCCACGATCACTTATTTGGATAGTTTGGTGGGTGATTTAAGAAAGAAACTTTTTGCATTGCCCATTGGCAAGAACATTAACTTAATTATCGTTTCTGATCATGGTATGGTGCAGCTTTCGCCTGATAAACAAATCATATTGGATCAGTTTGTTGATACTGCCCTGATTGAATTCGCTGATGGCTGGAATCCAACCATGAATATCAAAGCAAAACCAGGATGCACGGACAAACTACTCAATGAATTTACAAAAATTGAACATCTTAAAGCCTGGAAACATGGCGAAGCCCCGGCGCATTTGCATCATGGCACAAATATCCGTACCCATGACATGACAATTTTGGCTGATGACGGATGGAGTATCCAATGGTCATGGGCAATGAGTCATGCTAATGGGACACATGGCTTTGATGTGAGGAATAAAGATGTGCATGCGATATTTTATGCCATTGGACCAGATATAAAACAAGGCTACCTGAAGAAATCATTTCAAAACATACATGTTTATCCGCTGCTGGCTCACCTGTTGCATCTCAATCCTGCTCCTGTCGATGGCAATCTCGATTCCATCATTGATATTACAATAAATCACTGATTATCATGAAGAAATACTACCTCTTACTCATCATTTCCGCCTATTTAATCCTGAACCCGGTTTTTTCACAGGAATCATCAATACTACAATCAGGTCCGATGATTGGTTATGCCGATATGCAGGAAGTGATGATTTGGGTTCAGACAAACAAAAATGCGGAAGTATATGTTGAATATTCAATTACCGGTTCAAGGGAAAGATCATTCAGGACAAACACGGTAAACACAAAAAAAGAAGAGGCTTTTACGGCAAAACTCATTGCCGATTCGGTTGTACCTGGCACGAAATATACCTATCAGGTATACATTAATAACGAATTGATCGTACTGCCCTACAGAACAGAATTTCAAACCCAGGCGATCTGGAAATACAGGGGAAATCCACCTGAATTCAGATTATTGACCGGAAGCTGTGCCTATATAAATCAGGTTGAACATGACAGACTCGGAAAACCGTATGGTGACAACTATGAAATTTTCAAAGGAATGGCCGGCCAACAGGCTGACTTAACGCTTTGGTTGGGTGATAATGTGTACTTACGTGAACCTGATTGGAATACCAAAACCGGCATCCTGGCCCGTTATACACATTCAAGATCAACGAAAGAATTGCAGGCGCTGCTTGCTTCCACTGCCAATTATGCCATCTGGGATGATCACGATTTCGGGCCAAATGACAGTGACAGGGGTTTTTACAATAAAAACCTTTCGTTGGAAGCATTCAGCCTCTTTTTTGGTAACCCAACAGTGGGAGTCGCCGATATTGAAGGCGCCATTACCAGTTTTCAGTGGGGAGATGCCGATTTTTTTCTGCTTGATGACAGATGGTACAGGCAGCCCGATAAGTTGACAGCGGAAAATAAAACCATGCTCGGTGAAAAACAATTACAATGGTTGTTCGACAATCTTGTTTACAGTCAGGCAACATTTAAAATCGTTGCCCTGGGCGGTCAGTTTTTAAGCACAGCCGGTTTGTATGAATCCTATTTTTCACATGGTTTTGCTGCTGAGAGACAGGCAATTATCGATTTCATTTATCTTCATAATATTAAAAATGTCATTTTTTTAACCGGAGATGTGCATTTTACTGAAATCTCAGTGTTAAAAGCAGATGGTAAACCCACTATCTGGGACCTGACATTCTCGCCTTTCACTGCCGGACCAAATTCACAAGGGTCAACCTGGAATAACACACTTCGTGTTCCGGAAACCGTGGTTACTGAGCGGAATTATGGGATGATAGATTTCAAAGGTCCATCAAAAGAGCGAAAACTTGAAGTAAGGTGCTTCAATGCTGCCAACGAGCAAAAATGGGAATACATTATTAATCAGGAGTAGGAAATTATTCGCTATTTGTAAACCTGATTTCTTAAAAAATGATCAATAGTGACCAATGCTGCCATGGCCTCAACAATAGGAACGGCACGCGGGACAACACAAACATCGTGGCGGCCTTTGCCTTCCATCTCAATCTCATTTCCTTGTTTATCAATAGTTTGCTGTTTCTGCATTAAGGTAGCTACCGGTTTAAAAGCCACCTTGAAAATCACATCTTCCCCGTTGGTAATGCCACCTTGTACGCCACCTGAATTGTTCGTAATTGTATGAACAATCGTGCCGGTTGTCACAAACTGATCGTTCTGTTCAGAGCCCTTGCGCCTACATCCTGCAAATCCGCTGCCAATCTCAAATCCTTTCACAGCATTGATACTCAACATCGCCTTACCAAGATCGGCGTGAAACTTATCAAAAACAGGCTCGCCCAAACCAGCAGGCAAACCACTGATTTTACACGAAATAACGCCTCCAAGCGTGTCTCCTTCAGCCTTAGTGGCTAAAATCAATGATTGCATAAGATGCGAAGCTTCCGGATCGGGGCACCGTATCAAAGAGTTCTCAATGACGGAACGATGATGAACAAAATCCTGATTTTTCATTTCGATATTCCCGATGGTGCTGACATAACCAAGAATTTCGATTCCATGCTGTTTTAAAAACAATTTCGCAATGGCACCGGCAACAACGCGGGCGATTGTTTCGCGTGCCGATGACCGGCCACCCCCGCGGTGATCGCGAACACCATATTTTTGTTCGTAGGTAAAATCAGCATGAGAAGGCCTGAAAACATCCTTTAAATGGTCGTAATCATCCGATTTTTTATCACTGTTTCTTATCATGAAGGCAATAGGCGCACCGGTCGTAGCACCTTCAAAAATACCTGACAGAAACTCAATCTTATCCAACTCACCCCTGGGAGACGAAAATACGGATTGCCCCGGCCTGCGCCTGTTGAGTTCTTCCTGAATAAAATCAGTATCAATGATAAGTTTTGGGGGACAACCATCAATGATGCCTCCGATTCCCGGTCCATGTGACTCACCGAACGAGGTTAAACGAAAAATCCTGCCAAAAGTGTTTCCTGCCATGAAACAAAAATAGAAATAAATGAGGTTCATTTTATTTCTTCATGTTTTATAAAAATGCGTTGATTTAAACCACTCAATTCAATAACTTTGCATACCTATTAAAAAAAAATATGAAAACGGCTCTTTCAGCGATTCAAGGCATTGGGTTCACACTTTTATTGATCGCCACCTCCTGTGTAAAAAACGACGTTTACCAGGCTCCGATAATCCATGAAATATCGGACGAGTTTAAGGCATATACTGTTTTCGATTCAGCCTCTTTCTGGGTTTACAGAAACGATCAAAACACAAGCCTCGATACGGTAACTATCGTTAAGGTATTGACTGACAAACGTTTTCATGTTGATTACACGGGAGCACCCGGTTTCTATTACAATGCCATTGAACTTCTTTATCAATCCTCGCGAATTGGTTTTACAAAAGCAGAACTTACCGCTGGCAGTAAATTCGATGCGAACACCATTATGTCCGAAAACTACCGTCTGTATTTCGAAAATGGCCGTTTTTTAAGCATATTCACACCAAAATTCCCGCTCGGGAGCACGCAGTTATTGGGAATAAATGAAGGCAATTACACAAACCTGATAGTTCATGACACCCTGTTCCTGAATGAAAACCAATATTTTGGTGTCTATGAGACCTCTGTAAAGGATTACCACGACGGTAATGATACTGTTTTCATGAAGTTTTATATTGCACAACATTATGGACTGATCAAAATGACCAAGCATTCAACCACCATCGACGAATCGTGGTCGCTGGTTGGGTCATCACTCACACAGTCGAAATAATTCTTCTTTTTCCAGAACCATCATCGAATCAAGCGACATATGGAAGCCGATCGATTGAAATGGAATGAAAGATACCTGACGAAACCTGACAATAACACGCCGGACACATACCTTCAGAAAAACCTCACTCAGCTGCGCAAATCCAGGTTGTTGGATATTGCCGGTGGAAATGGAAGAAATGCGCTGTATCTGGCCTTACAAGGATTTGATGTCACCATGGTGGATATTGCTGAAGTCGGGTTTCAACGCCTGGCTAACAATAAACAGAACCGGAACTTCCCTATCAGGACAATACAGATTGATTTGGATGAACCCGACGCGTTGAAGTCAGAAAATAAATTCGATTCGATCGTGTGTATCAACTTCAAACCGCAGTTGGCGCTTCTGCGCTTATTCAGCCAGCTTCTACTTCCGAACGGAACTTTTTTATTATGCTCATTCAATGAACTTCAGGCCGCTGAAACAGGTTTCCCGTTGGATAAATCCTTGAAATTTAATGAGTTTATCGACTTTTTTCCTGACTTTGTGTTGTTGGATTATCAGCGATTTGAAGATGAAACAGGGAAAAGAGACGGGTATCTGTTTCGCAGGAATGCATGGTAACTACCTGAACATGAGTAAGGCGAGCAGTTGTGAAAAAATAATTTTTAATACAAGTGCCACAGGATACACGGTGGTGTAACCCACCGAAGCGGCATCACTTTCTGTTTTGTTATCAATCGCTGCCAGTCCGGGTGTACTTGTCATGGAGCCGGCCAGCACACCAAGCAGGGTAATGAAATTCAGTTTATACAGTTTGTAGCCTACCCATCCGGCCACAAGCAGCGGAATAACCGTAATCATTGCCCCAACTGCAATAACAATCAATCCACTTTCCTTGAAAACTCCGTTCAATTCGCTTCCGGCCTGTGTTCCGATGGCAGCCATGAAAACCAGCAAGCCGAATTTTCGTAACAACATATTGGCCGAACCCGACATCGACCAGATGATGGGGCCTGTTTTACCAATATTACTAAGTATCAAAGCCGTTGTTAAAACGCCTCCGGTTAGCCCCAGGCTAAAACTGAACAAACCAAAAACAGGAATTGTCACCAGTCCGAGGAGCACACCAAGAACGATTCCCAGGGCAATCGGCAGAAAATTTGTTTCGGACAGTCGCTTCTCATCATTTCCCAGCAGCCTTAACACCTCCCCCATTTCCTGCTGTGAACCGGCAATCAGCAATTTATCGCCGAAACGCAATCTGCTTTGCGGACGTGGAATCATATCAATTTCACCACGCCGAATGCGGGTTACAGTGGCATTCATCGCCGTCAGGTTCAGTTCTTTTAAGCTTTTATTAACGATTTTACGGTTGGTCACCAATAACCAGTTTACAATATAGTGGTTGTCGAATGATAAATCCTCATCAACCTGTTCGCCAATAAGCAGTTCCATGCGTTGCAGGGCTTCATCGGTACCCACAGCCTTCACCACATCGCCCTGATAAAGAATGGTATTGGCTGTCGGCGCAAAAGTGATACCATGTTGTTTGACCCGTGAAATAACACCTTCTGTTATTTTTCGCAGATCGAGGGTTCCGATGCTTCTGCCATGAATGTTTTTGTTCGACACTCTCAGAATCCGGTTGGTGATGCCGGGATAATCGTCGTGCAATTTTGTGTTATAATCGTTCTCTTCGGCTGCAAAATCGATGTTGAAAAAGCGTGGGAAAAATTGCATAAAAAGTATCACGCCAATCACACCAAAAGGGTAAGCAAGGCCAAATCCGACGGCAGTTGCAGGCGATTTTGTGGCCTCAACCGCGGCAGCCAAACCGGGTGTGCTTGTCATGGCACCATTGAAAACGCCAACGATGATATCGGCCGGAAGTTTCAGCCAAAGTATGGCTCCCACCGCAATGAGTGCACCTATCGAGATCAACACAAGGCAAAGTACCATCAACTGGCGTCCATACTTCAAAAAAGCATCGAAAAAACCGGGGCCGGCCTGAATACCAATGGTAAAAATAAACAACAGCAATCCCAGCGTTTGAAACTCAGCCGGAACCGTAAATCCATAATGACCAAGCAAGAGGGCAACAAATATGACGGCTGAGGAATCGAGCGAGAAACCTTTGAATTTCAGATTACCAAGGACGATTCCGACCGAAATAATCAGAAAAAGCACAAAATAACCCTGATGAAGAAAGTCGGACATGAAGTTTTTATTTACTAAAAAGCCGCCTGTGTTACGATTGTTTTTGTTTAATCAGATTCAATGCGCTACCTGCTTTGTACCATTCAATCTGGTTTTCGTTGTAGGTATGATTCACCGAAAAATCTTCGGCAACACCATCTGCATGATGGAGCCTGATGGTGAGTGGCCGGCCTGCTGCAAAATCTTTAAGACCAACGATATCGATCCGGTCGTCTTCACGGATTTTATCATAATCGGCCTTGTTGGCAAAGGTAAGTGCCAGCATACCCTGTTTTTTGAGATTGGTTTCGTGAATTCGGGCAAATGATTTTACCAATACTGCTTTCACACCAAGAAAACGGGGTTCCATGGCAGCATGTTCGCGCGATGAACCTTCGCCGTAGTTTTCGTCGCCCACCACAATAGAGCCAACGCCTGCTTCGCGATACGACCGGGCAGCATTTGGAACAGTTTCAACACTATTTTTTATCTGATCCCTGACGGCATTTGTTTTCTCGCCAAAACTATTCACCGCACCAATCAATAAATTCTGCGAAATATTTTCAAGATGTCCGCGGTATTTCAACCAGGGCCCTGCCATGGAGATATGATCGGTGGTGCATTTTCCCTTTGCCTTGATCAACAGGTACATATTGGAAATATCATTTCCGTTCCATGCCGAAAAAGGCTCCAGCAACTGCAGCCTGTTTGAATCGGGAGCAACTTGTATGATAATTTTTGATCCGTCTTCGGCAGGTTCCTGATAACCATTATCGTCAACAGCGAAACCTCTGGCAGGCATTTCCAATCCTTGTGGTTCGTCGAGTTTTACTCTTTCGCCCTTTTTGTTGGTCAGATAATCGGTCATCGGGTTGAAGGTAAGAAAACCACCGATCGACATGGCTGTCACGATTTCGGGAGAAGCCACAAAGCCAAAGGTATTCGGATTTCCATCGTTGCGTTTTGCAAAATTCCGGTTGAAGGAGGTGATGATGGAATTTCGTTCGCCCTTTTCGGCACCATGACGCGCCCATTGGCCGATACATGGACCACAGGCGTTGGCCAGCACTACCCCGCCGATTTTCTCAAAGGTATCGATGAAACCGTCGCGTTCTACCGTAAACCTGACCAATTCGGAACCGGGTGTTACCGTGTATTCCGATTTCACTTCCAGGTCTTTCTCAATGGCCTGTGTTGCCAGCGAAGCAGCCCGTGAAATATCTTCGTAGGACGAGTTGGTGCAGGATCCGATCAAACCGACATCCAATTTTTCGGGCCAGTTATTTGTTTTCACCGCTTCGGCAAACTTCGACAACGGCGTGGCCAGATCGGGCGTGAATGGCCCGTTGATATGTGGCTCAAGGTCAGATAAATTCAACTCGATCACCTGATCGAAATACAATTCAGGATGTGCATATACTTCAGGATCGGCAGTCAGGCTGCTTCTGATCTGATTTGCCAGATCGGCAACCTCAGCACGGTTTGTTCCACGCAGATACACTTCCATTTTATCGTCATAGCCAAAAACTGAAGTGGTGGCACCAATCTCGGCACCCATATTGCAGATGGTGCCTTTACCTGTACATGATATGGATTCAGCACCTTCGCCAAAATATTCCACAATGGCGCCGGTTCCGCCTTTCACGGTTAAAATACCTGCTACTTTCAGTATCACGTCTTTTGCCGAGGTCCAGCCACTCAGTTTACCGGTGAGTTTTATCCCGATAAGCTTCGGGAATTTCAATTCCCATGGCATGCCGGCCATCACATCCACGGCATCGGCACCGCCAACACCAATGGCCACCATACCCAATCCGCCTGCATTTACGGTATGCGAATCGGTTCCGATCATCATTCCGCCCGGGAAGGCATAATTTTCGAGTACTACCTGATGGATAATCCCTGCACCCGGTTTCCAGAAACCAATGCCGTATTTGTTTGAAACAGAGGCGAGAAAATCGTACACCTCTTTGTTGGTATTGTTGGCGATGGCAAGGTCGTTCACAGCGCCTTCCTTTGCCTGAATCAAATGGTCGCAATGCACTGTTGAAGGCACATTCACCTTCGATTTTCCGGCCTGCATAAACTGCAACAGGGCCATTTGTGCCGTGGCATCCTGCATGGCCACGCGGTCGGGGTTAAAATCGACATAGGAACCACCACGGATGAAGGGGCTCACAGGGAGAGGATCGGCCAAATGGGCGTAAAGAATTTTTTCGGTGAGTGTGAGTGGCCTTGCCAGCAGCTGACGGGCGCGTTTTACCTTTTCGGGCATCGTTGCGTAAAATGCCTTCATCATGTCGAGATCAAATACCTTCATGTTGAATAGTAATTAGTTATATTGTATTTATGAGATTTTCGTTCAATCACTGAGGTGCAAATTTAGTAAAACTCTATCAATAAACGTGGCTGGATTTATGCAAATGATGGGTTTGAGGGTTTATAGGTATATAGGTTGATAGGTTGATAGGTTGATGGGTTGCATGGCAATTGACAATTGACAATTGACAATTGACGATGGATCATTAGGATTTTCGAAATATCTGGTTTACATTTGTTAGGACTAAACAACATAACAAACCTGAAGATCAAACATCAATCATGGATAAAGACAGCAATTACATTTCAACACACAGTAATATTGTTGAATTTGACAGGTTTACTGGCTGGTTTATTGGTCTTCAGTGCATCAATTTATGCCCGAAATAAAACCACAATCGCGATAATCCAATTGTTGGCAGCAATTGACACCCGTAGCTAACGATTGGAAGAATTTTTGAAGCGACAACATAGAATGAAATAGTGATTAATAAAAAGCATAACATAAGTAAGTTAAAAAACGTTGGTCAGAAATTAAAACCAAAAGCCAAAAAAAATGAAAAATAAACTTACGTTAGCATTATTACTGGCATTGACTACTATATGTCCGGATCTTATGAGTCAGAATTGGCAATGGGAATGGGCTGAAAAACAAACAAAAAATGGAGTGGATGCAGGAACAGAAGCAATGTGCGCCGACTATTTAAATAACATATATTGCTACACCCGATACGACTCAGTTATTTATATTTCAGATACCTCATTTCATCATCCGCATCTAAGCTCCGTGGATGCAAATATTGCAATATCAAGGTATACTGACAAAGGTACTTTTATTGATGCGCTTGACATATATGTTAATCAAGGGGAGGTTTTGGGTAACCCTGAATTACATACTGATTCTTCATTGAATATTTTTCTAAGTGTTCCATTTGCAAATAAAATATTTATGAATGACACTTTTTTTACAGCTACAAATGTTTTTACACCTGATGTATTACTTGCTAAATTGACTCCTGAGTATGACCTTTTATGGAGTGGTTTAATAACAAGTCCTGGACAAGATGATTTAAGAGGAATGGTTATGTCTGATGATGGGTATCTTTATTTAGCCTGTAATCACTATGTAAATGATATAAATGGGCATCAATTGAATTATTTAAATCAGGATACTTCCGCTACTTACGACTGGCCGATGAATACATTAGCTAAAATTGATCTTAACAGTAAATTGATTTGGAAGAAGGAAATAAGAAGTGAATGGTACGGAACTGATATCCGTGACTTAATTATTGGAGATGACGGATTATTATACTTAACAGGGCAAGCTTACAGTCATATTAGTATTGATAACGATACAATTTTTCACCCCAACCCGTTAGAAGCATATAGCAGATTTCTGACAGTCTTTACACAGGAAGGTGAACTGGTTGATGCTTATTTTTTCGATTGGGACATTTGGCTATCTTATATTAAAGTAGATTCAAATGGCGATATTTTTGTTTCTGGCTCCATAAGTGGCACTGCGGTAATAGGTGCCGATACGATCATTGTACCCGAAAATGAATACTATGGTATACTTGGAAAATTTGATTCAGAACTTGCTCCGATTTGGTATCGAACAATAGTAAATTCATCTTTTCACCACATAACATTGGATACAGAAAATTTAATATTTAGTGGTATAGGAAATGGAGCTGTTCAAATTGCTGATACGGTTTTACAACTTGGGTATCATTATTATGAAACATTTATAGGTGAATTTGATGAGGTGGGTCAACTAAAAAATATTATCATTACTAACTCATCAAAAGACCTAATTTCAAGTATATACATAACTGATAATTGTAAAAATCCAATTATTAGTGGACATTTCACGGGTGCTGCGATTTTTGGAGATATTACTATCAACTCCAGTATAAATAGTGCCAGTGATGGGTTCATTGGTAAATTAATTAGAAATGTTCCCCCTGTTGTCGCGCTAGGGCCTGATAGTGCATATTGTGAGGAATATACGCTTAATGGGCCTGAAGGTTTTAAGTACTATTCGTGGAATGATAGCATTACTACCCAACATTGGTACACAGTGCATGAATCCCAACCTATATATTTTGCCTGTGCAAATGCGGAAGGATGCTGGTCCTACGACACAATAAATATCAATATTCATCATGGAATTGAAATAGAGCTTGGACCTGATAGTTCATATTGTGAAGAATATACACTTAACGTACCTGAAGGTTGTATGTACTATTCATGGAATGATAGCATTACAACCCAACATTGGTACACAGTGCATGAATCCCAACTTATATATTTTGCCTGCGCAACTGAGGAAGGATGCTGGTCTTTCGACACCATAAATATCAATATTCATCCTGGAATTGAATTAGAACTTGGCTCAGATTCAACAATGAGTGAAAACGACACAATCGTGTTTTCGGTGCCAGATCAATATGAATCCTATTTATGGTCAAACGGTGCTACGACAGATAAAATTACAATTATTGGAAGTGATTATGGAATAGGAACTTTCCCTATTTGGGTAGTAATAACTGATGGCCCATGCACCAAAACCGATACCTTACTCCTGACAATCAAAAGTGAATCTGGAATGAATGAAATTGACAACTCAACCATTACTATTTACCCAAACCCATTTTCTGACAGTTTTAATCTTGATATTGAACCTGAATTTCAAACCATAGAAATTTGCGAACTAAATGGAATGATTAAATTCACCTTGGAAATTAATCATCCAAATAATAAAAGTCTGCGGATTGGAACAGAAAACCTGAATCAAGGAATTTATATATTTACTATCACAACGCACGACAAAAAATTAGTTAAAAAGATTATTAAGATATAAATAAATGCTGCTATCAATACTTTGGTCTTCATGTGGCAAACACTGAATAATTGCTTTGATTTTTGTACCTTTGAAGAATGGAAGACTCAAAAAAAATAGAACAGGGTTTTATCATCGACAGACTTACAAACTCAATCCTGAACACAATTTCTGGTGACAGTTTCCAGACAGAGGTTATTCGGTTGGGTAAATTGGATTTGAAACATATTACCAAAACCAAAGGGTGGAATTTCAATTGGAAACAGGAATTTGAAGACATAAAGAAAGAAGTTTATAAACTGACTATCGTAAACAATCCGAGTATTATACAAGCACTTTTAAGTGTTACGATTGAGCAAGACCATGTTTTTATGGACTTATTGGAAAGCGCACCATTCAATATTGGAAAACAAAAAATATATGAAGGCGTTGCTGGAAATTTAGTAGCATATGCTTGCAAAATTTCATTTCAAAAAGGTTTTGAAGGTTTCGTTGCATTTACAGCTAAAACTCGATTAATTGTCCATTATGAGAAAACGTTGGGTGCTTACCATTTCAAAAATCAACGTATGATAATTGACACGCAGGCAGCAAGAATTTTAGTAGAAAAATATTTTAAAACATAGGAACAATGGGCTTAGTAAAAGAACCAGAAGGTGTTGATTTTGTTATACAAAGTCCGCCTTTGACCGACAACGAAAGAATCGAGATTAGCGAATTTATCCGGACGAGAAAATTACAAAACAAGTTGAAAGTTTCTCAGGCAATCTCGAAAAAGAAACATATAGCGTTAAAAATGCCGAACGCATAACAAAGGCTATAACAAATAGCGGGTTTGGAAACATAATTGAAGCTTCATTTCCCGCACAATCATTTGTGCTGGCAGACTTTGAGCAACAATTTATTCCCACACTTGCCATAGCGTCGGCTGTTAATCAAAATCCCTTCCCTGAAACTGCTTTTGGAAACTGGATTGGGTTTGCATGGCTGAGGGTTTCGTAGCCCGGCATCACCGCTCCCATAAAGCGGTTCACCACCCGGTTTACCCGCGTCACCAACCATTTGACCTGCATCGCCGCTCCGAGCACCCGTGTCGCCATTCCGAAGACCCGCATCGCCCCTCCGAGGTCCAGTATCGCTACTCCGATGACCCTCATCGCCACTCCGATGACCCGCGTCGCCCCTCCGAAGATGTTTTACGAGGTCGTAGAGCCTCATCGGAGGTGTGTAACACATCGTCGGAGTGGTGCGAAATATCATCGGACCTCTGAAAAACAGCAACTGCCTTCCAATGGAGTCGGTCGCTTGGCAAGTGCCTGGTGTTAGAGTACATAACCAAGTATTCCCTGTCACGCGCCTTCTCTTTCAGGTGGCTAACAAATTTTACGTCGCAGGCAATAGCGAAAAAAATATATTATCGAAATGATGAAATTCCTTTGAAAAATTTTAGGTTTATATTATTTTTATTCCCGTATTCCATATCATTGGATACCAATCGATTTAGTAATAATAATTTTAATTTTTAAACAAATGAAACATCCTGAAAAAGTGCTGCGCGACTTCAACAAACCGGATGAAGAAATGTTACAGCAGTCGACCGTTCAACAAGCACTGTTTGTTGAAAACAAAAAAAAATTCACCGAACGTTTTCCCCAGTTAAACGATCCGTTTGCTGACGAATGGAACGCCGCAATTGTCGCTGCAAGAAATATGCTGCCCGACTATGCCTCGTTGGCCAATCAAACCACCCAAACAACCGGCATTGAAGCCTTGATGGAGCAGGCACGCATGAGCTATCAAACCCTGATGCTTTACACACAACTCGCCTTTCCGGGCGATACGGCCGTGTTGCAACTGATGGGTCAATCGCAATACAATACCAGCCGCAATAGCCAGACAAAACTCCCAACACTACTCCACACAGCCTATATGCAGGCATCGAAACCCGATTGCCTTGCAGCACTGAGAGCCAAAGGGATGCAAGAAACAGATATTGATGCACTCGAAAGCCTTGCCCAAAGTATTGTGAACCTGAATTTTCTACAGGAAAAATCTAAAACCGACCGATCGATCGATACCAACCAACGTATTAAGGCCATGAATGCTGTTTGGAATAAAATGGCATTGGTTTGCCAAGGTGCCAAACTCGTTTTTCAGCACGATGCCACGCTTTATGCACAGTTTCTGCTTGATGATGGCAGCAGTGCCAACACAACACCCGACGATACGCCTACCCCTCCGGCTAAATAAACCATAAAATAATAACATCCCTTTTAACCGACACAACTGAAAATATAAGGCTGTGTCGGTTTTTTTTAATAAAAATACAAATGGTAAAATAAAAAATGACCTGCCCGACTGCATGATAGTAAAGTGAAAAATTCAATTATTAACGGTTGATTGACCTTTTTCCAAACAAAATGTATTTTTGAGGCAACTATCACCGTCTTGCAGCCGGGCAGGTCATTATCAATTGTCAATTATCTACAAACCATGATTAAAACCGAAATTATTGTACACCATGACCAGCTAAGGATCAAACTCGATTTTCCGTATGATGTTAATATCTCGAATAAAATAAAGCAGATTGAAGGTGCGGCATGGAGCAAAACACACAAGGCGTGGCATATTCCGAATACCATTGAGGCGTTGAATCAATTAAAAAAACAGTTTCAGGAAATTGAACCCACCGCAATAAAAACTGAAAACAAAATAAATACGATCCAAACGAAACTTGATGAGGAATATGCCGGAGAATTAACGCTAAAAACAAAACCCAAGGTGACATCCGTTGAGATAGTTATTGAGGGCAAACAAATTCAACTAAAACTTCAAAAGGACGAGGTCGATATTCAATTCATCCGCACTTTTCAATATGTTCGCTGGAATAAGATGGATTACCACTGGATAATACCGAACTACGGTAAAAATCTTGAATTGCTTCAGAATTATTTTGGTGAAAGAATTACGCATTTAGAATTCAAACTGGCACCAAAACCGCCGGATAATTCTGAATATACGACCTTAAAACCGGTTTTGACTTTACCAGAATTAAGTGCTGAAGATATCAATGAGATAGAAAGTTTTAGGCAATGGATGGAACAAAAACGCTATAGTGATTCCACGGTAGATACTTACGTGATGGCGATTGGCATATTTCTTCGATTTATTAAACCAAAAACAAGTGCCGATGCAACCAACGACGATATGCGTCGTTTTGTTTACCAATATTTAATTCCAAGGCAGCTAAGTTATTCGTATCAAAATCAAATGGTGAATGCTGCTAAGTTATTTTTCAAGCTGATACGAGGCTCAGCGCTAATTACCGAGCAATTGGAGCGACCACGGCGTGAACATAAATTACCCAACGTGTTGAGCAAGGAAGAAGTAAAATTGATTCTGGAAGCCTTAGCAAATATGAAACACAGAACCATGCTCAGTTTGATTTATGCCTGTGGATTGCGCCGAGGCGAATTGCTCAACCTAAAACCAGCCAACATTGATTCGAAACGGCACATGCTCTTACTACTTAATGCCAAAGGAAAAAAAGACAGGATGATACCGATTTCGGATAAGTTGATTGATATGCTTCGTGACTATTACAAGGTGTATAGACCAAAAATTTGGTTGTTTGAAGGGCAAAATGTGGGAGAACAATACAGTGAAAAAAGTTTACAAAGTGTATTAAAACAGGCAATAGAAAAGGTGAAAATTACGAAACCTGTTACACTACACTGGCTGCGGCATTCGTATGCAACACATTTGTTGGAATCGGGAACTGATTTGCGGTATATTCAGGAATTGTTAGGGCATAAGAGTTCGAAAACCACAGAGATATACACCCATGTAACAGAAAAAAGTCTACAACAAATAAAATCACCCTTTGACGATTTATAAGTAAAGAATTTTTATCTTTATCAAAAATAAAGACTAATAAAACCCAGGCCTATACGCCGAAAATGGATGGATAGGGCTGATAAAATCAGACCTATAAACGAGTTACCAGCAAGCGTAAAAAAAACGACACAGCAGACAATTTGCTACTTAAAAGACAGAATTGAAAAATGATAAATGCCAACGCACAAAACAACACATTTGCAAGCCCCGACACACAAGCCGATGCTTCAGCTTGCAAAAGAGTTGTTTTCTTGCCAACGCACCCAAGCCCACCCACCACCCTTGAAAACTTCTTGAAAAGTATTTCGGAGAATTTTAACTACACGACTAAAAAGAGGTATTTTAGTTGTTTGATTTTTAACGATAAAAACATAGAGACTATATAATGAGCTTTTTAAAAATATTAGAGAAATACAGAAAAATTTCCTTCTCCGAAAGAGATAAAGGCGACCGTTTTGAACGCTTAATGCAAGCTTATTTACTGACTGACCCGCAATATGCCAACCAATTCAAAAAAGTATGGTTATGGAATGAATTTCCTGCAAAAAGTGATTTAGGTGGAAGCGATACTGGTATTGATTTAGTAGCAGTTACTCACTTCAATGAATATTGGGCAATTCAATGCAAATGCTATCAAGATACTGCTACCATTGACAAACCTTCTGTTGATAGTTTTCTTTCTACTTCAAGCAGAGAGTTTAAAGGCGAGGATTTAAAAACAACAAGCTTTGCTCAACGACTTTGGATTTCTACCACAAACAAATGGGGACCAAATGCAATTGAAGCAATCAGCAATCAAAATCCACCTGTTACTCGAATTAATTTGCACAATCTTGTTGAAGCTCCTATTGATTGGGGAAAAATCGAACAAGGTATTCATGGCGTAAACGCAAGAACGGAAAAGAAAAAAATATACCCTCACGTAATTGAGGTGCGAGAAAAAGTAATAGAGTATTTCAAAGAAAACGAAAGAGGTCGCCTAATAATGGCTTGTGGTACAGGAAAAACCATGACTTCTTTAAAAATTGCCGAAAAACAAACCAACAATAAAGGTACGGTTCTTTTTTTAGTTCCTTCCATTGCCCTTATCGGACAAACTTTGCGAGAATGGACTTCGCAAGCCGATGAAACCATAAACCCGATTTGTATTTGTTCTGACCCAGAAATAACGAAAAACAGAAATACAACTGACCAAGATTTAACCAGTACAATTGATTTGGCTTGGCCTGCTTCTACTGATTCTCATTATATTCTTAAACAATTTCAACACTATAAAGAAAACGGAAACAATGGAATGACAGTCGTATTTTCAACGTATCAATCCATTGAAGTTATCGCTAAAGCACAAAAAGTTTTACTTAAAAACGGCTTTCCTGAATTTGATTTAGTTATTTGCGATGAAGCACACCGTACCACAGGCTATACCGAACCTGGCATGGATGATTCTGCTTTTGTAAAAGTACATGACGGTAATTTTATTAAATCGAAAAAACGCTTATACATGACAGCCACGCCACGTTTATACAATGTGGATGCACGTTCGCAAGCAGCAAAACAAGATATTCCGCTTTGGTCAATGGACGATGAACAGCATTTCGGAAAAGAAATTCATCGTATCGGCTTTGGTGAAGCAGTTGAAAAAGGTTTGCTGACTGATTACAAAGTGATTATTTTAACTCTAAACGATAAAGATGTTCCGCCAGCCGTTCAAAAAATGATTGCCAATGGCGAAACCGAAATAAAAACTGATGACCTTACCAAACTCATTGGAACAGTAAACGCCTTATCAAAACAATTTCTCGGCAACGAAAGCATTAAAGTAGAAGGCGATGAACATCCAATGAAAAGAGCGGTTGCCTTTTGTGGTAGTATTGCCAATTCAACCAACATAGCAGCAAGTTATAATCTTGCTTCCGAGAATTATTTAGAATCGTTGCCCGAAGAGAAAAAAGCAAAAATGGTTACTGTTCAGGCTCAACACATGGACGGAACAATGGCTGCACCCCAACGTGACCAAATGTTGAGTTGGCTAAAAGAAGATACGCCAAATAATGAATGTAGAATTATTACCAATGTTCGTGTTCTGAGCGAAGGTGTTGATGTACCATCTTTAGATTCTGTCCTTTTTCTTTCTGCTCGTAACTCACAAGTTGATGTAGTGCAATCCGTAGGTCGTGTAATGCGAAAATCACCAGGGAAAAATTATGGGTATATTATTATTCCTGTGGTAGTTCCTGCCGATGTAGAACCCGAACACGCATTAGACGATAACGAACGTTACAAGGTAGTTTGGACTGTTTTGAACGCTTTGCGTGCACACGACGACCGTTTTAATGCCACAGTAAATAAAATTGAACTCAATAAAAAACGCCCCGGACAAATAATTGTTGGCGGTTCCGATACTTCGTTTGATGGCGATGGAAAGCCAATTGACAAAAGCCGTGATGATTCTGGCAATACAGACCAAAGCAAAGAAATTGGACGACAAATTGCCATTCAGTTTGAGCAATTACAAGATGTAGTTTTTGCCCGAATGGTGCAAAAAGTTGGCGACCGCCGTTATTGGGAACAATGGGCAAAAGATGTAGCCGTAATTGCCGAACGACAAATTGAACGAATCAAATACTTAATTAACGAAAAGAAAGACCAACGTAAAGCGTTCGATAAGTTTTTAAGTGGTTTACAAAAGAACATAAACCCAAGCATTAACGAAGAACAAGCCATCGAAATGTTGGCACAGCACATCATTACACAGCCGATTTTTGATGCATTATTTGAGGGTTATTCCTTTGTAAAATCCAATGCCGTTTCGGTTGCTATGCAAAGCATGATTGAATCTTTGGAAGAAGGCAGCAACCTTGCAGAACAAGACGAAACACTTCAAAGATTCTACGATTCAGTGCGTACCCGTGCCGAAGGTATCGACAACTCCGAAGGCAAACAACGCATTATCATTGAATTATACGATAAGTTCTTTAAAACCGCTTTCCCAAAAATGGTTGAGAAACTTGGTATTGTTTATACGCCTGTGGAATTGGTGGACTTTATCATTTACTCCGTAAACGATATTCTGAAAAAAGAATTTGACCGTACAATTTCCGATGAAAACATTCATATTCTTGACCCATTTACAGGAACAGGAACTTTTATAACTCGCCTGTTGCAAAGCGGGTTGATTGACTTAAAAGACCTCGAACGCAAATACAAACACGAACTCCACGCCAACGAAATTGTATTGTTGGCTTATTATATAGCTGCAATTAATATCGAAAACGCTTACCACGATGCTACTCCTGACCCCAACGATGGCGTAGGCAAAGCAAATTACACACCTTTTGACGGCATTGTACTCACAGATACATTTCAGCTAAGCGAAACAAAAGAGGGCGAAATTCAATACGAAGAAATGTTGAAGAAAAACTCCGACCGTGTTGAAAAACAAAAGAAAGCTCCGCTCCGCATTATTATTGGAAATCCACCGTATTCAATCGGTCAGAAATCGGCAAACGACAATGCACAAAATCAATCGTACCCCAAATTAGACCAACGCATTGCCGATACATACGCTAAACAATCTTCGGCAGGGTTGAATAAATCACTCTACGATGCTTATATTAAAGCATTCCGTTGGAGTACGGACCGATTAGATAAAACAGGTGGTGTTATTTGTTTTGTTTCTAATGGTGCTTGGCTTGACGGCAATAGCACCGATGGTTTTCGAAAAGCTATCGAAAAAGAATTTACATCTATTTATGTGTTTAATTTAAGAGGCAACCAACGCACCAGCGGAGAGTTGAGCCGTAAAGAAGGTGGTAAAATTTTTGGCAGTGGTAGTAGAACTCCCATTGCTATTACCTTATTGGTTAAAAACCCTAATGTTAAAACAGGGAAAGCAACCATTCATTATCATGACATTGGCGATTACTTAGACCGTGAACAAAAACTAAAAATTGTTAAGGGCTTTAAAACCTTTGAAAATCCTAAGTTGGATTTGAAAACCTTGTTACCTAATGAACAAGGCGACTGGTTAAGTATGAGAAATAGTGCGTTTGATGAGTTTATTCCTTTAGAGCCAGTAAAGAAATTTGATTTAAAAAGCAATACATTTTTCAATACATACATTATTGGGGTAGCTACAAATAGGGATGCTTGGGTAAATAATTATTCATCGAAAGAAGTATTGAAAAATATGGAATTGATGATTAATAATTATAATACGCAGTGTGAAGAATTTTTAAAAGCAAAAGAAAAAAATCCAAAACTTGCAATTGAAGATTTTATTGATGCCACACCTACTAAAATTAGTTGGACAAGGGCATTACGAAAAGATGCAAGCAATAATACAAAACATAAATATTCGGAAAATTCAATTGTGCATTGTCTTTACAGGCCGTTCACAAAGCAAAATTTATACTATGACAAACCATTTATTGAAAGTCCTGGTTTAAGTTCACAAATCTTTCCAAATCAAAATTATTCAAACTTGCAAATTTGTATAACTGGTGTAGGTGGTACAAGAGATTTTTCAGCATTAGTAAGTGATAAGATTACAGACCTTCAAGTACAGTTTAATGGTCAAATATTTCCCTTGTATTATTATGAGAAAAACAATGCTTCACAAAAGAGTTTATTTGACGATAATAACAAACAAGATTACATCCGTAGGGATTCTATCAGTAATTTTATCTTTGAAAGAGCCAAACAGCAATATGGTAAAAGCGTAACCAAAGAAGACATTTTTTACTATGTGTATGGCTTTTTGCACAGCAAAGAATATAAAGAAGCCTTTGCCAACGATTTAAAGAAAATGTTGCCACGTTTGCCTTTGGTAGAAGATGTAAAAGACTTTTGGGCATTCAGCAAAGCTGGTAGAAAATTAGCAGAACTGCATTTAAATTATGAAAGTGTAGCTCGAAGCCAAGATGTAACCGTAACTGGCGATGATAGCAAGCATTACACGGTTGTCAAAATGCGTTTCCAAAAGAAAGACCAGAAAGACACGATTTTTTATAACAGCCACATCACATTGAGCAATATTCCTGCAAAAGCTTATGAATATGTTGTAAATGGTAAATCGGCAATTGAATGGATTATGGAACGTTACCAAGTAAGCACCCATAAAGAAAGCGGAATTAAAAACGACCCCAACGATTGGGCAACAGAAGTTGGCAATCCACGATACATTTTAGATTTGTTACTTAGCATTATCAACGTGAGCGTGCAGACAGTGGATATTGTGAATAGTTTGCCGAAAGTGGAATTTGAAACAGACACAGTAAACGGCAAAGAAATTAAACTTTATCCTGAAATGAATGACAATATTTCAATAGCAGCAGAGCCAGACAATGAATAAGATTATGCCCACGCTTCACAGCCACACACATTGCCAAGCCACACGAGCCAACGCTAAAGCCAAAGCTTGTCAAAGAGTGTGTCTGTCCCAACGCACGGCAGACCGAAACGAAGTAGCAAATTGATAGAAAAATGACAGAAAAATAGAACGCCAGCTGGTAACAAGCGGTATAAAACATTGGGGTTTAAGTGGTTATTCGAGCGTCCTACCCCGCATCAAGTTCGGTGTAACTGGACAGGATTGTAGCCCGCAATCCCCAACGATTTCATACCGCCAACCGTTAGCGGTCAGTGTAAAAGACGACACAACCAACAGAATGACAAGATAATTTTTGCTGCATAAAGACAAGAAAAAATGCCAACGCACAAAACAGCACATTTGCAAGCCCCGACACACAAGCCGACCCTTCGGCTTGCAAAAGAGCTGTTTTCTTGCCAACGCACCGACAGAAGATTTTATCTTTGAACTTTTATAAATCACAGAGAATAGGAAAATGAAAATAAAGACGACAGTACAATCAATTGAACCAAACATAGCTGACCTTGCAAATGGTTGGCTTAAATCATATAAACTTCCTTACAAACTTGAACAAGAATCTGTAAATGCTGAAATAGACAAAGCATTATCCGACTATTACTCAAAAAATGGCGGGACAGGTGCAAACAGACCTGATGCCAAAATCTTGTTACAAAATAAAAATTTAGAGTACTTCCCTATTCTAATTGAATATAAAGGCTACAAAGACAAATTAGTAAAACTTGACACTGACGGACAAGTTGAAAACAGAACTTCTAAAAACGAACCGAATTTTAAGAACATAAATTCTTATGCGGTAAACGGTGCGGTTCATTACGCAAACGCTTTACTACATCATACAAGCTATACCGACATTATAGCAATTGGTATGACAGGACACAAGGACGAAACAGGCAAAATTCATCATACAATTGGCGTTTATTATGTTTCTAAAAGCAATCTTGGTGCAGGTCAAAAAGTTGGAGAATACACAGACTTTTCATTTTTAGACCCGAAAAACTTTGACAGTTTTATTGACAAGGTAAAAACCCTGCAATTAACACCAGAAGAACTTGATAAACTTAAAGAACAACGAGAAAAGGAAATTGACCTTTGCCTCGTAAAACTTAACAATGACATTTACCAAAATGAAAAAGGTTTAGGAGAAAACGACCGTGTTTATCTTGTTGCAGCATCAATAATTGCAACTCTTGGAATACCAGGAAAAGTTGCACCACTTGAGAAATCAGATTTAAAATCTTCAACAGAAATTGGCAACAAGGACGGTGACATCATTGTAAGAAAAATCAAAGCGTTTTTAGACAACAAAGAAATTCCAGTCGAAAAGAAAAATCTAATCCTTAGAACTTTAGAAAACACGCTTACAACCGAGAACATCAACAAAGTTGAAAACGGAGAAAGCCAACTAAAAAGAGTATTTACCAAAATTGTTGACGACTTAGGGATTTATTACAAAATTGGATTAACAACCGACTTTACAGGAAAACTATTTAATGAAATGTATGGTTGGCTTGGGTTTTCTCAAGACAAATTAAATGATGTAGTATTAACACCATCATACGTTGCAAATTTATTAGTAAAACTTTCGAGAGTAAATAAGGATTCTTATGTGTGGGATTTTGCAACAGGTTCAGCAGGTTTATTGGTTGCTGCAATGAACGAAATGCTTAATGATGCAAAGCAAAATATTAAATCGCCACAAGAGTTAACACAAAAAGAAATCAAAATTAAAACCGAGCAATTGCTCGGTTTAGAGTTGCTTTCAAGTGTGTATATGTTGGCGATTCTAAATATGATTTTAATGGGTGATGGTAGTTCAAACATTTTGAATATTGACTCAATAAAAGACTTTGACGGAAAATATGGCTTTGGAAAAACTGACAGCAAATTCCCTGCGGACGCATTCATTCTAAATCCACCTTATTCAGCTTTAGGAAACGGGATGAACTTCGTTGAAAAAGCATTAGGAATGATGAACAAAGGTTATGCGTCCATCATCATACAGAACTCTTCAGGGTCAGGAAGAGCAAAGGATTATTGTAAAAGAATTTTAGAACACAATACTTTATTGGCGAGTATAAAAATGCCAGTTGATATTTTTATTGGCAAATCAAGTGTTCAAACTAACATCTATGTTTTTAAAGTTAATGAAAAACATCACAAAGACGACATTGTAAAGTTTATTGACTTTTCAAATGATGGTTACACAAGAGCAAATCGTAAAAAGGGAAGTAATAACCTAAGAGATACTGACCAAGCAAAAGAACGATATGAAGAAGTAGTTAACTTGGTGCGTTTTGGAAAGAGTAAGCTCAAAATATTTTCTGACAAAGAATATTATGAAGGCTCTATTGACCCTAAAAATGGAGCGGATTGGAATCAATCAGCACCAGTAGATACTAAACCTACTTTACAAGACTTTAAAGCAACTGTAAGTGGTTATCTATCTTGGGAAGTAAGTACAATTCTAAAAGAACAAAACATTTTAGGGAAAAGCTTGGGAAAGTAGAAGCCCCACTCAACGAGAAACTAAAAAATGTTGAGTGGGGTGAATATAGGATTGAAGATGTTTTACAATGGCAACCACAAAAAGAAATTGACCCTTTAAAACTTGAAGAATTAAAAGATGAATCCGAACCGTTTTATCCTTTTTATGGTCAAGCGACAATAAATAATGGTATAATTTCATACAATCAACTTACTACAACTGTATTAAACAATTCAGATGGAAAACCAACTATTTTAATTCATTCCAATAATCAAAACATAGTTTATTTAGAAACACCTTTTTATCTAAAAGACGGACACGGTGCAACAAGCGTCTTGCAATGTGAAAAACTGAACCGAATAAATCAAATGTTCATTATCGCTTCGATTGACAAGGTGATTAAGCGGAAATATTCATACAACAATAAAGCAACAAAAATTGAATTAAAAAATACAGTTATCAGCCTCCCAGTTAAAGATGGGAATGTAGATTTTGATTTTATGGAAAGCTTTATTTTAGAATTGGAAAAAGAACGAATTGATGTTTTTGAAAAATCTTTATCAGCCACAGGTCTGAAAGATTATACCATAAACGCTAAAGAACAGCAAGCTATTGATGAATATAAAAACCTAACTTGGAAAGTATTTAATCTCGAAGAACTTTTTGGTAAATCAACAAGGGGTAAAAGACTTAAAAGTGAAGACAGAATTTTAGGTGCATTGCCATTTGTAACAGCGGGCGAAACAGACGAAGGAGTTTCAGATTTTATTGGCAACAGCGTAAATGTATTTTCAGCCAACACGACAACAATTGATATGTTTGGTTCAGCCAAATACAGAAATTACAAATATGGCGGAGACGACCATATTGCAGTTGTACATACAGACAAGTTACCAAAATACGCATCTATTTTTGTTACTTCTGCAATTCATAAATCATCATACAACGGACAATTCAACTACGGTAGAAACTTTTACGCCAAAGATGCTGACGTATTAGACATTTCATTACCAGTTAAAGACGACAAACCAGATTATGAAACAATGGAAACTATAATATCCGCAATTCATAAATTGGTAATTAAAGACGTTGTTTTATACGTTCAACAAAAGAAACAAGAAGAAAAAATATTAATGGAACAATAGGCAACGCAGTAGTCAAGCACATTTGCAGGTCGCACAAGCCAACACACAAACCAAAACCTGCAAAAGAGCTTGCCTACCCAACGCACAGACAAAAGACAATGCAGCAAAAAACGAACATAACGACTGACGAAAAAGAACACCGAACCGCTAATCGAGTAGACGGCTCCGCCAGCAGTAGCTGACGGAGTGCGCCTCTCACACCACTGTACGTACGGTTCTCGTATACAGCGGTTCATTAAGATGTGGAGCAGTTTTCTCGTAATAGG